>NZ_BJZU01000343.1 GCF_007992195.1 Methylobacterium oxalidis | reverse complement strand
CACCGCCGTTGAGGTAGTCAAAGCCAGCCCCACCGTAGAGCTTGTCAGTGCCAGCTTCGCCGGACAGGGAATCATTGCCGTCCTGACCTGAGAGTTGGTCGTCACCCTCGTTGCCGTTGAGACCGTCGTCGCCGTCCCGGCCGTCGAGCACGTCGTTGCCGGTGCCGCCGTAGAGCTGATCGTGATCAGCTCCGCCGTCGAGCATGTCGTTGCCGGCTTCGCCGTAGAGCGTGTCGTTGCCAGAGCCACCCTCGAGCGTGTCCGCGCCGGGTCCGCCGGAGATTTGATCGTCTCCGTCCAAGCCGTGGATGGTGTCGTTGCCGATGGTACCGGTGAGCACGTTGCCGGCAGCGTCGCCGTCGATCGTCGCTCCTGTCGGGTCCGAGCTGTCGAGCGGATAGGCCGGGATGAGGTTTGAGGCCGTGAGAGCTGTTGCAGTGAGGTTCTCGAACTTGACGAGGGTTGTGTAGCTGTTGCTGCCACCGTCGCGGTCGACCTGCAGGAGGGCATCGGCCCC
>NZ_BJZU01000342.1 GCF_007992195.1 Methylobacterium oxalidis | reverse complement strand
GTAGAAATCGCGGCCGCCGTTCTCGGCGAGGACGGTCAGCGTGCGGGCGAGATCGGGCTGCCGAAAGGTCTCTCCCACGTCCGGGATGCGGCCATCGACGGTGAACACGCGAACGACATCCGGCCAGTTCCCGATCTCGTTGGCCCGGAAGTTCGACCAGAAGCGTTGCGAGGGCGTCAGCGGAAAGCCCTCCGATGCGTACTGGATCGCGCGCTTGAACAGGTCCTTCCAGGGCTGCCGACCACCCCAGGATCTGCGGCTGAATTCGAAGGCTTGATCCCAGGTGTCGACGGCCGCGGCCGCTGTCAGGGCGGAGCCAGGGCCGCGCACCGGAATCGGCCCGCCGTAGTTCGGCGGCTTCGCGGCGGCCTGCCCGATGCCGGACAGGGTGAAGCCGTTGCCCTCGCGGTCGCTGATGATCATGAAGGCGTCACCACCCAAGCCGCAGAAATGGGGGTAGGTGACGCAGAGGGTGGCGTTGATGGCGATGGCCGCTTCGATGGCATTGCCACCCGCCTGGAGCACTTCCTGCCCGGCCTGGCTCGCCAATTCGTGCGGGCTCGTCACCATGCC
>NZ_BJZU01000341.1 GCF_007992195.1 Methylobacterium oxalidis | reverse complement strand
CGCGACAGGTTCGGGTAGGCCAGAACGTCGTGTGGGTGCCGGAACACGTCGCCGGGCGCGACGAGAGCCTCGAACGGATCGACGGCCGACGCCCTGAGCGTCGCGGCGGCCATCGGACCGAGGCGCTCGATGGTTGTCTCGATCTGCTGCATGGGAACCCTCCTCCTCGTGAGCAAAGGCTGGGCGACCGGCGCCGCCTGGAGGTCCGCGCCGGCCGCCATGTCATGCGTTCAGTCGTTCCTCTGACTCCCTGGTCGAGAGGGCCTCCCGGTCAGTGAGCCGTCGCCTGCGGCCCGCCGCCGTTGATCGCGATGCGCCGGCCGCGCTCCGGCGCCTTGGCCGAGCGGGGCAGCGTCACGCTGAGCACGCCGTTCCGGAACGTGGCCTCGACCTTGTCCTCCTCCACCGCGAACGGCAGGGCGAGGACGCGCTCGAAGCGGCCGTAGGAGCGCTCCGAGTAGCCGCGCTGCGTGTCCGTCGTCTCGGCCCGCTTCTCGCCCCGCAGCGTCAGGACGCCGTCGTCGATCGTGAGCTCGACGTCCTTCTCGTCGAGGCCGGGCAGCTCGGCGGAGACGCGCA
>NZ_BJZU01000340.1 GCF_007992195.1 Methylobacterium oxalidis | reverse complement strand
GGCGAGCGTTCCGCCCGCACCGTCTCTGGCCAGAGGCGCCTTGCCATAGATCGTGCGGCGCATCGCCATCGTATTGCCGGTGAAGGCGAGGTCGGGTGCCTCCATGACACCACGGCTCACGCAGATCTCACCGCCAGTCACTGTCGCGATAAAGTCCTCGCCGGGGAAGTGGAAGGCGACTGATACGGACAACTCCGCGGCTCGTGTGCGGTCGACCAGGGCCTGAAGCGACATCATGGCTGAAGCCGCCGACATGAACAGGCTCGGATCATGCCGCGGCGAGCGAGCCGCCCAGCGACCCAGGTCGCGCATCAACGGCGCGGCCTCACGGCCCCACTCCGTCAAGTCGTAGACCTGCACGTTCGCCGGAGACGGCAGCCGGTAGCGGCGGACGATGCCTGCATCTTCCAGGCTTTCCAGGCGCTGCGTCAGCACGTTGGCGCTGATGCCGGGAAGGTTCTCCCGAATTTCGCCGAAGCGGCGGGGGCCGAAGACCAATTCGCGCATGATCAGCAGCGACCAACGCTCGCCAATGAACTCCAGGGCGAGCGCAGTGCCACAAGCGTCGTCGTACCGTCGCTCTCGCGACGCAGATGCCTTTTCAGTTATT
>NZ_BJZU01000339.1 GCF_007992195.1 Methylobacterium oxalidis | reverse complement strand
CCCCGATGCCGGAGCATGGCGGCTACCAAGTCGCGGAGGCTGACGGGAAGCCCGTGGCCGGGATCCGGCGGTCCATACCCGAAGCTCCCGGCTTTCCCGGCTGGGCGGTCTACCTCGCGACCCGCGACGTGGACGCCCTGGCCTCTCGGGTGGCGGATCTCGGCGGCCAGATCCGGTTCGGGCCCGTCGACATCCCCGATGTCGGCCGCTTCGCCATGGTCAGCGACCCGCAGGACGTGGTCTTCGCCCTGATGGATGCGACGAGCCCCGGTGAGAGCCTGGCCTTCGGGCCGGTGCCCCTTGGGACGGAGCAAACCCTCGGCCACGGCGTGTGGATCGAGCTCGCAACCCCCGATCCCGAGGCTGCGTTCGCGTTCTACGGGGCACTCTTCGGCTGGGAGAAGCTCGGGGCCATGCCGATGGGCGGGATGGGCGAGTACGCCTTCATTGGCCGGGGCGACTTGCGTCCTGGCGCGGTGATGTCGAGTGCAGCCACCGGCGCGCCGGCCCGATGGAATTGGTACGTTCACGTGGCCGATATCGATGCTGCGCTCGCGACAGTTCGTGCGAGGGGCGGCACGGTGCTCCAGGGGCCCGATCCAATCCCCGGCGGCAGCTACTCGGCCAACATCGCCGATCCTGTGGGCAACCGGCTCGGCCTTG
>NZ_BJZU01000338.1 GCF_007992195.1 Methylobacterium oxalidis | reverse complement strand
GCCTTGGCCCTCGGCCGGATACAGCGTAGGGTATGCGCCTCAGCGATGTCCGCCGGGAAGGAAGGCTATGCCCATCACCTCCGGCGCCGACGACGCGCCCACTTACACCTTCGCGGTCTACAATCCGCCAGCACCCGGGTTGCCGTGGGTCTGTATGTGCTTGCACCCGGACGGGCGCGTCATCGCTGCCACCACCTTCAGGACGCGCCGTGAGGCCGACGCCGAAACGGAGCGCTGCGCGTCGGACATGGCGGACTTCATCAAGGCGAGGAAGCAGAAGGCCGTGAAGTCCCTGCACTAGGCGGCGTCTGCTCGCAGGCGAACGGTTCGTGGTCGACCATCTACTCGCGAACAACACAACGGGTGAGGCGTTGGCCGGGATAGGCAGCCGGAGGTCGCTCCATGCTCCACAACGCCGAGGTCGAGTTCGCCCGCTACCTGTACGCTGTGTATCCGCCGCCGATGCCATGGATGCCTTGGCTGAGCGTCTGCATCGCACCGGATGGGCATGTGCTCGACTCAGAGGCGTTCGCGACTTTCGAGGAAGCCGATCTCGTGACCTACAGGGCGCAGGCAGTTCTGTTCGACAGCCTCGTGCAGCAGGTGGAGATCAAGCACGCCCTCGCTGCGGATGGCGCCTTGCACTAAGCCGCCACTACTACAGCTGGCTGATTGCCTTCTGCCGGAGCCGTCCGTGCAGCTCCTTCGCCTCGG
>NZ_BJZU01000337.1 GCF_007992195.1 Methylobacterium oxalidis | reverse complement strand
CCTCCGCTCCCATGCTGGCATGGGTCATCGTCGCGGGATGAGCGATCAGACTCTCCACGCCACCCAGCGATTCCGCGAGTGTGAACCCTTCCACAGCCTCAACGAACCGCCGCACCTCTTCGGCCCCGCCAGCAAGCTCAAAGCTCAGCATGGCGCCGAAGCCGGTCTGCTGCGCCTGTGCGATCGCGTGGCCGGGGTGCGATGCGAGCCCCGGGTAGTGGGTCGCAGCGACTCTTGGGTGCCGTTCTAGATAGGCGGCGATGGTCCCTGCCGTTCGCTGCTGCTGCGCGATGCGAGGGAAGAGGGTCCGCAGCCCGCGCAGCGTGAGGAAGGCGTCGAAGGGCGCGCCCGTGACACCGGTGATGTTGGACCACTCCGCGAGTTGCGCGGCGTCGTCAGGATCGGCCGCCACGACCGCGCCACCGACCACGTCGGAATGTCCGTTCAGGTACTTCGTCGTCGAATGGATGACGTAGTCCGCCCCGAGCGCGATCGGGCGCTGGAGGGCAGGGGACAGGAAGGTGTTGTCCACGGCGACCTTGGCGCCCGCCGCCTTCGCGCGCGTTGAAACCGCGTGGATGTCGACCACCCGCATCAACGGATTGCTCGGGGTCTCGATCAACACGAGAGCCGGGCGTCCTCGCAACGCGGCCGCGAGCGCGGCTTCATCCGACTGATCGACGAAGGCGACGTTGAACTGGCCCTTGGCGGCCCGCGCT
>NZ_BJZU01000336.1 GCF_007992195.1 Methylobacterium oxalidis | reverse complement strand
TCGCCGTTCAGGCGGCGAACCGCGTCGGAGTAGGCGCGGGCGGGCGCCGAGAGCGGGTTGTTGAGGGTCACCGGGCAGCCGACGTTCGAGGCGCGCAGCACCTCCTCGCTCTCCGGGATGATGGCGAGCAGCGGGATCGAGAGGATCTCGAGCACGTCGTCCACCTTCAGCATGTCGCCGCGGTCGGCCCGGCTGGGGTCGTAGCGGGTCAGGATGAGGTGCTTGTCGATGCTCTCGCCCTTCTCGGCCCGGATGGTCTTCGAGTCGAGCAGGCCGATGATGCGGTCGGAGTCGCGCACCGAGGAGACCTCGGGGTTCGTCACCACCACGGCGACGTCCGCGTGGCGCATGGCCAGCGTCGCGCCCCGCTCGATGCCGGCGGGCGAGTCGCAGATCACCCAGTCGAACTTCTCACGCAGCTCCTCCATCACGCGGGCGACGCCCGCGTCGGTGAGCGCGTCCTTGTCGCGGGTCTGGGAGGCCGGCAGCAGCGACAGGCTGTCGAGCCGCTTGTCGCGGATCAGGGCCTGCGGCAGCTTGGCGTCGCCGTTGACCACGTTGATGAGGTCATACACGACGCGGCGCTCGGCCCCCATGACGAGGTCGAGGTTGCGCAGGCCGACGTCGAAATCGACGACGCAGACGCTCTTGCCGCTCTGCGCGATGGCCGCACCCAGGGCCGCGGTGGTCGTCGTCTTGCCGACGCCGCCCTTGCCCGATGTGACGACGAGAA
>NZ_BJZU01000335.1 GCF_007992195.1 Methylobacterium oxalidis | reverse complement strand
ACGGCCTGTTCGACCTTGAACCGGTTGAGGGCGCGGGCGTTTTGCCCCTCCTGAGTGGGAGGGGCGATGCTGACGGACGCGGAATGGATGAGGCTAGAGCCGCTGATTGAGGCGTGCCGCCCGAAGGGCAAGACGCCGCCTCGGGATTTGCGCCGCACGCTCTCTGCCATCCTGTGGCGGCATCAGAACGGGGCCAAGTGGCGCGCTATCCCGGCCGAACTGGGTCCATGGGCACGCGCAGCTCAGACCTTCATCCGTTGGGCGCGCCTTGGTGCCTGGGAACGCCTGCTACGGCTTGCCCAGAAGACCGGGGTGCAACTCGGGATGACGTTCCTCGACGGCACCAGCATCCGCGCACACCAGAAGGCGGCGGGAGGCCGCCGAAAGGGGGCACACAAGCTGAGCGGGACAGGCGCGAGGCATTGGGCCGCTCGCGCGGCGGCTTTGGCAGCAAGGCTTGCGTGATCGCCGATGGGCTCGGCCGAGCCGTCGCCTTCATCCTGGCTCCCGGCCAGGCACACGAACTGCCCCATGCCATCCCGCTGCTCGATCAGCTGCCAGGCGTGCCGAGGTGGGTGGTGGCTGACCGAGGATACGCCAGCCATGCCTTCCGCGAGCATATCTGGAACTTAGGAGCCCGTCCCGCGATCCCGGCAAAGGGCAACGAGGCTCCCGTCGCGTGCCCCACCTGGATCTACAACAACCGCCATCAGGTCGAACGGCTCTGGGCCCGACTTAA
>NZ_BJZU01000334.1 GCF_007992195.1 Methylobacterium oxalidis | reverse complement strand
GACGACGATGTCGCCCGGCTGCAGCACCGGGATTAGGGTCTCGGTGACGTAGCTGCGAAAGCGCCTGCCGTTGGTGGGACCGTCAAGAAGCGCGGTGGCGCACAGCCCGCTTGTGCGCAGGGCGGCGGTGATGGTGGTGGTTTTGTAATGCCCCCACGGCGCTGCGAGCCGGCAGCGCTCGCCGCGCGGGGCCCAACCGTAGCGTCGCGCCATGTTGGTGGCAGCCGCGGTCTCGTCCAAGAACACCAGCCGGTCCGGATTGAGCTCGGGCTGGGCCTCAAACCAAGCCTCGCGGGCCGCTCTTACGTCCGCGCGCTCCTGCTCAGCTGCGTACGTCGCCCCTTTTTCCAGCTGATCCCGTGCCGCTGGAAGAAGCGTGACAACCCGCTCGTGCTGGTCTGCACGCCCTGCTCGGCCAGTCGGTCGCGCAGCTCACGCAGGAAGAGGCGCGGCTCCTGCTTCGAGGTCGCCAGGATGAGCGCGGCATGCGCCTCAATCCGCTGTGAGGTGTGATCGCCGCCCATCGGCTTGGAGGCGAGTTGGCCCTCATTGCGGAAGCGCTCCGACCAGCGGCTGGCGCTCGACACGCTGACCCCGAAGCGAGCGGCGACGCGACGGCAGGAGGCACCCGCCGCCACGGCAGCCACGACACGCTCGCGCAGGTCCACAGACAACGGTGAAGGCATGGGCAAGCTCCTTCACCCGTCAACGTGCCATCCGCCAACCCGTCTCAAGCGGTGCGGGATCTGCTCTAA
>NZ_BJZU01000333.1 GCF_007992195.1 Methylobacterium oxalidis | reverse complement strand
CGGGCCTCACTTCTCGACGAAGGCCTTCTCGATGACGAAGTGTCCGGCCTCGCCGTGGTTGCCCTCCTCGTAGCCGCCCTCGGCCAGAAGCTGGCGGGTGTCGCGGATCATCTCGGGGCTGCCGCACAGCATGAACCGGTCCGCCTCCCGCGACATGCCCGGCAGGCCCACGTCCGCGAACAGCTTGCCCGACACCATCAGGTCGGTGATCCGGCCCCGGTTGCGGAACGGCTCGCGCGTCACGGTCGGGTAGTAAATCAGCTGCGCGCTGATCATCTCGCCCAGGAACTCGTGGCCCGGCAGGTCCTGCGTGATCGTCTCGCCGTAGGCGAGCTCCGAGACCTGCCGGCAGCCGTGCACCAGCACCACCTTCTCGAAGCGCTCGTAGGTCTCCGGGTCCTTGATGATCGACAGGAACGGCGCCAGCCCCGTGCCGGTGCCGAGCAGGTAGAGGTGGCGGCCCGGCAGCAGGTTGTCGAGCACCAGCGTGCCGGTGGGCTTCTTGCCGACCATGATCGGGTCGCCGACCTTGAGGTGCTGCAGCTTGCTGGTGAGCGGGCCGTTCGGGACCTTGATGGAGAAGAACTCCAGCTCCTCCTCGTAGTTGGCCGAGACCACCGAGTAGGCGCGCAGCAGCGGCCGGCCCTCGACCTCGATGCCGATCATCGTGAACTCGCCGTTGCGGAAGCGGAACGAGGGGTCGCGCGTGGTGCGGAAGGAGAACAGCGTGTCCGTCCAGTGGTGCACCGACAGCACCCGCTCCTCGTTGT
>NZ_BJZU01000332.1 GCF_007992195.1 Methylobacterium oxalidis | reverse complement strand
CCCTAGAACCTCGGCGGCTCCAGCATCCCATGCCTCGCTCAAGCTGGCGAACGAGCCATCCAACTGTTTCGCCGGAAGAGGCTCTTTCTCGTTCAGGCGCAGGATGCGAACGGTGTAGGACATATCGCTACCATGCCACGCGTTGCCGCCGGCACCAAGGATGGGATCTGGCGGGATAGATTTCAAAATAATCCAATACCGAAATGCCAGTACGACCTGACAAACTTGGCCCGCCGGCACCCACCGAGCGGACCTTTCTCTTCGCCGACCCTCCGCGGGTTGAAGTCAGCTCGGCTGCTTCTCTACGTCCGCCTCGGGACCTCGCTCAGTCCGCGGCTGCACAGTGCGGGTTGGATCGCTACCCGGCTGAGGCGGCTCCTTTCCGGGCGGCTTGATGGCCGGACCTGGCGGACTGCCCGCTCCAGGATGGCCCTGCACATCATCGATGCTGCCGAGGCCGCCCCCGTCAGTAGGCTTCCCAGAGCCTGAGGGATCAGGCGTGTCTGACTGGCTCATATTTCCTCCGACAGATTATGTTCTGCAGGGAACCAAGAGCTTGTCATTCGTCGTGTTCCATCTCGTTGCTCTGCCCGTGATGTCGCAGCAGATGCTTCCGTGCGCCTCGCATTACACTTTTGCGAAGGCTCGCAGTGACGGTGAGCAGAAGGTGTGTGGGTCGGCTCCGACACCCGGTATGGCCCCGCCGGCTTAGGTTTATCACCCACCGATCCGAAGACGGCGGGGCCAATTCTTAGAGGCGGTCCCTCTTAG
>NZ_BJZU01000331.1 GCF_007992195.1 Methylobacterium oxalidis | reverse complement strand
CAGGCTTATGGCCGGTTGCAGACGCTGTTCCGGGCCGCTGAAGCCGCGCCGCAGCGCTTGGCTCTGCCGCGGCCGGAGGGCCACGTTGAGGTCAGTGGTCTCGCCCTGACCGCACCGGGATCGAGCCGCTTCATCCTCAGTCAGGTCAGCTTCGAGCTGCCGGCTGGCTCCTCGACTGCCGTGGTGGGACCGAGCGGGGCGGGCAAGTCGAGCCTGGTGCGGGCGCTGGTCGGCATCTGGGCACCGGCTCTCGGTAGCGTGCGCATTGATGGGTCCGAGTTGCAGCACTGGGATGCCGATGCCCTGGGCCAGCACCTCGGCTACCTGCCGCAAAGCGTGGAACTCCTGTCCGGCACGATCGCCCAGAACATCGCGCGGTTCGGCGCTGTCGATGACGAGGCGGTGCTCGAGGCGGCAAAGCTCGCCGGTGTGCACGAGGTGATCCAGCAACTGCCGCAGGGGTACAGCACGGAAGTGGGGGAGGGCGGCAGCGCCCTGTCCGGTGGCCAGCGCCAGCGCATCGGCCTGGCGCGGGCGATCTACGGCAACCCTTCCCTCGTTGTGCTGGATGAGCCGAACTCGAACCTCGATGCGGTGGGCGAGGCGGCTTTGGCCGAGGCTTTGCTGGCGCTGACCAAGCGGGGCACGACCTGCGTGCTGATCACGCACAAGGCCAACATCCTGACGCTGGTGGACTACATCCTGGTTCTGAAGGACGGAACGGTGTCGACCTTCGGCCCGCGCGATGAGGTGCTGGCCGGGCAGGGAGCTGGCCGCAG
>NZ_BJZU01000330.1 GCF_007992195.1 Methylobacterium oxalidis | reverse complement strand
ACGGCCTCCTCGCTGAAGCAGGCCTCGATCCCCGCGTCTTCGGCGGCAGCAAGCCCGTTCCGTTCACGGCCGTGGGATGCCTGATCGCCCTGGCGGCCGAGCGCACCCGCTGCCCTCATCTCGGACTGCTGGTCGGGCAGCAAACCAGCCTGGCTTCGCTAGGCCTTCTCGGCGGGCTGCTGCGCAACTGCGCCTCGGTGGGTGAGGCCCTGCGGGCCCTGGAAGCGCACGCCTGCGTGCGCGACCGGGGAGCGGTGGTCGGCCTTGGTGTGCACGACGACATCGCCGTCCTCAGCTATGCCCCGCATGAGCCCGAGGCCGAGGGCGCTACTCTGCATCTGGAGCGGGCGCTGGCCACGCTGACCACCCTCCTGCGCGGGCTGTGCGGGCCTGACTGGGCGCCGCTGGAGGTCCTGCTGCCGCGCTCCGCCCCGCATGATACAGCCCCCTACACCGGCTTCTTCAGGGCCCCTGTCCGCTTCGATCAGGAAACAGCCGCCCTGGTGTTCCCGGCCGCCCTCCTGCAGCAGCCGATCGCGGGGGCGGATCCGGCGCTGCGCCAGAGGGTGGAGGACCGCATCCGCCGGCTCGAGGCAGAGCAGGTCTCCACGCTGACGGACAAGCTTCGCGAGTACCTCCAGACCGCCGTGACCCGGCAGCGCTGCACAGCCGAGCGCGTGGCGCGGCTGAAGCTGGTGAACCGCCGCACCCTGAGCCGCCGCCTGAGGGCCGAGGGCACGAGCTTCCGGCAACTCGCCAACGAGGCGCAGTTCCGCGTGGCGAAGTACCTGCTC
>NZ_BJZU01000329.1 GCF_007992195.1 Methylobacterium oxalidis | reverse complement strand
TCGGCCTCATGGCTGAAGCGGGCCTCAATCCCCGCCTCGTCGGCCGCAGCAGCAAGCCCGTTCCGTTCACGACCGTCGGACGCCTGATCGCCCTGGCGGCCGAGCGCACCCGCTGCCCTCATCTCGGACTGCTGGTCGGGCAGCGAACCACCCTGGCCTCGCTCGGCCTTCTCGGCGGGCTGCTGCGCAACTGCGCCTCGGTGGGTGAGGCCCTGCGGGCCCTGGAAGCGCATGCCTGCGTGCGCGACCGGGGAGCGGTGGTCGGTCTCGGTGTGCACGTCGACATCGCCGTCCTCAGCTACGCCCCGCATGAGCCTGAGGCCGAGGGCGCTGCCCTGCATCTGGAGCGGGCGCTCGCCACGCTGACCACCCTCCTGCGCGGGCTGTGCGGGCCTGACTGGGCGCCGCTGGAGGTGCTGCTGCCGCGCTCCGCCCCGCACGACACAGCCCCCTACGCGGCCTTCTTCAAGGGACCGGTCCGCTTCGATCAAGAGGCGGCCGCCCTGGTGTTCCCGGCCGCCCTCCTGGAGCAGCCGATCGCGGGGGCGGATCCGGCGCTGCGCCAGAGGGTGGAGCACCGCATCCGCCGGCTTGAGGCCGCTCAGCCTTCCACGCTGACGGACAAGCTTCGCGAGTACCTCCAGACCGCCGTGACCCGGCAGCGCTGCAAGGCCGAGCGCGTGGCGCGGCTGAAGCTGGTGAACCGCCGCACCCTGAGCCGTCGCCTGAGGGCCGAGGGCACGAGCTTCCGCCGTCTTGCCAACGAGGCGCAGTTCCGCGTGGCGAAGCAATTGCTG
>NZ_BJZU01000328.1 GCF_007992195.1 Methylobacterium oxalidis | reverse complement strand
CCGAGAGAGGATCTACATGTGCAGCCCATCCAAGCACAGGTAGCCACGATCGAACTCCGCAAACTCCTTGATGCGATTCACGTCGGGAAAAATCAGCAGGTGCTTACCCGTGCTGATCATGCCGTTTGATCGCAGCGCCTGCATCACGCGGTTGACGTGAACATACGAGATGCCCAACGCATCGGCGTAGTCCGCCTGTGCGATCCCAAGCTCGAATGAGTTTTCACCGCCCAGCCCGACCGCCTGTAGGCAGACCAGCAGCTCGCAGAAATGATGGGCCAGACGCCTGTCTGCCGGTCGGCTGTCGTTGACCAGCCATTCGCGCGCCCGGCTCAGTTCAGTCAGCGTGAGCCACCACAGCGCCCGGCTGATGCCGGGGTAGGTGTCGATAGCCTCCCTGAGCTTGGCTTGAGAGATATCCGAAACATGGCAGCCGGTGAGAGCGGCAACGCGCAGGTCCAGGGCGCCGGTCGCAGCCGCGTGGACACGGCAGAGATCCCCCGGCAGAGCAAAAGAGACGATCCTGCGCGTGCCATGCACGAGGACCTTGTAGCGGCCGGCAACGCCGCTGAGGATCAGCGGGACCGTGTCTGTCTGGTGTTCCAGGACGATGTCTTGGCGCGCCGAGACGGTGCGGCTGGATGTTGAAAGGCTCAGTAGAACCGAGCGCTCCTCGTCCGTGAGCGGTCCGGCATGCTCCAGCTTGCGGATGAAGGGCGTGGTCACCTGCATCGATCCTGCGCCAGCTATATGCCGGCTGAACGAGGATCCACGCCGAACAGTTTCATGCAATTCTAAACTGCGCAGTTTCCACATCTCGAGCC
>NZ_BJZU01000327.1 GCF_007992195.1 Methylobacterium oxalidis | reverse complement strand
AGGCTCCGGACTCACAACCAGTAACTTACAGCGGCGGCGAGGCAGACGGCAGCAAGGTAGTTGCTGGCTAAGCGGTCGTAGCGGGTCGCGATGCGTCGGAAGTCCTTGAGGCGGCCGAACATGCGCTCGATGGCGTTGCGGCCGCGATAGAGCACCGGCGAGAAGCACGGCTTCCAGCGCCGGTTGGCTTTGGGCGGGATGTTGGGGGCCGCTCCCGTTGCCTCGATCTGCCGCCGGACGGCGTCGCTGTCGTAGCCTTTGTCAGCCAGCAAGATACGACAGGCGGGCAGGCGCTCCAGAAGCAGTGCGCCAGCCTTGCAGTCAGCGACTTGGCCGCCGGTCAGCAGGAAAGCGAGCGGGCGGCAGAAGCGGTCGGTGAGCGCGTGGATCTTCGTCGTGCGTCCGCCCCGCGAGCGGCCGATGGCTTGGTTCTGCTCCCCCCTTTCCCTCCCGAGGCGCAGCGGTGCGCCTTCACGGCCGAGGAGTCGATCAGCACCTGCGCGGGCGGTCCGCCAGCGTGGGAGAGCGTCTCAAACAGTCCGACCCAGACGCCCTTGGCTGCCCAGCGCACGAAGCGGTTGTAGAGGGTCTTCTTCGGCCCGTAGACCTCGCGCGGTGCATCCGCCCAGCGGCCACCGCTTTTCAGCACATGGACGATGCCGCTGATCACGCGCCGGTCATCCACGCGAGCTTTGCCGCGCGTGTCGGTGGGCAGATGCGGCGCGATCTTCGCAAACTGCTCGTCCGTCAACCAAAACTGATCCATGGGCTCCTCCTATAGGAACCCTGAATCACACCGTGGCAGAGCGCGCCACCGTTATGGGTCCGGACGCTA
>NZ_BJZU01000326.1 GCF_007992195.1 Methylobacterium oxalidis | reverse complement strand
GTCGTTCTGGACGCTGAAGTCGCCGTTCGACTGGGCCGCCGACGAGTCGACGAACTTGCCGATGCCGAGGTTGCCCGCGTTCAGCAGGTTGCCCTGCACGTCGAGCTTGTTCTGGGCCGAACCCGTCTTCTCATTGAAGACGATGGACAGCTTGTCGCCGGCGAGCAGGTTGGTGCCGTTGAAGCCCGAGTCCTTGGCGAGGCTGTCGATCTGGTCGCGCAGGTCGTTGAACTGCTTGACCAGGTTCGAGCGCACCGAGGACGAGCCCGAGCTGCCCACGTCCGTGTTGTCGACCGCCGCGAACAGAGCCGTCTGGTCGCCCGCCACCGCCGCGAACGCGCCGGTCGCCGTGGTGGTCAGGCCGGCCTCGACCGTGAGGTTGTCCGAGCCGGTGCCGGTGATGGTGAGCTGGCCGTTGTCGCCGATCGAGGCGGTGGCGATGTTGGACTTGTTGATGCCGTCCACGAGGTCGCGCACCGTCGAGGTCGAGGTGACGTCGAACTTGTAGGTGGTGTTGCCGGCCTTGATCTGGATCGAGTTGGTGGTGCCCGCGCCGCCCGCCGTCAGGCCGACCGCACCCGCCGACGAGGCGGTGGCGGCCGCCGCCGCGCCGATCAGGACTTTGCTCAGCGCGACGTCGCGCTCGCTCTTGCCGGTGGCAGTGACCTCCGCGGCAGTGCCGAGATCGACCGTGCTGGCGATCTTGGGCCGGTTGGCGACGGCGTCGGCCTGGGCCTGCTTGACGGTGGATTGCAGCGAGTTGACGAGCTTGGTGATCGAGTCGATGCCCTTCGAGGCCGCCTGGATCGTCTGCACCCCGTTCGAGATCCCGTCGA
>NZ_BJZU01000325.1 GCF_007992195.1 Methylobacterium oxalidis | reverse complement strand
ATGAAGGGCATCGTCCTGGCCGGCGGCTCGGGCACGCGGCTGCACCCGGCAACCTTGTCGATCAACAAGCAGCTCCTGCCGGTCTACGACAAGCCGATGATCTACTACCCGGTCTCGGTGCTGATGCTGGCGGGCATCCGCGAGATCCTGATCATCTCCTCGCCCGAGCACCTGGACAATTACAAGCGCCTGTTCGGCACCGGCGAGCAGTTCGGGTTGAGCTTCTCCTACGCGGTGCAGCCGCGGCCCGAGGGGCTGGCGCAAGCCTTCGTGATCGGGCGCGAGTTCGTCGGCGAGGATCCCGTCGCGCTCATCCTCGGCGACAACCTGTTCTTCGGGGCGGGCATGAGCGAGCTCCTGGCCCGCGCGGCCGCGCGGCCCGAGGGGGCGACGGTGTTCGCCTACCACGTGGAGAACCCGCAGGCCTACGGTGTAGTCAGCCTCGACAAGGCGGGGCGCCCGACCCGGATCGTGGAGAAGCCGAGAGAGCCGGACTCGACCTGGGCGGTGACGGGCCTGTACTTCTACGACAACCAGGTGCTCGACATCGCGGCCGCGGTGAAGCCGTCGCCGCGAGGCGAGCTTGAGATCACGAGCGTGAACGAGGCCTACCTCGAGCGCGGGCAGCTGCACGTGGAGCGGATGAGCCGGGGCTACGCCTGGCTCGACACGGGCACGCACGACAGCCTGCTGGAGGCGTCCGAGTTCGTGCGGGTTCTGCAGCACCGGCAGGGCCTACAGGTGGCGTGCCTGGAGGAGATCGCCTTTCTCCAGGGCTTCATCGGCCGCGAGCAGCTGATCGCCCGCGGCGAGCTGTTCTCCAAAACGAATTACGGAC
>NZ_BJZU01000324.1 GCF_007992195.1 Methylobacterium oxalidis | reverse complement strand
CTGGTGGCCGACAACGTCCGCCAGGGCCGGCTCACCTTCACCACCGCGATGCGCGACGCGGTCGCCCAGGCCGACGCCGTCTTCATCGCCGTCGGCACGCCGTCCCGCCGCGGCGACGGCTTCGCTGATCTCAGCTTCGTCTACGCGGCCGCCCGCGAGATCGCCCTAAGCCTGTCCGGCTACACGGTCGTCGTGACCAAATCGACCGTGCCGGTCGGCACCGGCGACGAGGTCGAGCGCATCCTGCGCGAGACCGCCCCGGACGCCGAGGTGGCGGTCGTCTCGAACCCCGAGTTCCTGCGCGAGGGCGCGGCGATCTCCGACTTCAAGCGGCCCGACCGCATCGTGATCGGCGCCGAGGACGAGCGCGCCGCCGAGGTGATGCGCGAGATCTACCGCCCGCTCTACCTGAACGCCGCCCCGATCCTCGTGACCGGCCGGCGCACGGCCGAGCTGACGAAGTACGCGGCCAACGCGTTCCTGGCCACCAAGATCACCTTCATCAACGAGATCGCCGACCTGTGCGAGCGGGTCGGCGCCAACGTGCAGGAGGTCGCCCGCGGCATCGGGCTCGACAACCGGATCGGGGCGAAGTTCCTGCACGCGGGTCCGGGCTACGGCGGCTCGTGCTTTCCCAAGGACACGCTGGCGCTCGTCAAGACGGCGCAGGACGCGGGCACGCCGGTGCGCCTCGTCGAGACGGTGGTCTCGGTCAACGAGAGCCGCAAGCGGGCGATGGCGCGCAAGGTCATCGCGGCCTGCGGCGGGCAGGTGCGGGGCAGGACGATCGCGCTTCTGGGGCTGACCTTCAAGCCGAACACGGACGACATGCGCGACGCGCC
>NZ_BJZU01000323.1 GCF_007992195.1 Methylobacterium oxalidis | reverse complement strand
TGTGAACCGAACCAAGCTATTGCGGCGTTTGTGGTTTCATGATTCAGGGCCGCCGTTTGCAGCGTGGAGGCGGCGATGGCGGACCTGTTCTGGCTCTCGGATGAGCAGTGGGCGGTGATGGCCCCGTTCATGCCCAAGGATCAGCCCGGACCAGAGCGGAAAGACGACCGGCAGATCATCTCCGGTATCCTGCATGTGCTCACCTCGGGCTGCCGCTGGCGTGACTGCCCTTCCGCGTATGGGCCTCGCACGACCGTCTACAACCGCTTCAACCGCTGGTCCCGGCGTGGCTTCTGGAAGGCGATGTTGGCGGCCCTGGCCAAGGCCGGCTGGTCGGGCGAGGCGGCTGCCATCGACAGTACCTACGTGCGCGCGCATCGCTCGGCACACGGCGGGAAAGGGGGGCGACGGCCCAGGCCATCGGCCCGTCGCGCGGCGGCCAGACGACCAAGGTCCACGCGCTCACCGATGTCCTCGGCCGGCCCGGCGTGTTCCTGCTGACGCCCGGCAACGCCAGCGATGTTACCGCCGCTCCAGCCGTCCTGGCCGAGGCGCCCGGCCGGATCCGCCGCCTGAGCGCCGACAAGGGCTACGACGCCGATTGGCTACGGGCTGACCTACGCAGAAGCGGCATCACGCCGATCATCCCGGGCAAGCGCGGCCGCAAGAGAAGGATCCGCCACGACAAGCAGCGCTATCGGGAGCGCTGGCGCATCGAGGCGACGTTCAACCGCCTTAAGGACTTCCGCCGCATCGCCACCCGATACGACAAGCTTGCCCGCAACTACGCCTCAGCCGTCGCCCTGGCTGCCGTCATCGTCTTCTGGTGCTGATCGAGTCCAAG
>NZ_BJZU01000322.1 GCF_007992195.1 Methylobacterium oxalidis | reverse complement strand
TCGTTCGCGAGGTCGTGGTCGAGCGCCCGGTGGTGTACCGGCCGCGGCCCGTCGTCCGGGAGGTCGTTGTGGAACGCGACGGCTTCTACGGCCGGCGCCGCTTTGGTCCGCGGCCGGTCGGCTACGGCCCGGCCTTCGACCCCTACGACTAGCGCAAACCCTGGCGGCTGGCCTCACCGGGCTGGCCGCTTACTCCCGCGGCTGTGACGTGTTCTCGGCCGTGAGTTGAGTGTCCTTGCGGTCCTGGTCCCGCACCAGCCAGTGCACAGCTCCGAGCGCCAGGACGGCGGCTGCCAGCCCGATGATGGTCAGTGGCTCGGTCTTGCTCGCGTCTAGGATGATGAACTTGCGGGCAAGCGCCAACAGCGCAATCAGGATCACCGTACGCAGCTGGATGATGCTCTCCTGACGGTGAAGCACGCTCAGGATCGAGTGGTTGAACTCGAGCGCGATCAGGACCGTGAAGATCATGCCGAACACGGCCTGGAAGACGCTATGCTCGGCCGGGTCGAGCAGGCCGAAGATGACGAGGAGCACGACGCGGAAGCAGAGGTTGACCATCGCCGCGACGATCACAAGGCCGATCAGGCCGGTGAGCACCACGACGACCACTTCCTCGAAGCGCTCGTACAGGCTCAAGCCTGGCCAGGCCTTGCGGGTCTCCCGCAGTGTATCGGCTGCTGCCGAGACGTGTCGCGCAAAGGGGTAGCGGGTCTTGCTCGAACGGCCGAGTCCGGCAGCTTCAGATGACGTATGGTCCACGCTTCTTGTCTCGCTCATCCAGTCAGACGATCAGTGGGCCGAGGGAGCTTCCGCGATCAGCTGCCTGTGGGCGCCGAGCTACTGCC
>NZ_BJZU01000321.1 GCF_007992195.1 Methylobacterium oxalidis | reverse complement strand
AGCGTCTAACAAAACCACCGTTCGATGAAGCGCCAGACGATGAGGGCTGCGGCCAGCGTGGAGAAGGCGAGATGGATATCGCGCCGCCGCTCGTAGCGAATGGCAAGGCGGCGGAACTGGGCAAACCAGGCCAGCGTCCTCTCGACCACCCACCTGTGCCGCCCCAGACGCTGACTGCTCTCGATCCCGCGGCGGGCGATGCGGTGCTGGATGCGCCGACGGGTCAGAGCCCGACGACAGCGGCGGTGGTCGTAGGCCTTGTCGGCGTACAGCCGGGCGGGGCGTTTGCGCGGGCGTCCCCAGCACTGGCGGATCGGCGGGACGGCATCCACGAGCGTCTCCAGCATCCGGCTGTCGTGCACGTTGGCCCCTGTGAGGCTCAGCGCGAGAGGGATGCCCTTCGCATCGGTGAGGACGTGGCGCTTCGTGCCCGGCTTGCCGCGATCGGTCGGGTTCGGGCCCGTCGCCGAGCCCCCCTTTTGGCTGCAATCGAGGCGCTGTCGAGCGAAGCGCGGCTGAAGTCGATGCCGTTCTGGCGTCCGAGCCGGTCGAGCAGCGCCTGCTGCAGACGGTCCCACACCCCCGCCTTCTGCCAGTCCCGCAGGCGTCGCCAGCAGGTCATACCCGAGCCGCAGCCCATCTCGCGGGGCAGCAGTTCCCAGGGCGTGCCCGAGCGCAGCACGAACAAAATGCCGGTCAGCGCCGCGCGGTCGGATGTTCGAGGACGCCCACCCTTTGGCTTGGCCGGTTCAGGCGGCAGCAACGGGGCGATCACGGCCCATAAGCCGTCGGGAAGGAGCGGTTTCGCCATCTCCTCTCAACGCGCCGAAACCGGTTTTGTTAGACGCT
>NZ_BJZU01000320.1 GCF_007992195.1 Methylobacterium oxalidis | reverse complement strand
AGGGTCTCAGTAGGAGCCGAACTTGTAGTTGAGGCCGGCGCGGACGACGGCGAACTCGTCGTTGCGGTTGCGGCCGGCGAAGCCCAGCGTGTCGTAGACCGGGACGAGGCCGCCGGCGGTGTTGAGGCCGCCCACCAGCGAGTTGGGGCCGGTCCGCCCGCGGTCGAGGTTCACGTACAGGCCTTCCACCTTCAGCGTCACCGCCGAGGAGCGGAAGAAGTTCAGGAAGGAGTCGGTCGGCAGCGCGTACTCGATGCCGCCGCCCACGGTCCAGCCGGTCAGGAAGTCGTCGCCGCGCGCCACGTTGGCGAACTGGCCGAGGCTGGTGTCGCCCGAGGCGTAGGCGAAGCCGCCGGTGCCGTAGATCAGGGTGCGGTCGAAGGCGTAGCCGAGGCGGCCGCGGACCGTGCCGAAGAAGTCGAGCGTGCTCAGCGTGCCGTTCACCGGCACGAAGTTCGGGTTGATGAAGTTGATGGCGCCGGCAGGCCCGACGTTGAAGCGGTTGTTCCGGCGGGCGCCGAAGTCGAGGTACTGGGCGTCGGCCTCGACGCCGACCACCACGCCCGAGCCCGGCGTGAACTGGTAGTTGTAGCCGATCTGGCCGCCGCCGGTGAAGCCGTCGCGCTCGGCCGAGCGGTAGGCCAGCGTGGCGCCGACCGGCAGGATCGAGGTGGCGACCGCCGCGCCGCCGGGGCCCGTCAGGGTGACCGGGTTGCCGGGGGTCTGCAGGAAGCCGTTGCGGTTCTCGCCGGTGTCGAAGGCGTAGCCGGCGTTGAAGCCCGCGTAGAAGCCCGTCCAGGTGAACACCGGAACCGGCGCGAACACCGGCGGCGGAGCGGCGCGACGCGGAAGGTCGGCGG
>NZ_BJZU01000319.1 GCF_007992195.1 Methylobacterium oxalidis | reverse complement strand
CCTTACCCTTCGTTTTGGCCCTGTAGGGGCGACAGGCGCGGGGCAGGAAGCCGTAGTGCTTGGCCAGCGCCAGCAGGGATCGGTTGTAGACGATGTGGCCGGCCGCCTCCTCGCCGGTGACCGCCGTCTTCATGCGGTCGTAGAGGATCTCGATCGGCACGCCGCCGATGGCGGCGAACGCCTGCATGTGACAGCGCAGCAGCGTCTGCAGATCCTGGTGCAGGACGAAGCGCGCCTCGATGTGCCGGGAATGGCCGAGCACCAGCGAGAACAGCCAGACGATGCAGGCCGTGCCCGGCGCGTCCGTGAAGGTGACCGCGAAGCGGGCGAAGTCGACCTGCGCCTGCTGGCCGGCCGGGGTCTCGAAGCGGACCTCGTAGGGCTTGGCCTCGGGCGGTCGGATCGCGGCGGCAAACCGCTTCACGGCGGTGTAGGCTCCCGTATAGCCGCGCTCGCGCAGCTCGCGGGTCAGGCGCACGGCGCTGAGATCGGGGAAGGCGGCGACGCGCTCGCGCAGATAGTCGCGGTAGGGCGCGAGTTTGCTCGGACGTCCGGCTTGGCGCGGGCCGTAGACCGGCGGTTCGAGGCCGCGCTCGATGTACTTGCGGATCGTCTTCGGGTCGCGCCCAGTCCGACGGGCTATGGCGGTAACCGACAGGCCCTGTCGGTGCAGGTCCAAGATCATGAGGAGCTCTCCCAGCAGGACCATCCTCATCACTCCCGACCGAGACCCGTCGGCAGGCATGGTGGCTGAGGATGGATAAGCCCGAGGGTGCGGGGTGCGTCCCGCCTCCGCGGGCCAAGGCATCGGCCAGGGAATTTTCGATGCCCACAATCAGGGAGTATTCAACGCCCGCTGAC
>NZ_BJZU01000318.1 GCF_007992195.1 Methylobacterium oxalidis | reverse complement strand
CCGTCGTCTGCGGTGACGGCGTCGAGGTAGGCGGGGCGGCCCTGGCGCTTCAGGTGCGCCACCACGCTCTCCACCTCCGAGTCCGAGCAGAACGGCCCGTGCACCCGCGTCGTGCGCCCGCCGCCGGCCATGAACAGCATGTCGCCCTGGCCGAGCAACTGCTCGGCGCCCATCTCGCCCAGGATCGTGCGCGAGTCGATCTTGCTCGTGACCTGGAAGGAGATCCGGGTCGGGAAGTTCGCCTTGATGGTGCCGGTGATCACGTCCACGCTCGGGCGCTGGGTCGCCATGATCAGGTGGATGCCGGCCGCCCGCGCCATCTGGGCCAGCCGCTGGATCGCGCCCTCGATCTCCTTGCCCGCCACCATCATCAGGTCGGCCATCTCGTCGACCACGATCACGATGTAGGGCAGCGCCGACAGGTCCATCTCCTCCTGCTCGTACACCGCCTCACCCGTCTCCCGGTCGAAGCCGGCCGGGACCGTGCGCAGGATGACCTCGCCCTTCGCCCGGGCCTCGGCCATGCGGGCGTTGTAGCCGTCGATGTTGCGTACGCCGATCTTGGACATCTTCTTGTAGCGCTCCTCCATCTCGCGCACCGCCCACTTGAGGGCGATGACCGCCTTCTTCGGGTCGATGACGACGGGGGAGAGCAGGTGCGGGATGCCGTCGTAGACGGACAGTTCCAGCATCTTGGGGTCGACCATGATCAGGCGGCACTCCTCGGGCCTGAGCCGGTAGAGGAGGCTGAGGATCATGGTGTTGATCGCCACCGACTTGCCCGAGCCGGTGGTGCCGGCCACCAAGAGGTGCGGCATGCGGGCGAGGTCCGCGATGATCGGCTCGCCGCCGATGTTCTTGCCGAGGCACAGCGCGAG
>NZ_BJZU01000317.1 GCF_007992195.1 Methylobacterium oxalidis | reverse complement strand
GATCCCGATCGCCCGCTCCACCTAACCTCCTGATTTCGCTGACGTTTCCAGATCACGAACGGTCGCGGTGTTCCCCATGTTCCCCATGGTGTTCCTCGCCGTTCCCCTTCGCAGTCCACGCTCTTTTTAAAATGGCGATGACGTGGTCTGACTGAGCCGGACCGTCTCGCCGCCGAAGCCGCCTGTCGCAAAGCTGCCTGAGACGTGTCTGCAGGCTACTGCCCCGTCCACGGAGCTGTCCTTGTGATCGCTCTGCATCACAGGCCCAGCGGCTGTTGAACGCCGCTCTCACGATCTCTTGGACGGGGCGCTGGTGATCGCCGCTCAAAACGCCGCTCGTCCGCAGCTATGACGTTAGATCACGAGACCTTTGCTTCTCCACCAGAGCGGCTTTGTTGCGCCGCAGAGATGGGCATCCCATCTTGTTGCTATGCAACAGAACGGATCCGGCAGGCTGCTGAAATTCGCTACTCGGAGTGATCTGGCGGCCCGCGAACTGTCCCGCAATGCGGCCGATCTGGAGAGCCACGGCTTCGAAGAGGCGGCAGCTACCCTGCGGGGTGACGTCCGCTCTCTTCGAGTCGACGCGATCCGTTACCGCGCCTTGGCGGGCGGTCTGATTTATATGAGCTTGGCTCGCTCGTCTCAGTGAGTCCGATAGTGGCGAAGGTCCGGGCGACCTAACCCTGGCCAACTCCTCGGCTGACGGCGCCGCTCACGCAGACCCCGGTTTCACATCATCCGCCGGAGGTCATCTGCACGACGGGTCGACCCTATTGCAGGAACGCCGTTCTTCATCTGAGTTTGCCGACAGCGTAACGGATCGCGCAGCCGGGTCCTTCCCAGGCTAGGGCCTCGTCGAAGTGACGGCAAAGAGAGGG
>NZ_BJZU01000316.1 GCF_007992195.1 Methylobacterium oxalidis | reverse complement strand
GGCCGGTAGCCCAAGGACGAGTGCGGCCGCACGCGATTGTAGGTGTTTTGCCAAAGCCCGATCACAGCCTGCGCTTCTTTCAGCGAGTAGAAGATCTCCTGGCGTAGGCATTCGTCGCGCAGCTTGCCGTTGAAGCTCTCACAATAGCCGTTCTCCCACGGTGAGCCCGGCGCGATGTACTGGATCTGTGATCCAGCCTGGGCGACCCACTTGCGCAGCGCCTTCGCAACCATCTCAGGGCCATTGTCGCAGCGGACGTTCTCCGGGATGCCGTGCAGACACATCGCCTCCGCCAGTGCCTCAATGACACCCAAACTGTTGATGCGCCGCGCCACCTTCAGCGCCAGACAGGCTCGGCTGTGCTCGTCGATCAGCGTCAGGATGCGCAGGCTCCGGCCGTCATGGGTCTGTGCCTGCACGAAGTCGAAGCTCCAGACGTGGTTGCGATGCTGCGGCCGCAGCCGCACGCAGGAGCCGTCGTTGAGCCAAAGCCGGCTGCGCGGCCGGTGCTTGTGCGGGACCTTCAGCCCCTCGCGACGCCAGATCCGCTGAACCCGATCCTTGCCCACCTGCCACCCGCCTGCTTGCAGCAGCGCGGTGACGCGGCGGTAGCCATAGCGCCCGTACTCGGACGCCAAGCTGATGATGGCGCGGGTCAGTTCATCCTCATCAGCCAACACGGTGGGCACGTAGCGCTGCGTGCCCCGGTGCTGGCCGACGATCCGGCAGGCGTGGCGCTCCGAGAGGCCATACCTCTCCCGGATCGCCGCCACCGCCTGTCGGCGTCGTTCGGGGGCTACAAGTTTCCCGCAGAAACGTCCTTCAGCACCTGCTTCTCCAAGGACAGGTCCGCCACGAGGCGGCGCAGGCGGGCGTTCTCGCGCTCCAGATCCTTCATCCGACGCGCCTGATCGATCTGCAGGCC
>NZ_BJZU01000315.1 GCF_007992195.1 Methylobacterium oxalidis | reverse complement strand
CGGGTGGCTGTCCGTTGCTTCGGATTCACCTTGCCTTCGTGGCGGAGGCGAGCCTCAGGCGCATCCTCGAGCAGGCTTGGCGCGACCGTGCGCCGAAATGGGTGCAGCGCTCACGATCGGGTGCGGCAATGGAGGCAGAGCCACAGCTCGATGAGGCTGAGGAGCTATGATGCCTAACCAGCGTAGCGTCGCAACCGTGGATGGCACCGCGCTGACCAGCCTTCAGGCGGTGGCAATCGGTGCGCTCGAAGCCACCAGAGGAGTCGAACCTCCAACAGCGTACTCGCGCAGGCCACTCGGGCTGAGCTGTCACTAGCCGCATGAGGTCGAGAGCCGAATGACAGCGTCTGCTCTCGCACAGGTCCTGCTGACCCGGCCGCACATGTCGCTCGTGCCCTCGTGCCGCCGCGTTCGAACTTCGAAAGGAGCAATCGTGACAGGCACAATCCTTATCACGGGTGCCGCTGGTCGGATGGGACGCACGCTGCTGCACCATTGGCGAGATCGCATGCCTCTCGGGCTCGACCGGGCCGGTGCCGACCGAACGGTTGATCTCACGTCAGGCCCCGACGCTTGCGTTTGGGCCTTCGCAGGTGCCGAGACGGTGGTCCACCTCGCAGCCGATCCTGATCCAGCTTCCTCCTACGAGAGCGGCGGCTACGGGAACACGCTAGAGACGCTGACGGTAGTGGGAGCCTGCCTGCAGGCTGGAGTGCGTCGATTGATCTTTGCCAGCTCAGTCTGGGCCGATGCGCCGGCCTGGCGCCTCGCGGACCGGATGACTTGGTACGCCGCATCCAAGCTTGCTGGGGAAGCCTTGGTGCAGGCCTGGGCGGATCAGACGGGCAACCCGGCTGTGTGCCTCCGGCCAGGCTTCTTCGATCCTGGGGCGGGTCGCGCGGACGGCTTCAACGAGGCGCTGCGCGTGGATGTG
>NZ_BJZU01000314.1 GCF_007992195.1 Methylobacterium oxalidis | reverse complement strand
TCTCGCTCCGTTGTTGACCCTGGCCGCTACCGGATTGCTTGGCTCCTGAAGAGCCTTGCGCCGAGGTTTTCTGCGCTTGTGTCTCGGCCATGATCTTCTCCTCAGTATCGCTGTCTCGGGTTGTCGTCAGGGGTGCCTCTTACAGCGCCTGCAACATCAAAGCCGGGGTGCTCCACGCCGGCGCATGAAGTACCAGACCGCTACTGCAATCAGTGCAGCCAGGATCAGCAGCCAGAGCCAGTTCGTTCCGCCAGCTGCGTGTGTGGTGGCCGGTGCGGTAGGCTGAGCAGGAGCAGGTGTGGTCGGGGCTGTGGTCACCTGCGCAATGGCTTGGCTTGCAATCACGAGCCACAGAAATGCGCTTGCTTGTGCCGTCTTCAGCATTGTTGCCTCCCATGTGGGAGCACGTAACGATCCGCCGGAACAACACGTTCCGCCAGAACACCTTGCGTGGGGCAACAGCTTGACTTGTGGCATCCCACCTCGTGGGTTGCGACTTCTCCGGGCAGCGGGCGCAAGATGAACAGAGGGCCGCGTGCCGCGTCACAGCCGGTTCATCTCGGAACGTCCGATTTTCCTGAGTTGGTGCAAGCCAATCTCTGCTCAGCGACGCGAAGCAGCGCAATCGAGCAGTTGTGTTCTGCATCCGAGAGGGAGTTCACTATGCGTATCGGTTCCCTTGCACTCAGCGCCCTGCTGGTCACCTCGCTGTCCGGCGCTGCGCTGGCCCAGGCTGGCACTGCTGGATCTGCGGAGAAGAACCTCAACAATCCGGGTAGCGTGAAGAGCAACACCGAGAAGGGCATGCCTGCCAAAGACGGTGTCGCCACCACGGGCACTGCAACTGGCGCTGCGAAGGACACGAGCCCGAGTTCCACGAAAGCCGCTCCGGCTTCAAAGGCCGGCGCGGGCTCAACCGGTGCTCACTGACCTTAG
>NZ_BJZU01000313.1 GCF_007992195.1 Methylobacterium oxalidis | reverse complement strand
TGACCGGCGGCTGCGGCTTCATCGGCTCCGCCCTCGTGCTGCACCTCGTGCAGAACCTCGGTCACGAGGTGCTGACGCTCGACGCGCTCACCTATGCCGCCAACCCCGTCTCGCTCGCGTCCCTGGAGGGCAACCCGCGCCACCGCCTGCTGGAGGCCGACATCTGCGATCCAGGGGCCGTCAACGCCGCCTTCCGCGACTTCGCGCCGGAAGCGGTGATGCACTTGGCCGCCGAGAGCCACGTCGACCGCTCCATCTCCGAGCCCGGCGCCTTCATCCGCACCAACGTCACGGGCACGCAGGTCATGCTCGATGCCGCCCGCAGCCACTACGAGGGGCTTTCGGGCGCGGGCCGCGACACCTTCCGCTTCCTGCACGTCTCCACCGACGAGGTCTACGGCTCGCTGCCGCCCGGCGGCTTCTTCACCGAGGAGAGCCGCTACGATCCGCGCTCGCCCTACTCGGCCTCGAAAGCCGCCTCCGATCACCTGGCGCGGGCCTGGCACGAGACCTACGGCCTGCCGGTGCTGGTGACGAACTGCTCGAACAACTACGGCCCGCGCCACTTCCCCGAGAAGCTCATCCCGCTGATGATCCTCAATGCGCTCGAAGGCCGGCCGCTGCCCGTCTATGGCGACGGGCTGAACGAGCGCGACTGGATCCATGTCGAGGACCACGCCCGCGGCCTCGTGGCCGTGCTGGAGCGCGGCCGGGTCGGACAGACCTACCTGCTCGGTGGTCGGGCGGTGCGCAACAACCTCTCGGTCGTGAAGGCGCTGTGCGCCGCCTTCGACCGGCTGCGGCCGGAAGGCGGCCCGCACGAGCGGCTGATCACCTTCGTGGCCGACCGGCCCGGCCACGATCGTCGCTACGCGATCGACCCGGGCAAGGCCGAGGCCGAGCTCGGCTGGGCGCCGACGAAGAGCTTCGAGGCGGCGCTGGAGGA
>NZ_BJZU01000312.1 GCF_007992195.1 Methylobacterium oxalidis | reverse complement strand
TCGTGGACCTTGCCGGACAGGATCAGCTCGGCGAGCGGGTCCTGCACGTTCTTCTGGATCACCCGCTTCAGGGGCCGGGCGCCGTAGGCCGGGTCGTAGCCCTTGTCGGCGAGCCATTCCCGCGCCCTGGCATCCACGTCGAGGATGATCTTGCGCTCCTCGAGCAGGCGTCCGAGCCGCCCGAGCTGGATGTCGACGATCGCCCCCATCTCCGCCCGCTTGAGGCGGTGGAACAGGATGATCTCGTCGACCCGGTTCAGGAACTCGGGCCGGAAGTGGTGGCGCACCACGCCCATCACCTCGTCGCGGACCGTGTCCGTGTCCTGGCCCTCGGGCTGGTTCACGAGGTACTCGGCCCCGAGATTCGAGGTCATGATGAGGAGCGTGTTGCGGAAATCCACCGTCCGCCCCTGCCCGTCCGTCAGCCGCCCGTCGTCGAGGACCTGAAGGAGGACGTTGAACACGTCCGGATGCGCCTTCTCGATCTCGTCGAACAGCACGACCTGGTAGGGCCGGCGCCGCACCGCCTCGGTGAGCGCGCCGCCCTCCTCGTAGCCGACATAGCCCGGAGGCGCGCCGATCAGGCGGGCGACCGCGTGCTTCTCCATGTACTCGGACATGTCGATGCGCACGAGCGCCGTGTCGTCGTCGAACAGGAAGCCGGCGAGCGCCTTCGTCAGCTCGGTCTTGCCGACGCCGGTGGGCCCGAGGAACATGAACGAGCCGATCGGCCGGTTCGGGTCCTGCAGGCCGGCGCGCGCCCGGCGGACCGCGGTGGCCACCGCCTCCACCGCCTCGCGCTGGCCGACGACGCGCCTGCCCAGCGCCTCCTCCATCGCCAGGAGCTTCTCGCGCTCGCCCTCCAGCATCTTGTCGACGGGCACGCCGGTCCAGCGGGAGACCACGCCGGCGATGTGGGCCGGCGTCACCGCCTCCTCCATCATGCCGTCGC
>NZ_BJZU01000311.1 GCF_007992195.1 Methylobacterium oxalidis | reverse complement strand
GCCGACACCAGCATGAACCTGGGGCAGATCTCGGCCGCGCTGGATTTCTCCGAGCCAGCCGCGCTCACACACGCCTTCCGCCGCTGGTCGGGCATGACGCCCAGCGCCTGGCGTCGGGCGAACCGGCCGGAGCCGACGCGCCACTAACACCACGGAGATCCTCACCTCTGCGGGAGGAGGAACAGCGGACGCGGCGTGGTCACCCCGCTCCGGATGAGTGCAACCCCCTCCCCGTTCCGGAGAACCAGGGAGGGGATCTGCCTCCCCGCCGCTGATAGGTGCTGGGGCACGGCGGGCCGGCGCCAGCGACCATCAGGGCTCAGCCGGCCGCCCGATCCTGAGACTGCATGCTTATGGACGCCTTAACGCACGCCCGTCTTTGTGCTTGCCAGCGCCAACCTCATGCCAGAGCATCGTCGCGCACCCCGGCGGAAAGCCTCCGGGACGGCAGGCACGGGCCGCACTCAATCCCCCGATCAGGTCGCGGCCCGTGCCCCCGCTCCATAATCGCACTTACGCGATCCGGGTCGCTCCATAACGCCCAACCTGCGAACTGCGAGGTGCCCCTAGCCGGGTAGAACTTCGGGCACGTTTGCTCGTCCTGCCGAGAAGATGACGCCAGCCATGCCGGGTTGCTGCCACACGGTCTTGGCTCGGTGCGGCCCGCTCTGGCCGATGTAGAGGTCGAAGTAGGCCGGCACCCGCGTGCCAGCTGAGAACACCACGCGGGCGCCAGATGGCGAGAGATCGCTGATGAGGCACGACACCGTAGCAGATGAGCCGCGCACGAAGGTGGCGCGTCCTGGGATGCCTGTTTGCGCGCGCGGTGTGGTGCGATGTTCGAGCATGAGCAAGACCGCTTTTAGCCAAGCCCGAGCGTTGCCTGTTGCCGGTTAAGGGCCTGTTGCCAGTCGAGGATCCGCTTCGAGCGGACGCTGCGCACTAAGAGCGCGATGTC
>NZ_BJZU01000310.1 GCF_007992195.1 Methylobacterium oxalidis | reverse complement strand
AGGTGAGCGACCTTGCCGAAGAACTCAACGAGCTTCTCGATGACGATGAGGTCGAGTTCACCCCGGAACAGAAACACGTTGGCGGGCAGCAGCCGCCCTGAGGAGATGGGCTCGCGTCATGCAGGTGCGTCATGCAGGTCTTGGGCCTGCGGGCCGTTCAGGTCAGCGGACCCAACGGGGCGAGCCGATCCAGAAGAACCTGGCGTTCCTGCAGCACCCGTAATGCTCTTCGGACCGTCCGAGCCAGCAGGATCAGTTTGACCTGCTGGACCAGCAGAGCCGGTAGACCCCTGGGTGCTGGACGGTCCTTGATCTCCGCGATCTCCATCAGGCTCCTGCGGAGCTGCCACACCAGAGGCGCCAGTCGAGTCCTGAGTACCTGTCGCGCCAACTGGCCCTTGTGGTCCCGGTGTGCAGGGTTCGCATGATAGGCTCGGTGGACCCGCTGCACCTGGCATTCCTGCCGATCCAGGAGGGCCCGCAGGTCTGCTGTCTCCCTGATGTCCGGCAACTGCTGCATCGTCTCGCTAACCCTACTGCCGTGTAGCACCGCAGAGCCAACGTTGCCTCGGGGCCGTTGTTCACCTGGCGAGCAAGCATGAAGAAGAACGCCTGCCTCAGCTGGGCCGGGCGGGTTGAAGGTGAAGATCCGGGCCGCAATTGGCTCAAGGGGGCGAGAGGCTGAACGGTCTGGCTGCGGGCCGTTCCGAACATGAGAAGCCCAGCGAGCCGGTTGGTCACGGGGACAAGCGTCACCTCGGCTCATTACCCTGGAGCACTGGCAAGCCATTCCAAGATCCTGTCCGAGCTCCGGAAGTTACGCTCGACCTTTCTGAGCGGTGGAGTCCGCACCTCGGCGGCTATGTTGCCCCGCACAATGAAAGCGGGCGCGTTGGCTTTATGGTTCCTCGCCTGTGTCAGAGTGGACGCTGAGGGAGCTTGAAGACTTTCCGCCGGCTGTTGAAAGCCT
>NZ_BJZU01000309.1 GCF_007992195.1 Methylobacterium oxalidis | reverse complement strand
TGATCCTCCCCCATTGAAGTGGTCCGGCCTTTGGTATGGCTTCTGAGCCAGGAGGACGGACGAGATGGCAAAGCGACCCAAGCCCGAGGAGATCGTTGCCAAGCTGCGGCAGGCGGACGTGCTGATCTCGCAGGGCCAGAGCGTGGCCGAGGCAATCCGCGCGATCGGCGTGACGGAGGTGACGTACTATCGCTGGCGCAAAGAGTACGGCGGCCTGAAGTCGAACCAGGTTCGGCGGATGAAGGATCTGGAGACCGAGAATGCTCGACTTCGGAAGGCGATCGCGGACCTGACGCTGGATAAGCTGATCCTGCAGGAGGCGGCCCAGGGAAACTTCTGAGCCCCGCGCGCCGCCGCGTCTGTGTTGAGCACGTCAGGAACGTCCTGCACGTCTCCGAGCGCCGCGCCTGTCGTGCGCTCGGTCAGCATCGCTCGACACAGCGCAAGCTGCCGCGGGGTGACGATGATGAAGAGGCTCTCACGGCCGACCTCGTCGCCTTGGCGCGCCAGTACGGGCGCTACGGCTACCGCAAGATCGCCGCGCTGCTGAAGGCGGCGGGCTGGCTCGTCAACGACAAGCGCGTCGAGCGGATCTGGCGACGCGAAGGCCTGAAGGTGCCCCAGAAGCAGCCGAAGAAGGGCCGCCTCTGGGACGCAGACGGCTCCTGTGTCCGGCTGCGGCCGGAGCACCCCAACCACGTCTGGTCCTACGACTTCGTGGAGGAGCGCACGCACGATGGGCGCAAGTTCCGGATGCTCAACGTCATCGACGAGTTCACGCACGAGTGCCTGGCCATCCGGGTCGCCCGCAAGCTCAAAGCCATCGACGTGATCGATGTCTTGTCCGACCTGTTCATCCTGCGCGGTGTGCCGGGCCACATCCGCTCCGACAACGGCCCGGAGTTCGTGGCCAAAACTGTGCAGAGCTGGATCACCGGCGTGGGAGCCCAGACCGCCTACATCGCGCCTGGCAGCCCTTGGGAGAAC
>NZ_BJZU01000308.1 GCF_007992195.1 Methylobacterium oxalidis | reverse complement strand
ACCAGCACGTTGCGGAACTGCCAGGGGTCGCTCGCGTCGATATCCTCGGGGAAGAGGCCCGGCCGGTCGGTGAGCGGCGTCCAGTCCGTGTAGACGCCGACCACGGGGCCGAGGTACGGGGTCTGCACCTCGAGGCAGCGGCGGAAGTCGATCTCGTCGGCCTCGACGATGCCCGCCTCCGGGTTCTCCAGGGCCCAGACCATGCCGGCGAGCACGGCGCTCGTGACCTGCAGGCCCGTGGCGTTCTGGTAGGGGGCGACCCGGCGGGTCTCCTCGATCGAGAGCTGCGAACCGTACCAGTAGGCGTTCCTGGCGTGGCCGTAGACGAGGACGCCGAGCTCGTCGATGCCGTCGACGATCTCGTTCTCGTCGAGGATGTGGTGCTCCGGCTGCACCTTGGCGGCGTTGCCGAACATCTCGTGGAGCGAGAGCACCGCCTCGTTGCAGGGATGGTAGGCGTAGTGGCAGGTCGGCCGGTAGACGACGGTGCCGCCCTCCTTCACCGAGTAGTAGTCGGCGATCGAGATCGCCTCGTTGTGGGTGACGAGGAAGCCGAACTGCGACTGCGCAGTCGGCGTCCAGGACCGCACGCGGGTGTCGGCGCCGGGCTGGAGCAGGTAGATGGCGCAGCGCGAGCCCGTCTCCTGCTCGCGGGCGTTGTCCGGCTTCCAGGTCTCGTGCGTGCCCCAGCCGAGCTCGGCCGGCTGGTTGCCCTCGGAGACGAAGCCTTCCACCGACCACGTGTTCACGAACACGCCCATCGGCTTCTCGGACTTGGCGCGCTGGGTGTCGCGCTCGGCGATGTGGATGCCCTTGACGCCGAGGTCCTTCATCAGCGCCGCCCACTCCTCGCGGCTCTTCGGCTCGGGACGCGACAGGCCCGTGTCGGCGGCGATGTTGAGGAGCGCCTGCTTGACGAACCACGAGACCATGCCCGGGTTGGCGCCGCAGCAGGAAACCGCGGTCGGGCCGCCGGGGCTCGCCTCGCGGGC
>NZ_BJZU01000307.1 GCF_007992195.1 Methylobacterium oxalidis | reverse complement strand
AGTTCGGCAGGGCGAAGACGGTGAGCTGACCGCCGAGGTTGGTGTAGTTCGACAGCGCCGCGTAGCCGCCGACCGCGCCGAGACCGGCGTTCGGATCGGTCAGGCCCGCCGCCAGGCCGATGCCGGCCCAGCCGCCCACGCCCGAGAGCACGCCGACGAACTGCTTGCCCTTGTGCTGGTAGGTCATCACGTTGCCGATGATGCCCGACGGCGTCTTGAACTTGTACAGCTCCTTGCCCGACTTCGAGTCGACCGCCTTCAGGTAGCCTTCCAGCGTGCCGTAGAAGACCACGTCACCCGCCGTGGCGAGCGCGCCCGACCACACCGAGAACTGCTCCGGGTTCGACCACTTGATCTTCCCGTTCACGCCGTCCCAGGCGATGAAGTTGCCCATGCCGCCGTGGCTATTCGGGGCCGGGTACATCGACAGGGTCGCACCGACATACGGCTGGCCCGGGGTGTAGGACACCTTGAAGGGCTCGTAGTCCATGCAGACGTGGTTGGTCGGCACGTAGAACAGCTGCGTCTTGGGCGAGTAGGCCGCCGGCTGCTGGTCCTTGGAGCCCAGAGCCGCCGGGCAGATGCCCTTCGAGTTCACGTCCTCGCCGTTCTGCTCGGTCGAGTACTTCGACACGACCAGCGGGCGGCCATAGGTCTTGGAGCCCTTGTCCATGTCGACCTTGGTGGCCCAGTTCACCACCGGATCGTACTTCTCGGCGACGAGCAGTTCGCCGGTGGCACGATCGAGCGTGTAGCCGAAGCCGTTGCGGTCGAAGTGGGTGAGCAGCGGGCGCTCCTTGTCACCAACCTTCTGATCCGTGAGGATCATCTCGTTGACGCCGTCGAAGTCCCACTCGTCGTGCGGGGTCATCTGGTAGACCCACTTGGCCATGCCGGTATCGACGTCCCGGCCCCAGATCGTCATGGACCACTTGTTGTCGCCCGGACGCTGCTTCGGGTTCCAGGTCGAGGGGTTGCCCGAGCCGTAGTACATCAGG
>NZ_BJZU01000306.1 GCF_007992195.1 Methylobacterium oxalidis | reverse complement strand
GGCCGTGCTTCATCTGGTCCGCCGAGAGGCCGGTGCATTTCGCCCCGCTGAGCATCAGGGCGCCGCAGTGGTCCGCGCGCATCGTGCCAGCGGTCGGGTGCACCCCAAACAGGTCCGTGACGCTCCACCCGAATTCCAGCGCCTCGGCGCCGAATCGGTCGAGGAAGTCGAGGGCGTTGTCGTACATCGGCAGCCAGGCCGTCTGCGACAGGCCGGGGCAGGGCGGGCTCGACGGCTTGAGCCGCGAGAAGGCATCACGCCACGCCTGGACCTGCGACGGGACGAGCTGAAGGGCTGGGGAGGCGGACATCGGACCGGCGGCTGAGGGATGGGCGCCGGGCTTACGGGGGAGGGAGAGCGAGTCGCTAGGGCAGGGCGGTCACAGCAACGATTGGCAACCTATTCTGAACCGCTCTCACGCAGATCGGAGAGGAGGCGGGCAACGTCTGACAGGGCGTTGTTCTCAGGCGTTGGGCGAGTCCTTGGCCTCCGGCCGCACAAGATGCGCAATGGCTGTCAGGATCTCTGTGGCCGTCATGGCGCCCGAATGGGTCAGGTACTGGCTACGGATCTGATGTAGGCGCGCTTCGGGCGAATTCGAATCGTCCCAGTCCTCGATTTCCGCCACGGCCGTGCGAGCCCACTCTGCCGAGCTTGTCCACCCTTTCTCCTCCGCAAGCCGCCCATAGTTGCGAAGGCGCTCAATCTTCCCCTTGAGCTCCGGGTCAACCCAACCCTGAACAGCCATCTCACATCTTCTCCTCAGAGCCCTGTCTGGTACCAACGAGGTATCACGGTCTGATGCTCCGAAATTAGAAGTGCTTGGCCAATCATCGGCCCACACTCAGGGCGTCGAAGCGACGATATCGGCTGCAGAACATATGTGCATTCGCCGATTTTCACGCTCACGCTCGCACGCGTTTCGGCCTAGAGAAATGCACACACCTGCTATTGAAATCGTTGAGCTTTCTGCCCGCGGCAAATAACTTTTAATCTGTGGGTCCT
>NZ_BJZU01000305.1 GCF_007992195.1 Methylobacterium oxalidis | reverse complement strand
CATGTTCGAATTCCCGGTCCTCGTCGGCGACATCGGCGGCACCAACGCCCGCTTCGCCCTGGTCGCGGAGAAGGGGGCCGCGCCGAGGCTCCTGTCCCACGAGGCGACGGCCGGACACCCGGACCCGTCGAGCGCGATCCGCGCGGCGCTCGCCAAGGGAGCGGCCGAGAGCGCCTCCGGAGCGCCGGCCCCGCGCTCGGCCATCCTCGCCATCGCCGGCCGGGTCGACGGACCGGCCGTGCAGCTCACCAACGCCCACTGGGTCATCGAGGGCGCGCGGATCGGCCGGGATTTCGGCCTCTCCCGCGCCGTCGTCGTCAACGACTACGTGCCGGTCGCCGCGGGCGCCGCCGGCATCGCGCCGGACGATCTCACCCCCGTCGGCCCGACGCGCGAGGAGGCGAAGGGCCCCCGCCTCGTGCTCGGCCCCGGCACCGGCTTCGGCGCGGCTGCCCTCGTGCCCTACTCCGACCGCCTCGCCATCGTCTCGACCGAGGCGGGGCACACCGAGCTCGGGCCCACAGACGCGTTCGAGGAATCGATCTGGCACGTGGTCGAGCGGGTCGAGGGGCGCGTCACGGTGGAGGCCCTGCTCTCGGGTCCCGGCCTCGCGCGGCTGCACGCGGCGGTCTGCCACGTTCGATCCGGAGCACCGCGGGACCAGCTCGACCCGGCCGCGATCACCCAGGCCGGACTCTCCGCCGCGGATCCGCACGCGGCGGAGGCGCTGGACCTGTTCGCGCGCCTCCTCGGCCGCGCCTGCGGCGACCTCGCCCTGACGTTCCTCGCCACCGGCGGCGTCTACATCGGCGGCGGCATCGCGCCGCGGATCGTGCGGGTGCTGCAGCAGGGCGGTTTCCGCGAGGCGTTCGAGCGCAAGGCGCCGTTCGCCGAGATGATGCGCGAGATCCCGACGAGCGTGATCACCGTGCACGACCCGGCCCTGACGGGCCTCGCGGCGCTGGCGAGCGAGGGCGCGGCGTTCGTCTATCACGGGCAGGTGTGGCAGGC
>NZ_BJZU01000304.1 GCF_007992195.1 Methylobacterium oxalidis | reverse complement strand
CACCATCGCCTGGTATCTCGACAACCAGGCCTGGTGGCGCCCGATCCGCGAGGGCCGCTACCGGGGCGAGCGCCTGGGGCTGGCGCCAGCGCGCAAGGCGGGCTGAGGCCGTCATGGATATCCTGATCCTGGGCGGTGCCGGTCAGGTCGGCACGGAGCTGTGGGCGCTCGACTGGGGCGAGGGCGTGCGCCTGCACGCGCCGACGCGGGACGAGCTCGATATCTCAGACGAGGCGGCTGTCGCCCGTGCGTTTGCCGCGCACTCCTACGCGGCGGTCGTCAACACGGCCGCCTACACGGCGGTGGACAAGGCCGAGAGCGAGGTCGCTGCCGCCTGGCGGCTCAACGCGCTGGCGCCGGCCTACCTCGCTGCGGCCACGCGAGCTGCCGGCATCCCGCTGCTGCAGGTCTCGACCGACTACGTCTTCGACGGCAGCAAGCCGGGGGCCTACGAGCCGGACGACCCGATCAACCCGAGAAGCGTCTACGGCGCCTCGAAGGCGGCGGGCGAACTCGCCGTGCGCACCGGCAACCCGCGCCACGTGATCCTGCGCACGGCCTGGGTGGTGAGCCCGCACCGGGCGAACTTCGTCAAGACCATGCTGCGGCTCTCGGCCGAGCGCGAGCGCCTGAGCGTGGTCGAGGATCAGCACGGCTCGCCGACCTCGGCCGCCGATCTCGCCGCGGCACTGAGGATCGTGACTCTGCGCCTCGTCTCGGACGCGCAGGCGCCGACCGGCACCTTCCACTGCGTGAACGCGGGCGCCACCACCTGGTGCGGCTTCGCCCGCGCGATCGTCGCAGGCGCAGCGCACCGCGGCGGACGACAGGTGCCGGTGGACGGCATCCCGACCTCGGCCTATCCGACGCCGGCGCGGCGGCCGGCGAACTCGCAGCTCTCGACCGCGAGCCTGAGGGCGGCCTACGGCCTCACGATGCGGCCGTGGGAAGATGCCCTCGCGGACATCCTCGACCGGCTCATCGGACCGGCCGCAGCAGACGACGATACGATGAAGGGCGTGAGATC
>NZ_BJZU01000303.1 GCF_007992195.1 Methylobacterium oxalidis | reverse complement strand
CTAGAGCGTTTTCCACGATCCCTGAGTCGGCGTGGCGGGGTGAGCGTTGATCCCTGAGGGTTCGTCAGGGAGATCGCCATGGCCCGTGCCTACAGCCACGATCTGCGTGTTCGCGTCCTGGACGCGGTGGGCGCGGGTCTGTCCCGCCGGGCCGCGGCCCGGCGCTATCGGGTCGGCGTCGCCACCGTGATCCGCTGGGCCGCGCACGCGACGACGACAGGAGAGACGCGGGCTCAGCGTCAGGGCCGCCCACCCGGCTCCAAGCTCGACGTGCACGAAGCCTTCCTGCTCGCCCTCACCGAAGAGAAGGACGACATCACGCTCGCCGAGATGCAGGAACGCCTGCGGGCCGAGCGCAGCGTATCGGTCGGACTGGGCACCCTCTGGCGGTTCTTCGCCCGCCGGGCGGTGACGTGGAAAAAAAGTCAGCGCACGCGGCCGAGCAGGCTCGTCCGGACGTGGCCGCAGCGCGCGAGGCGTGGTTTGCCGCGCAGCCCGACCTCGATCCCGAGCGCCTGATCTTCATCGACGAGACGGGGCTGTCCACCCGCATGGCGCGCCTGCGCGGTCGCTGTGCCCGCGGTCAGCGCCTACGCTCGGGCATCCCGCACGGCCATTGGCTCACGACGACCTTCGTGGCGGGCCTGCGCCTGTCGGGGATGAGCGCGCCGATGGTCCTCGACGGGCCGATGACGCGAGACTGGTTCCTGGCCTACGTTGAGCAGGTGCTCGCCCCGACCCTCCGGCCCGGCGACACCGTCATCCTCGACAACCTGCCCGCCCACAAGGGCGCGGCGATCGAGGTCGCCATCGAGGCGCGCGGGGCACGGCTTCAGTTCCTGCCGCCGTACTCGCCCGACTTCAACCCGATTGAGATGGCCTTCGCCAAGCTCAAGGCGCTGCTGCGCAAGATGGCCGAGCGCACGGTCGATCGGCTCTGGACCGCCGTCGGCGATCTTCTCGACACCTTCACGCCGGCCGAGTGCGCCAACTACTTCGCCGCCGCCGGTTACGATCCGGAGTAGGTGGAAATCGCTCTAG
>NZ_BJZU01000302.1 GCF_007992195.1 Methylobacterium oxalidis | reverse complement strand
TCGGGGGCCGCACTCAACCATATCCGGCGCGCGGTTGCACGGGGGTGCCCTCACACGCCGTAATAGCCTCGGTACCAGTCGACGAAGGCGGGGATGCCGGTCGCGATCGGCGTCTCCGGCACCCGGCCGATCAGCGCCTGCAGAAGCTCTGTGCTCGCGTGCGTGCGCGCCACGTCGCCCGGCGGCAGGGGCTTCAGGATCCGCTCGACCCGGCGGCCCAGCGCCGCCTCCAGCGCCGCGATCATCGCATCGAGCCGCACCGGCCGCCCGCCGCCGATGTTGACGAGCCGGTAGGGCGCGCTCGAACTCAGCGTGTCGCAGGCGCCCACCGGCGCCCCCGTGCCGGGCAGCGGTGGGGGCACGTCGGCGAGCCGCCGGATCGCGTCGACGAGGTCGGTGACGTAGGTGAAGTCGCGCTCGGCCGAGCCGCCCGAGAAGACCTCGATCGGCTCGCCGGCCAGGATCTTGCCCGTGAACAGGAACAGCGCCATGTCGGGCCGCCCCCAGGGCCCGTAGACCGTGAAGAAGCGGAAGGCGGTGGTGGGGATCGCGAACAGGTGGCTGTAGGAGTGGGCCATCGCCTCCATGGCGAGCTTGGAGGCGGCGTAGAGGGTGAGCGGGCTCACCGCCTGGTCGGTCTCGCGGAAGGGCAGCTCCGTGTTGCCGCCGTAGGCCGAGGAGGTCGAGGCCAGGAGCAGGTGGCGCACGGGATGGGCGCGCACCGCCTCGAGGAGCTGGAAGCTGCCCATCAGGTTGGCGTCGGCGTAGGCCTGCGGGTTCTCCAGGCTGTAGCGGACGCCGGCCTGGGCGGCGAGGTGGACCACGATCTCGGGCGCGGTTCGCGCCATGAGCGCGCGCAGGAGGCCGGGCGTCTCGATCCGGCCCTCGATCGCCTCGAAGCCCGGATGGCGGGCGAGTTCGGCGTGCCGGGCGCGCTTGAGGCCGATATCGTAGTAGTCGGAGAAGCCGTCGAGGCCGGTCACGGCGTGGCCTTCGGCCAGCAGCAGCCGGCTGAGATGGAAGCCGATGAAGCCGGCCGAGCCGGTCACAAGTATGCGCATGTGCAATCCTG
>NZ_BJZU01000301.1 GCF_007992195.1 Methylobacterium oxalidis | reverse complement strand
TTCGCTGGTAAGACCGATCTCGCACGGTCCTTCGTCGATCTCTTCACACTGCCCGCCAAAACCACCTGAGGATCGCCTTAGCGGTCGAGTCGGTATCCGGCGCCATGCCGGAGCGCGGGGGCCGTCGCGCGAACGCCTCAGCCGCCCTCCAATCCGCAACTGCGGCCTTCTTCCTAGCCCCGGGGAAAGGCGCTGGAGGCGGAGTAAAGCGTCGCGCTTTCACGGACATGGCCGCGCGCCTACATACCCGGCATGCCTTTCCTCCTAGCGCTCGGCGCCGTCCTCCTGTTCGGCCTCGTCTTCGGGCCTCAATGGTGGGTGCGCCGGGCAATGCAGCAACACGCCACCGAGCGGCCGGACTTGCCCGGGACCGGAGGCGAGCTCGCCCGCCATCTGCTCGACCTAGCACGGCTCGAGCACGTTCCCGTCGAGATCGCGCCAGCCGACCACTACGACCCGGTCGCGAACGTCGTGCGCCTGTCGCCGGAGAACCATAACGGCCGCTCGATCACGGCGGTCGCGGTCGCGGCGCACGAGGTTTCCCACGCGCTTCAGCACGCAGCGGGAGACCGGCTAATCGCGGCGCGAGTGACGTTCGCCCCGGTCGTGCGAGGCTTCGAGTTCGCGGCGGCCGTGGTGATGATGACCGCACCCTTGATGCTCGCCGTCGTCAAGTCGCCTGTCCTGCTCGCCCTGCAGATGGGTGTCGGCATCGCGCTCCTCGGTGTTCGCCTCGTGTTCCACCTCTTGACGCTGCCCGTCGAGCTTGACGCGAGCTTTCGCCGGGCTCTGCCTATCCTGGAAACGGGCCGGTTCCTCGACGCTGAAGATATGCTTGGCGCCCGCACTGTACTGCGCGCCGCGGCCCTCACCTACGTAGCCTCGTCCCTCGTGTCGCTCGTGAACATCGCCCGCTTTCGGCGGCTCCTCCCGTTCTGAGACCTGCGAGGCGCGCGTCCGATTTCCTGCTCCGCTCGGCTGCAAGCGGGCCGTCTCCTATCGGCCAAGTTCGGTCAGCAGCTTCGCGGCCCTGAGCACAGACTGGCTCTGCCATCACTAGCGGACCTGTCGTT
>NZ_BJZU01000300.1 GCF_007992195.1 Methylobacterium oxalidis | reverse complement strand
CTCCACTGCCGCTGCCCCTCAGCAACTCACCACACGCCAGGCAGCCGTCGGGTAAGAACCATGCCACGGCACCTCACAGTAACCATGCAGCGCGCCGTCAGTGCTGCACCTTGGAAGCACCTGAGCGGGAGTTTGGCCCGAGTGCGTCCTGGTGGGGAGTCGGGCAAGCTGACCCTCCGCTCATTTCTGAGCGAGAGGACCGCACTGAACCGCGCGCTGAGCCGTCAGCGTCTCGCGTTCGCGCACGCGGCGTTAATCAGCCTTTTCTTGAGCGTATCTGTGCTCACGGGCAGCATCTTCGTCGAGCAGGTCAATGACCGCGTGATGGTGCACAAGCACATCGTCACTCTTGTGATCCTGTTTGGTGTCCTTGTCCTTCAGCTGGCGATTGCGGGTGTTCTTACGAAATTCCGCGATGCGATCCTTGAGCGAGTTGGGCTTCAACTCGATGCGGAACTGCGCCCCAGTTTGTTCAACTGGCGAGTGCGGGCCGCGATCGGATCGCGTCTACCTCACGCGCAGCAGAGCCTAACCGACCTCGATGTACTTCGCGGCTTTATCTCAGGCACCGGCGTTGCCGCGATCTATGATGCGATCCCGATCCCGATCTATCTCGCCGCTTGCTTCGCGATGCATGCGTGGCTCGGTTGGTTCGCAACGGCTGGCCTCGCTCTTGTGTTCATGCTCGCTGTCCTGCAGACGCGGACTCAATCGAGACGAGCTGCGCAACTTAGTGGCGCCAACGTTCACAATGAAGCCCTGACGGACACCTTCAAAAATATCGAAGCTGTTCAGGCTCTCGGCATGCGTGTGTCATTCCGCAGGCGCTGGACGTCTGCCTACCATCGGTTCCTCGGTGAGCAAGCCGCACTCGAAGACGAGGCCGCTCTTTTCTCATCCGTTACGCGTGCTCTGACGGGGGCGTTCAGCGGACTTTGCATGGCAATCGCCGCTTATCTCGCCATTCGAGGTGAAATCTCGCCGGGTAACGTGATCGGGGTCATGCTCATCGCCAGCAAGTTACTTCAGCCTCTCGGAGCCCTTTCGGCAGAGTGGCCTTCGTTTTTGCGAGCGCGT
>NZ_BJZU01000299.1 GCF_007992195.1 Methylobacterium oxalidis | reverse complement strand
CGCGTGCCCACATTCTCGTCCGGCCCCTGCGCGAAGCGCCCCGGCTGGAACCTCGAAGCGCTCTCCGACGCGGCCCTCGGCCGCTCGCACCGCTCTCCCCTCGGCAAGGGCAAGCTCAAGGAAGCCATCGACCTGACGCGCAAGGTGCTGCGCGTGCCGGCCGATTACCGCATCGGGATCGTGCCGGGCTCCGACACCGGCGCCGTCGAGATGGCCATGTGGACCATGCTGGGGCCGAAGACCGTCGAGGTCGCGGCCTGGGAGGCCTTCGGGGCCGAGTGGGTCACCGACGCGCTGAAGGAGCTGAAGATCAGCCCCGTCGTGCACCAGGCGCCCTACGGCGTGCTGCCGGACCTCTCGAAGATCGACACGAAGCGCAACGACGTCATCTTCACCTGGAACGGCACGGCCGCCGGCGTGAAGGTGCCGAACAGCGACTGGATCGCGGCGGACCGCGAAGGCATCACGATCTGCGATGCCACCTCGGCGGCCTTCGCGCAGCCGCTCGCCTGGGACAAGCTCGATGTCGTCACCTTCTCCTGGCAGAAGGTGATGGGCGGCGAGGCCGCGCACGGCATTCTCATCCTCTCGCCCCGCGCCGTCGCCCGGATCGAGAGCCACACGCCCGCCTGGCCGGTGCCGAAGGTGTTCCGCCTCGCCAAGGGCGGCAAGCTCATAGAGGGCATCTTCAAGGGCGACACGATCAACACGCCCTCCATGCTCGCGGTCGAGGACTATCTCGACACCCTGCGCTGGGCGGAGAGCATCGGCGGCCTCGACGCGCTGCACGCGCGCTCCGACGCCAACGCCCGGGTCGTCCACGACTGGGTGGCGCGCACGCCCTGGGTCGCCAACCTCGCGGCCGATCCGGCCACCTATTCGAACACGGGCGTCTGCCTCGTGATCGCCGATCCTGACGTGCTCGCCCGGGGCGACGCGGCGGTGGCGGCGGTGGCCAAGGACATCGTCGAGATCCTGGAGCGGGAAGGCGTCGCTCTCGACATCGGCGCCTACCGCGACGCGCCGGCCGGCCTGCGCATCTGGTGCGGCGGCACGATCGAGCGGTCCGACCTCGAGGCTCTCAC
>NZ_BJZU01000298.1 GCF_007992195.1 Methylobacterium oxalidis | reverse complement strand
CCCTAGCTCTTCTGAACCCAGCATCACTTACGGAAGCGCGTCGGAAATCTGCATTCAGGACTTTACGGCTGCTCCGCATCTCGGCGGGTATAGCCTTCAACATGCCACGACCCAGGCAGAGCCTCGGACGTGGCATTCCGTTGAAGCAGCAACCTACGTGATTACCGCCGCGGGCTGGCAGTGGTCTCCGGGTCGCGCATGCCCTTGGTCAATGAGCCCTTCCATTCGCCCTCGAAATCGGTCTTAGACGTGGCGGTGCGGGTGTAATTGCCTTTTCCCTTGTAGTTCTCGTAGGCACCCGTACCCGAAACAACCTCCCAGGTCCCCTGCCCATTGATGCGCGGGCCGTCCTGCTGCATCTGCATCGTCGCGGTGCCTGTAAAGACGGCGCTGGCCGTGCCGTCCTTGGCGACAAGGGTGATGATGCCCTGCTCCGGTCCTTTGCCCTGTTCGATTACGGTAGTCCCACCCCATACGACCTGCGCGTCATTCATAAAGTCGGTCTTATCTGTATTTTTATTCGATCCGGTCGAGGTCAGCCCGACCACCATCTTCTGCCCCTGCTGATCGAGAGGCATCATCTCTTGATGAGTAAATTTTCCAGAAAACTTTCCGCTGTGATCCTCCGCCAGCGCAGAGGCTGGCGCGAATACGGCCAGTACCGTACAGACCCGCAGTAAGTTCATGGACGCCTCCTCTGAGACCCCCTTGCTTATTTTGGATGAACTTGAAGCAGTTGAGAAGCCCCCAAATCTATCTGAGCGGTCGCAGACAAATACAAAATCACTACTTCTCGACGAAACCGTAACAGTTGTTTGGTTCGCCCGAATCGAACATTTTGCATGCCATGCTCTCTGTGGGCAGACGTTCATAGGTATCAGAAGCTTGCCAGCGCAACCTTCGGTCCTGCCAGATTTTAGGGCCTCATGAACTTCGCTGGGTTGGCGTTTCTGAACCTGCACCTGCGGAACCCTAATCTGCGCGAAATAACCCCAGGTCGCGTAGATTACGTCGAAGACAAGGCCGAAGCGCGTTTGCACCTTCGCAGCAATTCACCGAAATAGCGGCAAGTAGATGCCAATCAGAC
>NZ_BJZU01000297.1 GCF_007992195.1 Methylobacterium oxalidis | reverse complement strand
CGACGCGGTCTCCGTCGCTCAGGTAGAGAGCACGTTCCGCAGCGTCCGCGTCAGTGGCGGCCTCGATCGGGATGGTCGACCTGACGCTACCATCCGGCGCGAACCGATATGCTTGGTATGGCGAGGTCGCACAGGAGGATTGACGGCCGGCTGGGAAGCTCACGACGTCTGCCATTCACGCGCCTGTCCGCTACAGTCGAAAACACTAGCCCCAAGCCGCTGTAGCTTGACGCACTCTATTCACCGACGCTGGCATCCTGCGCCTCCATGAGCCGCGAAGATAGCCCAGATGACGGGAATGCCGGAGCGAACGCGGGAACAGCTGTCAAGGTTTTTTGAGATCGCCCAATAGGCACTATCCGGTCCGTACAACGCATGGAACGGTCGGCCGACACAGCCGTTTCGCCCCTCACGGCACGCCGCGTTGGCGAGCCGGCGACAAGGTTACCGCTATGGCTACCGGCACCGTGAAGTGGTTCAACGAGACCAAGGGCTTCGGCTTCATCCAGCCCGACGACGGCGGCAAGGACGTCTTCGTCCATATCTCCGCCGTCGAGCGCGCTGGGATGCGCAACCTCATCGAGGGGCAAAAGATCTCCTACGACGTCGAGGCCGACCGGCGCAGCGGCAAGGAAAGCGCCGCCAACTTGAAGAGCGCCTGAGCTTTCCTTCGTCGGGGTAGCAGCGAGTTCTCGTCAGCCCGCTTCGGCTGGCCGGATCGGCCTGCCGTCATCTGCGCGATCCAAGTTGAGCATCGGCTCACCCCGGTAAATTCGGTGACCTCCTCGGCACCGCTCGCCCTCGATGGCGCCGCGCTGGGGTCTTCGGGCCCCGGTTCAACATGGTGGCATCTCGGTCAGATGCCTTCCACACCGGCAACGACCCCTCGCGAACGAACATGGCGAACGCCTCGGCCACTTCCCATCGGTCGAAGGCATGCACTCCGTCCACGGCGCGACCAACAATGCAGGCCTCGTCGGGCGCCTCTGCGATAGGTGGTCGGCTCTCCAGCGAGAACACCACGCCCGACCGATCCGGCCTGAGTTCATCCGGCAGGGCCCCGATCTTTCGCCACAGGCAGTGCCAGC
>NZ_BJZU01000296.1 GCF_007992195.1 Methylobacterium oxalidis | reverse complement strand
CGCGATCCCGGACGGGGCGGGGCGCCCGTGCCTAGCGTGTGTAGGCGTAGGTGGCGGCTGCGGCGCTGATGGGTCCGGAGGCGGCGGAGAAGGCGGAGAGGACCTTCTGGACCTCGGTGAAGGGCGCGTTCGAGACGTAGATCAGGTCGCGGTTGCGCATGCGGAAGGCCTGGGTCAGGAACAGGCTCTGGGGATCGCGCATGTTGACCCGGTAGACCACCGGCACCAGCGGGGTGCCGAGCAGCGCCGAGCCCGGGTTGAGGCGGCGCACCACGCTGGCGGGCTCGAAGCGGAAGATGAAGGTGCCGGCCGGATCCGCCTGGAAGTCGGACAGGCCGCGCGCCTTGGCCAGCGCCTGGGCGAGCGTGATGCCCTCGGCCTGGAACGGGATCTCGGTGGAGTTGCCGAGCGCCCCCACGGCCAGGAAGGTCTGGGGGTCGCGCACCAGGGTGAGCACGTCGCCCGGGCGCAGGTAGATGTTCTCGCGCGGGTTGGAGACCACGGTGGTCAGCGGCACCGTGGCGGTGGTACGCCCGCGCGACAGCCGCACGAAAGTCTCGGCGACGGGGGCGCGCACGCCGCCGGCCGAGGCGACGATGTCGAGCAGGCGGTCGCCCTTGGCCGAGAGCGGCAGGCGGGCGCCGCCGGCGACCTCGCCGGTGACGGTGACGGCCTGCGAGATCGGCTTGGTGACGGAGACCAGCACCTGGGGCTGGATGGCCTTGCCGGCCAGTTCGGTCTCGATCAGGGCCTGCACGTCCTGGGGGCGGCGGCCGGCGACCTGGATGCGGCCGGCATAGGGCACCGAGATGGCGCCGTCGCGGGAGACGACCTGCTCGGGGATCAGGGCGGACTTGGAGCCGGCCGAGAAGCGGTCGGCCACGAGCGGGCCGGAGAACAGGCCGCCGGAGCCCGCCTCCCAGATCGAGACGGCCACGAAGTCGCCGACGCCGATCACCGGCTCCAGCGCCGGGCGGTTGTCGCCGAAGGAGGCGAGCAGGCTGTCGAGCGGGCGCGTGCGCAGGGCCTCGACCACGGCCGGGGTGATGTCGAGCAGCTCGTAGCGCGCGAAGGTGCCCTCGGTGGTGGTCGTCTCCGCCCCCGACGCGATCGCGCCCGCCGTCGGACCCGACGCCGGCAGG
>NZ_BJZU01000295.1 GCF_007992195.1 Methylobacterium oxalidis | reverse complement strand
TGTACTTCAGGACGTCGCGCAGGATCTCGTCGGTGTGCTCGCCGAGCAGCGGCGCGCGGGTGACCTCCGCGGGGCTCGCCGACAGCTTGATGGGGTTGCCGACGGTCAGGTACTTGCCGCGGGTCGGGTGGTCCACCTCGACGATGGTGCCCGTCTTGCGCAGCGCCTCGTCCTCCGCGATCTCCTTCATGGACAGGATCGGCCCGCAGGGGATGTCGTACTTGTTGAGGATGTCCATCGCCTCGAACTTGGTCTTCGTCATCGTCCAGGCTTCGATGCGCGTGAAGATCTCGTTGAGGTGCGGCAGGCGGGCCTTCGGCGTGGCGTAGGCCGGGTCGGTCTTCCAGCCGGGCTCGCCGATGATGTCGCAGATCGGCTCCCAGACCGCCGCCTGCGTGATGAAGTACAGGTAGGCGTTCGGGTCGTTCTCGTGGCCCTTGCACTTCAGGATGCGGCCGGGCTGGCCGCCGCCGGAATCGTTGCCCGCGCGCGGCACGGCATCGCCGAAGGGCACGCCCTCGCCGAACTGGCTGTACTCCTTGAGGGGGCCGTGCCCGAGGCGCTGCTGGTCGCGCAGCTTCACGCGGCAGAGGTTGAGCACGCCGTCCTGCATGGCGCAGTCGACGCGCTGGCCGACGCCCGAGTGGGTGCGGTGATAGAGGGCGGTGACGATGCCGAGCGCGAGGTGCAGGCCGGTGCCGGAATCACCGATCTGGGCGCCCGTCACCATCGGCAGGCCGTCGCGGAAGCCCGTGGTCGAGGCCGAGCCGCCGGCGCACTGAGCGACGTTCTCGTAGACCTTGCAATCCTCGTAGCGACCGGGACCGAAGCCCTTCACGGAGGCGAGGATCATGCGCGGGTTCACCTCCTGGATCTTCTCCCAGGTCAGGCCCATGCGGGCCAGCGCGCCGGGGGCGAAGTTCTCGACGAGGACGTCGCACTCCTTCACGAGGCGCCAGAGCACCTCCTTGCCCTTGGGGTTCTTGGAATCGAGCGTGATCGAGCGCTTGTTGTGGTTCAGCATCGTGAAATAGAGGCTGTCCACGTCCGGGATATCCTGGAGCTGCTGGCGGGTCGCGTCGCCGGCCCCGGGCCGCTCGACCTTGATCACGTCGGCGCCGAACCACGCCAGAAGCTGCGTGCAGGTGGGGCCGGATTGCACGTGCGTG
>NZ_BJZU01000294.1 GCF_007992195.1 Methylobacterium oxalidis | reverse complement strand
TCGGCGGGGGCGTCCACGGCCTCTCCGTGGGGTTCGGGCTACCTGCCGGACGTGCGGCTGACCGACCAGGACGGCAACAGCCGCCGCTTCTACAGCGACGTCCTCAAGGGCCGCATCGCCGTCATCGCCTTCATCTACACGAGCTGCCGCGACATCTGCCCCGTCGTCACCGCCCGCCTCGCCCAGGTGCAGGACAGGCTCAACCAGGACAGGCTCAACCAGGACAAGGCGGCGGGCGCGGCGTCCGAGCCGGTCTTCGTGGCCATCTCCATCGACCCCGCCACCGACACCCCCGCCCGCCTCAAGGACTACGCCGACGCCTTCGGGGTCGGCCCCGGCTTCACCTTCCTCACCGGCGCCCCCGAGGACATCGCGCTCGTGCGCCACAAGCTGGGCGAGCGCAGCCGCAAGCTCGTCGAGCACAGCAGGACCCTCCTGCTCTACAACGACGCCACCGGCGAGTGGGCCCGCGACTCCGCCTTCGGCGACCTCACCGTGCTCGCCACCACCATCCGCGCCATGAACCCCGCCTACAGCGCCGGCAGCCCGGCCGGCCACGTCGGCGGCCAAGTCGGCGAGGCGCATGTCGGCGGCCAAGTCGGCGAGGCTCACGTCGGCGAGGCGCATGTCGGCGAGGCCAGCCTCGCCCCCGACCTGCCCGGCCAGAGCCTGTTCCTGAAGACCTGCGCGGCCTGCCACACGGTGGGCGGGGGCGTGCGCGTCGGCCCCGACCTGATCGGCCTGTCGGGCCGGCGCGGCCGCGACTGGCTCACCGCCTACATCACCGACCCGCAGCGCCTGCGCGCCTCGGGCGACCCGGCGGCCGAGGAGCTCGCCCGCGCCTACCCGGCGGTGCGCATGCCCAACCTCTCGCTCTCGGAGGCCGACGCGGCCGACGTGCTCGCCTACGTCGAGGCCCGCACCTACGCCGCCCGCGAGGCCGCCAGGGACGCGGCCAGGGATACGGCGCAGGACGCCACGAAGGACACGGCGGCGGCGGAAGCCGGCCACCACCACCATCACCATCACCACTGAGGCGGCAGGCCCGTGCCGGGAGGGAGCGCCACGCCATGACCGACGTCACGACCGATCTCTCGACCGCCCTCGGCACCGCCCCGGCCGGAGCCGCCGGCCCGGACCAGCCCGCGCTTGTCCCCTCTCCCGTCCGGGAGAGGGAC
>NZ_BJZU01000293.1 GCF_007992195.1 Methylobacterium oxalidis | reverse complement strand
GAACCGACGACATTCAGCTTGGGAAGCTGTGGCAGGACGTTGATTTTGCTGGAAGGTGTTCCCTGTGGGTAAGCTGCCGCAGAGCGCGTACTTACCCTCGACCATGGGAATGGGAGGTCTCGTGCGTCGGCGTTGGTAAAATTCGCACATTGAGTCCCCCGGAGCCCGCCGCAGCCGCGGCACCGTTGAGAGATCAAGAGCGGGTTCTATCCTTTGTCGCTGCTGCTCGGGCAGGGCGGCACGTGAGGGTAGGGCGATGGCGTTCTTTCTCGGCATCGGCGGACCTTGGATCGTCCTCATGATCCTGGACCTCTTCTGGACCAAGCAGAGCCTGGAACTCTCGCACTCCGAGCGATCCCGTGGCTGGCAGGAACGCCTCGAGCGCCTGCTGCGAAAGCGAGATGGAAGACCTGTTCCGATCCCTGTGCGGGAGCCGCTGCCGCAGAGCGAGCAGGGCGACGTGCAGACCTCACGCTCTGAAAGCTACCTCTTCCGTAAGCCGGCGTAGGTGATTCGAACGCACTCGCTCGACCGCTACTGCAAGCGGCGAAGCACCCGGTTCCTCGCTGCGTGATCGCGGGCCCGATCCGAACGACGCTTAACTGCCAGAAGCCCACGTTGAGCGACGCGTAGCCGCGCTGATGCCGTCTAAGGTCGAACTTTACACGCTGTCCGTTCCCCGCTTTGATGCACAAAACAATCGCGCAATGCTCCGGCGGCTGGCCCGCTGCCGGCAACGATGATGCGGGATGGGGGCGATGCAGAACCTCGCTTTCCCTGCTTCCGGGCTGGCGGCACTGCTAGCGCCAGAGCCTCCGGAGGCGGCAGACATTCGCCGGGCTTACGCGCGAAAGCGCGCTGCCCAGGAAGCACGCGAGCGGCACCTCGCCTTGAGCATCCTGGTGCGGAGCGAGATCATGCCTCGCTTGTGCCTCCGTCACTCGACGCTGGAGCAGGCAGTGCCGAGGCCCGCACCCAAACTCGATACCGAGGCGGCTGCAGAGTTCACCGCGTTGATCCTTGCTCAGGATCCGGCCCCAGCGTTCAGCGCGTTCTCAGGTCTGTTGTCCGAAGGCTACGCAGCCGACGACCTGTTCCTCGACCTGCTCGCCCCCTCTGCAGCCCTGCTCGGCCGCCTGTGGGAAGAGGATCTCTGCGACTTCATCGAGGTGACGGCGGGTGTCGCTCGCCTTCAGCT
>NZ_BJZU01000292.1 GCF_007992195.1 Methylobacterium oxalidis | reverse complement strand
ATGGCCAAAGAGAAGTTTTCGCGCACGAAGCCGCACTGCAACATTGGGACGATCGGCCACGTCGACCATGGCAAGACGTCCCTGACGGCGGCGATCACGAAGGTGCTGGCGGAGTCGGGCGGGGCCACGTTCACGGCCTACGACCAGATCGACAAGGCGCCGGAGGAGAAGGCGCGCGGGATCACGATCTCGACGGCGCACGTGGAGTACGAGACCACGAACCGGCACTACGCGCACGTGGACTGCCCCGGCCACGCCGACTACGTGAAGAACATGATCACGGGCGCGGCGCAGATGGACGGCGCGATCCTGGTGGTGTCGGCGGCCGACGGCCCGATGCCGCAGACGCGCGAGCACATCCTGCTGGCCCGCCAGGTCGGCGTGCCGGCGCTGGTGGTGTTCCTCAACAAGGTCGACATGGTCGACGACGAGGAGCTCCTGGAGCTGGTCGAGCTGGAGGTGCGCGAGCTTCTCTCCAAGTACGACTTCCCCGGCGACGACATCCCGATCACCAAGGGCTCGGCGCTGATGGCGCTGGAGGACAAGGAGCCCAAGATCGGCCGCGAGGCGGTTCTGGCGCTGATGGCGACGGTGGACGCCTACATCCCGCAGCCGGAGCGTCCGATCGACATGCCGTTCCTGATGCCGATCGAGGACGTGTTCTCGATCTCGGGCCGCGGCACGGTGGTGACGGGCCGGGTCGAGCGCGGCATCATCAAGGTGGGCGAGGAGGTCGAGATCGTCGGCATCCGTCCGACCACCAAGACGACGGTGACGGGCGTCGAGATGTTCCGCAAGCTGCTCGACCAGGGCCAGGCGGGCGACAACGTCGGCGTTCTGCTGCGCGGCACCAAGCGCGAGGACGTGGAGCGGGGCCAGGTGGTGTGCAAGCCGGGTTCGGTGAAGCCGCACACCAAGTTCAAGGCCGAGGCCTACATCCTGACCAAGGAGGAGGGCGGTCGCCACACGCCGTTCTTCACCAACTACCGGCCGCAGTTCTACTTCCGCACCACGGACGTGACGGGGGTGTGCACGCTGCCAGAGGGCACCGAGATGGTGATGCCGGGCGACAACGTGACCATGGACGTGGCGCTGATCGTGCCGGTGGCCATGGAGGAGAAGCTGCGCTTCGCCATCCGCGAGGGCGGACGCACCGTCGGCGCCGGCGTCGTCGCAGCCATCAACGAGTAATACACGCGCGAG
>NZ_BJZU01000291.1 GCF_007992195.1 Methylobacterium oxalidis | reverse complement strand
CTGTAGTAGCTGGAACTTGATCGGACAGTTGATGTCTGGAGATGGTCGGTCTCGACTGCCTGATGGTGGTCAGGCGGCGATCATCTTCTCCCGGGCGAGCGGCACGGCGTCAAGAAAGGCCTGCATCGGCGTCTTGCCGAAGCACCAGCGGCCCTGATGCGGCCGCTCCTCGTTGTAGCTTTGGATCCAGGCATCCAGGTCGGCCTGCAACTCGGCCAGCGAGCCGTAGATCTTCTTACGGAAAGCGACCCGGTAGAACTCGTTCAGCACCGTCTTGTGGAAGCGCTCAACGATGCCGTTCGTTTGCGGGTTCCTGGCCTTGGTCCGGGAATGGTCCACGTCCTCGACCGCGAGGTAGAGCTCGTACTCGTGGTGCTCGGGGTTGCCGCAATACTCGGTGCCGCGGTCGGTCAGCACCCGGCACAGCTTCACCTCCTGGGCATCGAAGAACGGCACCACGCGATCGTTGAGCAGGTCGGCTGCCGTGAGCGCGGTCTTGCGGTCGTAGAGCTTAGCGAACGCCACCTTGGCGTAGGTGTCGATGAAGGTCTGTTGGTAGATGCGCCCGACTCCCTTCATGGTGCCAACGTAGAAGGTGTCCTGCGCCCCGCAGTAGCCAGGGCATTCGCTCTCGAACTCCCCGTGCGTCTCCTTCTCGGCCTTGGCCTTCTCCAGTGCCGCGAGCTGCCCTTCCGTGAGCACCAGCCCCTCCTGCGCGACCTTGGCCTCCAAAGCCTTCAGCCGCTTCTTCATGGTCTCCAGATCGTGGCGCTGCCAGACGCCGCGCACGCCTGCTGGCGAGATCGAATGCCCACGGGCGCGGACCTCGTTGGCCACGCGGATCTGCCCATAGGCCGGCTGCTCGAGGGCAATCGCCACGATCAGCGCCTCGACTTCCGGCGCGATGCGGTTGGCCAAGAGCGGCTTGCGCCGGCTCAGCTCCTGCAGCGCCACCTCGCCGCCCGTGTCGTAGAGCTCCCGGAACCGGTAGAAGCTGTCCCGCGAGTAGCCCATCATCTTGCAGGCTTGGCTGACGTTGCCGAGCTGCTTGGCCAGCTCCAGCAGGCCCACCTTGCCGCGGATGACCTTCTGTTCCCTCGTCATGATCGGTGTCCTCAGGAACGCCGAGGCCGGACGCTCTGCACCTCGACCACTCCGCGCCCGGCCTCGGCTCTCGCCTCAGCTCAACGACACCGTCTGTCAGATCAAGTCCTGACTACTGCA
>NZ_BJZU01000290.1 GCF_007992195.1 Methylobacterium oxalidis | reverse complement strand
CCCTAGAGCACTGGCATTCCGGCTCGATGACGCTCAGGGTTCCCGAGCTCTATAAAGCGTTTTCGGGTGCTGTGCTGTTCATGCATCCGGACGACGCGGCCAAACGCAACTTCCGCAGAGGACAGGAGGTGCGGGTCATCTCACGACGCGGGGAAATCCGAACACGTATTGAGACGCGAGGGCGCAACAAGATGCCAATTGGTGTCGTCTTCGTGCCATTCTTCGACGCAAGCCAGCTTATCAACAAGGTAACACTTGACGCGACTGACCCCATCTCGAAGCAGAGTGATTTCAAGAAATGCGCTGTTAAAGTAACGGCTGCTGCGGTTGCAGAGAATACACCGCCTGCAGCGCCTGATGGACGGGTGCCGCGATGAGAAATCCTATCCCTGTCGCCGTCGCTGCTTTTCTGTCCTGCCTGTCTACGGGTGCGCTCCTGGCTCAAGTCGGAGGGCCCGGCCGGGACGCCCCACGCCTGAAAGGCCCAGAGCCTTTCACGCGCGAGACGCCAGCGCCCCCCATGCAGCGCCAGATCACGGACGATGTGCGCCGCCGCCGGAACTACCCTGATCAGCCGCCCCTCATCCCCCACTCCATCGAAGGCTATGCGCTCGACCTGAATGCTAACAAGTGCCTGAGCTGTCACTCACGCAAGTTCACCGAGCAGAGTCAGGCCCCGATGATCAGTGTGACCCATTATCAAGACCGCGATGGAAACTTCCTCGGCGGGGTCTCAGCACGACGATATGCCTGTCTCGCGTGCCACGTGCCGCAGACGGCGGCCCCGCCGCTCGTCGAGAACACCTTCACGGACATGGATGCTCTGACGGTACCTGAGCGGCGGAGCCGCTGAAATGGTGGCATCCGTCTTCCGCAATATGGGTGAATCCCGTGCTGGTCAGTGGATCCGCACGGCCCTTACGCCCGCGCGGACACTCAGCCTCGCCTTTCTCACGCTGGGCGGCTTCGTCGCTGGGGTCTTCTTCTGGGGCGGCTTCAATACAGCTCTGGAAGCAACAAACACGGAAAAGTTTTGCGTGAGTTGCCACGAGATGAAAGTTAATGTTTTCGAAGAGCTGAAGGGAACCATCCATTTCACGAACCGCTCCGGCGTCAGGGCCACCTGTCCGGACTGTCACGTGCCGCACGAATGGACCAACAAGATTGCCCGGAAGATGCAGGCTTCAAAGGAGGTCTGGGGCCACATCTTTGGCTCGATCGATACGCGGGAGAAGTTCCTGACCCTGCGCCGGCACC
>NZ_BJZU01000289.1 GCF_007992195.1 Methylobacterium oxalidis | reverse complement strand
AGTGCGGCCCTCCTATTTCATGAATGTTAGTTCTGGGAATGCTCGCATGACGACCTGCGGAAGATAGCACGTCGCTGAGACTACATTCGACGAGGTGTTGCTATAGGCCAGTCCGGCGGCGGTCGGAGCGAAGGCCATCCGGTAGAGCCCCGCACTGTGGCCGACCCGGATCTTCCTTTTGAAGTCGACGCACACGATCGTGACCGGCCGCCCATTCGCACCAGGCACGATAAGCAAGTCGCTGATCCTGGCGGAGCGCAGATCGTGAGGATCGGCCAGATTGCTGCGCATCCACGAGATAATGGCCGCCTTCTCAACCTGTGTGACGGGCCGCGCTTTTGCATCGCCTGAGGCCATAAGCATGGCCGTGATGGCGATCGCTATCACGGCTCCAGCAAGGCTCGGCATGCTCCTCATGCCGCAGTCAAACGCTTGGTGTTGTTGGCGACAAGTTCGCGGTGCCGAGCAATGACCATCTCTGATGAGCCGCTCGTCAGGGTCGTGCTAGCCGCTTCCATGGCTGCATATTGATCGCGTGCCATGGCTTGGAGTTGAGCGTTCCTCATTCTGTGATGCAGCGCCAGAAACCGGGCGCGTCGCGCATTATGAGCATTGGACGCCTCACCCTCATGGCGATCGGCGCCGCCGGGTCGCATCAGCGCGAAATATTCCTCGGATTCGAGACGCGTGAGGCCGGCATAGATGGTGTGACCGCACGCGTCTTCGGAGAGGCAGCGCATCTCGCGCAGATGCGCCAGCTCGGCCCGATCGAATTCCATGGCGATGCGGGACTACTTCTGCGGGGCTGGCCGCTTGGACTGGAACTGCGTCCGCTGATACTGCTTCCCCTTCTTCGGATCAGGCTTACCGATCAGCATGAGCTTCACCCGCTCATTGAAATCTACCGCCGAGATCGCCTGAGCGGCGCCATTGTTCGTGGAATGAGCCATCTTGCCCTCTCCGTCGTCACCCAGTGCACGGGATTGCGCGGAGGGTAGCTTGTAGATGGGGCGGCATTAGGCCGATTGCGAGCTCATCGATGATGAAGACACCAGCCGCCCCATAGCGTGAACGAACGGCGCCGGGACGGCGAGGCATGAGTCGATCGCCATCGCTGCGCGTTGCCCTTCGACTATCAGGACGGAGGACTGCCTTGTCTGCAATGAAAATTCTCGCCAGCATTTCCTCGGAGGAGGTGCTCGGCGGATACCAGCTGACGGTGGAGACCGACGACGGTCAGGTCACTCGCCTGTTCGCGACCGAGAAC
>NZ_BJZU01000288.1 GCF_007992195.1 Methylobacterium oxalidis | reverse complement strand
ACTGTTGCGGTTGTGTCATCGACTCCGGATCTGAAGCCCACGTAGCCTTCAGGTACGGAGGAGAGCGATGATGCGGGCTGGGCCAGTGCTATCGGTGGCGGCCACGGTTTTGCTGTGTGGCTGCCTCCAGTCGGTGACCATCCCTCCGCTCGAAGTTTCGATCAAGGAAGCGTGCCGCGGCGAGGATCGTCTGATCGCGAGCGGCGAGGGGGCTTCGGCCTACCGCTGTGGCAAAGGCCCCAGAGCTCGGTACGCGGTCTACAAGGACGGCCGCCTCGTCAGAGAGGTCAACGAACTCGAAATTATCGATCTCGCTGCCGGGCTCACCTGCTTGCAAGCGGGCCATAAGCTAGGCTCACCTGAGCATGCCGTCTGTCGAGTCGAGACGGCCAACCTGACGGTCGCCAAAGCTCACGAAGTGCGGGCGGCCGAGAGATCTGAGGCACCCACCACTCAGCAGCTGGCCGAGCCGCTCCAGCTTCAGCCGAGATAGACGTCGACGCAGGCTGAGTGTTGCCCCGCCTCCCTAGCCTGACGCCGTACCGACTCAGTTTGCTCCGGATGTGCTAGTCACGGTCGCCGCTTGCGCCCATCACCGAACTGCCAGGAGGCTGCGCCATGCGCCTTGATCTTGACCCTCGTGGTTCCTGGCTCGTCGATCCTCGCGATCTTGCCGCCCGGCTTGGCATCTCGGTGGCCTACCTGAAGCGCCAGATGTCTCGTGGCCTCGTCACGAGCCGGTTGGATCCGGGGCGCGAGGAAGACGAGGGCCGCTCGCGCATCACGATCCGGGCCGCCATAGCGGCGTGGGAAGGGATCTTCGACCGCGACGGTCACCTGATCAGCGAGCGCCGTCTCTGAGCCGGGGCGGCACTCGCTCTGCAGCGCCTCCTGCTTCGCCTGACACGAACCTTGCACAAACGCCTTCCGGAAGGCGGCCCTTGGGTCAGGCGTCGCGCCCGACCTGGAAACGCTCGCAGCAGCAGGCACGATGCAGTCACTAAGGGGCGATCGCTTCATCGCGGTGACGAAGTGGCTCGGGCAGTCTGGGCTGAGGGGGAGTGATGCAGCTCAGCAAGGCTTTGGACGCGGTCTGGATTGTTCTCGGCCCGCTCTGCTTGGCGCTCTTTCTGTTCTGGGCTGATCGCGGCTTGGCAAGCCTTCGCGGCAAGGCCGCCCGCAACGAGCGGCGGCGGACGACCGCGATGTTCCTCAATGCGCTCGGCATTGCGTTCGTTGTTGCGGGTCTGGCGAACAGCTTTCTGGCCA
>NZ_BJZU01000287.1 GCF_007992195.1 Methylobacterium oxalidis | reverse complement strand
GGAGACCGGACGACCGTGCCGCACGCGACCGAGCTGATCGCCATCATCGCCCTGGGCCTCGTGCTGGCCTTCGTCTGCGGGATGGTGGCGCAGCGCCTCCGGCTGCCGCCGCTGGTCGGCTACCTGCTCGCGGGCGTCCTCGTCGGTCCCTACACGCCGGGCTTCGTCGGCAACAGCGAGCTCGCGGGCCAGCTCGCCGAGATCGGCGTGATCCTGCTGATGTTCGGCGTCGGGCTGCACTTCTCGATCAAGGACCTGATGGCGGTGCGCGGCATCGCGCTGCCGGGCGCCATCGTGCAGATCGCGGTGGCGACCGCCATGGGCGCCGGGCTCTCCCTGGCCTGGGGCTGGAGCCTCGGGGCGGGCCTCGTCTTCGGCCTCGCCCTGTCGGTGGCGAGCACGGTCGTGCTGCTGCGGGCTCTGGAGGAGCGCGGCCTCCTCGACAGCGACAAGGGCCGGATCGCGGTGGGCTGGCTCATCGTCGAGGATCTCGCGATGGTGCTGGCCCTCGTGCTGCTGCCGGCCCTCGCGCCCTCCCTCGGGGGCGAGGGCAAGGAGGCCGGGCACGGGGCCGCCCACGCCGCCACGGAGGCCCTCGGCCACCTCGTCGGCCTCGGCGCCGACAACCTGTGGCTCACCCTCGCCCTCACCCTCGCCAAGGTCGCGGTCTTCGCGAGCCTGATGCTGATCGGCGGGCGCCGCTTCGTGCCCTGGCTCCTCGACCAGGCGGCCCGCACGGGCTCGCGCGAGCTGTTCACCCTCGCGGTGCTGGCGCTGGCGCTCGGCATCGCCTTCGGCTCGGCGGAGCTGTTCGGCGTGTCCTTCGCGCTCGGCGCCTTCTTCGCCGGCATGGTGCTCGCCGAATCCGACCTCAGCCACCAGGCCGCGGCCGATTCCCTGCCCCTGCAGGACGCCTTCGCGGTGCTGTTCTTCGTCTCGGTCGGGATGCTGTTCGACCCCTTCATCCTGATCCGCGAGCCGCTCTCGGTGCTCGCCGTCCTCGGCATCATCCTGCTCGGCAAGTCGCTCGCGGCGGTCGCGATCGTGCTGGCCTTCCGCCACCCGGTCGGGACGGCGCTGACCATCGCGGCGAGCCTCGCGCAGATCGGCGAGTTCTCCTTCATCCTCGTCAGCCTCGGCCTGTCCCTGAAGCTGCTGCCGGCGGAGGGGCGCGACCTCATCCTCGGCGGGGCGCTCCTCTCGATCACCCTCAACCCGCTCTTCTTCGCCCTCGTCGCGCGGATCGAGCGGGCGCTCGCCGACCGGCCGGATCTCGCCGCGCGCTT
>NZ_BJZU01000286.1 GCF_007992195.1 Methylobacterium oxalidis | reverse complement strand
GCTCCTTCTCGAGCCGCTGCAGGCGGTCGCGGGAGGCGGCGTCCGACTCCTTCTTCAGCGCCTCCGCCTCGATCTTCAGCCGCACGATCTCGCGGTCGACGTTGTCGAGCTCCTCGGGCTTCGAATCGACCTGCATGCGCAGGCGCGAGCCCGCCTCGTCGACGAGGTCGATCGCCTTGTCGGGCAGGAAGCGGTCCGTGATGTAGCGGTTCGAGAGCGTGGCGGCCGCCACCAGCGCCGAATCCTGGATGCGCACGCCGTGGTGCTGCTCGTACTTCTCCTTGATGCCGCGCAGGATCGAGACCGTGTCCTCGACGGTGGGCTCGGACACGAAGACCGGCTGGAAGCGCCGGGCGAGCGCCGCGTCCTTCTCCACGTGCTTGCGGTACTCGTCGAGCGTGGTGGCGCCGACGCAGTGCAACTCGCCGCGGGCGAGCGCGGGCTTCAGGAGGTTCGAGGCGTCCATGGCCCCGTCCGCCTTGCCGGCGCCGACGAGCGTGTGCATCTCGTCGATGAACAGGATGATGCCGCCCTCGGCCGCCTGCACCTCGGAGAGCACGCCCTTCAGGCGCTCCTCGAACTCGCCGCGGTACTTCGCGCCCGCGATCAGCGCGCCCATGTCGAGGGCGAGGAGGGACTTGTCGCGCAGCGATTCCGGCACGTCGCCGTTGACGATCCGCAGCGCCAGCCCCTCCACGATGGCGGTCTTGCCGACCCCGGGCTCGCCGATCAGCACGGGGTTGTTCTTGGTGCGCCGGGACAGGACCTGGATCGTGCGGCGGATCTCCTCGTCGCGCCCGATCACGGGGTCGAGCTTGCCCTCGCGCGCCGCCTCGGTGAGGTCGCGGGCGTACTTCTTCAGCGCGTCGTAGGCGTTCTCCGCGCTGGCGTTGTCGGCCGTGCGGCCCTTGCGGAGCGCGTTGATGGCCGCGTTCAGAGAGGCGGCGGTGACGCCCGCGGCGGCGAGCGCGCGGCCCGCCTCGGTGTCCTTCTCCACGGCGAGCGCGAGGAGAAGGCGCTCCACGGTCACGTAGGAATCGCCCGCCTTCTCGGCGGCCTTCTCGGCGGTGTCGAACAGGCGCACGAGCTCGCGCGTCGCCTGCGGGGGCGCCGCGTTGCCCGAGACCTTGGGCTGCTTGGCCATCCAGGCCTCGGCCTGGGCGAGCGCCACGCGGGACTGCCCGCCGGCACGGTCGATCAGGCCCGCGCACAGGCCCTCGGGGTCGTCGAGGAGGACCTTGAGCAGGTGGCCGGGCTGGAGCTGGGGGTGTCCCTCGCGCATCGCGAGGTTCTGCGCCGCCTG
>NZ_BJZU01000285.1 GCF_007992195.1 Methylobacterium oxalidis | reverse complement strand
CGGTCATCTTCGACAGCACCGCGCTCGCGGCGAACTACACCTTCCGCATCGAGGGCATCGATTTCGGCTTGGCGACAGGACGACCGGCTCAGACGCCTGCGACCGCCGACGACGTCACCAGCACGCATTTCCACAATCAGGTGCGCGGTCAGAACGGGCCCGTCGTCTTCGGGCAGATCAACCCTGCGCAGGACACCGACGACTTGGCGGTCGTACCCAACACAGATGGCTCGTGGACGGTGAGCGGCCGCTGGGAGCGAACGGACCCGGCCAACGTCTCGATCGCCAACTTCGCCTCCGTCCTCGGAGCGGCCGCCGTCGGCACCGAGGTTCCGCTCTACTTCAACGTGCATACGGCGCAGTTCCCCGGCGGTGCCGTCAGGGGGCAGCTGCTCACCATCGCGGACGACGGCGACAACGCCGTGGCCGGCACGTCAGGCGCCGACATCCTGCCCGGGCTCGGCGGCAACGACACCTTCGGGGGGAGCCCCGGCAACGACGCCGTCTCCGGCGGCAGCGGGACCGACCGGGCGATCTTCTCCTTCGCGCTGGGTGCCGCGCAGGTCGGCACAACGGCGGACGGTGCCACCACGATCGCGGGTCCTGAGGGGACCGACACGTTCCGAGGCATCGAGGTGTTCCAGTTCGGCGACCGCACCGTCGCCGTGAACGACGGCTCGCCGCTCGTGGACGACCTGTTCTACCTCATCCGCAATCCGGACGTGGCCGCTGCGGGGATCGACCCGGACAGCCACTACGCTCAGTTCGGCTGGCGGGAGGGGCGCGATCCGAACGCCTTCTTCTCCACGGACGGCTACCTGGCCGCGCATCCGGACGTGGCGTTCTCCGGCGTGAACCCCCTCGAGCATTTCGCGCAAATCGGCTGGCGCGAGGCTCGTGATCCCGGAGCGAACTTCGACATCGAGGCGTATCTGAGGGCCAACCCCGATGTGGCGGCAGCCAACATCAACCCGCTGACGCATTTCCTCGCCTTCGGCCAGGAAGAGGGGCGCACGGCCTTTCCGACGATCGGCCGCGCCCGCGACATCGGTCCGGCAGGCTTCGACGCGGAGTTCTACCTCCTGGCCAACGGAGACGTCGCGGACGCCGCCCGCGTCGCCGGCGGCAACACCTTCGTGTTCGCGGCCCAGCACTATGACCGGTTCGGCTGGCGCGAGGGACGGGACCCGAACACGGTGTTCGACACCAGCGGCTACCTGGCGGCGTACGGCGACGTGGCCGCCGCGGGGATCAACCCGCTCATCCACTACAACCAATTCGGCTTCCGCGAAGGACGTGATCCCTCGACCGAGTTCGATACGACGGCCTA
>NZ_BJZU01000284.1 GCF_007992195.1 Methylobacterium oxalidis | reverse complement strand
GCGGAAGATCGCCATCAGGTGTTGATTCTAAGCCGACCCGGACGATTGGCAAACCTGCCTGCCACCGTTCACAAGTCTGCTTTCGATCTCAGGACCATGCGGCCTTCGTAACCATCGTAGCCGCCACTGTATGAGAAGCGGCTGAAGGCAATTTTTCTTGCCCTTTCCGGGCAAAGCGGGCCGATCGAACCCTGATTGATCGCGGTCTGTCTAATTCGGCGCTCTCCAGCTCGGCTTGTTGGCGGCTTCGCCACTGCCCCAGGGCCGGAGTGTGAGCGGGGTTTCCAGCTCATGGCAATCGAGATCCTTCGCTAATTTTCATTCGATCGTTTGTCGCCGAAAACAAAAATGTTGATTGGATCGCATGCAAAGCTAGGTCCATCACCCGCATCGGTGCCAGCGCCGGTTCTTGGCAGTTTCTGCCAATCAGACGACAGATCGGGCCATAGGGGCTCGACCGGGTGCTTGCGCGGCAGCGAAGGTGCATCCCGCCGAACGACCTGAAGCAAGAAGGCTCAAACGCTTCGCGAGGTTGCACCCGCTCAAACCTCGGACAGCGTCTCGCCCGCCGGAGATGCATGGCGGCGCCGGTACTCCGAAGGCGTCAGGCCGAGGCGGCGCAGGAAGGAGCGCCGGAGTGTATCGGCATCGCGGAAACCGCAGGCTCCGGCGACCTGCTTCGAGGCTGCCTGTCCCTCTTCAAGGAGGCGACGCGCTGCCTCGATCCGGACATTCTCGACAAAGGCTGCCGGCGTCAGGCCCGTCTCGGTCCGAAAGAGACGTGCGAAGTGGCGTGGGCTCATCCCCGTGCGCGATGCCAGCTTCGCCACGCTATGATCCTCCGCAGGGTGGGCTGCTACCCAGCGCTGGACCTCCTGCAAGGCGGACCGACTTGCCAGTGCTCCGACGCCGCGCCGGCTGAACTGAAGTTGGCCGCCACCGCGCTTGAAGAACATCACGAGCTGCGCTGCGACCTTGCGCGCGAGCTCAGACCCGAGGTCCTCCTCCACCAGCGCTAGAGCGAGGTCGAGCCCAGCCGTGACCCCGGCTGCTGTCCGGAGTGGCCCGTCGAAGACGCAAATCGCGTCGGCGTCGACCCTCGCTTCCGGGTGGCGGAGCGCCAGCGCGTCTGCGACGGCCCAATGGGTCGCAACCTTTCGGCCGTTCAAGAGACCGGCCTGGCCCAGTAGAAACGCGCCGCTGCAGACCGAGCCGTAGCGGCGCGAGCGGGATGCGGCCGAGGCGAGCCAATCACGCAGGACGGCGTCCGGTCGAAAGTCCTCCATCCGCGGCGCGCCGGCAACGAGCAGCGTGTCGAAAGCGGGCGGTGTCTCA
>NZ_BJZU01000283.1 GCF_007992195.1 Methylobacterium oxalidis | reverse complement strand
GAGCGCATGCCTTCGGGCGCTCAAGGTAGATCCCGCACGCCGTGCCGGTGTTGTGGCGGCACAGGATCCCCGCGGGCTTGGCGAGCGCCTCGATCTCCAAGGCTGAACAACAGGTTGTACACGGACCGCATGACCGCCCCTGAGCGAGAGCAGCGTTAGTTCGTGGTTGCGTTAGGCGGTGACCGCCTCGTTCACGAGGTTCCTTGATGATGGTCCAGTCCCTCAATGTCACGTTGTTGCAGCTTGCAGCGCAGGGTGTACAACGTCGCGGATGTCTGACGATGCTACGCACTCGGATCTCGTGACCACCGAGCGCATCGCGATCGAGGCCGTCGGCGCTGCCGTCGACGTCTACCTCGCTGAACCGACTAAACCGACTACCCAGGCTCATCGGATCGGGCCAGACCACATCCTCGATCTGGCCGCGGCCGAAGCAGCTCACGCCTCCGCGCCCGCGACCATGATCAACGCCGAGGCCTAGGAGCCGTCGCGTCGCATAGCGGTGCGATCGGCCCTGCTCATGGCGCCCTCTGCGACCCGCTCAACCGGACGCCAAGACCGCTTTCGAGATTAGTGTTCGGATGCTCGGGCGGTGAGCTTGAGCGCGGCTATTGGTCGTCATCGTCGTCGTTGACCTCGATCAGGTCGCTGGTGTCCTCGTCGTCCTCGTCGACCACGAGGGTGTCGTCTTCGACCCTGTCGCCATCGTGATCGACATCCGGGCCGTCATCGCCCTCAGCATCGGTGTCCGTATCTTTGTCGGCTTCCTCGGCTTCGACTTCATCCAGCGACACGAGTTCCGGCCCGTCCGTCTCCTCCTCATCGTCGACAGGCGCCTCTTTGCGCGCCACCACGGGCGTGCCTCCCCTGGCGAAGGACGTTGACACGGAGGTCGGGACGACCTCACCCGAGTAGGGCGAGATCACGGGGCTCTTGTTGAGGTCGTAGAACTTCTTGCCCGTCGTCGGGCAAATTCGCTTCGTGCCGACGTCCGGACGCGCCACTGCAACTCTCCATGGAAGTGGTCAACGCTGGATGGCCAGCGCATTTCCGGCTTCGTCTATCATAGACGGCAGCGGACGGCCCTGCTGTACGTCAGCCTGAATCGCATCTGGGCAGCGGGTGCACGCCGGCACACTTCTCGCTGCCGGCGACGGGCTAGCTGACAGAGCTGGAGGTCAAACAATTGACGCTAGCCTTACCCCCGCTTGAGCTTTTCGATGTCCGCTTTGTGGAGGCCGCTCGGATATGTCGAACGACCATAATGGGCGCATAGGGAAGGTCAGCATATAAGGAAGAAGCACCCGCGCCGAAAACGAGCGGCAGCTCAGGGTTGATT
>NZ_BJZU01000282.1 GCF_007992195.1 Methylobacterium oxalidis | reverse complement strand
CAGGTAGCAGGGGCAGCCGCGATGCAGGGCGCCGTTCACGTCGTGGGCGCTGGCTTGTCCGGCCTCGCAGCGGCCGTGGATCTCGTCGACACCGGACGTCCGGTCGTCGTTCACGAGGCTGCGGCCCATGCGGGCGGGCGCTGCCGGTCCTATCACGACACGCAGCTCGGGATGACCATCGACAACGGGAATCATCTCGCGCTCTCGGGCAACCGGGCGGCGTTGGGCTTCCTCGACCGGATCGGGGGCCGCTCGGCGGTCGCCGAAGCCCCTCGGGCGGAATACCCGTTCGTCGATCTCGATACGGGCGAACGCTGGACGCTGCATCCCAACCCGGGGCGAGTGCCTTGGTGGGTCGCCGACCCGCGTCGCCGCGTGCCAGGGAGCCGGATCGGCGACTATGCGGAGATTCTGGGCCTCCTGGTCGCGGACAAGGGGACGAAGATCACGGATGTGGTCCGTTGCGAGGGGCTTCTCTACGAGCGCCTCTGGCGGCCCGTCCTGCTCGCGGCTCTGAACATCGACCCGAAGGACGCCGATGCCGTGCTCGCCGGGCAGGTTCTGCGGGAAACGTTCGTCGCCGGCGGGCGCGCCTGCCGTCCTGTCATCGCCGAGGACGGTTTGTCGAAAGCGTTCGTCGACCCCGCTCTGCGCTACCTCGCGGAGCGCGGCGCGGCCGTCCGATACGGGAGGTGTCTGCAGCGTTTGGCATTCAACCGGAACCGCGTCGCCGGACTCGCCTTCGGCGACGACGTCATTCTGCTCGGTCCTGAGGACAAGGTCGTGCTCGCCGTCCCCTCGAGGGCTGCAGCCGCCCTCGTACCGGGCCTCGATGCGCCCCAGGAGTGCCGCGGGATCGCGAACATTCACTTCAAGGCGCGCTGTCCCCCGAGCCAGCCGCGCATGACCGGAGTGGTGAACGGCTTATCCGACTGGATCTTCGCGTATCCCGGCCGGGTTTCGGTGACCGTCAGCGGATCGGATCTGGCCGAACTCGGGCGGGAGGAACTCGCACGGAGGATCTGGAGCGAGGTCTCATATGTCACCGGCCTGTACATGGCCGGAATGTCCGATGCGTTGCCGCCCTGGCAGGTGATCCGGGAAAGGCGCGCGACATTCGCTGCCACCCCGGCGGCGGCCACGTCGCGCTCCGGGTGCCGCACGGAGTTCAGGAATCTCTTCGTTGCAGGCGATTGGACCGACACCGGGCTGCCTGCCTGCATCGAAGGGGCGGTCCGATCGGGCAACGCGGCATCAACGGCTGTGATCGAGGCAATGCGATGAGACGAGCGAACTTCGTGCGTGTGGACCAGGATCCCAAAATTGCGCACGGAATCGGCACCTTCGGACATGAGGATGGAACGAACGAAGCGGCTCGTCCCGTCGCATGTCCC
>NZ_BJZU01000281.1 GCF_007992195.1 Methylobacterium oxalidis | reverse complement strand
TGGGGTAATCGCGGGAGCGTTCCCACTCAGGGCCGGAGTGATCTGGCCCACGATGGAAGAGGTGGTTGTTCCCGAACAGGATGAAGTTGCGGGCTCACGACTGGACGCCGGGCCCATGCATCGAAGGAGAACAACCATGGGTGAGTATATCGGTCTCGACGTGTCCTTGAAAGACACGGCGATCTGCGTGCGGCGGGACGGCAAGCGGGTTTGGCGCGGCAAGTGCGCGTCCGATCCTGACGTCATTGCCAGTGTTCTGCGCACGCATGCGCCCGAAGCCCAACGGATCGTGTTCGAGACGGGTCCTTTGTCGATCTGGTTCTTCCATGCCCTGACGGCGGAAGGCCTCCCGGCGATCTGCATCGACGCGCGTCATGCCAAGGCCGCGCTCGACATGGCCGCCAACAAGACCGACGCCAACGATGCCGACGGGCTGGCTCATTTGGCCGAGGTCGGCTTCTTCCGCGAGGTGCGAGTGAAGGGATACGACAGCATGCTCGTGCGAACGCTCGTCGCCGCGCGCAGCAAGCTCGTGCAGATGGCGACCGAGCTATCCAATCAGATCCGCGGCCTGATGAAGACGTTCGGCTTGATCGTGCCGAGCGCAAAGGGCGGATCGTTCGAGGCGGAGGTTCGACGCCTCCTGTCGGACGGCGGCGGTCTGGCTCGCGTCATCCTTCCGCTGCTCGAAGCCTGGGGCGCGGTTCGCCGGCGAGCGACGGAGCTCGGACGCCAGCTTCTGGCCGGTGCCCGGCAAAGCCAGGCCTGTCGGCGGCTGATGGCGATACCTGGGATCGGGGCGATCACCGCGACCGCCTTCGTGACCGCGATCGAGGATCCTGCGAACTTCAGATCGTCGCGCTCCGTCGCCGCCTGGTTCGGGCTGACGACGCGACGCTATCAATCGGGTGAGGTCGACTATGACGGCCACATCTCCCGGAGAGGAGACGCGCATATGCGGGGGCTCCTCTTTGAGGCGGCGACCGTTCTCCTGACGCGCAGCCGGGTGGACAGCGACCTGCGCGCATGGGGGCTGACGCTGCGCGAGCGGCTCGGCTTCAAGCGCGCCGCCGTGGCGGTCGCGCGCAAGCTGGCTGTCGTCATGCACGCCATGCTGAAGTCCGGCCAATCCTACCGTGCGAAGGCTGCCATGGCCTGACACGACAGCACCCAAGCTTGCCGCGCGTCAAAGCGCGTCGAGGCGTCCCTGCCGGGACGTGGGCGAACCATTCCGCCGAAGCTGTTGCACCCTGAGATCTCACCGGTCCATCGAGTGCGGCTTGCACATCGGAAGGTTCATCCTGCGAAGCCCCATCATGCGGCGGCACATGCCGACCGCGAAGACGACCGTGCTCCCGGCAAACGACGGCCCGACGCCCAAAAGGGACTTGCTTTATGCGAGGCGATTAGACGACA
>NZ_BJZU01000280.1 GCF_007992195.1 Methylobacterium oxalidis | reverse complement strand
CGTTTCCTCTCCCGCACCCCGCCGCGTCCCTCGGGACGCGCCGGGTTCTCGCCTATGACGCCTGCCGTTCTGATGACGGCAGTTCCAGATCTGCGGCCCTCCCTCAAGGAGCGATGCCCGGCTCGATGTCCCGATCCCGCGCGCGTTCGTGCCCCGGAAGGCGGCACGCGTCGGGCAGCTATAGCTGACATCCGCACGAAATTGAAACTGGTATGCCAGATTCCAGTATTGTCAAGCTCGCGCCCCCGTGCCTCCCGCGCAGGGGGATTGCGGCGGGCGCGGAGCCCGCTCTCAGGTGCCGAGGATCGTCCCCGAGGCGAGCCCGCCGCCCGACGCGAGCTCGCCGGCCGAGACCTTCTTGCCGCCCTCCGGCTTCACCTTGAAGACCTCGATCTGGCCCCCCTGCGCGGTGACGCGGAACGAGTCCGCGCCGACCTCCGTGACCTCGCCGATCTTGCCCTTCACCCCGCCGATCGTGCGCACGACGTGCTTGCGGGCGTCGAAGATCTGCAGCTTCTGGCCGTTCAGGGTGGTCCAGGCGCCGGGCGCCGGGTTCGCCGCGCGGATGATGTTGTAGATGTGATCGACGTGGCTCGCCCAGTTGATCTGGGCCTCGCGGGCGCGGAACCAGCCCTCGTAGCTCGCCTGCGCCTCGTCCTGGGCGGTCTCGGCGTGCCGGCCGGCCACCACGAGGTCGGCCGCCTCCAGCATCGCCGCCACGCCGAGCGGGAAGAGGGTGTTGAAGTAGACCTCGCCGATCGTGTCGTCGGGCCCGATCGCGCAGGTCTTCTGGAGGATCACCGGACCCTCGTCGAGCCCGTCCGTCGGGCGGAAGATCGAGAGGCCGGTCTCGGTGTCGCCCTTGGCGATCGGCCAGTTGATCGAGGAGGGGCCGCGGTACCGCGGCAGCAGGGACGGGTGGTACTGGATGGTGCCGTGCGCCGGGATGTTGACGAAGCTCTGCGGCGCGAACTGCAGCACGTAGGCCATGATGCCGATGTCGGCGTTGAGCGCCCGCATGGCCTCCTCGGCCTCCGCGCTCTTCAGGCTCGGGAACTGGAAGACCTGCAGGCCCTTCTCCTGCGCCGCCGTCCGCAGCGCGTCGGGCCTTGCCCCCTCCTTCTCGGGCGCACAGAACACCCCCGCCACCTCATCGCCCCGCGCCAGGAAGGCCTCGAGCACGGCCTTTCCGAAATCCTGCTGACCGATGAAAGCGATGCGCATGAGGGCTCCGGGCTTGAGCGCGGGGCCCCACCCCGCGGCGGGGAGGGGCTCCGAAGGGACGGGTGATGCCGGATAACCCCTGAGAGCGGGTTTCGCACCACCCGATCGCCGTCCCGCCCGCGTCCGGGCGGGACAGGCGGGGCCGGATCGTTACTCCGCGGCGATCTTCTGCACGGCGCCGATGGCACCGGAGCCGGCGATCTCGACGACCTCCTCCTCGG
>NZ_BJZU01000279.1 GCF_007992195.1 Methylobacterium oxalidis | reverse complement strand
CCCTAACCTTGCACCGGCATCGCAGCACTCCACAAGCACAGCTTTGCCTGAATCTAGCTGGGTAGCATCAGTAAACCTTCACCTCTCGGCTGAGCAAACCCTCCGGATCCGGCACACCCTCAATGAGAGCCGTCCAAACTTGATCCCAGATCTGTCTGCTCCGTGCGGCCAAGAGACCATATCTCTTGGCTCCAGGCCGGAACGGATCACGGTTTAGATATGCAGCATGGCCGCCGCTCTCCTGCAGCAGGAGGATCCCGGCCGTATGATCCCAGGGCATGCTTCGCCAGAATAGCACGAAATCCTGCTGCCCCTGGAGGAGGGAAAGGTACTCCGCACCCGTGCATTTGCAGCCCGGCGTCACCTGTCCGACAGCGGAGAAGCGCCCCTCGGTGGCCTTCCGCAGCTCGTCATCGAAATAGCGGATCCAGGCCGCGCCGCGGAGATCGCGCAACGAGGGAGCAGCCGCCGCTGCCTGGCCCGTTGTAAGGCCCTCACCTCGGCCTCTGGTCAGCAGGATGTCTTCGAGCGGGTCGAGGATCCAAGCCAGGATTGGCGTGCCGCGGTTCAGAAGCGACACCATCATGGCGATGGGCGCCTGGCCTTCCACAAAGTTCGCTGTGCCATCGAGTGGATCGATGACCCAGACCCATTCATCTCCGAGATGCATGAGCAGCTTTGGATCCGCCGCCACCGCCTCCTCGCCGATCACCCGCGAGTTTGGAAGGAGCATCGTCACAACCGCGGCCAATCGGCTCTCAACATCGCGGTCGATCTGCGTGACGAGGGTGCCCGATGCTTTCCGTGATAGTTCTGCGGGCCGAGAGCTGCGGAAGCTCGGGATGACCAGTGAGTGCGCCGCGTCGCGAAGCGCAGATGATACGGCTTCTTGAACGTCGGTTGGGAGCAGAGTGCGCCACGCATCATCTTGCCTGGCTCCTGTCGCAAAGCCGGGCTGTGCTGGCATCTCCGCGGACTGGTCCATCTGCAAACCTCAACCAATGAGCTTACCTGAACGGGGGCGAGATCGACTTCTTGCCGCCGGGCAATCCCACAGACAATGCCGCCTCTTGATCCGAGCCCAGCCATCGGGAAATAGGCAGATTAAAGATACTATCCCTATCCTCTCATGCGGGCGCGCCACGATCTTCGTGTAGCTATCTCGGCCCCCTCAAATTGTTAGCCCCGGTCTTTAGGCTTAGGCTCGCAGGATCGTCTGATCAACCGTCCAATTCGGCGTTGTAGTCAAAGCGCCCTCAATGCCTTCCGCCGTCAGTACTCAGTGGCTGCTGGTGGTAAGCGGGGCACTCTCGCATAAGCGCCCCGTTGAGCTCAGGACAGTATTGGGGAGGGTTTGCCGCGTCACAGAACGTGGAGGGACCAAGGCGGGCGTAACAATCTGGGAGCTATCCGAGCGGACAGGGGTGAATGCTTCCACGATCCGCTACTATGAACGCCGAGCCGTTCTGCCGTTGTCTCATCGATTAAG
>NZ_BJZU01000278.1 GCF_007992195.1 Methylobacterium oxalidis | reverse complement strand
GTCAACGGGCGCCGAAGTCTCCGCGCTTCTGGGCTTTCAAAATTCCCTGGCAGCGGGGTCTGTGGTCGGTGATCAGCCGGCTGCGTGATCGGATAGCGCCTTCCGGGGTGGACGGCCGCGGCGCTTGGGAGCGGGCGGCGGGATGATGACGGCCTTGGAGCGCACGTGCTCGGGCACAAGATCGGCGTGCTGGCGCAGGCGATAGCTCGCTCCCTCAATCTGGATGACTACGGCATGGTGCAGCAGGCGGTCGAGCAGCGCCGTGGCCACGACCGGATCACCGAACACCTCGCCCCATTCGGCAAAGCCGCGGTTCGAGGTCAGGATCATCGCACCCCGCTCATAGCGCGCATTGACGAGCTGGAAGAACAGGTTGCCTCCACCCGGGATGACAGGAAGGTATCCGATCTCGTCCACCACCAGCAGCGCGGCGCGGCAGAGATAGCGGATGCGTTCGCGCAGGGAGCCGTCCCGCTCGGCCTTGGCCAGCGAGGCGATCAGATCGGCCAGCGTCGAGAACACCACGCTGCGTCCGGCCTTGACCGCCTCAACGGCGAGCGCGGTGGCGAGATGGCTCTTGCCGGTGCCGGGTGGTCCAAGCAGGTGAACCACCTCGGCCCGGTCGATGAAGGTCAGCTCGGCCAGCGCCAGGATGCGCTCCCGGTCGAGCGAGGGCTGGAAGGCGAAGTCGAAGCCGGCCAGCGTCTTGATCGTGGTCAGGCGCGCCACGAGCAGGGCGGTCTTCACGCGGCGGTTCTCGCGCAGCGTGAGTTCCTCAGTCAGGATCTCGTCGAGGGCGCTGATGCCGTCGATCTCGCCCTGCTCGATGCGGCGGATCGTGGCGTCGAGGACCTCCAGGGCGCGCGGCATGCGCAGGCCGACAAGGCTGCGCTTGATGCTGTCGAGGGTCGTGACGGCACAGGAGACAGCGGCACGGGTCATGACCGGCCTCCGATCCCGCCGGCGAGCCGTTCGCCGATGGCTTGGTAGACGGCGAGCGAGCGCCGGGCGACGTGATCGCCGCGGCGGCCGATCATCTGGCTGTCGGGATGGCCGTGGCGCATGGCCCGGGCGGCCGCGCCCTGCCGATGGCCGGGATCGACGCGGTACTGCCGACGCCCTTCCAGGATCGGGTGGCTCGCCACGAGGCGGCCGCCGTCGAGGATGCGGATCGTGTCGGGCAGCTGATGCACTTCGACGACACGCCGGGTCCGGTCCGGCACGCTGTAGTAGTTGCCGCCGATCGAGACCAGGCCGTCGTGACTGACGCGCCGTTCCAGCTTGAGCAGGGCGTCGAAGGGCACGGCCGGCAGCGGCTGCAACTCGGGCTTCTCGGCGGCGAAGGCTTCCGAGACGATCCGCTGCGTGGTGCCGTGCAGGCGGACGTTGGCGACGGTGTCGAGCCAAGACCGAAGCTGAGCGTTCAGGTCGCCGAGGTCGCGGAAGGAGCGCGCCAGGAAGAAGTCCTGGCGGATGTACGAGAACGGCCGCTCGA
>NZ_BJZU01000277.1 GCF_007992195.1 Methylobacterium oxalidis | reverse complement strand
ACCGGCCATCAGCAGCTTCGTGCCGAGCAGCGAGCCGTACGAGGCTCCCAGGATCAGAATGTTGCGTGACATGCGCTTCTTCCCAAAACGTGTGTTGTTATTTGCGCGAACGTAGCGATACCCAACTCCGCAGCCTCAAGGCACGCTGGGCCTTTCACGTCCGGATTACAGCACGCAGCCAGGCTGTCTGCCCACTGCCCCTTCAGCCGTAGCGAGGGGCCGGATCTACACCTTCAGCCCGCTCGACGATCGTCGTCGCGGCGGGTTTTTTCGTGCGGGTTCGGGCAGACGGAAACTGGTTCGGCTCGCCTACCGTTTCTGGGTCCGGCAGTAATGCCGGTACGGACCTGACGACACTCCAGCCCGCCCGGCTTCCGCCGGAGCGGGCTCTTTCGTGAGCCGCTCATCCGGCGTTATCCACTCGCTCGACGCGGATCTGGATGCGCTCGCCTTTCGCAAGCGGGCGGGCGTCAACTTCGCCGCCGATGACCTTGTAGGCCTGACCCTCAATGACCGGCGTGGACCGATCGAGTTCATGAGAGCCGGCTGGCATGTCCCAGGGCGCTTCGACAACGAGCCACTGCTCATTGAGCCTCTTCAGAATGTGAGGCGCCCAGTGCTTTCCAGACATCGTGCCCGTCTCCGCCGGCCCGAAGCGTACACCCGGTCGCTCCTGCAGTCTCGTCGACCTCACATCCACCTGCTCACGCGAGCTCAGGCAGCGGCAGGCCCGTCTCTGCCACCCGAGTGTTCCTGCTTCGCAACAGCGAATCAGCTGCGAAGATGCAAATCTTCGTCTTCGGAGAGCGACACTCCTCCGGCATGGCTACGAGGGGGCAGCCCGATCAATCTCGCGTAGCCGATCGACAAAGCCCCGTAGCCTCACGGCTCGCGGGGCTTTTCGCTGGTGCTGCGATGCGCCCAGCGTGGAGTTCATCCCAGCTATCAGCGGCCCTGGCGTTCGGCTGCGGAGAGCGTAGGTTGCCTCACTGCACCTCGTGCTAGCAAGATTGCTCCGCAAGGCAGCCGAGGTTGGGCGGGCATAGAGAACGCTTGTTGGGTAAGGCGCTGAGAGAAGTTGCCGGAGTGTGAACGGACTGCCGTTGCCGGCAATCTTCGCCGCCGTGACATCACGAGGCCGCTGTGACCTTCCTAGGCCCCTTCACAAGGTAAGCGGCCAGGCGTTCGGTGGTCGCTGGATCTGTGTGCGTTTCGGCGGATCACGCCATCTGCCGCACGCCCTTGTTTGGGCTCGTCGCAGCCTACACCTGATTCAGGATGAAGCTGCAGGTTGGACTTTCCTATCGCACACGCAACGGCCACACCGCTGGCCCCGTCACGGTAGCGGGCGGCCGCTCCCACCCGTGGGAGGGACGCGTTGAAGGCATCGATGCCTGCCAGTACTGGACCGACGATGGTCATTTCTTCGCGAGCGGCAAGCCTCACAGCCTGGACTTGGTGCAGCGCGTGCAGAGATCAGCCGGCAAGGCGATCGATCAGATGACGCTCGACGACTATCGCCGGG
>NZ_BJZU01000276.1 GCF_007992195.1 Methylobacterium oxalidis | reverse complement strand
TGGAGGCCGCCGCATGAAGGGCACGCTCGTGATGATGATCGAGAACATCACCTAGGCGCCGCTGAAGTTGAAGCCGCAGTTCGTGCAGGAGCGTGCACCTTCTCGGCCGACATCGGCGGAGCGTCGCCGTCGAGCCTGCGTCCGCGAAGCCGGCCGAAGCCAGGTCGCTCAGGCTGAGTTGCCGCGAGCCTGACTCGCGTCATCTCAGAATGGAGGATGGCTGCCGCGCGTGACGCCCGAGCTTATGGTGTCACACTGGCGGCGCGCTCCTTGCTGCTACGCTGGGATGCAGAGGGCGAGTGCGGCAGCACTGGGAGGCGTCCGCGGGCGCGGCATCGCTGCCGCCGGACATGACGGCGGATCGTCGTCATCGTCCCGGCGCCCCGGGCGAATGTACCGGCGCCGGTCCGAGATCCGGAACGGACGTCGAGCCGGAGCAACCGCGGCCGGGCGCGTGTTCGGCTTCCAGAAGGAACCGCGGTCCGACTCGGTCAGGGCTGCGAGCACAGCATCAACGTAGACCGGCTCGGCCTTGCAGCCGCTCAGGCAGCGCAAGCTGGGCGCATTCTCCCCGACCAACGCGTCAGAACCTCAATTCGCCACATGCAATGCGGGAGCCATCCACACAAGACCTTCGCTGCGGCTCAGGCGAAGACCTCACAAGCTTCTGCTGGACCTTGAGCGTCGCTCATTTGCAGATCTTACCGTGAGTGTCAGCGTGGTGGAGCCCTCAAAGCGTTCGGAGACGACTTATTTTCCTTGCCGAAGAGTGGCACGCCTTGGGCTGTTGACGTACTCAGATCACTCGGACCTCGTCTCGCTTGAGCTTGATGGTCTTGGCCATTTCGGTGGACAGCTTGCCGACGACCGCAACATGAGCGGCAGCATCAACCGTAGCCTTAACGCTCGCCGTAGCCTCCTCTGCACTCGGCTTCAGTGCGGCGTATGTCACTGCCTCAGCCTCATCGCCGATGCTGGCCGAGCCGGTCACGGCAACAAGGAAGGCGATGTAGCGTTTGTGCTTGGTGCTCGGCATCTAGAGCGCCTTGCCTCGCACGGCTGAGTTGAACAACGCTACACACGCAGAGGTGGTGCCGCTCTGCGGATCCGTGTGTGGACGATCGAGGGGTTCGCTGGATGCTAGGTTGGTTTCGGGCTCTGATGCCGCGCGAGGACCGCTTCTTCGATCTGTTTGCCCGCCACTCCCAGACGCTGATCGCGGGTGCCGAAGCCCTTCAAGGCGTACTCCAGGGCGGCGAGAACGTCCCGCGCTACTGTCAGACCATCGTCGATCGCGAGCACGAGGCCGACGCGATCACGGCCGAGGTCCTGCTCGCTGTGCGGCGCAGCTTCATCACCCCTTTCGACCGCGGCGACATCAAGGACCTGATCCAGTCGATGGACGATGCCATCGACGCGATGAACAAGACGGTGAAGACGATTGCCCTCTACGAAGTCCGCAGCTTCGAGCCGCTGATGCGCGAGATGGGCGAGACCGTGATCGAGGCAGCGCAGCTGACCGCGGAAGCGATCCCGCTCCTCAACGCGGTCGGCACACAGGCCGGGCGCCTCAACGCGCTCACCGAGCAGATCACCCGGGTCGAGGGACGCTCGGACGA
>NZ_BJZU01000275.1 GCF_007992195.1 Methylobacterium oxalidis | reverse complement strand
CGAACGCAAAGGGGTGGCGGCACCTCCTATCACCACCAGATCCACCCGCCGGCGTGGTCACGCCGTGGTGGTCGGCTACGGCCGGGTCGGCAGCAGTATCATCCAGGCGCTGCAGACCTGGGACCTGCCCTACGTGGTGGTGGACCGCGACCGGCGCCGGGTCTTGGATCTGCGCGCGGAAGGCATTCAAGCCGTGTTCGGCGACGCCACGGCCCCTGGCATTCTGGAGGCGGCTGACATCAGCAAGGCGAGCCTACTCGTCATTGCAACGCCTGACGCCCACCAGGCACGGCGGCTCGTCGAGATCGCGCGAGAGGCTAATCCGAAGATTGACACGGTGGTGCGCACTCACAGCGACGCCGAGCGCCGGCACCTTGAGGAAGATAAGGTCGGCCTCGTCTTGATGGGCGAGCGGGAGCTCGCGCTCGGCATGACGCTCTACGCGTTGCGCAGCCTCGGCGTGAAGGAAGGCGAGGCCCGCCTGTTCGTTGACACCAGTCGGACGGAGAGCCAGGTCGCGTCGTCAGTGATCTCAGAGCCAGACAAGGGGGCACCCGAACTGCGTCACCAGCACGATGACGAGCCACCGACACCTTGAGCTTAAGTCCATACAGCACCACGCTCTAGAGTGCAGCTAGGATCAGTTCGGGGCATCGATCGCGCGCTTCGTGCTCTCCGAGCTGCACATTGAGTCGTGAGGGCAAAGCTCGACCTACGCGGCGGCCACTGATTGATCCGGCTTTAACTGATTACCGTGCGTGAAGCGCGCGAACTGCTCGATCGCGGCCGGCCGGCCCATCAGGTAGCCCTGGGCCGCCTGGCAATCCTCGGCGGCGAGGAAGCGCAGCTCGGCGTCCGTCTCCACGCCCTCAGCCAGGACCGGCAGCCCGAGGCCGCGCCCCAGGCCCAGCATCGAGCGCACGATGGCGGCCGTCTGCTCGTTGGCATCCACCGAACGGATGAAGGAGCCGTCGATCTTGATCTTGTCGAACGGATAGGCGCGCAGGTTCGATACAGACGAGTATCCGGTGCCGAAATCGTCCATGGCGATCCGCACGCCGAGCGCCTTGAGCTGGCGCAGCGTCGACTGGGCCCGGGACGGATCGCGGATCAGCGCCGTCTCGGTGATCTCGATCTCGAGGCGTTCCGGCTTCAGCCCCGTCCGGAACAGGCTCTCGTGAACGAGCTGCACGAAGTGCGGCGCGTGGATCTGAACGGCCGACACATTGACGGCCACGGTAAGGGGATTGGTCCAGGTCGCGGCCTCCCGGCAGGCTTCCCGCAGCACCCACTCGCCGATCTGCAGGATGACGCCGCTCTCCTCGGCGATCGGGATGAAGACGGCGGGCGAGATCGCGCCGCGCTCGGGATGCCGCCAGCGCAGGAGAACCTCGAACCCGGTCACGGACCCGTTCCGGACGTCGGTCTGAGGCTGGTAGACGAGGTGCATCTCGCCGCGGGCGACGGCGTGGCGCAGATCGTGCTCGAGGAGGCGGCGCTCCCGCACCTGCGCGCCCATCTTCGCCTCGAAGAAGCGGTAGGTGCCCCGGCCCTCCGATTTCGCCCGGTAGAGGGCGGTGTCGGCGTAGCTCAGGAGCATGGCCCGCTCGGTGGCGTCGTCGGGGTAGAGTGCGATG
>NZ_BJZU01000274.1 GCF_007992195.1 Methylobacterium oxalidis | reverse complement strand
CCCTAGTCACTCAGCTTCGGGAAGGCTGAGGAGAAGTGAGCGGTGCGCTCGTGCAAGGGTGAGCGTGCGGGTGATCTCGGCCAGCACCTGCTGGGAATGCACTAACGCCTCCTCACTGCCCACAAGTCCGGCAATCAAATGAATCTGTCGCGCCTGGCGCTGCTCGGCCTCGGCGAGTTGGCGGCTTGCGAGTTCGAGAGGCGCTTCAAAGGAGCCGGTCACCGGTCGCTCTCGCGGCGGGTGGTGAGCCGCAGCTCGATGGAGCAGCGCAGCTTTGTCTCGGTGATGGTATAATGCCCCTTACTGCCGAGCACGTAGGGCAGAGCCTTCTCAATCAGCTCACAATCGTAGCCGCGTCGGATCAAGGCTTCCTCGCGCGCCGGATCCAGACCTTCCTCGGTCCAGTCCAGAACCAGCCAGCCGCCGTCATCGCGCGTCTCGATCCGCCAAGTCACCGAAAGACACCCCTGCTCGCTGGCGAGCGCACCGTAGCGGCTGGCAGTGGTGATCAGCTCGTACAGCGCCAGGGCGAAGCTCTGCACCACCGCCTTGCGGATGCTCACCTCCGGCCCTTCCAGCAGGATACGGTCCCGCAGGGCGGACCCGAGCGCGCCGAGTTCGGTCTCGATCAGAGCACGCATGGTGATCGGCTCGTGACCGTAACGAGAGAGCAGGCCCTGCACGCGGGAGAGCGCGCCAAGCTGACCCGTGAACTGCTCCCGGAACGCCTCGGTGGGCCCAGTCCGCCGCATGGTCTGGTTAGCCAGCGAGCGCACGACGGCGATCAGGTTGCGGGTGCGGTGCTGAAGCTCGCCGGCCATCTCCGCCTGCTGCTCGCGGAGCCGGAGTAGCTCACCCTCAGGGCTGTCCGGCTCCGGCAGGTTCAAGCCCCCGACGCTGACCTGATCGGGGCGCCGCTCAAGATCGGAGGCGTAGCTCGTTACTTTCAAGCTCTCCCACGGTCGATCCAGAGCTTTGCCGGTCTGCGGAATCGGCGGCTTAGCCGGTTTGGTGGCCAATAGCGGCCCGGTTTGCTCCAGCAGCTTGCGGGACTGCTCGATGGCCTCACATGAGGTCTCGATCAGCAGCCTGTCGTAGTGGCCGCGCGGCAAGCATTTGTGGGAAGGATCGGCCATGACGGCACTCCTCGCGATGCAGGCGGGAGTACACGTCACTCTCGGCCACCAGCGCCTACGGGTTCGGATCGGCTGATGATGTCACTGCCCTGCACCTAATCGCGCCGAATGTCCAAGCGAGGCGGGCAGCTTTCTTGGGGTCTGCGGCAAGCAGTCCAAGAGGGCTTGCTCATAAAGAGCCTGAGCAAGGGTGCGGCGCTGCTCGCCGGCTGGACGTTACGGAACAGCTTGCGGTGCTGGCTTGCTCGCGACAGCCAGCAGACGACCCTCACCCGAGTTCTCGATGCGCTCTGAACCGCTCCGGGATTTTCGGAGGCTCCAATTCTTGAGAGACTTGGCCGAGTAGAAAGCGCGGCCACCTCATCAGTACCATGATTGAGCGCTGATCCCCGTCCTCTGGGATCTCCTCCCGCGCGACATTAAGCTGCTCTCGCGACTAACTTGCCAAAGGCGCGATCTACAGCCCCGACGACCTGACCGGGCGCGAGGTGATGGATCATA
>NZ_BJZU01000273.1 GCF_007992195.1 Methylobacterium oxalidis | reverse complement strand
CCGAGGAGCCGGGAGGCCGCGAGCACCACGACGCTCACGAGGGCGATGAGGAGCGTCGAGGCGGCGTTGATCTCGGGATTCACCCCGAGGCGGACTTGGCTGTAGAGGCGCATCGGCAGGGTCGTGGCGCCGGGGCCCGAGACGAAGCTCGCGATGACGAGGTCGTCGAGAGACAGGGTGAAGGCCAGGAGGAAGCCCGCGACCACGGCCGGCGCCAGCAGCGGCAGGGTGACCGTGCGGAAGACCCGCGCCGGGCCGGCCCCTAGATCGGCCGCGGCCTCCTCCAGCGTGCGGTCGAGCCCCTTCAGGCGGGCGCCCACGATCACCGCCACGAAGCCCGTGCCGAAGGTCGCATGCGCGATGACGATGGTGGCGAGGCCCCGATCGAGCCCGATGCCGACGAACAGGAGCAGCAGGGACAGGCCGGTGATCACCTCCGGCATCACCATCGGCGCGTAGACGAGGGCCGTGAACAGGCCGCGCCCGCGGAAGCGCCCGTGCCGCTCGAGCGCCAGCGCCGCGAGCGTGCCGAGCAGGGTGGCGATGAGGCCGGCCACCAGCGCCACCCGCAGGCTGACCCAGGCAGCCTCGATCAGCGGCCCGTCCGAGAACAGCACTCCGTACCAGCGAGTGGAGAAGCCGCCCCAGACCGTGACGAGCGCGGAGGCGTTGAACGAGAACACGACGAGCACGAGGATCGGCGCGTAGAGAAAGGCGAGGCCGAGGACGAGGGCCGTGCGGGTGAAGGCGGTCACGGGCGGGTTCCCCGCATCACCGGGCCGCCTCGCCGCGCCGGGTCTCCGCCTCGCGAAACAGCACGACGGGGCCGACCAGGATCACGAGGAGCAGGATCGCCACCGCCGAGGCGAGCGGCCAGTCGCGGTTCGAGAAGAACTCGCTCCACAGGACGCGGCCGAGCATCAGCGTGTCCGAGCCGCCGAGAAGGTCCGGGATGATGAACTCGCCGACCATCGGGATGAAGCAGAGGAGCGCCCCGGCGGCGAGCCCGGGCAGCGACAGAGGCAGGGTCACGGTCCAGAACACCCGGGTCGGCGAGGCGCCGAGATCGGCCGCCGCCTCCCGCAGGGCCGGGTCGATGCGGCTCGTCACGGCGTAGAGCGGCAGCACCATGAAGGGCAGGTAGGCGTAGACGAGCCCGATCATCACCGCGGCCTGCGTGTTGAGGATCTCCAGCGGCTCGCGGATCAGCCCGAGCCGCAGGAGGCCGGCGTTCAGGAGGCCCTCGGGCTTGAGGATGGCGATCCAGGCGTAGACCCGGATCAGGAAGCTCGTCCAGAACGGCACCACGAGGAGCGCCACGAGGAGGGGCTGCAGGCGCCCGGGGGCGCGTGCCATCGCGTAGGCGAGCGGCGTGCCGAGGCAGACGAGGATGGCGGTCGCGGCGAGCGCGAGGCCGAGCGAGGAGAGGGCGGCGTCCCGGTAAAGGGCGTCGCCCGCGATCGTCTCGTAGTTCCCGAAGTGCAGCGCCTCCAGGAAGGTCGACCAGCCCTCGATGCCGCTCTGCCAGTCGAGCACCGGCAGGTAGGGCGGCATCGCGGTGGCGGGCTCGGACAGGCTGATCTTCAGCGTGATCGCGAAGGGCACGAGGAAGAAGGCGCCGAGCCAGAGGAAGGGCGGCAGCC
>NZ_BJZU01000272.1 GCF_007992195.1 Methylobacterium oxalidis | reverse complement strand
TCGAGCCCCGCCGCCGCCGCGCCCTTGGCATCCCCCACCAGGATGATCCGGCCGCCGCGCGCGGCCACCTCCTGCATGTTCGACACCGTCTTCTCGAAGATCCCGTCGTGCGGCGCGATCACGATCACCGGCACGCTCTCGTCGATCAGCGCGATCGGGCCGTGCTTCAACTCGCCCGCCGCGTAGCCCTCCGCGTGGATGTAGCTGATCTCCTTCAGCTTCAGCGCACCCTCCAGCGCCATCGGGTAGGCCGTGCCCCGGCCCAGGTACAGCACGTCGCGGGCCTTGGCGATCTCGCGCGCCAGAACCTCGATCTCGCCCTCCTGCCGCACGGCCTGCGCCATCAGCCCCGGCACCGTGATCAGCGCGTCCACCAGCCGCCGCTCGGTGGCCGCATCGAGCACGCCGCGCTCGCGGCCCGCGTGCAGCGCCAGGCACAGCAGCACGGTGAGCTGGCAGGAGAACGCCTTGGTCGAGGCCACCCCGATCTCCGGGCCCGCGAGCGTCGGCAGCACGGCCGAGGCCTCCCGCGCGATGGTCGAGGTCGGCACGTTGACGATGCCCAGCGTGTGCTGGCCCTCGGCCTTGGCGTAGCGCAGCGAGGCCAGGGTGTCGGCGGTCTCGCCCGACTGCGAGATCACCAGCGTCAGCCCGCCCGCCTCCAGCGGCGCCTCGCGGTAGCGCGCCTCGGAGGCCACGTCGATCTCCACCGGCAGGCGGGCGAGCTTCTCGAACCAGTACTTGGCCACCAGCCCCGCGTAGTAGGCGGTGCCGCAGGCGGTGATGGAGATGCGGGTCAGGTCGGCAAACGAGAAGGGCAGCGGCTCGGGCAGGGCGACGCGGCCCTGCGCGAGGTCGACGTAGTGGCTGAGCGTGCGCCCGACCACCTCCGGCTGCTCGTGGATCTCCTTGGCCATGAAGTGGCGGTGGTTGCCCTTGTCGATGCGGTAGGCCTGCGCGGCGATCTTCTGGCGCGGGCGCGCGACGGGCTGGCCCTGGGCGTCGCGGATCTCGGCGCCCGCGCGGGTCAGGATGGCCCAGTCGCCCTCTTCGAGATAGGTGATCTCGTCGGTGAAGGGGGCGAGCGCCAGCGCGTCGGAGCCGAGGTAGGTCTCGCCGTCGCCGTAGCCGATGGCGAGGGGTGCGCCGTGGCGGGCGCCGATCAGGAGGTCGTCGCGGCCGGCGAAGAGGAAGCCGAGCGCGAAGGCGCCGCGCAGGCGGGGCAGGGTGGCGGCCACCGCCTCGACGGGGGCGAGGCCCTGGGCCATGGCGTGGCTGACGGCCTGGGCGACGACCTCGGTGTCGGTCTCGGTCTCGAAGGCGATGCCGTGGGCTTCGAGCTCGCTCTTGAGCTCGCGGAAGTTCTCGATGATGCCGTTGTGGACGACGGCGAGGCGGTCGGTTGCGTGGGGGTGGGCGTTGATCTCGTTGGGCTTGCCGTGCGTGGCCCAGCGGGTGTGTCCGATGCCGATGGCGCCGGCGAGCGGGGCCTGGACGAGCTTGAGCTGGAGGTTGGCGAGCTTGCCCTCGGCGCGGCGGCGCTCGAGGCGCCCGTGCTCGAGGGTGGCGATGCCGGCGGAGTCGTAGCCGCGATACTCGAGGCGGCGCAGGGCCTCGATCACCTGGCCTGCCACCGCGTCGCGCCC
>NZ_BJZU01000271.1 GCF_007992195.1 Methylobacterium oxalidis | reverse complement strand
AGCAATCCCGGTCGATCACGACCATGCAGGCGCGCTGCAGGCTGACAGTGCGCATGTTTCTCCCGAGAGGGACGTCCATGACCGTCGCCCATATCCTCGCCGAGAAGGGCTCTTCCGTCATCACGGTGCAGCCCGAACGCACCCTCGACGATGCGATCCATCTCCTGGCCGACAACAGCATCGGCGCCCTGGTCGTCTGCGACCCTGAGGGACACGTCGCCGGTATTCTCTCGGAACGCGACATCATGCATGCCCTGGCCAACCAAGGGGCATCCGCACTCAACGCTCGCATCTCGAGCCATATGACGACCGAGGTAGCCACCTGCCGTCGCGAGACAACCAACGGGGAGATCATGCAGCTGATGACTGACGGGCGTTTCCGCCACATGCCGGTGTGCGAGAGCGGCAAGCTCGTTGGCCTCGTCTCGATCGGCGACGTGGTCAAGCGTCGCCTGCCCGCCTTGGAGGCCGAGCGCCAAGCCATGCGCGACTACATCACGACGGCCTGAGTGAGCTGTTCCGGCCGCTCGGATGTAAGCGCCCTTCCGGCCCGACAGGGCAGCACCAGTGCCGGCCGCGCCAGTGAACGCGCCGGCAGAGACACAGCCTTGGCGCGCTTACATCAGGTCAGTGAGCCGTGCGTCGAAGTCCGGTGTGACTGGTACTACCTGCACGGCGCTGAGAGAGCAGCGAGCAGTTCTGTCTTACTGCGAAGATGCGTCCCTTAAGCAGGCTGCGCTCTGCCTCGGCTGAGAAAGCCCATCGGCCTCGGCGTACGCGGCAGGTAGTACTCCTCGCATTCGGCGATCCTGAACCCTGCTGCCTGGAACGAGCCCAGTACAGGTCGAATGAGGTTGCAGCCGAGAGCAAGCGGCTTCCACCATGGGTTCAGCCGGCGCTGCCACCGCGCCACCGGTTGCTCGTGAGACAGGCCGTGCTCAAGGAACAGAACCTGGCCTTCGGGCCGCAGTACGCGTCGCAGCTCCGCGAGCGACTGCATCGGATCCTGGACAGAGCACAGAGTGAACGTGACCACAGCCGTGTCCACAGAGGCCGGGTCGAGCGGCAGCCGTTCCGCTGGCGCTTGCCTGATCTCGACGGGAACTCGTGCTGCACGCTGCTGTGCTTCTCCGAGCCTCAGGAACGGCTCGTTAGGATCAACGCCGATGACGCAAGTGACGCGTTCAGGGTCGTAGAAGGGCAGGTTCAATCCGGGCCCGAACCCGATCTCCAGGACAGTGCCGGTCGCTTCCGGCACGACCTTCTCGCGCTCGGCGCTGATGTCGGCCATGCCGCACAGGCAGCGCACGAGGCGCGGTCCGATGTGTCGCTCGTAGAAGCCCATCAATCCCTCCCACAACAACGACCGGATCTGCGAGGGCGATGTGCTCGCACTGCTGCAGATCAGCGCCAAGCTTCTTAGATCGCTCTGATAAGCCAGTGAGCACCACCCTGCATCGAACAATGCTACTGAAGGTCTTGGTCACGGTTTGGCATGAGCGTCGGCCCGTCAATTTTTCTCGACGGTTGCATAAAAAATACAAACTGGACGCACCTCGGGTCTTCGGAAATTCGTAGCGAAAGTCCGAGGGAGGAAAGCATGGCACGCAACATCCTGATCCTGGGAGCCTCGTACGGCTCCCTGCTCGGTACCAAGCTCCTGATGGCCGGG
>NZ_BJZU01000270.1 GCF_007992195.1 Methylobacterium oxalidis | reverse complement strand
ACGCCCGTGGCGCTGCCTAATCCGAGGTCTCACAACGCGCAGAGCCCATTCACGGGCGTGCCAGAGGGCTTTTGCGTGGTTCTGCGGCAAGTCACCGGAAGCGCGACGGTGTGAGCATTGCTCTTACGGCTCTGACGTCTCGCTCTCCAGCTGCGCCTGCAGGATGGCGATCACCTGAGCTGCGCGGCCGCCGGGCAGCGGGCGTCCCTCGTTCAGCATGGCTTCGTCGTTCTCGACCCAGGCAAACGCTTCCGCGACCTCCGCCTTGGTCGCTCCCGTTGCGATCACATCGACGAGCACCTTCTCATCGACATTGCCAAGGACTGCCGCAGCTTCGGCGCGTGTCACGCGGTCCGTCATGCCTGCCTCCTGAGCTGTGTTAGAGGCCGTAGAACGGTTTTCGAGCACATGGGTTGCGCCAGCAGGCTCTTGTGGAGCTTCTCCAGCGTGGTCCGCGCTTCGCACCGAATCCGGCCTGATCGGCTGTTGTGAGTTCTTTGCGTTCGCGGCGAACTGACCGGCGAACTCGGCCGCCTTGGCCAGGGCAGCAGCTTCGTTCTCTGCCTCCCCACCGGCGTCCTTGATCATGACGGTCAGCGAGAGCCATTCGGCAAACCGGTCAGAGTGCACCGAGACGAGGTAGACCAACTCGCCGGTCTGTGGATCCGGGCCGGTGTCGACCGGTGCAACTTCCCAACGCATCACTCGATCGGTCCCGTAGCGGAGCCGGCAGGCGCAAAGCGCCTGCCGGCCAGCATACTACTCCGCGAGAGCCGGCTCGGCAGCCTTGCGCCGGCTGCGCGGCTTGGTCGGCGCTTCGGCCGCCTTCTTGCGGGTGCCTCGGCTCTTGGGGGCCTCGGCCGCCGGTGCCGGTGCGCTCACCGTCTCAGCCGTCGCGGCAGCCTTGGTCGCCGCCTTGTTGCGTTGTTGGCCGAGGCCGAGGCTCTTGGCGAGCGAGGAGCGCGCTTCCGAGTAGGAGGCCGACACCATGGGGTAGTCCCGAGGCAGGCCCCACTTCTCCCGGTAGCTCTCGGGTGTGAGGCCGCGGATCGTCAGGTGGCGGCGCAGCGTCTTGTAGAGCTTGCCATCCTCGAAGCTGATCAGCGCGTCGGCCGTGATCGACTTCTTGATCTGAGCTGGCGTGAGCTTGACCTGCGGCTCGCTGGTCTCCGGGGTCTGGCTCAGCCCCGCCACGGCAGCATGCACGCTCGCGATGAGGCCGGGTAGATCGCCCGCGGATGCATGATTGTTGGACAGGTAGGCGGCGACGATCTCGACCGTCAGGTCGATGTGGTTGCTGCTGGATGCTTCGGCAGTGTCAGACATGCAGAACTCCTTCCTCGATCTCTTGGCTCACACACCTGCAAAATCCATACTTGCCGGCAATTGGCGCGGGCAGAAAACGTCTACTTTCCCACAGGCGTATTGATCCAGTCTGACCAAATCCCGGCGAGGCAGCCGCACAGAGCTCTCTCTGTTCACCAGCATCTGGTTGAGAGTCGTTGCGCTCAACGGTCAGTCACAGTCTGTCCTCAAGGCTTCATCATCCAGCTTGCCGCATGGCGGCGTCAGCTGCGCGATAGTGGATCATCAACCCACTTTGCAGTGAGTTGCGTACCGTCTGAGGAGCAAGGGAACGCTCTGCCGCTATTCCGGGTAAGCTTGAGCGCAAAGCCATGTGCAGGT
>NZ_BJZU01000269.1 GCF_007992195.1 Methylobacterium oxalidis | reverse complement strand
CCCTAGCCTATCAGCTGCGTTCAATTGAGGCGGCTTTCCAAGTGCTAGATGCGGATGGTCAGATTGTGGAAGTCACCGCCGAGCAGGCGAATAGCTAGCACTCCCAAGCGCCCTCGCGATCCCACATAGCAGTCGGGCGTCGGCTCGCCGCGATCCGGTATGCCCAGGAGCTGGCTTGCCTGCCTGCCCCCACCCAAGACGAAGGCGTGCACGCTGCCGTCAAAGGCATCCGGCGCCGCACGGGCTTGAAGCCAACGTAGAAGGCCGCCGCGACCGCCGACGTAGTCGCCGCCATGCTGATGCGGATGCCCGACACCCTCACGGGCAAGCGGGATCGCGCGCTGCTGGCCCTCGGGTTTGCTGGCAGTCTCCGCCGCGCCGAGTTGGCCGCGCTCGACGTGGCTGACCTCCGCGAGGACAAGGACTGGCTGCGCGTCTTTGTACGGCGTTCAAAGACCGATCAGGAGGGCAGGGATGTTGAGAAGGCGATACCGCACGGCCGCTTCATCAGACCCGTCGCCATCGTGCGCGAGTGGCTGGAAGCTGCGGCCATCACGGACGGGCCCGTGTTCCGGCCCATCTCGCGGTCCGGCAACCTGCGCCAGGGTGGTCAGCTGACGACGCAGGCCATTGCCGACATCGTGAAGAAGTATGCCACTGCCGCCGGCCTCGATGCTTCGACCTTTGCCGAGCACTCGCTGCGCGCTGGGTACATCACGACGGCGGCCGAGCGGGGCGCTGATCTCGCCCGCATCATGGATCAGAGCGGCCACCGCGACCCGTGGATGGTGCTGGGCTACATCCGCCGGGCCAACGCTTTCAAGGATCGCTCGGGGAGCGGGTTCTTGTAAGCCTTGGCCGCTATAACATCTGGTATTGGCAGGGACGTTTTGGGTGGCGAGGGTTCCCCTATCCGAAGGAGCCCTGCCGTGGTGCACCCAGACCGGCTTGCGCAGATCGATGAGCAGTTTGCGGCCGCAGATGAGGCTTGGGCGCGCGAAGTGCGAGGTCTCTACGGCGGCAACCCATATTTCCACCGTGACAAGCCAAGCGGGCGTGGCGAGCCAGACAGCGCCCTGCGCTCAGCCTACGAGGCTCGCGAGTGCGCCTTCGCGGCTTGGTGCTCTGCGCGCGGGCTCGACGCAGCAACGCGCTCGCGCGAGGATGAGGAGCTTGCTCATCAGCTTGCGTGAGGATCCGACATGGCGGACGATCCAAAATATGCAGCGGCGCTAGACCACCGGGCAGCCTTAGCTGAAGACGCAGCTGACGCACTGCTGGAAGCCATCGCAGAAAGCAACGCCGCAAGCTCCATCTTCCATGCCGTGAGCGATGGCGGGAATCTCACCACGTGGCGGGAGCCCGGGAGAACTCAGCTCGGACCCGTTTTCAGCTGCCTTGTCGTCAACTCGATTGACGCGGATCATTGGGCAGAGTTGCACCGGTTCGGTGAGGACATCTACGAGGCCGGCGGGCTTGATGCCTTGGATGAGGCCATCATGCACATCGTCCAGTTGGCCCCGGCTCATGCAGACTGGCGCGCCAAAGTGCTGGAAAGTGTCTGGTTCGACGTCGGGCGCGCGGCTTAACTCCGACGAAGCGCTGCGCGCCTTCAGCCTTGGCAAAGGGCACCGCTGAGTTTCTGTCAGCTTGTCTCAGCGACTGGCGATTTGACCCTCGCATCCTTTAGCTATCTAGCTGG
>NZ_BJZU01000268.1 GCF_007992195.1 Methylobacterium oxalidis | reverse complement strand
TGCCCCATGCCTGGTACGACGATAAATTCGCTGTTCACGATTTCACCGTGCAGCCGCTCGGACTGGCGGCCAACATCCGCAATCTGATCGTCCGCGCCCGTAACGATCACGACGGGTAGCTTCAGCTCGCGATAGTGCTCCTGAAGCTCAATCGTGACCGGCGTCATCATCGCAGCGTCCTCGGCAGACGCCCGCAGCTGTGAAGGCCGCAACATCAGCTCCTTCGGGAACTCTCGGTCAAAGCGGTCCGGCTCTGAGGCCGGCGCGAACATGGCCTTGATCAGCCCCGGCAGGATGAGCCGGGAGATCACGGGTGAGATCGTGTAGCGCATCGCGTCGCCCAGCACCGGAATGGCAGGTGGCGAGAACAGGATCACGTCGGCGCGCAGGGTCGGGTAGTAGTAGCCTGACGCTAAGACGAGACCGCGCACAAGCTGAGGAGCCTGCAGCGCCAGGGCGACCGCGACCAGAGTGCCCCACGAATGCCCGAGCACCACAGCCTGCGAGACACCGAGCTGCTGCAGCGCCTTCTGAAACAGGGTCGCATGCGCGCGCGGTGTCCAAAGCGCCCGCGGTCGCTCACTGTAGCCGTAGCCGGGACGATCGATGATGATGACGCGGTAGCGCTTCGCGAGTTCATCGACGATGCCGCTGACCAGGAAGTCCTGGATCATCGTTCCGTTGCCGTGGATGAGCACCAGGGGCTCGCCTTGCCCGCGCTCGACGTAATGCAGACGCACCCCATCGACCGTCAGGAAGCTGCCAATGGGCGGATGGCGCTGCTCCGCCCCACGCGCTTTCGAGACAGCGTAGAGCGCAGAGGCGCCGAGGGCTGCTCCGGACCCGAGCAGGGCCGGCAGCAGCCAGCTTCGTGTCGTGAAACGCTGTGTCATACGGTGAGCCTTGTGTCGTGGGGGCGGCCTCGGCCGGGAAGGCGGCCAAGGTAGGAGCATTCCGCTCTAGGCGGCGGTCAGCCGCTTGGTGTTGGCCGCGACACGCTCGCGGTAGCGGGCGACCACCGTGTCGGGTGAGCCGCCCGTCATCAGAGTGCCGGACGCCTCGACGAAGGCGCTGACCTTCTCGCTCACCATCTGCTGGGCTTCGGCGCAGCCCTCAGCGCCGCCCCAGGCGAGCTTCATCAGCCGAAGCTCGACGACCTTCTGAGCCTCCAGGGCGAGCAGGGCGACGGCAAAGGGATCGTACATGGTGCACTCCGTGCCGCGAGGCGCTGGAGCCTGTGCGACTGAGAAAAAGGAAAAGGGCGGCCGTAGCGACCGCCCCTCTGGCTTGTGGCGAACCCGAGATCGTGGCTCGGGTTCTGGTGCTGTGCGCCTCAGCGGACGATCGTCGGGGTCTGCGCGACGCTGGCGAAAGCCTTGCTGGCCTCCTCGACGGCACGCGTCGAGGTCTCGGTGATCGCCCGGCTGTCCTGCACGATGTGCTGCAGGCTCTCGCGGGACAGCTCGCTCTGGATCGCGGCAAATTCCTGGACCGACTTGGCCCGGGTCAGCTTGTTCACCCCGTCGAGGTTGCGCTGCCACTGCCGCTGACCAAGCTCGAACCAATGGCGCGAGGCATCCTGGAAGGCTTGGGTCAGGACCGTGCCGCAGCGTGCGACCGCCTCCAGGTTCTGCTTGGACTGGCGGGCAAGGCGCTCGCTGTCCTCACCGGTGAAACCCAGCGTCTTGGTGAAACGCTCAGTGGCCTCACGCGCCTGCTGCGAGGCCGTCTCGACGC
>NZ_BJZU01000267.1 GCF_007992195.1 Methylobacterium oxalidis | reverse complement strand
TGAGGGGTGCGACCTCTCCGGATCGTCCTCAACCCCTCACCCGGTCGGCTTGGCCGCCTCGACCTCTCCCGGACGGGAGAGGTGAGGGGCGCGCGCCGAGCAGCCGCGCCCGCCGCGCCAGGGTCCGCGCCCGGGCCCGCGAGGCCGGCTTCACCCTGGTCGAGGTCATCGTGGTGCTCTCGATCATGGGCCTGATCATGAGCCTGGTCGGCCCGCGCGTGCTCGGCTACCTCACCGACGCCAAGGCCAAGACCGCGCGCATCCAGGTCGAGACCCTGTCGAGCGCCGTCGAGCTGTTCTTCATCGACAACGGCCGCTACCCCCTCGACAGCGAGGGCCTGCAGGCCCTGGTCAGCCCGCCCGCCGCCCTGAGCTCCTGGAACGGGCCCTACCTCAAGGGCGCGGCCGTGCCCAAGGACCCCTGGGGCCGGCCCTACCTCTACGCCTCGCCCGACCGCGGCCGCAGCTTCCTGATCACCGTCACGGGCGCGGAGGGCCGCGAGGATCCCCGCGCCCGGCCGCGGCCCGGCTCCGCCCCCGCCCTGCCCGGCGGCGGGCGCCAGGCCGACCTGAAGGCCGACCGGCAGGCCGACCTGTCCGGGAGGGCGGCCGAGTGAGCGCCCCCCTGCCCCACCGCCTCGCCGGCCGCAGCGCCGCCCGGGCCGCCGCCCTCGGCCGCTGGTGGCGCGCGGAGCTGCGCGCGGGTCTCTCCGGCCTGCGGCCGGGCCGCGCGACGGCCGACCGGCCCGAGCCGCCGCCCCTGCGCCTGCTGCTGCGGCCGGACGCGCAGGGCCTCGGCCTGAGCCTCATGGCCCGCGGGGCGGAGCTGTCCGCCGAGCGGATCGCCTGGGCCGAGTACCGGCCGGGCCGGCTGGCCGAGGCCCGCGCCCGCGCCGCCGCCGGGGGCCGGCCGGTGCCGCTGAGCCTGGCCCTGCCGCACGCGGTCGGGCGCAGCCTGACCCTGCCGCGGCGGGCGCTGGCCCAGGCCGAGGCGATCGTGCGGGCCGAGATCGGGCGCAAGACGCCGCTGCGGCCGGACGAGATCGCGCTGGCCTGCGCGGTGGGCCCGGCCGCGGGCGAGCGGGTGCGGGTGCACTACCTGGTGGTGCCAGCCAGCCTCCTCGACCGGACGCTGGCGCGGCTCGGCCTGTCCCGGTCCGAGATCGCCAGCCTGGAGGCGAGCGCCAGCCTGGAGGGGGCGGCAGGCGCGGCGCTGGTGCTGCCGTTCGGGGGGGCGCGGGCGCCGTCCGGCCCCTCGGCGGGCCGGGCCGCGGCGGCCCTGGGAGCGGCCTGCCTGGCGCTGGTGCTGACGGGCTTCTGCGGCCTGGCCGGGCGCCAGGCGGCCTTGATCGGGGATCTGGAGGCGCAGATGGCGGCGGTGGCCGAGCCGGCGCGCGGCTCGGCGGCGCGGCTGTCGCGGGTGCACGGGCTGATCGACGCGGCGGGCGAGCTGGCGGGGCTGCGGGCGACGCCCGGCGTGGTGGCGGTGTGGGAGGAGCTGGCGCGGCTTCTGCCGGGCACGACCTACCTGACGGAGATCAGCGTGACGGGCTCGGGCGTCGAGCTTGCGGGCTACAGCGAGGCGGCGGCCGAGCTGATCGGCCGGCTGCAGGGCTCGCACCTTCTGCAGGGCCCGGTTCTGGTGGGCCCGATCGTGTTCGACAAGGCCCGCGCCCGCGAGCGCTTCGCCATCCGCGCGAGCTTGCGCGAGACACGCCTGCCCGAGGAGTTCCAGGAG
>NZ_BJZU01000266.1 GCF_007992195.1 Methylobacterium oxalidis | reverse complement strand
CCCAAAGCCAGCCGGTCAGGACATGTCCAGGGCATCATAACTCGATAAGCAGAGTGGGACCCAGTTCGCGGCTACCATCAGGGCCAGCAGTCAACAAGCACGACTGCATCAACAGGCCGGACACAAGACTGCACCCGACCAACGCGTCAGAACCTCAATTCGCCACTTGCAATGCGGGAGCCATCCACACAGGACCTTCACCAACCGCCCTAATCGGACAGGCCGATCGCCTCCTCATGCCGAGAGTGCGGTCGCAGCGGCACGAAAGGTGTTGTAGTCGATCTCGCCAAGCTGCTCGGCGCAGGCGGCCTGCGCCTTCTCCCACAACGGATACGCCTCGGTCAGAAGTGCGCGACCGTCCTCCGTCATCACGATGCGTCTGACCCGCCTATCCTCCGCGTCAGCTTGGATCGCGAGAAGTCCACGGCGCTCCAAGGGCTTCAAGTTGGCTGTAAGGGTGGTGCGATCCACCGCCAGGTCCTGTGCCAGGGCGCTGATAGTCGGCGCCTCATCGCGGACGAGCATCATCAGCAGCGTGAACTGCCAATTCGACAAACCTGTCGGGCGGAGCGCCGCATCATAGCGGCGGCCGATGGCGCGGGCTGCCTTCTGAGCCGCGAAGTTAAGGCAGGCCTGTTCGACAGCTGCGGCGACGGTGGCAGTCAGAACAGGGGTCCCGGTCATGGGCAGTTCCTGAGAAAAGTTGATACCAATCATATAGGAACGGTTCCTGCCTTGTGCGTGCAGACGGGAAGATGCTGCACAGGGGATTCCATCAAAAAGGTTGATATTAACCTATGTGCGTCAACGCACGGCGACGATCCAAGAAACGTTTATATCAACGTTATTGCAACGAGCGAAGGCAGCGGCTCTCAGATCGCTCCGACCGCTCAGAGACCATGGAGAATTCTGATGACCGTTCGTTCCGCCATCGCTGCCGCTGCCGTCGCTGTCAGCATCGCTTCCGTTGCTGCCCCTGCCTCTGCCCAGGAAGTTCGGTCCTTCGACGCTTGGGGCCACAGCTTCAACGTCCCCGGCTCGCAGTCAGCTGCGGTTGCAGTTGGCGTACGTGGCGCCACCGTCCTGACAACCGGCTCGATTGCTCCCGAACGCGCCTATGCATCGGCCAAGTCCGTTGATGAGAACGCGGCCGCCGCTGATGTGCAGGCGACCCGCACGCTCGACGTCTGGGGCGCCCGGGTTGATGCTCCGGTCCGCTAGTCGGAGACACGCGCCGCAGGTACGTCTCGGAGCCTACCGGACAATTCAGTGTCGGTGCTCTTCCCGCGGGGTATAGAACGCCGCCCAATCCTCGGCCGTGTGCAGCGGCTGCATGGGGAGCCGGCCACATTCCCGGTTTGGGCTAAGGCCTCTGTCAGGCTCTTGAGGCTCGGCTAACCCGCCCGCTGCATCCTGACCGAAGGCCACGTTGCGTACCGGCTCGATCAGCGGCGTGTGGACACGCCTCGCCCCGTCAGCCCGTGATCAGATCGGGCGGCGGGGCAGCCTCATGTGTGTACGCGTGCGGCTTTCATCCGATCCACGACATCATCCGCCCTCAGCGGATCAGCCTGCCTGCCGATGGCGAGAGCTCCTTCGAGGATGCGAATGCCCTCACTCATCGACACGTGCGGTACATGCTGACCGTCCAGATTGAGGCGCGCTCGGATGTAAGCGGCTCGCCCATCCTCAACCTCAGGCGCGTCCGCACAGGCCAGCCGGGCGACGAACGCGATAAGGCGTTGCCGCTT
>NZ_BJZU01000265.1 GCF_007992195.1 Methylobacterium oxalidis | reverse complement strand
GATGGGCATCACACCACCGGTAGGCTGTGGACTGGTGCCGATGCCGGCTGCCGGTGCACTTGCCGCCGAAGCCGTTGCCGCGGGTTCGCCGCTGCTGCCTGGCAGCGACACCTGTGGACCAGACAGGGCTGCCTGCAGGCGGCTCTCCTGCTCCGGTGAGAGCGAGGAGCGGATCACGCTTCCGCGGAAGCGCGACATCTCCGCCAGCACCTTCTCGGGTTGTGCCTTGCGCACCAGCACGAACAAGGCCGAGGTGTTCGGCTGCAGAGTTTCGGCGACGGATCCGATAAAGTCGTCGTTGATGCCGTAGTCGGCCAAGCTGCCCGAGAGAGCCCCCGCTCCGGCACCGAGGGCGGCACCCGTTGCCAGCCCGAGCAGGGGGTTGAGGAAGAGGAGGCCGACGAGCGAGCCCCACATCGCGCCCCAGATCCCGCCAGAGGCTGCACCGGCACCGACGAGATCCACGCTCTGCTTGAGCCGCAGCTTGCCGTCGGGACCGCGGATAGCGACCACCGCATCCTCCAGGTCGATCAGGTACTCTGTCTGAAGGCGCGCCAACTCATTCAGGGCGCGGTCCGCTTCGTGCGGATCGTTGAAGCCAACAACGACAAGCTCAGCCATTCGCCACTCCTAGCTCGTGCTAAGAACGCGACTGCCCGGATGCTCCGCCCCCGTGCAGCCCACGCCAATATTCCGCTCGTGACCAAGTTGGGTCCGGTGGCATGCACTTAGGATCCGAAGCAGCCGTGCCTATTCTCTGGGAATGTAGAGTTGGCTGCCCAGAGCGTCTATAGATCGGGCTTGCCTCCTCAGAACGTCCCCTGATCTGACTGCCTCTGTTCGGAACGCCAGGCATGGCGGGTTGCGATGCCGTTTTCATATTAGCGCAAAGCGGGTTCATTCGCCGGCGGACGAACCCACTCATCCAGCGGCTTCGGCTGACCCGTCGTGCTCCAACACGATCGGCAGGACGCCAACCATGGCGGTCGCAGCAAGCGCGAACAACACTACACCGAGCGTGAACAGGAAGGTGGTCGCGTAGAAGCGGACCAGAGACCGCTTCTCCCGCTCTTTGTAGATGACGTTCAGCGCGTCGAAGAGGGCGCTCACGCCCGAGTTGGCGCTCCAGAAGGCGATGAGGAGGCTGAGGAGCGAGGCGGTGCTGAGGGTGCCACTGCTCTGGCGCGTGATGCGCACCAGCTGGTCATCGAGAAGATCCAGCACCCCGTTCGGGAGCACACCCGCGAGCAGAGGCTGAGGTGCTGTCCGATCGCGTTCGGGTTCGAGAACAGAGCGTAGAGCGAGACGATCGTCGCCAGGCCCGGGAAGGTTGCCAGGAGCGCGAAGAAGGCGACCCCGCCTGCGGTGGCGAGCACACGATCTTCGGGCAGGGACAGCACGACGCGCCAGAGGATGTCGCGCCAGCCCGGAGCCGGGATCTGCTCGGGTCGGACGGCGGTGCGCCCGCGACCGGGTTCATTGGCGCGCGCGTCGGCGAGGCTGATCATTTTCTCGTCAGGCGTTCGTGTGCTGACGGAACGCCAGTCCTCCCCCGCCTCGTCCCGGTTCATGAGGCGCCTCGCGCGACTCGCTGCCGTGCAGGATGTGACGTATGGCTGTTCGTGCTGGATGTTTCTCCGCCTTAATCGGTAGGCACGGTCGCTTGCCGATCTTCCTGAGGCTCCATGCGCTTAAGATCGGATGGCTCGCCTCCTTGAAGCAGTTCGCCAAACCATGGAACCGTCCTGACCTGCATGCCAG
>NZ_BJZU01000264.1 GCF_007992195.1 Methylobacterium oxalidis | reverse complement strand
CTAAATCAGCGTCCTTGCTGACATCGAATCTGCTGAAGAAGCAGGATCTGCTCATCAGCTTGATGCGCTTGCAAGGGCGCTCGAGGCAGGTGGGGTCATCTTTCTGGAAGATTGCATGGTCGTCGAGGAAGGTCCGGGTGTGCGCCTTCGGCGGCAAGCGCCGTGCGACGACGGAATTCGGCCTGAGCTGCTCACTACAGAAAATGATCTCTGAGTTCGTTGGGCGGGTGAGGTGCGATCATGCGTAGTTGCTCAGGCTGAACGGATGGTGAGTTCCGGTTGCTTCTAACGCGCATTTGCCGGCGGGTCTTGAGGATGCCCTCTCATCCAGGATGAGTTAGCCTATGGCATCTCAAAACCCAAGTGTAGGCTGCCTATGCGCGTAGCACCGATTTCCCATACGTTAAGCCGCCTCTGGTTCCTTGAGCTTCTATGAACCCTCCATAGGGGTTCTCAACACTCGGCGAAGCATTGAGCGCAGCCCGTGGATTTGGTCGACTAAGTCGAGCACGATGCTAATGCCCTCGGCGTTGACACCGGCCCTAGCACCGAGATGCTGAACTAGTCGAGCGCGCGCTAGGTCCATCTCAGATAAACCAAAATCCTCGTCCGTATGCTGTGGCACGAGCCAACCTTCGTCGAGCCACAGCTGCAGAGTCGTGCGCTCAATTCCGAGGCGAATGCAGAAGTCATCCGGCGTCATGGCTTAGACTTCCATATTCTGACGTGGATTGTGGGACCGCCCAGCGCTCCAGCTTTCGACGAATTCCTCAAGTTGTGGGTCGCTCTCCGGTAGGACAACCTTCAGCTCGACGTACATATCGCCTCGGCTGTGATCCGGACGGGGTACTCCCTTCCCCCGCAAGCGGAGCACCTTGCCGCTGTTTGAGCGCTTCGGGATCGTCATCGTCACGGGACCTGTCGGTGTCGGCACCGTGATCTGCGCACCCAGTACCGCCTCGGTCAAAGAAATGGGCAGTTCGAGCCGGATATCGTCTCCATCGCGTTTGAATTGGCGGTGGGGCCGTACCTGCAACTCGACCAGAGCGTCGCCAGCTGGAGCGCCCCCGAGGCCGGACTCGCCCTTACCCCGCAGCCGCAACATCTGCCCATCCCTCGAACCAGCCGGCACCGTGAAATCCAGCGCCTCCCCGTCGGGGAGGATGACGCGCTTGGTTGCGCCATTCACGGCCTCGAGAAAGTCGAGGTTGAGCCGGAGATGCACGTCTGCTCCGCGCATCCGAACGGTTGTTCGGCGTCCTCTGCGTAGAAGCTCAGCGAGAATGTCGTCTCCACCAGCAAAATCCTCAAATCCTGCCGTTGAGGCATAGGGATGATCATCGCCGGCTGCAGCGAAGTCGCGGTAGAAGCGCTGCGCGGGTTTTTCGGTCCCAGAAGCGTCGATCTCACCACGATCAAAGCGAGCCCGTTTATCTGGATCGCCAAGGATGTCGTAGGCAGCAGAGATCCGTGCGAACTGCTCCCCCGCCCTCTGATTGCCCGGATTTAGATCAGGATGATGCTTCTTGGCGAGTTTCCGAAACGCGCTCTGAATCTCCTCAGCGGACGCGCTCGGGCTGACACCAAGTACGTTGTAAGGATTGTCGCTCACGGACACCTTCTCCAGAGCTGCACTTACCGGTTGAGTTTCTGAGATTGAGGTGTTTCTGAAGGCTCCGCTCGCGCGGAGCCCTCACGTGGGCTCGCCTTAGGCAGCCATGGCGCGCTGTGCCTGCTTGCCGGCATTCTCGCCGAGCATCAGGCCCATCGGGCCCACATGCACGGGCACGGTCTCGCCA
>NZ_BJZU01000263.1 GCF_007992195.1 Methylobacterium oxalidis | reverse complement strand
TTCGCCGTCTCCGGAAAACCCGCACCCCTTCACCCCAACCCTCTCCCGGACGGGAGAGGAGGCCCGCGCCGGACATTGTCGGATCGGCGGGCGGGCCCGCGGCAGGGCCCTGCGGAGGAACCGTCCGTTCCCGCTCAGCCCGCGGCCCGCGGGCGCAGGCGGCGGCCTCGGAGGACCTGGGGCGGGGCGTGGGCGAGGCCGGCATGGGCCGCGCTCGGATGGCGGACCTTCGAGGGGCGGCCGTACGCGCGCAGCCGGCGGTCGGCCTCCTGCCAGTCGGGGAGGCCGGCGTCCGGCGCCTCCCAGCGCGCGACGGCGGACTCGTCGCACCACGCGGCGAGCCGGCCCATCGCCGCGCGGTGCGGGCCCGACAGCGTGTAGGCCCGCATCGCCTCAGGGTCCGACCAGGCCGTCAGGGTCCAGAACACGAGGCGGGTCGGCTCGGCGAGGACCTCCCCGTCGAGGAAACCCGCCGCGCGCTCGGCCTGCCCGGCGGAGCGGAGGGCGAGGGGAACGAAGCCCGGCAGGAAGCGCCAGGCGCGCAGCCGCAGGCGCGTCAGGCTGATCGCGGTCACCGGCCGGCCTCCGCGGCGGGGCGCGGGGGCTCCCCTTGCGTGAATTCCCGCCACAGCAGCACCAGGGCGGCCATCACGGCGGGGCCGAGGAACAGCCCGAGCAGGCCGAAGGTCTCGACGCCGCCGAGGATGCCGAGCAGCACCCACAGGAAGGGCAGCTGCGTGGTGCCGCCGATGAGCGCCGGCCGCACGGCGTGGTCGGCGACGAAGGTCACGACGAGGCCCGCCGCCACCACGACGACGGCCGGCACGACGGCGCCGTTCGCGGCGACGAGCAGCGCCGCGAGGCCGAACACCAGCGGCGCCCCGAACGGGATCATCGCCGCGACCGCGGTGAGCGCCCCGAGCAGGACCGGGTGCGGCACGCCTGCCAGCACGTAGACGATCCCGAGCAGCACGCCCTCGCCGAGGCCCACCAGCACGAGCCCGTCCACGGTGCCGTGCACCGAGGCCACCATCTGGCGGGCGACGCGCTCGCCGCGGGGGCCGAACAGGCGGTCGCAGGCGGTGAGGACCTGCGCGGCGAGCGCGCGCCCCTCCCGGAACAGGAAGAACAGGGCCACGAGCGTGAAGCCGAACAGCACGGTCCGGCGCAGCACCTCGCGCCCGAGGTTGCGCGAGAGGCCGATCACGGCACTGTTGTCGAGCCGGTGCAGGATCTCGGAGCCGGCCTCCGGGTGGCTCAGGGTCTCGCTCCACCAGCGGGTGGCCTGGGCCGCGCCGAACGGCAGGTGCTGCAGGAATTCCGGCACGGGGATGCCGGTGCGCTCGGCCGAGCGCACGAAGTCGAGCACGTCGTGCGCCTCGCGCGCCGCCTGGACGCCGAGCACCACGAGGGGGGCGAGCAGGACGAGGGCGACGAGCAGGGTCGCCAGCGCCGGCAGCAGGATGTTGTGCCGCCCCGGGGGCCAGCGCCGCTCGGCGCGGGCGTAGAGCGGCCCGAGCGCGATGGCGAGGATCACCGCCCAGACGAGGGCGGGCAGGAACGCGTGCAGGATCCAGAGGCCGAGGGCGGAGAGCGCCAGGGCCAGGGCGAGCCGGGCGGCGGCCTGGGAGCGGGTCCTGTGGGGCGGCGCCTCAGCCGGGAGGCTCGGGGAAGGGTCCATCACGTGCACGGTCTCCGCGGGGAAGCGGGCTCGGGGAAGCGGGCTCGGGGAAGCGGCCTCGCGGCCCGGTCCCGGCAGGGCATGTAGGGCGGCGGCGCGCCGGCCAAGCCCGGCCGGGATCAACCGGGGGCGAAAGGATCGGGCGCGGGCTCCCTCTCCCGATCGGGAGAGGGGCGGGG
>NZ_BJZU01000262.1 GCF_007992195.1 Methylobacterium oxalidis | reverse complement strand
AATGGGCATCGCATCACCGGGTAGGCTGCGGGGCTGGTGCCGATCCCCGCGGCCGTGCCGTTGGCTGCCGGCTCGCTGCTGCTGCCTGGCATCGACACCTGTGGACCAGACAAGGCCGCCTGAAGGCGGCTCTCCTGCTCCGGTGAGAGCGAGGAGCGGATCACGCGTCCGCGGAAGCGCGACATCTCCGCTAGCACCTTCTCGGGTTGTGCCTTGCGCACCAGGCGGATCGTCGAAGCCAACAACGACAAGCTCAGCCATTCTCCACTCCTAGCTCGTGCTAAGAACGCAACTTCTCGGATGCTCTACCTCCGTGCAGCTCAATCCAATATCCCGCCCGTGAGCATGTCGGGCCCGGTGGCATGCACTTAGAACCCGGAGCAGCCGTGCCTATCCTTCCGGGCCTGTAAAGTTGGCTGTCCAGGGCGTCTATGATCGGGCTTGTCGGCGCAGAACGTCCCCTGATCTGACTGCCTCTGTTCGCAACGCCAGGCATGGCGCGTTGCGATGCCAGTTTCATAGTAGCGCAAAGCGGGTTCATTCGCCGGCGGACGAACCCACTCATCCTATATACCTCAAGTCTAGGTGCTGGCCTCTGCGATGATCATAGCACTGCGTCCGCAGTTCAGGACTGCGCAGGGCCGATTGTGTCAGCCGCATAGGCCTGCCGAGATCCCAGCGGCTTCGGCCTACCGGTCGTGCTGTCGCGCGCCGTCTGCCGCTCCATCTCAGCGTTCAGCTCTGCCCCGACAAGCACGATTACCACCGACAGCCAGATCCACGTCATGAACCCAACGCCCGCTCCTAGCGAGCCGTAGACCCGATTGTAGCTGTCGAAGCTGGCCACGTACCAAGAGAAGAGAGCCGAGGCGCAGACCCAGCACAGGGCCGCCGCAGCGCTGCCCCAGCTGACCCAACGCCACTTGGCCTCGCGCCGGCTCGGACCGTATCGGTAGATCAGAGACAGCCCGAGGCTGACAAGAACGAGCAGGGCCGGCCAGCGCGCGATGCGCAGCAGAGCATCCGTCGCTGACCCGAAGCCAAGCCGGTCCAACACGACCGGCAGGACGACCACCATGGCAGTCGCGGCAAGCGCGAACAGCACCCCGCCCAGCGTGAACAGGAAGGTGGTCGCGTAGAAGCGGACCAGAGACCTCTTCTCCCGCTCCTTGTAGATGACGTTCAGCGCGTCAAAGAGGGCGCTCACGCCCGAGTTGGCGCTCCAGAAGGCGATCAGAAGGCTGAGAAGCGAGGCGGTGCTGAGGGTGCCACTGCTCTGGCGGGTGATGCGCACAAGCTGATCATCCAGAAGCGCGAGCACCCCGTTCGGGAGCACGCCCGCGAGCAGGCTGAGGTGCTGACCGATCGCGTTCGGGTCCGAGACGAGGGCGTAGAGCGAGACGATCGTCGCGAGACCCGGGAAGGTTGCCAGGAGCGCGAAGAAGGCGACCCCGCCCGCCGTGGCGAGCACACGATCTTCGGGCAGGGACAGCACGACACGCCAGAGAATGTCGCGCCAGCCCGGGGCCGGGATCTGCTCGGGCCGGGCGGCGGTGCGTCCGCGACCGGGTTCATTGGCGCGCGCATGGGCGAGCTTGATCGTCGTCTCGTCGGGCGCTCGCGTGCTGACGGACCGCCAGTCCTCACCCGCGTCTTTCCGGTTCATGAGGCGACTCGCGCGATCCGCTGCCGTGCAGGATGTGACGTATGGCTGTTCGTGCTGGATGTTTCTCCGCCTTAGTCGGTGGGCACGGTCGCTGACCAATTTCCCTGAGGCTCCATGCCCTCAGCATTGGATGGCTCGCCTCCTTGAAGCAGTTCGCCAAACCATGGAACTGTCCTGACCTGCATGCCGGCCGAGATCTTCTGGAAGCCGG
>NZ_BJZU01000261.1 GCF_007992195.1 Methylobacterium oxalidis | reverse complement strand
TTCCGCCACCGCTGCCCCTCAGCAACTCACTACACGCCACGCAGCCGTCGGGTAAGAAAGTGCGCTAATGACGACCGCGCTCACCATTCAGTCTCCTCCCATCCGGACGGATTGGCGCAGGTCTGTGCTGCTTGCCTATCTCGTGATCCTTATTGCATTCGGCGGAGGAGCAGGTTGGGCCTCACTCGCCAAGCTCGAGAGTGCGGCCATCGCTTCCGGGGTCGTTATGTCTCAGTCGAACAAGAAGACCGTTCAACATTTAGAAGGCGGGATCGTCCGCGCGATCCTCGTGCGCGATGGCGACCAAGTGCAGGAGGGGCAAACTCTTCTACGCCTCGACGACACCCAAGCCCGTGCCTCGTTGGAAACGACCAGGAGCCAGCAGGCGATTGACCGTATTCGGGAAGCGCGACTGCTTGCTGAGCGTGATCAGACCGACAGGATTGTCCTCCCGGACAGCGTAACGTCCAGGGCCCATGAACCCGCGATCGCGCGTGCCATTCAAGATGAGAAGGGAAACCTCCGTGAGCGAGCTGTGTACTTGCGCTCTCAAACCGATGTGCTCAATGCCAAGATCGTCCAAACTGAGCAGGAAGTGCGGGCGCTTAGAAACGATGCTGATTCGACCAAGCAGCAACTCGTCACAATCGACCAAGAACTAAGCGGTCTCCGGCAGCTGCTCGCGAAGCAGCTAGTTCCTGTCTCGCGAGTGGCAGCACTGGAACGTGAGCGCATTCGCCTACAGGGAGCGCTCGATCGCGCGATTTCAGACGCCAAGAAGGGCGAGCAAGCGATCGACGAAACGAGGCTCACCATCATCCAGACTCAAAAGCAGTTCCTTCAGCAAGTTTCCTCCGACATCATAGATGTTCGTAAGAGCCTCGCCGAATTGTTGGAGAAAGAAAATGTTGCGAAAGATGTATTGAGCCGCGTCGAGGTGCGAGCGCCACGTACCGGAATTGTCCAGAGTATGAAGGTTTTTACCATCGGTGCTGTGTTGCGTCCTGGCGACACGATGCTAGAGATTGCTCCCACCGGCGATCAATTGACGGTGGGCATTCAGATCTCGCCAGCCGATGTAGATTCTGTTGCTGAAGGACTGCGGGCGGAGGTCAGATTCCCAACATATCACTCCCGTCGCGTGCCCATCATGCTGGGTCAGGTTCGGTCTGTCTCCTATGATCGCGTTACTGACCCACAGAACCCGCAGAACAGTTACTTTCAAGGTGAAGTCGTCGTTGACGCAGCCAGCGTCCCGACCGAGATCAAAGACCGCCTCAAGCCGGGAATGCCAGCAGACGTAATTGTGACGACGGGGGAGCAAACTCCACTGGATTACTTCCTCAGTCCGCTCTTCGATCGAGTCAGTCACGGCCTTCGGGAGAAATAGTCGGCTGACGATGTCCCCGCGGCGGGGGGTTTAAACTTTCTGCAAGAAGCCGCTGTATAAAGCGTCCTAGGCCAGGAGGTCGGAAAAAGGAAGATCAAAGTTTACGTCGCAATTGCAGAGGCGCCGTCGCTGGAGGTGGATGTATCGAAGTAGTTCGCCAACAGCTAAGCATGCTCCTCGGCGACTTGCCGAACCAACCTGCTTGCCTAACCGGTTTCGAATGAAATTTCATCAGCAACTCGCAGCTACTCGATCGCACAAAGCGCTTCGCTAAGACTGGCCAGGATAGAACCGTTTCAGACTTGTCAACTACAGTTATTTCAAATAACTGTATCTAAAGGATAGGAGTCTTCTCGTGAAAATTGCGATGGTTGGGTCTGGGTATGTGGGCCTCGTGTCGGGCACCTGCTTCGCCGATTTCGGCCACAGCGTCGTCTGCATCGACAAGGATCCGGCCAAGATCGAGGCGCTGAACGCGGGCCGCATCCCCATCTACGAGCCCGGCCTCGAGGCA
>NZ_BJZU01000260.1 GCF_007992195.1 Methylobacterium oxalidis | reverse complement strand
CTCGATCAGGTTCCGGATCCGTCTGCGCTTCGGCGCGTGCCGGAGGCTGATCTTCAGGCTGTGGCGGACGCGGTTCGGGCCGAGATGATCGACGCGGTGTCGGTGACGGGCGGGCATCTTGGCTCGGGGCTCGGGGTGGTCGAGCTGAGCGTGGCGCTGCACCACGTCTTCGACACCCCCGACGACCGCATCGTCTGGGACGTCGGGCACCAGTGCTACCCGCACAAGATCCTGACCGGGCGGCGCGACCGCATCCGCACCCTGCGCCAGGGCGGCGGCCTGTCGGGCTTCACCAAGCGGTCCGAGAGCCCCTACGACCCGTTCGGGGCGGCCCACTCCTCCACCTCGATCTCGGCCGCGCTCGGCATGGCGGTCGGCCGCGACCTCGACGCGGCCGCCGCCAAGGCGGGCGGGGCGGCGGCCAACGCGCAGCCGAAGCGCCGCAACGTGGTGGCGGTGATCGGCGACGGCTCGATGTCGGCCGGCATGGCCTACGAGGCCATGAACAATGCCGGGGCCATGCACTCGCGCCTGATCGTCGTCTTGAACGACAACGACATGTCGATCGCGCCGCCGGTGGGGGCCATGTCGGCCTATCTCGCCCGGCTGGCCTCGGGGGGCACCTACCGGAGCCTGCGCGAGACCGCCAAGCAGCTCGGCAAGCTCCTGCCCAAGGCGCTCTACCAGCGTGCGGCCCGGGCCGAGGAGTACGCCCGCAGCCTGCTGGTGGGCTCGGGCACGATGTTCGAGGAGCTCGGCTTCTACTACGTGGGGCCGGTGGACGGGCACAACCTCGACCACCTGCTGCCGGTGCTCAAGAACGTGCGCGACTCGGAGCAGGGCCCGATCCTGCTGCACGTGGTCACGCAGAAGGGCAAGGGCTACGCCCCGGCCGAGGCGAGCGCCGACCGCTACCACGGCGTGGTCAAGTTCGACGTGGTCTCCGGGGTCCAGGCCAAGGCCAAGCCGAACGCGCCGGCCTACACGCGGGTGTTCGGCGAGAGCCTGGTGCGGGCGGCGGACGCCGACCCGAAGGTGGTGGCGATCACGGCGGCGATGCCGGGGGGCACGGGGCTGGACATCTTCGGCAAGGCGCACCCGGACAAGACCTTCGACGTGGGCATCGCCGAGCAGCACGCGGTGACGTTCGCGGGCGGGCTGGCGACGGAGGGCTACAAGCCGTTCGTGGCGATCTACTCGACCTTCCTGCAGCGGGCCTACGACCAGGTGGTGCACGACGTGGCGCTGCAGAACCTGCCGGTGCGGTTCTGCCTGGACCGGGCGGGTCTGGTGGGGGCGGACGGGGCGACGCACGCGGGGGCGTTCGACCTCGCTTACCTGTGCTGCCTGCCGAACATGACGGTGATGGCGGCCGCCGACGAGGCGGAGCTGGTGCACATGGTGGCGACGGCGCACGCGCACGACACCGGCCCGATCGCGCTGCGCTACCCGCGCGGCGAGGGCGTGGGCGTTGACCTGCCGGAGCGGGGCGAGGCGCTGGCGATCGGGCGGGGCCGGGTGGTGCGCCGTCCGGAGGGGGCGCGGGTGGCTCTGGTGAGCTTGGGGACGCGCCTGGCGGAGGCGTTGAAGGCGGCCGACCTCCTGGAGGGTCTGGGGGTCGGGGTGAGCGTCGCGGACGCGCGCTTTGCCAAGCCGCTGGACGCGGCGCTTCTTCTGGATCTGGCGGGCACGCACGAGGTCGTGGTGACGCTGGAGGAGGGCTCGGTGGGCGGGTTCGGGGCGATGGTGCTGCACCTGTACGCGGCGCGGGGCGTTCTGGACACGGGGCGGGTGCGGGTGCGGACGATGACGCTGCCGGACGCCTACCAGGATCACGACACGCCGGAGCGGATGTACGCCGAGGCGGGCCTCGACGCCCCCGCCATCGTCAGGCTCGTCCAGGACACACTCCCAGAACGGCAG
>NZ_BJZU01000259.1 GCF_007992195.1 Methylobacterium oxalidis | reverse complement strand
ACTGCACCGTCGAGCCAGATCCTGTGCAGGCAGCTCCGGTGAAGCGAATCCCACCTTGGCAATGGGGTCGGCACTCTCGGACCACTTTCCGGCGGGGACTGAGTGCTCCAGTCCGCAAGTCCGATGACCAGGGTTGTCACTCTGCTGAGCGAGGGCTGCTGCCGGATCTTGAGCGTGCCTTCGTCAATCCGGCTGCCGTCTTCCGCAACCCCGCGGATGTGCTCGAACATCCGCGCCTGATGCGAGAGTGCAAGCGCGAGATCCTTCGACGTTGGGCCTGGGACGAGCACCTGAAGGAGATCGCGGCAGGGGAAGGCATGATCGAGGGTGAGCCCTCTCGCCTCGACGACGTGAAGGCGGCGCTTCTGAGCTTGAGCGAAACGTGGCGGCCAAAGCCGTTTGCGCCGGCCGCGGCTGCTCCGCTCCTGCTGCAGGATGTGGATGCGCTTGCCGCCTGAGCGAGGAGGCGCTCTCGGAACGTCTTCTTCGTGATTAGGCAGGTGCCAGTCAAGCCTGCTCGAGGACCGGACAGGCAGATGACCTTTGCTGCAGAGGACGAGAGCCGACAATGCTGGATTAGCTGAAATGAAGCACCGAAGCTCCCAAAGTTAACCAAGTTCAATCTTGAGTCCGGCTGAGAAGCCGCAGTGGCAGGCGAACTTTGCAATATAGGTGATAGGCTATTACACATGCGATCTCATGGAAGATCACTCACCAGCTTGTCTTTCCTGACCAACCTGGCACGCCAAGGAGGATGTGATGCTTGAGAATGCAGCTCGTTCCATTCTTGTTCAGAGCTCGAATGTGGATCTGGGCGATGTGCTTCCTCAGTACGCCAGGGCGAGCATTCTTCAGACCGTACGCAAGTACTTTGGTCGCCTTGAGTCCAGTACGGTCCACTTCAACCGGGAAGGTCCGCTGTACAAATGCACGGTCACCATCCAGGTTGGTACGCTGAAGACGATGAGCGGGGAGGCGCAGCTCAAGGACGCTTATGCCGCATTCAGGTCCGCTCTGGAGAAGGTCGCCAAGCAGCTTCGCAGAGCCAAGCGCGAGCTGCGGGAGGACAAGGCAACACGAATCGACAAGGACATTGCCCTGGCTGAGAGGCCCATTCTCCGCCGCAAGGCGGCTTCTTCCGTTCGTCAGCCCGTGCACGCGATCACGCACTTGGTGGAAGTTTCGCGCGAGCCCGCGCCGGTCGAGCTCGACGAAGACAGCCCATATCGGATCGCAGCCGAGTAGTTGCGGGGCAGCGAGGCAGCAGCCGGCGCAGAAACTCTTTCCTCATGGCCGGCGTCTCCAAGCCGTGGCCGCTGCCGCGGATCATGTCTTGGCGACGGCTTCGACGGTCGTCGCCGAGGGAAACCGTCCGCTACCAGGCCGGATGGCTTGGTGCCGGGCTCACTGTTAGATCTGCCCGTCCTTCGCCCACCCCTTTTTCTTTTCACCTGCAAGTTCGGCTTCGAGGCAGCAGGTGAGGTCAGCTCCCACCTCGGGAAGCAGATCGTTCTGACAGCGCCCATTCCTGCCATCCAGCATGCACGGGCGGCATCTCCAAAGCGGACCCAGCAACGGCCCACGTTGTTGAAGCTGCGCGCCGACATGCCCGCAGCCGACTTGCCGGCACACGACGACGCACCCTCAGCCAAATGCCACCCGTCGTCGTTAGTGAGCGCCGCCCTGCGCGGCTGTGTTGATCCCTGACGGTGAGTGACACGATGAGGAAAACAGCACTTGCTGCCTTTGGAGCCCTCGCGCTCGGAGCGGGGGCGCTTCTGCCCGCCACGGCTGCCCGCGCCGGCGGGTACGGCTACGATGGCTACGAGGCACCTGAGACCGTGGTGACACGCCGAACAATCGTTGAGCGCCGGGTCGTTGCCCCACCGCGCCGAGTGGTGCGGGAGGTGGTCGTGGAACGGCCGGTGGTGTATCGCCCGCGCCCGG
>NZ_BJZU01000258.1 GCF_007992195.1 Methylobacterium oxalidis | reverse complement strand
ATGAACATACACGAGTACCAGGCGAAGGCGGTTTTGCGGGAGTTTGGGGTTCCGGTCTCGCGGGGGGTTGCGATCTTCGCGGCCTCGGAGGCGGAGGCGGCCGCGCGCGAGCTCGGCGGCCCGGTCTGGGTGGTCAAGAGCCAGATCCACGCGGGCGGGCGCGGCAAGGGCACGTTCCAGGGGGCCGCGCCCGGCGCCAAGGGCGGCGTGCGCGTCTCCAAGTCGGCCGAGGAGGTCGTGGCGAACGCCCGCGAGATGCTGGGCGCCACCCTGGTGACGGTGCAGACCGGGCCGGCGGGCAAGCAGGTCAACCGCCTCTACATCGAGGAGGGCGCCCAGATCGCGGCCGAGTTCTACCTCTCGATGCTGGTCGACCGCGCCACGGGCGGCGTCGCCTTCGTGGTCTCGACGGAGGGCGGCATGGACATCGAGGCGGTCGCCCACGACAGCCCGGAGAAGATCCACACCGTTCCGGTCGACCCGGCCACCGGCATCCAGCCCCATCACGGCCGGGCCGTGGCCAAGGCGCTGGCGCTCACGGGCGCCCAGGCCAAGCAGGCCGAGGCGCTGACGCAGAAGCTGTACCGGGCCTTCGTCGAGAAGGACATGAGCCTTCTGGAGATCAACCCCTTGGTGCTGACGGCGTCCGGCGAGCTCAAGTGCCTGGACGCCAAGATCGCCTTCGACGGCAACGCGCTCTACCGCCACCCGGACATCCTGGGCCTTCGCGACGAGTCGGAGGAGGACGCCAAGGAGATCGAGGCGTCCAAGTACGATCTGGCCTACATCGCGCTCGACGGCACGATCGGCTGCATGGTCAACGGGGCGGGCCTGGCCATGGCCACACTCGACATCATCAAGCTGTACGGCGAGGAGCCGGCCAACTTCCTGGACGTGGGCGGGGGCGCCTCCGAGGAGAAGGTGACGGCGGCCTTCCAGATCATCACGGCCGACCCGAACGTGAAGGGGATTTTGGTCAACATCTTCGGCGGGATCATGAAGTGCGACGTGATCGCGCGCGGCGTGATCGCGGCGGTGAAGACGGTGGGCCTGTCGGTGCCGCTGGTGGTGCGGCTGGAGGGGACGAACGTGGAGGAGGGCAAGGCGATCATCCGGGGCTCGGGTCTCAACGTGATCCCGGCCGACGATCTCGACGACGCGGCCCAGAAGATCGTGGCCGCCGTGAAGGGAGCCTGAGAGATGTCGGTGATGATTGACGCCAACACCCGTGTGATCTGCCAGGGCTTCACGGGCAAGAACGGCACCTTCCACTCGGAGCAGGCGATCGCCTACGGCACCCGGATGGTGGGGGGCACGAGCCCGGGCAAGGGCGGTGCGACGCATCTGGGGCTGCCGGTGTTCGACACGGTAGCGGAGGCGCGGGAGGCCACGGGGGCCGAGGCGAGCGTGGTCTACGTGCCGCCGCCTGGGGCGGCTGACGCGATCCTGGAGGCGGTGGCGGCCGAGGTGCCGCTGATCGTGTGCATCACGGAAGGGATCCCGGTCCTCGACATGGTTCGGGTGAAGCGGGCGCTGGTGGGCTCGAAGTCGCGTCTGGTGGGCCCGAACTGCCCCGGGATCGTGACGGCGGGGGAGAGCAAGATCGGGATCATGCCGGCCAACATCTTCCGTCCGGGCAGCGTGGGGATCGTGTCGCGCTCAGGGACGCTGACCTACGAGGCGGTGTTCCAGACCTCGACGGCGGGGCTTGGCCAGACGACGGCGGTTGGGATCGGGGGCGATCCGGTCAAGGGGACGGAGTTCATCGACGTCCTGGAGCTGTTCCTGGCTGATCCGAAGACGGAGGCGATCGTGATGATCGGCGAGATCGGGGGCTCGGCGGAGGAGGAGGCGGCGCAGTTCCTGGCGGACGAGGCGCGGCGGGGTCGCCGGAAGCCGATGGTCGGGTTCATCGCGGGGCGGACGGCGCCGCCCGGGCGCCGGATGGGTCACGCGGGCGCGATCATCTCGGGCGGCAAGGGCGGCGCGGAGGACAAGATCGCGGCGATGGAGGCGGCGGGCATCCGGGTCTCGCCCTCGCCCGCCCGCCTCGGATCCACCCTCCTCGACGTCCTCAAAGGATAAGGG
>NZ_BJZU01000257.1 GCF_007992195.1 Methylobacterium oxalidis | reverse complement strand
CGCGCGCTCGCCTAGTCCATCATCTCGGTGCTAGGGCCGGTGTCAACGCCGAGGGCATTGGCATCATCCTCGACTTAGTTGATCAAGTACATGGGCTGCGCTCAATGCTGCTCCGGGCGCTCAGAGCTCACCGAGATGGACATACCGAAGCTCAAGAAGGCAGAAAAAGCTGAATGTCCGGGAGCATGGCGTTGCGGGCATACGCAGTATCTTACCTCGAGATCGCGCATCAAGGCCAACTACCCTCGACTGAAATGCATCTTTGGATTGACTGGGCTCAATGAAAAGAACGGCGGCGCAATCCATGGACCAGCCACCCTCACGACGACCGAAGGAGGCTTCGAGAGACCACTTACTCTTCACGTCGCAAACAGGCTGAAGGTTCCCCAATGACCCCATCGGAGGCAGAAGCAATTGCCGCGGCCGACAACGCCACGGTCGCGATCATGAGTGCATTGATCACCTTCTTGGAGAAACAAGGCGTGATGAAACGGGCAGATTTCGCCACCTTTCTGAGCACCGCGATTGAGGGCTGGCGTGCTGAAGGAGCGGACGAGAAATTAATGCGGCTTATAGCGATCAAAGCACGCGGCATGTCGCTTGACCCACCACCCTCACTCCAGAACTGAGTGTTACTTAAGCAGGATACAGCGGCTGCTGCCTATCAGGCGCTGTATCCTGCCACGTGACGCTCCTCAACTGCCGCGAGATACCCTGGCTATGTTGCTTGATGAACATAGCTCTGCTTCTGCTAATGCTTCTTGAAAAACCGATTTATAGTTGCCCACAAAGTGTGACACCGTAAAAAACCCAGGAAAGTTGCCAACAACGTCTGTAGAAGCCAGCCCGGTGACAGTCTCACATTTCACGCCATGTTGATGTAATCGTGCATGGCCTGTCGTTCGGCCTCTAGGACAGCCAACTGCCGTTCAATCACGTCACGGATGGAGATGATGCCGACGAGCTTGCCGCTCTCGCACACTGGCATATGGCGGAATCGGCCCTCAGTCATCAGCTGCATCACCTCGTCGTTCGTGGTCTCGCGCCGGCAAGTGACAACCTTCCGCGTCATTTGGCTTGAGACCGGCAGGTCCAGGGCGGAGGTCCCATGGGTCGCAAGCGCGTGCATGATGTCGCGCTCTGAGATGATGCCAACAACAGTATGAGCCTCGTCCATGACGACCAGCGCACCGATGCCATTCTCAACTAGCAGGTGGATGGCGTCTGCAAGCGGATTACCAGGGCGTACCGTGATGACAGAGGCGCCCTTCTCGGCCAGGATATGCGCAACAGTCATGATGTTCCTCCCTGAAGAAACACTACAAAACGCGCGACAGCTGCTAGTTGCTCCCGCCAATCGGAAGCCGTACTTGGGCCAAGCTGTTCCGTGAGGCCGGCACAGGACAGCGGCGCAAGTTTCTCCTAGAGATACCTGTCGAAACAGAAAGGGGTGTAGTCCGGAGCGCGTTCTGATTTCCTCAAGCTGCCGCCCGGAGAATTATCTACTGGAGCTGCTTACACAAGCGTACCTGCCCAGCTTCGACGCGGCGGCACAGACCAACAGCGCGAATGCGAACTCTCGCAGAAATTCTCGCTCTGTTCGCTATTTACTCTTGCCTTCCGTCAGAGTCCTTACGATATCTTAGGTGCTCTGCTGAAGCGGAGCGGCAAGGCCCCGCCACATTCGCTAACTCTTCACGAGCCGAGGTTGTGGCCGGTGGCCTTGCCTGCAGCGAATGACCTCGGTGCTTTATGGCGGCATCCTGGGAATGATGCTGGTCGTGACGCGGCGGATCTTTGATGAAGTTGACGAACCGCAGGCAGCCTGGATCGCGGTGTTCGCCGGTGCGCTGGTCATGGCCTCGGGTTCTCGGCCGCGATGGTCTTCGGTGAGTGGAAGGCATGGGCCGAAGTCGCTGTGGGCAACTGGTTCCTGGCAGCGCCCCGGGGTTTCGCATTGGGAGTGCCTCTGGCGGGCCGGCCTGTGCTCATGCCGTCGTCGGGTCCGTGGTGTCCGGAATTGCAGTCGTCGGGATAGGGAGCAGCAGGGCTGGCCTGCGGCCGCTCGAGTTCAGTCAACGTCGAGCCTCG
>NZ_BJZU01000256.1 GCF_007992195.1 Methylobacterium oxalidis | reverse complement strand
TTATTCCGCTGCGCGATGATCACACCCTCGTGCGGTGCAAGCGTGACCTGCAGTTCGGTGCGTTCGCCCTCCCGCTCGCGTTCCGTGCTGAGGACGATCCTGCCTCGGCCGGGCACGGGGACAGTTACGTCCGAGGCGCTGAGGTTCAGCGCCACAACCACTCCGGATCGGTCGAGCCACCGCGCGAATGAAAACACGCCACCCTCGCTGCTCAGGCGGCGGTAGCAGCCGGCCAGAAGTTCCGGCCCACGGCGGGAGCCTGCCGATTGGCATTGAGCACCATCTTCTCCTCGGCGAGTTGCGGCTAGCTGATCGGATTTGCTGGGAGGCCTGAACTCAAGTGCCACATTTGTTGTGGCACCTCCGTCGCCCGTACTGGCGACTGCCATTCTTAGTGGCTCATCATGCAACACACCGGAGCTGCCTCTAGCAGATCGCGTGTGACGCTCCCAAAGATCACCTCGCGCATGCGGGAGTGCCCGTAGGCGCCGGCGATGATCAGCTCGGCTGCCTCTTGTCTCGCTACTGTCATGATTTCGGAAGCGATCCCCCCTCGCGGAACCGGGCGCACCTGCCTGATCCGAGTAATGCCATGCTGTGCAAGGTACTCGCTCAGTTGGTGCTGGCCGCCGGAGTCCGCCTCGCCACCAACGGCAGCGATGATGACTTCCTCCGCCTCCTTGAGAAAGGGCAAGCCATCCTTGACTGCGCGGCGGGCTTCGCGTGTGTCCTTCCAGGCAATCACGATCCGATGCAGAGCGATCTCGTTGACGAATGGAGGCGCGACAAGCACCGGGCGGCCGAGATGCAAGATCAGTTCGCCAGGATCGATGCGGCAACACCAATCATGCATACTCTCTTCATGGTAGCGGTTGACGACGATGAGGTCGGCAGAACTGGCTTGGCTGACGAGGAACGTGAACGGATCTGCGTGGGCCGAGCGCCAGTGCGTGCCCTCGAAATCGCTGGTTGCGCGGCGAAACTCGGTCTCTACCTGCGCCATTTCCTCCAACAAGCAGTCGGTGGCGGTGACCGCAATTCGCTCGTTGATGTAAGCGCCCCGGCCGTAGAGCTGCATCGTTAGGGCTTCCCGCGCGGCTATGCCCCACAGCCGGGCTTTGAAGCGCTTGGCTAAGCTTTGAGCCAAGTTGAGTCGGCTGATGGTGTAGGGGCCCGGGTCCAGAGGCACCATCACGCTCGCGAACGTCACCGCAAAGCTCCATTTGCCCCGGCAATCGAAAGAGGCAGTTTTTATTCTGCCTTCCTACATTTTGTCTTCACTAAAGTACTCCTTAGTCACGCACTCGGGTAGTTGCTTCGGCTAACGGGCTGCATTGCACGCGGTACAGGGCAGGCTGCCGCGTATTTCACTGGAGAACAGGCCATAGGGAAATGATGAGGTGAGGGCTGAAGAAACCCGTGAAGTCGCCCGGAGAGGTGCGGCTCGCGCAGCAGGAATACAGCCAAGCTCCATAGAGCAATGGCTCTTACCTCATGAAATGAAAAGATCTTGCCCCCCGCCGAGTAAGCTCATCTTCCGCTATGTCTGGCCGAGCTGCACTTTGACTACGCCCGGTTCTTCGGTGTCAATGTTGGCTTGGTTGGTCCGGAACCAGTGCGACGCGGCGTGTGGTAGGTCAGCGCTGCGTGTTGCGGGCTGGGATTGCGTACCTTGGAGGGTCGTCCGCTCTCGCGCATCTGCCGGTCAGCTTCAGCCCAGGATGGCAATGCCGCCTCCGACTGCATCCAGTGCACGACGGACGCTTCGTCGCACCAGTCAAGCAGGCGCGGCATGACAATGCGGTGCGCGCCAGTCGTCATGTATCGGCGCATGTTCTCCTCCCCGTCCCAAGTCGTCATGGTCCAGAAGGTCCAGTGCCGGTCGATTAACAGCGAACCGCCTTGAAAGCCGCGTGCATGCTGGACCTGCTTGCGCGAGCGCCACACATGCAGAGCGAACGTAGGCAGGAAGCGGAACGAGCGGACCCGGAGGCGGGTAATGCTGATCAATGGCATGCTGGTCGTCTCGCCTCGGCACAGGAGGGATACACAGCTGCATAGGTAGACGCGCGTACGGCTGCCACTGTGTCCTTGGCTGCCTTCTCGTTCTAGGG
>NZ_BJZU01000255.1 GCF_007992195.1 Methylobacterium oxalidis | reverse complement strand
ACGGCAAGGTGCGGCTTGAATGGAATTTTCCGTTGAAAGCCGGACGGCCTGCCGGAAGATCCTGCTGACCCGGCCTATCGCACAGGGGCGGATGCTCGCAGGCGAGCTCATGGAGCTCGGATGGGATCCCGTCGTCGCGCCGATGTCGGAGATCCGGCCGGTCGCGTGGAGACAGGAGGTGCTGGCTGGCGTTCAGGCTGTTCTTCTCACCTCCGCCAACGGTGGCGTGCAGCTCGCGCGGACAGACGGCATCGATCGGATGCTCGACGTGTACTGCGTCGGCAGAGCCACGGCCGCCCCGCTTCTGGAGGCCGGCTTCCCCAGGGTACGGTGGGCCCGGGGAACTGCTTTCGATCTTGCGCGCCTTGTCCGGTCCGAGCTCGGGCCGGGACAGGGACCGCTTGCGTATCTCAGCGGGGACGTCGTCTCGCGGGACCTCGCGCAGCTGCTCGGGCCGTCCGGGTTCCTGGTCAGACGGGAGATCGTCTACGAAACTTGCGAAGCGTCCTCCATCCCCGAGGCGGTTCTCGAAGACATGAACCTCGGGCGCATCGCGGCAGTCCTGCTTCTCTCGGCGAGAACGGCTCGGACGTTCTGCAGGCTCGTCGGGAACGGCGCCGGGAAGGATGCCTGCCGCAGGATCGACGCGATCGCCTTCAGCGGACAGATCGCGGCGGTGCTCGAGCCGTCGATGTTCGGCAGGGTCGAAATCGTGGGTGCGCCGACGCAATCCGGCCTTCGGAAATTTCTTGCGGCATCCGCGCGATCCAGGTGGTCGTCACGAACGGAAAGAAAAAGAACGCGGCCATGAAAGAATTGTCGCTCAGTCAGGACGGATGTTTTCGCTCCCCGAAAGGCAGCGAGCGCTTTCACGTCTTGCCTATGGCGCAATTTCCTTTATATTGACTTTTGCCATGATCTTCTCAGGTCGCCTTTCGAATCTACGCGCCGGCCGCCTCGTCGCAGGCCGCTGAGCCCCCGAGGCTGGCTGAGCTGAACGCTCCGTCGCCCGGGGCCGAAATCTCTCCACCAAATTTCCATGCTTCGACCGCTCGCATGCGTGCGGTCGTCCGAGCGCGCGGAAATATGTCCGGCCGCCGGGCGACCGGTTCTGCGCTCGATGAAAGCTGCTCGGTGCGCGGCGGATCGTCGGCGCGACCAGGGAAGCCAAGTCGTTCCGACCGATCGGAATAGTGGGCGAACGGGCGCCGGCCATTTCTGTATTACAAAAGGTGAGTCAGCGAACACGAGGTTTTTGTGCGTTTTTAGTTCCCAAACGGGAATGCGTAAGCTGCCGGAGCAATCGTCCGGACATGATTGCTGCCAAATATCCCCGCAGTTTCCTTCGGACGTAGGCAGACACGAAGACAAACAGCTGCTGATGAATTGGCATCCGGACGGCCATTTGTTCAGAAAAGTCGAACTGAGGCGCATCATCATCGAAATGATCGGCTGAGATCTTCATCTCGCCGTCGATCTCGAGTCAGGGGTTGTTTCCATGAGAATTCTCGTTGCCACGGACTTCGCCACGAATTCCCAGAGGGCGGTGCGGCGCGCCGGGATCCTGGCACGTGCAGACTGCAAGGAAATGCTTCTGATGCATGTCGTCGGCGGGACCGGCACGGGACGCGTCGCCATGGACCTCCGCGAAGCTCATCGGACGCTCGCCGAGCAGATCGGAGTCGTCCCGGAACTGGCCGGCGCCGCCTGCGAGCCGCTCGTCATCGGAGGCGATCCCTCCCTCTCCATCCTCGAGGCCGCGGAGGCTTGGGAGGTCGATCTGATCGTCGTCGGTGCTCCGCGCGGCGTGCGTCCGGGTTACGGCGGGACCGTCAGAAGCCTGGTCCGTTCGAGCGCCTGCCCCGTCCTCGTGGTGAAGCAGGCGGCGTCGCAGCGGTATGCGAATGTGCTCGCACCCGTCACGCTGTCCGATTCGTCCGCGCGAGCCTTGAGGTGCATGTCCTCACTGAAAATCGCCCACGGCGGGAGGATCACGATCGTACACGCATTCGAAGCTCTGTCGAAAGGCAGGATGCACACGGTCGGCATCAGCCGGGAGCACATCGAGAGCTACGTCGACGGCTGGCGGAAATGGGCCGAGGACGAAGTCGACGGCTTCCTGAAGTTGTACGGCTTCGCCGACCGTCAATGGTCGCGGCGCGTGGTGGAAGGATCTCCGCGCGGCGTGATCTCCCATGTCGCCAAGCAGGTCCTTCCCGACCTTCTCGTCCTAGGG
>NZ_BJZU01000254.1 GCF_007992195.1 Methylobacterium oxalidis | reverse complement strand
GGCCAGCTTCGGCGTGCAGGCCGCCGCGCATTTGGGCGCCTTCGAATCGTGACCACACCACTGGATCGAGAGGCAACCATGCAGGAACACGTGATTGGCATCGGGCACAATCGCCCACCTCTGGAGGTCAATCCCACGCCCTGGCTCGTGGGTGCTCGCGCGCTCATCAGGCGCCGCACGCGGCCTGTTGAGACGGCGGGGCGCGCGCATCAGAACGATTGGATCCCCAGCTTCGAGCGGCGCACGCCACCCGAACTCGACGACCTGATGGGCTGGACTGGTGGCGACGACACGCTCGCGACGCAGGTGCAGCTCACCTTCGCCACACGAGCGCAGGCGGTGGCCTACGCGGAGCGCCAGGGTCCCGACTTCACTGTCGAGCCAGATCCTGTGCAGGTAGCTCAGGTGAAGCAGGTCCCACCTTGGCAATGGGGTCGACGCCCTCGGGCCGCTTTCGGGCGCGGGCTGAGTGCTCCAGTCCGCAAATCCGATGACGAGGGTTGTGACGCTGCTGAGCGAGCGCAACTGCCGGATCTTGAGCGTGCCTTCGTCAATCCGGCTGCTGTCTTCCGCAGACCGGCGGACGTACTCGATCAGCCGCGCCTGATGAAGGGGTGCAAGCGGGAGATCCTTCAGCGTTGGGCCTGGGACGAGTACCTGAAGGAGATCGCGGCAGGGGAAGGCATGATCGAGGGCGAGCCCTCTCGCCTCGACGAGGTCAAGGCGGCGCTCCTGAACTTGGGCGAGACGTGGCGGCCGAAGCCGTTTGCTCCGGCTGCGGCTGCCCCGCTCCTGCTGCAGGATGTAGAAGCGCTTGCCGCCTAAGAGAGGAAGCGCTCTCGGAACGTACTTCTTCGTCATCGGGCAGGCGTCACTCGGGTCTACTCACGGGACGGATAGACGAATGGCCCTTGTCGTAGAGGACGAGAGTCGACAATGCTGGAGCGGCTGACCTGAAACACCAGAAATCATAAGTCTAGCCAAATGCAAACCTGGGTTTGTCCGAGAAGCCGCAATGACAGACGCCCTGTTCAATATAAGAGATGTGCTGTCACACGTGCGGTCTCATGAGAAATCGTTCATCACTTTGTCTTTCCTGACCAACCTGGCATGCCAAGGAGGATGTGATGCTTGAGAATGCAGCTCGGTCCATTCTTGTTCAGAGCTCGAATGTCGATCTGGGCGACGTGCTTCCTCAGTACGCGAGGGCGAGCATTCTTCAGACTGTGCGCAAGTACTTTGGCCGCCTTGAGTCCAGCTCGGTCCACTTCAACCGGGAAGGTCCGCTGTACAAGTGCACGGTCACCATCCAGGTCGGTACGCTGAAGACGATGAGCGGGGAGGCGCAGCTCAAGGACGCTTATGCCGCATTCAGGTCCGCATTGGAGAAGGTCGCCAAGCAGCTTCGCAGAGCCAAGCGCGAGCTGCGGGAGGACAAGGCAACACGGATCGACAAGGACATCGCTCTGGCTGAGAGGCCTATTCTCCGCCGCAAGGCGGCCTCTTCCGTTCGTCAGCCCGTGCACACGATCACGCACTTGGTGGAAGTTGCGCGCGAGCCCACGCCGGTCGAGCTCGATCAGGATAGCCCATATCGGATTGCAGCCGAGTAGTTGCGGAGCAGCAAGGGGGAAGCCGGCGCAGGAACGCTCTTCTCATGTCCGGCCTCCCCAAGCCGTGGCCGGTGCCGCGAATTATCTCTCGGCGACGGCTTCGACGGCCGTCGCCGAGGGAAACCGTTCTCTACCGGACCAGAAAGCTTTGCACCGGGCTCACTGTTAGAACCGCCCGTCCTTCGCGCGCCCCTTTTTCTTCTCACCTGCACGTTCGGCTTTGGAGTAGCAGGTGAGGTCAGCTCCCTGTCGGGAAGCAGACCGTCCGAATAGCGCCCATTCCTGCCATCCAGCATGCACGGACGGCATCTCCAAAGCGGATCCAGCAGCGGAGCACGTTGTTCAGGCTGCGCGCCGACGTGCCCACAGCCGGCTTGCCGGCACATGACGACGCACCCTCAGCCAAATGCCACCCGTCGTCGTTAGTGAGCGCCGCCCTGAGCGGCTGTGTTGATCCCTGACGGTGAGTGACACGATGAGAAAAACAGCACTTGCTGCCCTTGGAGCTCTCGCGCTCGGAGCGGGAGCGCTTCTGCCCGCCACGGCTGCCCACGCCGGCGGGTACGGCTACGAGGCGCCGGAGACCGTGGTGACGCACCGGACCATCGTCGAGCGCCGGGTCGTCGCACCGCCCCGCCGCGTGGTGCGGGAGGTGGTGGTGGAACGGCCAGTAGTGTACCGCCCGCGCCCGA
>NZ_BJZU01000253.1 GCF_007992195.1 Methylobacterium oxalidis | reverse complement strand
CGCCGCCGTAGGCCGCCCGGATGGCGAGCCAGGGCGCCTGGGCGTTGCGGCCGGGCTTGACCGCCTTGCATTTCTCCAGGGTGATCGCGTAGCCGACGAGCTGCGTGACGAGGGCCGGCGCGCGGCTGGGGAGCGGCGTCTCGACCATCTCGGCGGCGCGGGCGCCGGTCGCGGCGAGGACGAGGGCCATCGGGATCGCGGTGCGAAGCATGTTCCGGCTCCGTCGTGCTGCTAGGTCTCGGGCAGCGACCAGTGCGCCTCGACATGGCTGGCGAGCCCGAGGGCGTGGTCGCGGACAAGGATGGCGGCGCGCTCGGCGGCGCGCGCCTGCAAAGCCGCGATGATCGCGGCGTGCTCGCGCATCGAGCGGTCGGGGCGCCCGTCCTGGCGGATCGACGTCGAGCGGATCGCGCGGACATGGACGAACAGGTTGGCGGACATCTCGACCATGAGCTGGCAGCCGCCGAGGCGGATGATCGCCTGGTGGAAGGCGATGTTGGCATCCGCGTAGTCGTCGAGCCGGTTCGCGAGGCCCGAGAGGGTGAAGCTGTCGAACATCTCGCCGAGGTCGGCGAGCTCCGCGTCGGTCGCCCGCGTGGCGGCGAGGTAGGCGGCCGTTCCCTCCAGCGCCGCCCAGACCGTGATCATCTCGATCAGCTCGCGCTTGGTCTTGCGGACGACGAACAGGCCGCGGCGGGGAATGGAGCGGACGAGGCCCTCCTGCTCCAGGAGGGACATCGCCTCTCGCACGGGCGTCCGGCTGACGCCGAGCTCGCGGGCGATGTGGTTCTCCTCCAGGCGGATCTCGGTGGAGCCGTTGTAGATGTCCATCGCCAGGATCGAGCGCTTGATCATCTCGTAGGCCTGGTGCCGCAGCGTCGCGCCACCCCCGACGAAAGCAAGGTTCGGCATCGGCGTGTGAGCTTGAAGCAACGTGACGCTCCGGACGCTTCTGGCAGGACTTCGGGGCGGGAATTTCGAGGCGGACGGGCGAGGTCCTACTCGGGAAGGGGGCCGCGCGCCCTGGCTGTATCCGGGGCGCGCGGTCGTGATGGTTCAGGCGTGAGCGAGGGCTCCGGCCGGGGCGGCCACGCCGTTGGCGGCGTGGTGGCGCTTGAGCATCGGGCGCAGCACCGCCACGGCCAGGAAGGCGGCCAGCAGGTCCATGGCCGCGACCGTGTAGAGCACCGTCGACCAGGTGCCGGTCGCCTGCATGATCAGGTTGCCCACCGGCACGAACAGCGCCGCAAAGCCCTTGGCGCAGTAGAGGACGCCGTAGATCTTGCCGATGTGCTTGGAGCCGAACGTGTCGGCCGCGGTAGCGGAGAACAGCGAGTAGACCTCGCCCCAGGCCAGGAACACGATGCCCGACAGGATCACGAAGGCCCACGGGTTCGAGCCGAAGTAGCCCAGCGCCACGATGCCGATGCCCTCCATCGCGAAGGCGATGAACATCGTCTTCTCACGCCCGATCCGGTCCGAGATCCAGCCGAACAGCGGCCGCGAGATGCCGTTCATGATGCGGTCGAGCATCAGGGCGAAGGGCAGGGCGGCCATGGCGAAGAAGTACAGGTTCACCTGGAAGTTCTTCACCCCCAGATCCGTCGCGATGACGCCGAGCTGGGCCACCGCCATCAGGCCGCCCGTCACCGTGCAGGTGAACATCAGCAGCATGACGTAGAAGACCGGCGTGCGCAGCGCCTCGCCGAGCGTGTAGTCGCGGCGCGACTGCAGCACCTTGGTGGAGAACTTGACCTCGTCCTTGCCCGGCGCGCGCATGAAGGCGGCCGCCAGCATGATGATCGCGCCCTGGATCAGGCCGAAGGTGAAGAAGGCCTGGGCGTAGCTGCCCGCGTCGATCATCTTGGCGATGGGCAGGATGGTCAGGGCCGAGCCGGCGCCGTAGCCGCCCGCGGTCAGGCCGACCGCCAGGCCGCGCTTGTCCGGGAACCACTTGAGGGCGTTGTTGACGCAGGTGGCGTAGACGCAGCCCACGCCGATGCCGCCGACCACGGCCCCGAGGTAGAAGACGGTGAGCGAGGTGGCATACGAGTTGATGATCCAGGCCAGGCCGGTCATCAGGCCGCCGAACATCACGACCCGGCTGGGGCCGTACTTGTCGATGAAGTAGCCCTCGATCGGGGTCAGCCAGGTCTGCACGATGACGAAGATCGTGAAGGCGACCTGGATGGCCGCGCGATCCCAGCCGAAGGTCTTCTGGATCTCGGGAACGAACAGCGTCCAGGCGTACTGGATGTTGGCCGCCGCAACCATGCAGGCGACGCCAAGAATAATTTGCAGCCAGCGGTTGGGTGACGGCTTCA
>NZ_BJZU01000252.1 GCF_007992195.1 Methylobacterium oxalidis | reverse complement strand
CCCTAGGGTATACCCCAACGGACATAACCTGACGTAGCTTCAGTAAGGAGAGCAGCGTTCAGACATGCCGGCCTACTTGGCGAGTAGTATCGCTGCGGGCCGGTCGGCTCGCCAGCCAAGGTTGGGTCTGAACTCCTAGAGCGAGCTCAGCGTTAGAAACCGCCTGCCACAGGCTTATCAACACGAGGAGAAACGCTCATGCGCCTGCGCACCCTGCTGCCGCTCGTCGGCTTGCTCGCGCTCGCCGCCTGCAAGGACGAGAAGAAGGCCGAGACAACCAACCCGCCCCCTGCCAGCACCACGGCTCCCGCCAACCCCGCGCCGGGTGCTCCCGCCAACCCGCCGCCTGCCAACAAGCCCGCGGCACACTGAGCTGACACTCAGATCCAGACGCAAAAAAGCAAACCCCGGCAGCTCGTCACCGCCGGGGCTCACTCGGAGAAACCTCATGCCGTCTCTACAACGGGCAAGAACACCTCGCGTTCCGCTGCACTCGCGCAGCACAACCGGCTTACTGCCCAGTGCTGGAGCCAGTGCTCGTCGTTGACTTCACCGGCTTCTCCCCCGGCACATGCGACATTGTCTTGGTGCGCGAGTCCACGCTCTCGCCGTCACGCACCTTCGTCTTCGTCTGCGACTTCGAGAAGATGCCGCCGTCGTGCGCCATCGCCTTCGACTGGCCGTTCAGCCCCTGCCCGGTTTCGTTGACATGCGAGCGGCTCTTGGTCTTGTCACCTGCCGCAGAGCCGCCGGTTGCCAGCGAAGACCCGGTGCCGTTCGGTCCTGTCGAGGTGCCTCCCGTGCCCAGCGTCGTCGCGGACGTGCCGCCCGCGGCCGCAGAGCCTCCGGTGCCGGCCGTGGCGCTGCCGTCACTCTGAGCAAAAGCGGCGGCAGGGGCAAGAAGCAGCGCCGCAGCCAGCGTGCCGGCCGACAGAATGTTGGTCATCATGTGAGCCTCACTTCCTCTCCTTGGGCATGGTGACCACACAATCGCCGTCGCCCGTCGTGGTCATGGTGGTGCCTCCGGAGCTCGAACTGCCGGCCGAGCTCGACGTGCTGCTGGTCGAGCCGCTGCCGGATTGCGTGGTCACGGACGGACCGCCGGTGGTGGAGCTCTTCACCCCGCCGGGGCCGGCCTGAACCGAGGTCGAGAGATTGCCGGTGTTCTTCGCGTCGTCGGAGTGGACGACCCGACAGGGCTTGCCATTCGGGCCCGTGGTGACGGTCGTGTTGCCCGAGACACCATTCGGACCCGTGGTGACGGTGCTGGTTTGTGCGTAGCCCATCGCGCAGCCCGCGATCAGGAGCGTGGATCCGAGAAGGGAAAGGGTCAGGCGGGGCATGATGCATCTCCTCTGGAAGCAAGTTGGGCGCGGCTCATGAGAACCGCGCCCGATGGGTCAGCCCAGCAAGAGGCTGCTCCTCACTTCTTGTTGTGGCCGGGAGCGTGCTCGGAGTTTCCGGGGCCGCTCTTGTCGTGACCTGGGGCGCTACCCGAAGCGCCAGCCGACGAACCACCCGTTCCGACCGACGAGCCGCTGGTACCCTTGCCGGCCGAGGAGCCGCTAGTGCCGAGCGTCGAGGACGAGCCCGAGCCGGCCGAGGAGCCCCCAGTCCCGACTGACGAGCCGCTCTGGCCACCGCCGGCCGACGAGCCACCGGTGCCGAGCGTCGAGGACGAGCCCGAGCCGCTGCCACCAGCGGACGAGCCACCAGTGCCGACGGTGGAGGAACTGGTGCCGCCGCCAGCGGAGGAGCCGCCGGTTCCGACCGTTGACGAGGACTGGGCGAGGGCCAGGGCTGCACCGCCGACGACGAAGGTGGTAGCGAGAGCAGCGACGCGAAGTTGCTTCAGCATGCGTTTTCTCCGAGCATTCCAACTAATGCGTGGGCAGAAACGGAGCCAAGCGAGAAGCGGTTCCGGAGTTTCTGTGCAACTGGCGAATAAAAATTTCAGATGAACGCGTCATTAATTTACCGTTCACCATAGCTACGCGATGGCACCGCCTCGAATACTCCGATAATATCTCTACACGCCAGGAAGAATATCTATTTTGTCCAATTTGGACCTACTCGACAGGCTGTATGGTTACGAGAGGCCGAGTTGTGCCTGTCCCGAAACTCTACTCTGGCCGCGACAAACGATGAGCTCCGAAGAACGGTTCCGGACGAAGCTGCGAAGGCCGCCACAAGCTTGAACTGTCCGCAATGGCATACTCCAACGGACAAGCTGAGACATGCACAAGGCGCATAGTCTTCGTTGCATGGCTGCTCTGATCGCCTAAAGCACGGCCTATCACCCCAGGTGGCTCCGGGCGCAGGTCGGCGCAACGCATTAATC
>NZ_BJZU01000251.1 GCF_007992195.1 Methylobacterium oxalidis | reverse complement strand
GCCCGCGAGCCCGCTCTTCGGCGCCCAGAAGTTCCACGAGCCGCTCAACCGCGCCATCGTGCAGCCGCGCATCCCGCTCGTCTCGGCGGCGGGCAGCGACGACGTGCTCTGGATGGGGCCGGACGGGCGCCCGCTCTCCGAGATGCCGGGCCGGCGCCTCTCCTACCACGACGAGTGGAGCAAGAAGGGCGCGAACTGGCAGCGCCTGTCGAACCCGCTGACCGGCCGCGGCCCCTGCGAGGGCCGTCCGCCGGGCGAGTTCTTCGCCCATCAGCGCTGGTCGAAGGACCCGACGAGCTCGAACCGCGACCTCTTCCCGAAGGTCGGCTACCTCATGTCCCTCGGGCAGTGCCAGTCGAACACGAAGTACTGCAACGAGATGCCGGCGCAGAACGCCAACGCCCTGTGGTCGTTCGGCGTGCGCCAGCCGGGCTGGCGCGGGTCGAGCTCCGGCTCCCGCCTCGGCTACGGCGCCCCCTGCCTGATCAAGGCGCGCTACGGCGAGCCGATGCTCACCCGCATCTACAACGACCTGCCGGTGGACCGCACCCAGAACGGCGGCTTCGGGCGCAACGAGATCTCGACGCACTTCCACAACGCCCACAACGGCGCGGAGAGCGACGGCGCCTGCAACGCCTACCACTTCCCCGGCACGTTCTACGATTACCACTGGGGCACCACCCTGGCGCGGCGGGACATGCCCAGCATCCGCGCCTTCAACGACCCGCTCTACCAGAAGAAGGCCTCGGGCCCGGACAACGGCGACGGCCTCGTCCTCGTCGAGGGCGACTACCGAGAATTGCAGGGCACCCTCTGGTTCCACGACCACCGGTTCTTCTTCACGGCGGAGAACGTGCACAAGGGCAACTTCGCCCTGTGCAACTATTACAGCGGGCCCGACCGCGCCAACACCGACGTGCGCGACGGCGTGAACCTGCTCCTGCCGAGCGGCAACGCGACGGCCTGGGGCAACCAGGATTTCGACGTGAACCTCGCGGTGACGAACCCGGCCTTCGACAAGGACGGGCAGCTCTTCTTCGACATCTTCGATACGGACGGCTTCCTCGGCGACATGCTCTGCGTGAACGGGACCTACTACCCGTACATGGAGGTTCTGCCGCGCCGGTACCGCTTCCGCATCCTCAACGCGGCGATGTCGCGCTTCATCAAGCTCGCGGTGGCGGTGAACAATTCCCGCACCTTCTCGTCGGGCACGACGGTGCCGTTCTGGTTCATCGCCAACGACGGCAACCTCCTCGTCAACCCGCTCCAGCTCACGGAGATGGAGGAGCAGGGCGTCGCCGAGCGCTACGACATCGTGATCGACTTCTCGGCCTTCGCCGACGGCGACAGCCTCTACCTCGTCAACCTGCTGCAGCAGACGAGCGGCATGAAGCCGGACGGCGCGGTCTCCATGTCGAACGCGCTGAAGGGCGTCGCCGCCGACCCCTGCGTCGGCCCGATCATGGAGTTCCGGGTCCGCCGGGGCGGCATCAAGAGCGTCGACGACCCGTCGCGGACCTATACGGGCCTCGAGGTCGACCCGAGCGCCGACTTCACGAACTCGGACTGGAAGAGCGGGTTGAAGACGCTCACCACCCAGATCCCCGTCGTCGCCCCGGTGCGCGAGCGCGTCGTCGAGTTCAACCGCTCGGGCGGGGGCGATTCCCGCGACCCCAAGACCGGCCAGTGCATCCCCGAATGCGGGACGATCGAGTCCTTTCCCTGGGCGGTGCGGATCAACGGCCAGGCCGCGCACTCCCTCAACGCCAACCGGATCGGCGCCCTCGTGCCGAAGCCCGGCGAGGTCGAGCACTGGACCCTGATCAACGGCGGCACGGGCTGGGACCACCCGATCCACCTGCACTTCGAGGAGGGCATCACCCTCGACCGCGGCGGCGGCTCGATCGGCCCGACCGAGAAGCTCGTGCGCAAGGACGTCTGGCGGCTGCGCCCCGGCGGCACCGTGCGCTTCCAGGTGCGGTTCGGCGAGTTCGGCGGCTCCTACGTGAACCACTGCCACAACACGGTGCACGAGGATTTCGCGATGCTGCTGCGCTACCAGCTCCTGACCCCGGCACCGAACGACCCGGACTTCGTGAAGACCGGCAGCCGGCCGCACTGGCAGATCTCCAACACCCCGATCCCCTCACCCGACGGCGTCACCTTCCGGGTGCCCGAGGTGCTGCCCGAGGCGCAGCCGACCTTCAAGCCGCCGACCAAGGCCTGACGCGCCGGCCCGGCGCGAAGCCGGCGGCCGGCTCCCGGCCGCCGCCTCCCCTCCTCGACACCACCGCGAGAGCCGCCATGCCCCGGACCCTGACGCGCGCCGCGCTGGCCGCGGCCGCAGCCCTGACCCTCCTG
>NZ_BJZU01000250.1 GCF_007992195.1 Methylobacterium oxalidis | reverse complement strand
CTAAGCTCACCTCTCATCCTCCACAGCCAGCGAGGCATACCATGCCCAGCACGAGATCGCGCTCGCGCGTGACCGATTCTGCACGTCCGACAGTCGCCTCCCTGGGCCTTCGCGCCAAGCTCGTGACCGAGGAGCAGGATGCCGAACTCCGCGCGCTGATCGAGCGCTACGAGCAACTCCTCTGCGACTGGGAGGGCCTGACCCACCGCGCCCTCAAAGCCCTCTCCGACCGCCCGCAGCTCAGGGACGAGCGCCACGATGCCCCTCGTCACCCCTGAGGATGTCGGTACGACGCGGCGCGGACATCTCTCCGCCCGCCGCCGGCTCCAAGCCTGGGAGCGTACGAATGGAAAATGCGTCGTGTGCGGCGACCGCATCGACGGCGTGCGGGAGCGCTGGATCGTCGAGCATATTCGAGCTCTCGAACTCGGAGGCATGGACGAGCTCGACAATATGGGTCCAGCTCATGAGGCTTGTGGGCGTGAGAAGACCCGCGACGATCACGCTCGCGCGGCTCAAGCCAAGCGGCAGAAGCTTCGCCATATTGGCGCAGTGCACACCGTTCAGCCACTGCCTGGGTCCCGTACCAGTCTCTTGAAGCGGAAGATCGATGGGACAGTGGTGCGTCGAGAGAGGCAAGCCGACCGTGAGGCGGTACCACGGATAGCGCTTGAGCGACCGGTTGGATCATCGGCATCGGCTCCTGTGGAACCTGCCGTCACGAACTCTGGGTTGTGCTGCACACCTGAAGCGCCTTCCGGTAGGGGGAAGGTCGGCAGCACGGAACGATCGATGGCGGAGCAGAGGACTGGGCCTGAGGCAGCTGGGCTTGAGGCTGAATCTGCGGTGGCTGAAGCCGGACGCGAGATTTTGCCAGCGCTCCCACACCATCTTGTCTTCCTCTTCGACGATCGCCCCCTCCTCCCAGGCGAGAGCGCAGAGCAATACGACGCGATTCTGCGCAGCATCGTGCAACAGGTCAGACCGGCCGACGTCATCGACGCGCTCTGGGTCAAGGATGTCGTGGTTCAGATCTGGGAAGCGAAACGCCTGCGCCTGTGGCGGGGTCAGATCCTCGCTCAGGCGCGTCTGGACGCTGCCAAGGCGGTGGTGAAGCGTGTACTGGAAGTCCGTCACCGGAAGAGGTTCGTGCCGGCTCATGACATTGAAGCAGAGGCTCAGGGCATCGCCCTCGATTGGCTCAAAGGCACGAGCGCCGGAATTTCGTCGTTCGAGAGCTTCTTGACAGAGAGCGGGCTTACGGCAGGCGATCTGATGGCGCAGGCATTTCGGGTATGCCTCTCGGATATCGAACGCATCGACCGGATGGCGGCCAATGCGGACCATCGTCGAGACGCGCTTCTGCGAGAAATCGAACGCAAGCGAGCGAGCCTTGGCCAGCACCTGCGAGCCGCAAGCTCGGAGATCATCGACGTTGAGCCCACCAATGGGGCGACCAAGCCCATTGCGCGGTCGTGAGCCCGAGATGACATCATCAAAGGCCACAGAAGCCAACCGAAGAAACGCTCAGGCCAGCACGGGCCCGAGAACACGGCAGGGCAAAGCTCGGGCCAGTCAGAACGCTCGCAAGCACGGGCTGTCGGCAGTGCTGCCGAGCCCGGCAATCGAGTTAACCATTGAGCAGATCGCCGAGCTCATCGCCGCGGACGGCTCACTTGGCATAGGGCCACCGGACACGGCTCGCGAGATTGCCGAGGCGCAGGCTTATCTTTGTCAAATCTCGATAGTGAGACGACAGGTCGAGCAAGACATCATGGCCGCCCTGCACAACTCTCCAGATCCAAAATGCCCCTCCTCCTTGGAGGATGTATCAGATCTCTTGCGGAACTTGGAGCGGCTTGCACGGTATGAGCGCAGAGCGTTCTCTCTGCGGAAATCGACAATCCGGCGAATGATAAGAATAAAATAACACGAAGATAATATTCATCAAAACAAAAATATCGATTCGTGCAATAATTCTCTCGCACGTATTACTCTATATGATCTGCCCCCGTCTGCGCCAGAGCATAGCCAGCATACTAAGAGCGTGTGCCTAACCCGCCACACATATCTTCATTGCGCGGCCTGCGGGTGCGACCCATAGAAAAGACTTGCTGACAATCTCTTCGCTCTCTAGTGAGTGCCGCAACGCAAAGTTGCATTAGGAAAGCATTCAGGAACGGCAGATGGAGGTGAGGTCGACCGCTATCCCCGCAGTTAAGCGGATTGTGCCGAAGCGGTTCGGCGATGATCGAGGCTGGTTCTCGGAGACCTACCGTGTCGATGTCCTGGCTGAGGCCGGCCTCGACATCGCCTTCGTGCAGGACAACCAATCCTTCTCCGTGCCGAAGGGGACGGTGCGCGGCCTG
>NZ_BJZU01000249.1 GCF_007992195.1 Methylobacterium oxalidis | reverse complement strand
CTTAGCCCCGCAGCCTCAGGGCTCGCGGGGCTTATCGCCGGCGCTTTGGATCCGCTCACAAGGCTCGCGCGAAGCCAGGGAGCAGCTCGATTGCCTGTGCCGTGTCCTGAGACAGTCGGGCCTCGGTAAGCTCGACCTCGGCATCGGGCTTCACGGCCTGCCGCACCAGATCAACGGCCTCCTCTGGGCTCTCGGTGAGGGCGGCGTAGAACATCGTCAGCCGACCGTCTGGGATGCCCGCGTCGCACCAGCTCACTTTGACGATGTGCGCAGTCTGGTTTGGCTCAATCATGTCGGAGACTATCACCGTTCCTCAGACAGGCCCAAGGCGACTGTGACGACGGCAGCTGTCGCCTAGGTGCAGACTCGTAGTGCCAGCGCAGCGCCTCGCTGACCTGCCCCTGACGTCACCGCCTCCCCCTGCGCTGCCGAGTTGCCGAGGTCGAGAAAGCCGCAGCCTTGCCTTGGCAACGATGCCCGTTGCGAGTTGTTGGTCTTGTATGGTCACAATCTCCGTCATGATCGCCACTCCGCGTGGGCCTCGCATCATGGCTCACTCGCAGGAGAGGGAAGCCGCCCTCTCTGGTGAGTCTATTCTGCGCAATCTTGAACGCGTCGCGCTGCCGACCGCGGTCTGGATCCGATGCGCAGACCTTGCGGTGGCTCTCCGTATTACCGGCTACCTCAATGGGGTGCAGGAGGAGATGATTGCCGCGTGAGCGGCCAGCCCCTCACACAACCGCCTCCGCTTGCGTAGCTGAGATGCGGGCTCACACCACCTCCGGTCCACTCCAGGACCGACCGCGGTTGATGTTCACTCTACCGACAAGCCTCAGCGGCGTTCCCGCAACGATGGCTGAGCCGCGCCGTTGACCTCCATGGCTACCATGGAGGCCGAGTTATGAAGGTGACCAAAGAAGCCGCGAAAGCGATGGCCAAGGCGTGGCGAGAGCCGAAGACGAACGATCTGCCGAAAGATCAACCCGCGAAGAAGAAGGGCTGAGCCCTCACTCACGTGGTGAGAGTCGGCAGCTAGCGCGATGCAGGCCGCTTCGCCGCGGCTTATTGCGCCAGCCGCCCCTCGCAGTCCAGGTCCACCATCTCGCCCATGATGCCGAGCGCCCGCTGAAGCTCCTCGACGGTCAGATCCGGCCACTCTCGCGCGGCGTGCGCCAGAACAGCCCAGAACCAGTCGAAGCCGCTGGGGAAGCGATCGTGATTCTGATGCGGCCACTGGGCCGCTAGCCTCAGCGACGGCCCATGCCCGGCATAGGCTTCGTGTCGCGCTCGGCAGCTGCTAAGGCGGCTTCCCGAGCCTTCTCCTCGCTGCCGTAGACCCGGTCCGATCTCTCGATCAGCTTTCCGCTTCGGCGGAGAGTCCAACCGAAGTGGCCCTCCGGCTTGGTGAGGGGCTCGACTTCGATGCTGTAGGGATGCGGTACGTCGTTGCTCATGGCTACGCTATGCCATGACCGGCAAAGGTGACCAACCCGCCGCTGGCCGGCGCTGCGACGAGATCAGGCTCCGTGCCGCTCCTCGTCCGCCACAGCCTCAACCGCAGCGATGACGTTCTCCAGTTCGGCGATCCGGCGCAGCATGCTGTCCGGCGGGAGCATGTCGCGTTCGGCCGCTTCCAGGATGAGCTGGCGCTGGTGCGCCTTCAGGCGGTCGAGGAGGGCTTCGAGCTTCTGCATGAGGGCGCCTTTAGCTGCGGCGCCCGTCTCCACAAATGCGGCACCTTCGACTTCTCGAACGCCATGTCGGGGCTAACTGATCCGTAGCCACCTTGGCTGCACCTTCGTCCCACTCGCTCCACCCCGCTCGGCCAGCCCGCGCCGCTCCAGCGCCTCGCGAAGGCACCTTTACCACTCCCGTTGGTGGGTCATGCGGGCTTCCCTTGAAGGTCATTCATCGCCTTCTCAATCGCATCCTCAATGACTACGTGGCGGTCCTCAGCCTCGCCAGACAGATCGCGCGTCTTGCAGTGATTGGCGAGAGCGAGGCGCAATTCATCTAGCGCCGCGATCTGAGCGGCCGGTCCGTCGATTTTGGCCACGACCGCCACAATCGTCCCTGCGGCGGCAGCGGCTTGGCTCGCGTCCCCGCCATCAATGAATTCTATGAGAAGGCGCTGGGAGTTTTCGAGGTCAGTCATGCCCCACCATGCCATGCACACCCACTGCGACCAAGGCCGGGTCAACCGGGATGGATGTCGAGCCGACCCACCACCGCGCGACGCCCTTCCCCGCGCCGAGCGATCTCCATCAACTCCTGCGCGGTATAGCTGTCGACAGGTCGGGGAGGGGTCTTTGCGGCCATGGTCCGAGGATAGGGCTCACCACCTGAATTCCCAGACCGGGATGCCGACCGGCCGGCCCGGCGTGTTCCGGTAGTAGGTGACGA
>NZ_BJZU01000248.1 GCF_007992195.1 Methylobacterium oxalidis | reverse complement strand
GCGTCCGAGCGTCCCTCGACCCGGGTGATCTGCTCGGTAAGCGCGTTGAGGCGCCCGGCCTGTGTGCCGACCGCGTTGAGGAGCGGGATCGCTTCCGCGGTCAGCCGCGCTGCCTCGATCACGGTCTCGCCCATCTCGCGCATCAGGGGCTCAAAGCTGCGGACCTCGTAGAGGGCGATCGTCTTCACCGTCTTGTTCATCTCGTCGATGGCGTCGTCCATCGACTGGATCAGGTCCTTGATATCGCCGCGATCGAAAGGGGTGATGAAGCTGCGCCGCACAGCGAGCAGAACCTCGGCCGTGATCGCGTCGGCTTCGTGCTCGCGATCGACGATGATCTGACAGTAGTGCGGGACGTTCTCGCCGCCCTGGAGAACTCCCTGGAGGGCTTCGGCACCGGCAATCAGGGTCTGGGAGTGGCGGGCGAACAGATCGAAGAAGCGCTCCTCGCGGGGCATCAGAGCCCGAAACCAACCCAGCATCCAGCGAACCCCTCGATCGTCCACACGCGGATCCGCAGAGCAGCACCACCCCTGCGCGTGTAGCGTTGTTCAACTCAGCCGTGCGTGGCAAGGCGCTCAAGATGCCGAGCACCAAGCACAAACGCTACACTGCCTTCCTTGTTGCCGTGACGGGTTCGGCCGGCATCGGCGCTGAGGCTGAGGCAGTGACCTACGCCGCACTGAAGCCGAGTGCAGAGGAGGCCATGGCGAGCGTTCAGGCTGCGGTTGATGCTGCCGCTCATGTTGCGGTCGTCGGCAAGCTGTCCACCAAAATGGCCAAGACCATCAAGCTCAAGCGCGACGAGATCCGCGCGATCTGAGTGCCGCTGCGGGCCAAGGGCATCTTTTCGAACGCAGGGCAGAAAACGTTGCGCGACCGCGCAGAACGCTATGTGGCCTGATTACCGCTCGATCGCTGACCTGATCTCAAAATGAAAAGCTCGCCTGAAAGGCCTTGTCGTCAATTACTGGCCAAGTTGCCGCCGCTGCAGCGGGAGGCGCTGCTGCTGGTTGGTGCGAAGGGGCTGACCTACGAGGCGGCCGCTGCGGTGATTGGTTTTGAGGTGGGCACGGCCAAGAGCCGCGTCAGCCGCGCCCGCACGCTCTTGGCCAGCAGCCTCGGATCAGAGACGCGTCAGCCGGCACGCTGACCTAGCAACAAGCGAAGCGACGCAACGTCAACGAGGGGCGTCGCGCTTCATCTGACGGAACTCATCCCGCTCCGATCTTCTTGTCATTGTGCGATGCAGCATGATCGTGGGAGACAGGCATGATCGGTCCGGCCGAGATGGAAGACATGAGGCTCGACCTCATGAACGCGGAGCAGGCGGCACTCTACGACGCCGCTATCGCGCCGTTGAGCCGGCACTGGTCGCGCCGCGGCGCCCCCTCTGTCGGCACGGTTTCGCGCGTTTGCGCACTGGTCTTCGAGCAAGCATCGGGCCGCAGAGTCACGGACTGGAAGGCAGTTCTGATCGAGGCGCTGAGCCGGGGCGGTTACTACGTCGAGTGGCAGAAGGACGACGTGACCGCGTTCAGAGGCCCGGCGGAGTAGGATCGCCGTTCGATCAGCCGGTGTGCTGCACAGTCTTTGTCACGGGGGCGCCCGATGGCCGAACTCAACACCCGCCACCGAACCGTCTACCGCTACCGTCAACGTGTCAGCCTCGGGCCGCATCGCCTGATGTTGCGCCCGCGCGAGAGCCGCGACGTTCGCGTGATGTCGAGCGAACTTACCCTCGCTCCGACACCCGCGCTGAGCTGGGCTCATGACGTTGCCGGCAACACTATTGCGGAGGCGGGAGGTTGTTCTTCACGAGATATCTCAGCCCACGATCGAACGAGGTGTCGTTGTTGCCCCGAATGTCGACGCTGTAGGCCTGTTCGGGCTTGTTGTTTCGCAAGTCTTTCACATAGATGTTGATGTTGAGAATCAGGTTAGGCACCTTCTGGATCTCACCTGTGATCGCGACATCCGCGCCGAGCTTCTTGGCGTAGTCCTCAGCGCAGCCGTTGCAGTGGCGCAGGTCAGGGCCTTTGGCCACCTCAGCCTTCACCGCTTCGGTCGAGGCAATCTGGTATCGGCCGCTGTCCTTCAGCAGTGAGCGTAACAGGTCACTCAGAGGACCGAGGCGGGCTCGGTCAGCATCGGTTGGACCCAGCGCACCTTGATCGGCATGTTGGAAGTCGAACACGGCAGCTTTCGGCGGCTCGGCGTGAGCGACCGTGGAAGCGAGTAGCACGACAGCGAGAGCCGTAAATCGCCAGTGTCCGGCCTTCATCAGCGTTCCTTCCCGAGTAGCCTTCGAGAGGTGAACGCATGACGAGGAGGTAAGTCAGGGTGAGCAGCCATCCATGTGCGAGCAGTCCGCGTCCAGTCCCTCACAATAAGGCGTCAGGCTGG
>NZ_BJZU01000247.1 GCF_007992195.1 Methylobacterium oxalidis | reverse complement strand
CCAGCGAGAGCTTCGCCGATCAGGCGCAGAGCGCGATGCGTGGAGTGGCCGATCAGGCGTCGGATATGTGGGACAGCGCCTCCGATCAGGGCCAGCGCTATTACAGACAGGGCAGCCAAGCCCTCGGCAACATGGATGGAGCGACCCTCGGCGGCTTATTCGCCGCAGGAGCGCTCGGCTTTGCCATAGCTTGGCTGATCTTCGGGCAGTCCAGCGCAAGCCGAGAGGTAGCTCGCGGCATGAGCCGCAGCAGTGAGCGGTATCGCTAAGCTCGAACCATTGCGCCGAGCTTGACGTGACCTTCGAGAGGCCACGTCAGTTTCGCGCTCGCCTGTCCTGAGGCTGTCGATCGCCATCAACCTTCCGGCCGGAGTATACTTGCCTCAGAGCAGGAGGCTCTGCCATGAGCGATCCGATCAACCAAGACATCCCTGTCGTTCTGCTATGGCTGGAGGAAGGGCTCGAACCGGACGCAGAGATGTTCGGATCAGGTGCCAAGGATCTAACGCATGGCCCAGAAATCTGGCCGCGATTTGATCAAGCCTTCCGCAACGCCATGAACACGCCGCGCACTGACGAGCGGCTTCCCTGGATCAAGGTTGGCGACCGCATCATCGGACCAGTCGAACTGCGAAAGATGTATGTTCCCAACACAAACGAAGAATATTGAAGCTCTGCACTTCGGAGTGGAGACGTGTGACGTCGCCTCATTCGAGCTCAGCGTCTGGCTGGGCACTTTGCTGTGCTCGCCGTGAGTGCCCAAGGAGCCGAAGGGTCGGTCAAGCAACCGTCCAGCTACGACATCAGGTCTACTCTGCCTGAGCACCAGCCCGACCAAGCCCGATTGCCTTGGCGAGTTCGGAGCGCTGGGCGGCGTAGCTTGCGGCCACCATCGGGTAGTCGTTGGGCAGGCCGTAGCGCTGGCGGTAGCTGAAGGGATTCAGCCCGTGCCCCGTCAGGTGACGTTTGAGAGCCTTGTAGGGCTTACCGTCGATGAAAGAGATCAGCGCGTCCGGCGTGATCGACTTGCGGATCTGTGAAGGCGTGGCCTTCTCCATATCCTCTTCCGCGGCCTGAGGCGCGCTGCTCGTCAGCCCGTTCAACGCCGCGTACACGCTGGTGAGCAAAGCCGGCAGCTCGGCGACCGGCAGGGGATTATTGGCCACGTAGGCCGAGACAATGCCGGCTGCGAGCTCAACGAAATCGGGGGTCTGCCCCTCAGTATTTTCTGTCACGTTGTAAGTCCATGGTTCGTGCGCCCTCGCGCGGCGTAGATCATCATATGCAGGAGTAAATCAAGGGTGCGGACTTAGAAACAATCGGAAAATCTCTTTCCGGCAGTGGATTGCACCCCAAGTGCTACGTTTCCGGTTCAACCTTCATCCTTGCGGGCGCCACGCGCAACGACCTTCATCTTCTCATCAGGCAGAGGGCGCTGAAGCTTCAGTGCCTCGTCCGGCGGCGCTTCGAGCCAGGTGCTCCACTCGGCCTCGGTGGTCAGCAGCACCGGCATCGCCTTCGGGTGAACGGGACCGACCACGCCGTTCGCTTCAGTCGTCAGGAAGCTGTAGAGCCGGTGCTCCTCCTCGACCGGCTCGTCTCGTTTCGGCCCGCGTACGCCCGTCCACGGCCGCCAGATGCCGGCAAACGCGAACAGCGGCCGCTCGTCGGCGAGTGCGAACCACACCGGCGTCTTCTTCGGCTTGGTGTCGGCGTACTCGCTGAAGGCAGACACCGGCACGAGGCAGCGATACTCCGGCTTCAACCACGGCCGCCAGTAGGGCGAGGCGACGTTGCGGACGTTCGTGACGGGCTGCGTGCCGACCTTCGGCGGAGGCGGGAAGCCCCAGCGCATCATGCTGAGCTCGCGGCCTTCGCCGCGCTGGCGCACGACCGGCGCCATCTGGTCGGGGAAGATGCCGGGCAGCGGCGGCAGGTTGCCGGTCTGGTCGTGCGTGATGCCGAAGGCGCGCCGGATCGCGTCCTGGCCCTTGTTCAGGCTATAGAGGTTGCACATGCCTGATCGTTCCAGGCGATCCGGGCGCGTTCAAGTACGCGAGCGCGGTACGCGTGTTCTGTCCCCACCCTAAGGGCTTAGTGCGTCCGTGCGGCGTACATCGACCAGGCACTCGGCGCGTAGGGGCCGGGGACCTCTTCACGAGATTGGCCCGAGCGGACGGACTTCTCGCGCTCGGCATTCTCAAGGGCGTGGATGACGAGGGCGTGCGCCTCTGGATCCTGGGCCACGACGGCCCGTAGAGCCTCGACGAGTTGCTGGTGAGCGTCCGACATGCGCGAAATGGCCGCTCTTGGCCGAATGCGGCCTGTCTGCTTCGGGGCAGAAGATAGGGGGAAGCGGACGTCCAGCGCAGCACAGGTAGATGCCCTGAAGTGACCCCAAGCGGAAATGGAACCTCCGGTGACGAAGGTCCGAATGGGGCATAAAGCCTGCTGTGTCTCGGATGTAGACACCCTGCCGTTAGGGGCGGTGCGACCATGCGTCAGCCACGGGCCGGTAGCTGCTATCCTAACAGGCGAGATGCAGCCGATCGGTTGCCGCGCTCACGGATCAGGGGTCGGCTCGTCCTCAAGCAGTGTGATCGAGGTCGCGACCGGGCCGTCCAGTGGTCCCACGTGGGCTACGAAGCGTGCACGCGACCAGAGCT
>NZ_BJZU01000246.1 GCF_007992195.1 Methylobacterium oxalidis | reverse complement strand
CTTAGCCAGGCCTGCTGCTCACCAGGGCGCGAACAATGCGTTCGGGCTCAACGCGACGCAGGAAGCCGGCGCTGATGCGCAGAGATGCGTGAAGCACTGAGTACCGAGATGCCTGAGACGGACTCGGATAGAGCGTGTTGCGCGGGACCAGGGATAGCTGGCCGCTGCGGGCGGTGACTTGGTGTCCGACACGCCTCTGCTATTGGTGAGAACACATAGTCTGGGATGCCGCGCAAGTTCGCTAGCTGCGCCCGTTCGACAGCTCGTTGTGCCTGATGGGCCGCAAACGCACGAGCTTCCTTCGCCACTTGCCAGGTTCCTTTGAGAGCGGCGGAGAGACAGATGTTCCAAGGCTCTCTGGTGACCGCGCGGCGAGCTTGTGCTGCCTCAATGGCGGCCCTCATGATGGCGCGGCGGTTGTAGGTACCCACCACGAACAGTGGGCGAGTTTGCATCGCGGCTTGTGCGCGAGCGGCAGCGATCTTAGCAAACCCTGCTGCCGCAGCCTGGGCGCGGCGTTCGACAGTCGAGATCTGCGTACGGTCAGCGCGAAGGTGCTGAAGCGCAGAGGACCAAGAGAGTGAGCGGCGACGCATCGATGCACCAAGTTGGTGAACTTCACTCCTATGGTGCAACCTCGCGCCTCTCATGTCAACTCTAAAAGTGTAGCATTGCTCTAAAATGGTGATATCGAGGGCTCAATGCCGAGCAGCACGTGCGCTTCTGGAATGGACCCAGGACCGGCTGTCCGCGGAAGCGTCAGTATCAAAAAAAACGCTAGTAGACTTCGAGGCTGGCAAGCGAACTCCGTACGACCGCACCATCGCCGATATCGTTCGAGCCCTGGAAACGGCCGGAATAGAATTTATTTCCGAAAATGGAGGAGGTGTAGGCGTAAGGTTCAGGCACAAGAAATGTGCTGACAACGAAAATTGAGGAGATGCGGGATTGTTTTTTACAGACAATATAAGCATCTATTTTATATTCATATAACGCAAAGAATATTTGGCGAATTATCCGGTATTCGTAGCATAGATTTAGAGTGGAGAGATTTTTCGACAAACTTAATGTTAGTTGCCAACTAGCAAAATGACTTTTGTTCGGTGCTAAATGATCTTGATGTTGCTATATCAGCTCAAGATGCAGCCGATTATCAAGCTCCTTCCCACTTGATCAGCGAACAAAGTGCCGATGTCGGTGCGGGCGAGCGTAGATTGCCTTCAGGTGTCATTTCAAATCGAGAGCCGCAGATGGCTGAGGACCAGGCTTCGAAGGGAGCAAAGGTAGTCAGCAGCTGCACGATGACACCCTCACTGATGCCGCTGACGCGTTTTGGCAAAACGAACCCATTTCATGAGGTGGGAACGTTTGGGCAAATCGAAGCGGTGAGGGGCGAGCGGGCAAGCACTCGTGCAAGATCAAAGCATCAAGCTTGACGCGAAGCGGTCTCGCGCGTTCGTGCACGATGGAGTTCGGAAACGAGGCGGTCAGGTTGCATAGTCCCTGACATGCTGGAGCCTGCATAGAGTGATCATGCAGCGCAGACATCGGGTTGAACGCCCGATCTCCGACTGCTAGCAAGCGACGCGGGAGCCGGTGTAGCACAGCGGTAGTGCAGCGGTTTTGTAAACCGAAGGTCGGGAGTTCGATCCTCTCCACCGGCACCACGCGATGCCCTTGCTGGGCAAAGAGTTAGTGTCATACAATGGCTTAAGGGAAACCGCACTCTCACACAGCGGTCCCTCACATGGCCCTTATGACTGCTCGCCCTTGGAAAGATCCTAGCACCGGGGTCTACCATCTCAGACAGCGCACACCTCGTAAGCTACTGGCTCGGGTGAAGGGGCAATCGGTGACTCTCCCGGTGGCGGAAGGCTTCGCCTCTGTGAAAATCGGGGACATCGTTCAAGCCTCCCTGAGGACCAAGGAAGCTGGTGAGGCACGGAAGCGGCATGCGGTTGCCGATGGTGCGCTCAAGCGGTTCTGGGAGGCGCAGGAGGCCGGACCCACTAGCCTTGACCACGAGAGAGGCGGTCGCCTTGGCTGGCACTCTCTACACGGTCTTTGCGACGGTTCTTGCTGACAACCCTGGTCCCCCTGAGCGTTGGGAGCGGGCAGTTCGGTTGAATGCTAAAGCTCGTGCTGGGGAGTTGAGTCTCGGGCTGGCAATCGGGAAGGAGGCGAACCAACGGGCTTCGATGGAGGATCGGTTCGGCGGTCTCGCTGATGCTGTCTTGGCTCGTGAAGGGCTCGTGGTCGATCAAAAGAGCCGTGACCTCCTTCTCAGCACCATTGCCTCAGCGATGGACGATGCGTCAGCGAAGCTCACTCGTAACGCCCGATTCGACTACTCCCCGGATGTGGCTGCGCTGAAGTACCCGGCATGGGAGAGTCGGTCGGGTGCAGAGCCATCAGGTGACCCCAAGGCTGAGCGCATCGCCGTGGCTGAGCTGTTCGACCGCTGGGCTACCTACAACGCCGATAAGAAGGCGGCAGGGACCATCAAGCGGTACCGAGGGAGCATCCAGTCTCTCGTTCAGTTCGCCAAGGATCGAGACGTTCGGTTGCTGACTGCTGATGACCTCTATGCGTGGGCTGAGCACCGGAGGGACGCCGAAGGGGTGTCGCCTCAGTCCATCAACAAGAACGACCTCGTGGCAGCCAGCGCCGTCCTAGGGTGGGCTGCAAGTCGCCAAGGT
>NZ_BJZU01000245.1 GCF_007992195.1 Methylobacterium oxalidis | reverse complement strand
ATTGCTCCGCCCGGTCGCCCTACAATAACGCCGGATCTGATATTCGCGCTTGGGTCAATGCTCAGGCTCCGGTCAGATTCACCGAGCCTTATGTTTCAAGCGGGGCTCAAGGCAGATCTTCTGGGGTGCGTTCCGTAGGGCGATGGACGCACGAAACGGCCCCGGCCAGTGCAGCTGATGCCACGCCGCTCCGGCATGCCTTACAAGAGACGTGTCCTGCCACACGACCGAAAGAGCGACGAAGGTGGCAACGGCAACAGCCGCGGCACAACCGGGTTCGTCCACGGATGAAGACGTATGGAGGTTTGGTGCCGGCTTGGATAGAACACGCCGTCTGGTGGCAGGTCTTTCCCCTCGGCTTCGTCGGCGCCGAGCCCGAGGCCGCTCCCGGTGCGCCGATTGCTCATCGATTGTCCCACCTGCACGCTTGGCTCGACTACGCGGTCGAGCTCGGCATCTCAGGCTTGGCGCTCGGACCCATCTTCGCCGCATCGACGCACGGCTACGACACCACCGACCACTTCCGGATCGACCCACGTCTGGGCGACGACGCCGACTTCGACTCCCTGGTCGAGGCGGCCCGCGCTCGTGGCCTGCGCATCCTGCTCGACGGCGTGTTCAACCACGTCGGACGTGCCCATCCTGCCTTTCAGGAGGTTCTTCAACGCGGGCCACAAGCGGACCGAGCCAGCTGGTTCAGGCTGTCCTGGCCGCGCGGCACCGCTCCTGGGACCGAGCCGGACTACGCCTGCTTCGAGGGACACCGGCAGCTCGTCACCCTCAACCACGACGAGCCTGAGGTCGCGGACCACGTCTCCTCCGTCATGAACCACTGGCTCGCCCGCGGCGCTGACGGCTGGCGGCTGGATGCAGCCTACGCCGTCCCGCGGCCCTTCTGGGCGAACGTGCTGCCCCGGGTTCGCGCCGCCCATCCGGACGCCTTCATCGTCGGCGAAGTGATCCACGGCGACTACGCCAGCATCGTGCGGGACACCGGCATGGATGCGGTCACCCAGTACGAGCTCTGGAAGGCGATCTGGAGCGCGCTGAACGACCGGAACCTGTTCGAGCTCGCCCACGCGCTGGAACGCCACAACAGCTATCTCGCTGCTTTCGTGCCGCTGACCTTCGTGGGCAACCACGACGTGACCCGGATCGCGAGCCGTCTGCGGGACGAGCGGCACTTGCCCCACGCGCTCGCCATCCTGTTCACCTGTGGCGGTACGCCATCGATCTACGCTGGCGACGAGCAGGCCTTCCGCGGCTTGAAGGAGGAGCGCGTCGGCGGGGACGATGCAATCCGTCCGAGCTTCCCACCGACGCCCGGCAGTCTCGCTCCTTACGGCTGGTCGACGTACCGGCTGCACCAGAGCCTCATCGCTCTGCGCCGTCGTCACCCCTGGTTACTCCGCACCCGCCCACGGAAGATCCATCTGACCAACGAGCAGCTCGTGCTCGCGATGGCGGACGGGCACCAACGCGTGCTGCTTGCCTTGAACCTTGCTGATGAACCCGCCGTGCTGCCGGCACCTGGTGCTCATCTCATTGAGATTGGGGAGGGCGATCTGGGAGCAGGCGGCGAGGGAGCGGAACAGGTGAGCCTCCGTCCGCACGGTTGGGCGATCCTGTCCGGCTGAACCTTCGCATGGGCTTGTCTCGGCTGACGGGGCCACATCCCTTGCAGCTCATTCGCAGGTAGCTTCGAGGGCTCGGGACTGCCTCAGAGCCCGATCCTCTTCAGACGGCACGCTCGGCCCAATCGACGATCCTCGGCCAGAGGCGCTCATGCGAGACTGGCGCGACCAAGGGTCCGAGATGCTGCAGCAGCGGGCCCCGGTCACCCTCGTAGGTGAGCACCTCGGCAGGCGCATGCGCGGCCGCATCGAGACCGCGCAGCAGCGAGGCCGGCGGCACGACCTGCCCGGACGGGTTGATCACCGCCATGACGGGCGCGCGTAGATCATCAAGTCCGATGCACCGGCCGCCGACTCGGAGTGTCCCCTGCCGGAATCGATCCTCGCGGTAGAGCTGCTCAAGGACATCTTCGAAGAGCTGACCCGGCAGCGGGAACTCGTCGAGCGCCCAACGTGCCACATGGGTGTGGACGGTGAGGGCGAGCGGGTCGGGCAGGCTCGCGGCGAGATCCAGAGGTGGCTGCAGCTGAAAGGCGTGCGGCGCAGCCCCGAGGCTCAGCGCGTTGATCACAGACCCGGGCACCGGACTGCCAGCGGTCGCCCGGATGACGCTCGCGTGCGGGATCAGCCGCACAGCTTGCGCAAGCGGCCCGCCGTCCGCGCCGAAGGCGAGCGGAGCGTCCACAAGGATGAGGCCGCCGACCTGCTCGGGATGAAGCGCGGCAAAGACCGCCGCGAAGGTGCCCCCCAGCGAGTGGCCGGCGATCAGCGGCCGGGAGACACCTGTCTCGGCCTCGATCACCGCAAGGGCAGCGGTTGGCAGGTGGTCAGCGTAGTCAGCAAGGCTCCAGCCGTTGTCCTGCTCGCCGGGGATCCGCCAGTCGAGGAGATAGACGCGCAGCCCTCGGGACCGGCAGCGTCGGACGACGCTGACCTGCGCAAGCAGGTCCCAGATGTAGGCGCGCTTGAACGGTGCGGGAACGATCAGCAGAACAGGCCCGGTACCCTGGTCTTTATCCTGGTAGGCCCGCAGGCGAGCGGCGGGCCAGTCCGCTGCGGCACGCCAAGCCGCCTCCTGCGGACCGAAGCCGAAT
>NZ_BJZU01000244.1 GCF_007992195.1 Methylobacterium oxalidis | reverse complement strand
AGTCTGGTCCCAGAGCACCAAGCGTCAACGCCGCCCTCGATCGCAGAAGTCATCTGCCTGCAGATCGCCTGCGAGGAGATCGGCGCGAAGGCATTGAACGGTGCCATGGTATTCCTCCAGCAGGCCGATCAGCGGAAATTCCGCAGTCGAGCAGCGACACCTGTCATTCAAGTCTCTGACGCGCGGCATCTTCGAGCAGACACCGCGAATATGCCTCTCGATCTCTGCCGGCGCGGCATCGATGACAGCGTCTGGACTGAGAACTTCCCTGTTCAGGAGGCGAGGGTAAGTTCACCCTCCAGCACAGCGCGCTCGCCTGCAGCTGATTTGACTCGGTACGCTGGCTCGCCCGAGCGCTCCTCCGGCATGAGCCGAACGATCTCGAAGATGCTGCTGGCAGCGCTGCCGCTGTCAACCGAACTCGGCCGGCGAGCCTGCCGCACCCGCTGACCAATCTTGAACTTGTGAGACATCTGCAATCCTCCTGATCTGACCACTCTACGGAACGTGCTCGCTCTAACGCCGTGCTCTGGCCTTGCGGGCCGCAAAGCGCGCATCGCGTGCCGTCTTCTGCTCGGCCGCCAGCGCGGCTTGGCGATCCGCCTTCTCGGCGGCTTGGCGGGCAGCTTCGGCCGCCTCACGCTCCCGCGCAGCAAGGGCCTCCGCCTCGTGCTGAGCCGTGGCTGCGAGACGAGCCATCTCCCGCTCGTTGACCCGAACCTCTCGGGCCTGGATGACCGCGCGTCGCGCTGACTGCCGTGCAAGAACAATCGGGTCATCGGCGGATGGGTGTGCCCGGAACCGAGCTACCGTGGCCTGCCGCGCCTTCGCAGCGGCCTCAAGACGATCAACGAGTTGGTTGGCTTTGAATTGGCCCACGTACATTCCTTATGCGCATCGCGGCTGAACGCGCGTCGAGAGAAAAGAAAAGCCGCTCCGACTGGAGCAGCTTCCATAATGGTCAACGTTGAGGCGACCTTAGGCGACCTGCAGGCTTCCGGCAGCCTGCTTGCCCGAGCGGCGGTCAGTCTCGATCTCGTAGGAGACCTTCTGACCTTCATCGAGGGTCTGCATGCCGGCGCGCTCGACGGCGGAGATGTGGACGAATACGTCCTTGCTTCCGTCCTCAGGCTGGATGAAGCCAAAACCCTTGGTTCCGTTGAACCATTTTACGGTGCCGATGCTCATAGATATTTCCGTGTTTTCGTAGTCAATAAGATATAGCAAGCGCACGCAAGCACGCGCTCGGCCGCTCGTCGTCGAAATAGGGGAGAGATGCAGATCGCGCGCCCATCTGAGCGGCACGGCCGGATATCTGGCCGAAGTTCGATAACTACTATCTACGACATCAAGGGGGCAATTACAACCGCGCAAAGTCGATTTTAGAAAAAAGAAAAAGTCCTTGGCTTACGGGTGACATGGAACGGAGTCATTTCTCGGGATTTCTCTTTTAAAAGCCGCAAAGCTGGGAGCCTTCAATTCGCCGCTCACTTCTTTGAGACTCCCTGAACCCAGCTTTGTGAGGGTAGAGAATAACAATGCAACGATCCATGAAGTTCGGCCGCAAGATCCCGATGCCTTCAATGGTCCAGATCAAGCATAGCCTTAGAAAGATGGCCGCAACGGACTCGCTGGTTGCGGCACTGCGAGAGAAAAATTTCACACCTGAGGAACTATCTCGACTTACAGCGGAGCTTAATGAGAAGTACCGAATTTCGCCGGATCAAGTGCAGATGCTGGCTGATCGCATCGGAACAGAGCAGAGAGCGGCAGCAATAGCACCCACAGGAACCTCCGGGCGCACCGCGTTGATCGCACCCGGAACTGGCTGACATAGTCAGGCATCAGCTGCCGCGCAGGCAATTTTATTTATACGGCTGCGATCGTACGTTGAAGGTCCTGCCATTTTTCATGCAAGTCAACGAGTTAGCAGCCGCCTTCGGAACCGCATTTCGAGTGACCTGACCGGCATTTTGGACCGAGCCAGTTGCGAGGCTACTGCCTGGTAGCGGCCATGAGTAGGCGGAAGGCCAGATCCGGGAAGCTGACGGGCGCGGGTGGCCGGTAGACCAAGGACGAGTGCGGCCGGACGCGGTTGTAGCTGGCTTGCCAAAGCCCGATCACAGCCTGTGCCTCTTTGAGCGAGGAGACGATCTCCTGGCGCAGGCACTCGTCGTAGCTCTGCTCGCAGATGCCCGCCTCTTTGCAGGCAACGGCGATGCTCTTGCCCTGGGCTGTCTGCACCTCGATCTGGCGCAGCGTCAGCACCACGGGCTCGGCACTCGGCCTCTGTCCTCGCCTCACCTCCAGCTCCTCCCGTCCTGGCTGATCCTCGCAATCAGCCCGGTCCAAAGCCAGCCGGTCAGGTCACGCTGCATCGTCAGTGTGTCGTGACCGCCAGCGCCTCGCTCCGCAGCAACTCGGATCCCGCTAGCGTCAAGCTGGTTATCCCTCGCCACAACAAGAACGATGGTGATCGGGATGGAAATGAAGCAGCGGGAACTCGAGGCACGCATCGTCGCCATCGAGCATGCCCTCCAAGTGATCGTGAACTGCCTTTCGGACCGGAAGTTCCTTGATCGGGGCAAACTCGTGTACCTGCTTGGGGCCGCGGCTGATGAGCCGAATGCTGGCGTATCGAACGCGGGCATCCCGAAGGCTTTGCGTCGCTTGGCTGAGAGCCTCTGAGCGATGCTCATCACCGCAGTGCCTCCCGGTGCACGTACCAGCGCGTGCCGCCGCGCTTTATCGCCAGTCTGTGATGGCTCTTCATCAGCTGCTCGGCCTTCCGGCGCGCTATCGTTCTGAATGCCCCAAGCTGCAGACGCGGTCTTTCAGCAGCACGAAAGGATCGCT
>NZ_BJZU01000243.1 GCF_007992195.1 Methylobacterium oxalidis | reverse complement strand
CCCTGAGCGAGCCAGTGCCGGCGACGACGGAGAAGCCGACCATTGTGTGGTCAGCATCAAGAGGGAGGTGACTGCTCCGATGACAGGTGTTCCGAGCCGCATCGGGCCAGCCTGAGCCGATGGCGAGAAGCAACTTGGGTGATCACGCGTCCTCAACCACCACTCGCTGCGGCGGTTGACGAACTGCACAGATGACCATTCGCAGATGCGGAACGCCACCATGTTCGTCCCCGCCACTGGCTTGGGGTCATTAACTATGCCAGAAGTTGTAAAACCTACTTCCTGCTCGCCGATTTGACGGCCGCACTGACCATGTCCTTCGTGGATGGCGCTGCCGCAATCGTCTTCGGCACTGGCTTCTTCGGCTTCTTAGCTTCGCGGTTTCCGTGCTTTTTCTCCGAGGCCATGATCAACCTCCTCTTGTCGCTCAACCATCATCGCACGGTTCGCGAAATCCGCCTCATGAGAACTGTGACCGCCTGTATGCCCAGGCACGGCAGGAGGGACGGGTAGAGGGACGTCCTCGCCTCATCTCCCGCTCCTCATGTCCTGGCTGATCCTCGCGATCAGCCCGGTCCAAAGCCAGCCGGTCAGGTCAGCTGCGGGCGGCCGTCGAGGCCGCGCCGCAGGGTTGACTGCCGATCCCTGTGGGGATCACGGCAGATCGTGTGGCTGAAGGAGTCAGATCAGGTCCAGATCAGCTGGCCAGGCGCTGCCCCTGCCGCCGGCTCACCTCAAAAGCCTGTAGGTCGAGGGCAAGCCGGATGATCTGCTCTGACTTGAGGCGCGATGGCTCCAACGGACCACCAAAGCCGTGCTGAAGATAAACCTCCTGAACCTCAGGCGTGCGCATCGCTCCACCCATCGTCCAGTTTGGGAACAGCCTCGCCTCGACATCGCGCACGTTGATGATGGCTGCCGCAGAGTGGCGGCTGTCCCGTGCAATGCGTGTGTAGGTCTCCGTCACCTTGGCGCGATCACCCTCCAGGATCTGCACAAAATGCGTCTTGTCGAAGATCAGAAAGCCCGTGATCCCGTCGCGGCTGTTGTTGCGCTGAGAGACGGAGAGGATTTCGCGCATGTTGGTCAGCATGGCCCGGTCGCCGCCCGGTACCGTGTTGCGGCTGTAGTAGACGAGCTGATGGATCATGAGCGCGGGGCCTTGTCTCTGAACGGGGATCAACATGTGGAGCATCGCCGATCGGCCAGCTCCGATGGAGCGGTCGCATCAGGGCGTCACGCGAGGAAAGTTGCGCGCCAACAGCTAAGACTTCCTGAATTGCTCCTCAGAAGCTCCGCTGGGCGCGGCGCACTCTGTGAGGGAGCGGTTAACGCTTTCTGATTTACGCTCCTCGCAGGCGGAGGTGTGCTGCTGTGACCATCGTGGAACTCGTGCAGATGTTCGCCGAGCCGCTCGACGTTGCGGTCGTGGTGACGGACATCGATCTGGAGCGCCCCGGACCGACCGTCCTGTACGCTAACCCTGCCTTTGCGCGCATGAGCGGCTACGCAGTGACGGAGATGCTCGGGAGCTCGCCGCGGCTCCTTCAGGGTCCTGGCACAAATCGCGAGCTGACCCGGATGCTCGCCCGCAGGTTGCAGGCTGAGGGCCGATTCCACGGTGTGTTGGAGAACTACCGAAAGTCAGGCGAGGCGTATCTGTGCGAGATCGACGTGCGTCCGATCCTCAATCGTGAGGGTGGGCCGGCGGCGTTCATTGCCTTTGAGCGGGAAGTGGTGCGGCGCAGAGGTAGGCCCTCGCAGAGCACTGCCGGGCGCTACCGGCCGCTTGACCCGACTACAACGGCATGTCCAGTGCCGCTCAGCGCCGCCGGAGGCGTGTTCACCTGACGCATGCCAACCGATGTAGATGAGGCGCCACGCAGGTCGAGTACTCGCCTACGCAGCTTGCCCTCCGGCCAGAAGACTGATCGATGCGGTCTCGGAAGCGGCAAAGTGCACGTCCGGCAAACGGGCCAGGGCAGGCCTGGCGAACAGGTAGCCCTGGAAGAGCCGGATGCCGGCCGCGCGTAACGTGCCGAGCTCCGCTTCGGTCTCGATCCCTTCAGCAATCACCGTTATGCCGAGCGTACGCGCCATTGTGACCACGCAGGCGATGATCGTTTGGCGGGCCGGCGAGGTCGCGATGCCGCGTATCAGGTCCATGTCGATCTTGATGAAGTCTGGCTGGAAGCTGGCGAGCAGGTTGAGCCCAGCATAGCCCGCGCCGAAGTCGTCGAGTGCCGTCGCGAAGCCCTGTTTGCGGTACTCGGCGATGATGCGCTGAACGTGCGCGACATCCACCATCCGCTCATTCTCGGTGAACTCGAACATGATCTGCTGATGCGCTAAGCCGACCCGGCGCGCTGCCTCAAGTGTGGCGCGGATGCACGCAGCCGGCTCGTAGACGGCATTGGGCATGAAGTTGATCGAGAGCTTCGTCTCTGCATCTGGGTACAGAGACCCAGCAAGTTCGATGGCTTTGACGCGGCAGGCTTGGTCGAACTTGTAGCGGTTTGCCTCATCGACCATGGCAAGGATCTGCCCGGCACCCTGTCCCTCTGTTCCGCGGACCAGCGCTTCGTAGCCCCAGACGGACCTCTTGCTGACATCGACGATGGGATGAAAGGCCATGGTGAAATGGAACGGCAACGGCTCGCCGCTCCGGCATCCCTGACATGCAGCCTTGCTCATCATCATGTCCTCTCGCGCAATTGAGAGCTAAGGGGCAGTGATGAAATGTTCGTGAACCGGCGGCTAAACTGTGAGCATTCAGGCGTTCTGGCTGATCTATGCTAAGCCCGAGAAGGTGCTTGAACAGCAAGATCGAGCAGCCGCTGCGCGAGCAGAACGGCTGTCGGA
>NZ_BJZU01000242.1 GCF_007992195.1 Methylobacterium oxalidis | reverse complement strand
GATCGGGCGCGGGGGCCCCCTCTCCCGTTCGGGAGAGGGGTGGGGTGAGGGATACAGGGTCTTCCGGAGGCGTCGCGCCCCTCACCCGGTCGGGCTCGCGCCGACTCAGGCCTCCCGGATGGGAGTGGTGGAGCGCGCCCGAACCGAGCGGGGCCTACTCCGCAGCAGGCATGCTCAGGGAGAGGAGGCGTGCCGTGCGCGCCCGGGCGCCCGCCCGCGTCTCCGCCTCGGCGGCGCCGAGCTGGCGGCGGGCGTCGGAGATCGCGGCGTGGACCGCGTCCACGGCGAGGATGAGCGCGCTCACCGTCCGGTTGTCGATGGTGCGCTCGCGGGCGTAGCGGACGACGTCCGCCACGAGCTCGTCCGTCTCGACCGCGATGGTGTCGAGCTCGTGCGCGGTCGTGGCGGCCCGCACCTCCCGCAGGATGTCGAGGAGGCGGTCGAGCACCACGTCGACGCGCTCGCGCCGCTTGCGGGCGAGCCGCTGGCCGAGCCACGCGATGCCTGAGCCGATGGTGCCGCCGAAGAAGGCGAACAGGTAGATGTAGTCCTCGTAGCGGTCGAGGAAGGTCTGCTGCTCGCGCTCGAAATAGTCGACCGCACCGGGGTGGTTCGGCAGCCGGGCCGAGGTCGCCGCCACCGTGGTGTCGAAATCGGGCGCCTTCATCAGCTTGGCGATCGGCGCCGAGGCGGCGAGCTTCGAGCGCCACTCGAACAGGTGCTGCGTGGCGGAGGCCACCGCCACGCGGCTGACCGCGCCGCGCGCCATCAGCCGGTAGGAGGCACCCACCGTCTTCACCTCCTCGTCCGGCCGCTTCGGGCGCCCGCCGAAGGTGCCGGCGGGGATCGTGACCGATTGGAGCTCGGGGAAGCGCGTCAGGATCGCCTCGCCGTCCGGGACCGAGACGAGGTCGATCTTGCGGTCGGGCGCGCCGGACTCCACCGCCCGGACCGTCTGGCCCGCGGGCTTCGAGGCCGGGTTGGCGATGACGGCCACCGCGTCGACCCGCTTCTCGGCGATGGCCGCCGTGACGTCGGCGGGCTTGAGCTGGACGAGGGCGACGCGGCCGGCGGGCAGCTCGGCCTCGGCGGCCTCCCCGGCGCTCGCCGCGGCGAGGTCGTAGAAGGTCAGGAGGTTCGTCAGGAAGGGCAGGTCGGCGTTGTGGCGCACCACGATGCCGAGGCGCTTGCGGGCGAGGTCGGGGAAGCTCTCGATCTCGCTCGCCTCGGGCGCGGCGATCACCAGGGCCTCGTCGTGCAGGATCGCCAGCGTCAGGCCGTTGTCGGGCATGTGCACGTCGGGCCGGACCACGGCGAGGTCGGCCCGCCCCGCCTGGAGGGCGGCGGCGCTGTCGCGCACGTCGTCGAGGGGCACGACCTTGAGGCGGACATCCTCGCGGCCGCGGGCCAGCGCGTTGGCGTAGGCCTCCATCAGGGCGGCCTCGGCGCCGTCGCGCGGGCCCACCGCGACGGTGAGGGTGGTGGGGCGCGACAGGTAGACGACGGCCGCCGCCGTCGCGGCGAGCCCGAGGGCCAGCAGGACGAGGAGCCACTCGCGTCTCACGAGGAGCGACGGCAGCGCGCGCCGCGTCCCCCTGCGTTTCGTGCTTTCCATGACCCAGTCATGAATCGTAATCCTGTCCGAAAGGTGAAGAACCGGTGACTCCGCCAAACGTTGCGCCGCCTCCAAATCGTGATGCAAGGCCCGCGCCGCCGGTCACCGCGACCTGGCTGGAGCGGGCGGCCCTGCACTATCTCGAGCGCTACAGCGCCTCGACCGAGATGCTGCGCCGGACCCTGCGGCGGCGCGTCGAGAAGCGCGCCCGGGCCCGCGGCGAGGCGGCGGAGGACTTCGCGCCGCTCGTCGAGGAGACCGTGGCCCGGGCCGTGCGCGCCGGCCTCGTGGACGACGCCCGCTTCACGACGGCGCGGCTGGCCACCCTGCGCCGGCGCGGCGCCTCGGCCCGCGGCGCCGCGGCCAAGCTCGCCGCCAAGGGCGTCCCGCGCGACACCATCGCGGCGGCCATGGAGGCCGAGCGCGAGGCCGCCCCCGAGGGCGAGCCGGAGGTCGTGGAGGCCGAGGCCGCCGCGGCCTACGCCCGCCGCCGGCGCCTCGGCCCCTACCGCCGGCCGGACGCGCGGGCCGCCCACCGGGACCGCGACCTCGCGGCGCTGGCGCGGGCCGGCTTCCCCTACGACCTCGCCCGCCGCACGGTGGACGCCGAGGCGCCGGACGACGGCTCGGGGGAGGGCGGGCCGGGGCCCCTCAAGAGAGATCCTTGAGCACGTTTTCGTGTGCGGATCCCGTGCGCTGGATTTCGGGTCCGCCCGCTCCACCTCGGGGTGGCAATCCGGGCCACGGCCCCGCGCAGCCCGCGCCGGGCCCCCGCGACCGCAGGACATCGCGATGATCAACCGCAAGGCGCACGCCGTCTGGCAGGGCAACGGCAAGGAAGGGAAGGGCCGCATCACGACGCAGTCGGGCGTGCTCTCCGACCAGCCCTACGGCTTCAACACCCGCTTCGAGGACAAGCCCGGCACCAACCCGGAGGAACTGATCGCGGCCGCGCACGCGGGCTGCTTCACCATGGCCCTGGCCTTCCAGCTCCAGGAGGCGGGCCTCGCCGCCACCGAGATGACGACGGAGGCCGTGGTGACGCTGGAGAAGGACGGCGCCGGCTTCAAGGTCACGAAGTCCGCGCTCACCCTCACGGCGACGATCCCGGGCATCGACCAGGCGAAGTTCGACGAGCTCGCCCACGCCGCCGAGACCGGCTGCCCGATCTCGAAGGTGCTCAACGCCGAGATCACGCTGAACGCCACGCTGAAGCAGGGCTGAGGCACCGCCCCGCCTCTCCCGTCCGGGCGGGCCCCACCTCTCCCG
>NZ_BJZU01000241.1 GCF_007992195.1 Methylobacterium oxalidis | reverse complement strand
AGTCGGCGAAGGTCGGCTTAGGCCGGAAATAGACGGCACAAAGGTCACCAGCAGGCTCCGCGACCCTGGTCGCCCGCTACCCTGACGAAGGCCCCACGCCTGCCTGTGACCTAATGCGCGGCTGTGGCAATCGGACCGCGTGGCTCCAGCCGAAGCCAGGGCACGCGGTCCGGCTCGAAGAGGCCGCGGGCGGCCCGCCGCCACAGCGGCGGGGCGTGGTCGCCGACCAGCAGGATCTCGGTCTCGGGGTTGCGCTTCGCCAGACGGGTTATCGCCTCGAACAGGTCCTGCCAGATCTCGGCCATCGCGCAGACCTCGGGATCCCCGAACGGTCCGCCGGTCGCGCAGCCGTGGCGCGGCGTCGCCTCGCCGGCCCGGACCGGGACGTGCGAGTTCAGCGTCACCCAGTGGATGAACATGGGCTGCGAGGCGTTCGCCAGCCGGTCGTTGATCGTGTCGGCGACCTCGACGTCGCAGGGACCGACGAAGGGTCCGCCGCACCGGCGCGCGTAGTGCGTCGTCGCGGTCTCCGGGAACACGCTGCGGGTGAACCCGATCTTCGCGTACCACTGGTCGCGCTCGTAGAACTCGCCCGAGAAGCCGTGGACAGAGACGGTGCGGTATCCGCGCGCGGCGTAGGCGCTCGGCAGGCAGGCCGGCCCGCTGCCGTGCAGGATCCCCGGTAGGACGAGCGGGACTGGCAGAGCTCGCGCATCTCGCCGTACGCCGTGGCGCCGAAGAAGGTCGTCGTCCCCGAGGTCAGCGTGTAGCGCGCCCTCAGGTCCGCGTCGTCGAAGGCGGAGAACAGGATGCTCCGCTGCTGCGCGTCGCGCAGGATGCCCAGGCTCTCGACGAGCACGAGGAGGACGCTCCGCTTCGGCCGGGCGGGATCCGCGGTCTCGGCGAAGCCGGACATCTGGACCGCGGACTGGAAGGGCTGCCCGATGCCGGCCGCCGGGCTGTACTTCGCACGTGCCGCGTTGCCGAATTGGAAATCGGCGACGAGGCAGCCGATGACGGCTAGCAGGAAGACGAGCCTGTCGCCTCCGGCCATCGCGCTTCTGCAGCGCAGGAGGAACAGGATGTTCGCGGCCAAGACAGCGATCAGGGCGGCGATCAGCGCGGCGTAGAACGGAGACGACAGCAGGCGGACATGCGTGAGCGTCGGGATGTTCTCGGTGATCAGCGTCAGATCCATGAAGAAGACGTGCGCGATGATCGCGAGCCCGTCGAAGGTCACGGCCGCGAGGTAGAGCGGGACGATGGCGGCGGCGCGCAGGTGCGCGCTCAGGAGGGCAACGGCCGCGTAGGCCGCGATGGCGGCGGTCCGCGGCGGGACGTCCACCCAGATATTCGCTGCCAGCGCGAGCGCGTTCGGGAGGGCGATGCCGCCAAGGAGCAGCAGCAGCGTCGGCCGCGAGAAAAATTTCCGAAATCGGGCTGGTCCGGATGTGGCGGGAGCCTGCGCTGCGACGGCTGTGTCGGTGGGCCCGCCTTCGACGACGCTCATGCAAACCGGCCCTATGAGATCCCCGGCCCTGCCTATCACCTAAATTCCCAGCGCAACCTTAAGCATCTTCGTGCAACCTTCGCCAAAGAGCGATTTGCCGACGTGCGATCTCCGATGATGAAATTCAGAACGCCATCAGAGAGGGCTTCCGTAACACCCAATCGCCCACGTGCAGCGCGGACGCGATCTCGCTCAAGCATAAGGCCCACGGAAGAGATCGCCTGAAGCCTTCCTGCGGAACGGTTCGTGGGTGAGTGCCGTTACGGCGGCGCCGCGTAACGCCGTGCTCTGTTCAGACGGAGCCGCGGTGCTGACCGGCGCCGCACAAGCCGGCGAGCCCTCCGCGCCCTATGGCCCCCTGAACCAAGGAACCCTGCCCATGAAGAAGTCTTTGCTTGCGCTGGCCGTACTGGCCTCTTTCGGCCTTGCCGGCGCAGCGTCGGCGGCCCCCGCCCTACCGGGTGCTGCCAGCGCGCCTGACGCCACGGTCGAGGTGCAGTACCGCCGGCATCACCATCATCACATGCGGCGCCACCATCATCACCGGCATCACCACCACCATCATCGGCGGCATCACCATCATTTCTGAGACGGCACAGGGGCCCTGCGGGCCCCCTTTCATGCGGGTATTCGGCGCCGTTCAGCAGAATGGATTTGATCTGGTACCTTCGCGTAAGCCGATCCGATCTAACGCCCCAGCTACTTCTCGTGCCTGCTATGCCGCTTGTCCGCTGCAGGTGACAGCTTGGCGAACACCTCCTCGCACATACTGCCGAGGCTGCTGCGCATCACGCCTCTGGCCCACTCGCGCCGGCCTTCGTCCATCAGCTTGATCGCCGCGTCCTGCGGCGTCTCCTTGGCGCAGGCCCGCATGACCTTCATCAGCGGGTACTCGGCCTCGCGCCCGCAGGACTTCTTCGCCTGCAGGAACAAGCCGTACTTCTGAAACCGCTCTGGGCAGTCCTCGGCCGCAGAGCCTGGGGCCGCGAGCAGGCTGCTGACGAGAGCAAGGGTGAGGCGAATGGACAGCGCTGATCCATGAAGCATCGCCGCGAAACGCCGCCATGAGCGGAACGGTTCAGCCTACTGGGCCGGACGCGGCTCGCTAATGCCCAGCCCGCGAACTCGGCTCGTGTGCTTCTAGGCCACCAATCCAGCGATCAGGGTTGCCAGACCTACGAGACCTGCCAAGCCGAAGGCAGCAATTCTGACGATCTGCACCGCTCCTGTGTCGCGGTTATCGTTGCAGGACCGTGGTAGTTCGCTCGGCCAGCGAAGCCATTTGCGCGAGCGCGCCGGTATGGCCTCGACGGGCCCTTGTGGTGGACCGTCAGACTGGTGGCGGCACGACATGGCGCTCCCCCTGCTATGCAACAGCC
>NZ_BJZU01000240.1 GCF_007992195.1 Methylobacterium oxalidis | reverse complement strand
AAGGGAAGCTGCTGCTTTCAGAGAACCCAGCCAAGGGCATACACCTCGATGAGCCCAGGAAGGTCGCTAAGCGGGAGAAGACGTTCAGGGAAGGCGAGATAGCTGCGATCCTGAATGCAGCCTCAGCGGCCATCCGGGACGAGAAGAACCCGACTCTCACTGATGCCTGCCGCTGGTGTCCGTGGCTTGCTGCCTACTCCGGGGCTCGCATCGCTGAGCTTACGCACCTTGAGGGTCGAGACATCAGGGTTGAGGGTGGGACCGCTGTGATGGACCTGCGGGTGACAAAGACCGGTGAGCCAAGGACGGTGCCGGTTCACCCCCACCTCATTGAGCAAGGCTTCCTTGAGTTCGTAAAGGAGGCAGGGGCAGGCCCTCTGTTCTACGATCCTGCTAGGCACAGGAAAGGCTCCGCTGCTTCACCGGCTGAACTCAGGGCGAATAAAGTAGCCAGGTGGGTGCGGGAAACCGTCAACCTCGATCCCGACGTAGATCCAAACCACGGCTGGCGCCACACGTGGAAGACCAGAGCGCTCGGTGCTGGCATCGAGGAACGGCTCAGGGATGCAGTGACAGGCCATCGGGTCGCATCGGTCGGGCGGAAGTACGAGACACCCTCTCTGGCTATGCTGGCTGACGCGATGAAGCGCTTCCCCAGGTATGAGATCTGAGGCTGGCCTGAGCATACCCGAGGTGGCGCTGATGAGCGTGCACCGGGATACCCGGATGCTGATGCGCTACACCCACCTGAGAAGGGAGGCGCTTGCCGAGAAGCTGGCCCAGGTAAGCCTCGGTCAGACCTAACGGCTCAGCCTATTGCTGGCCCTGCTGCGGCTGGCCTTGCCCACCTCAGGCTCGGCTCTGAGTTCGGCTTGAGAGTCGCGGTCAGCAACACAAAACCGCTATCATCGCGTACGGATACGACAGCGTGGCCACTCCTCAGAGCCTCGGCTTCCGAAAGACCATTCAGCAGATCCATTGCGTGCCGCAAGATCCCATCGGCGCCTTCACACTCTAAGCCATCATCGTCCCATGTGGATAAGCTATCGCTGTGCAAGTCGAAGAAAAAGCGCGTCACGGCTCTACACTATCAAAGCAACGGCTCGGCTGAATGAGGCAATCGAGTGCTTAAGCTCACCGCCAGCGCCGGTAGAAAGCAAGGGCTAACGTGCAGCAATGGTTCCGAGCGGCCGTGGCCTATTTGGTGGAACCGAGAGGATCGAGATGCTCGATGAAGCGCATGCCATCCCAGAGTTCGACCGAATGGCCATCCACCAAGGCGCCGGCGAGCCTGAGGGCGGCCTCATCGTCCCGTGCTGGAAGCGGATCGGAGCGCAGGACCTTACCGTCCGCATCGAGGATAAATGCACGATAGCGGTGAGGCAGCCTGTCGTCCGGTTGGATCGTGCCATCCAGCGAGTCGTCCAACATCTTCTCACCCTCATCAATGGCGAGCGCTGATACCCCACGAGCCTTGTTAGCAGGGGTGCCGCCTGAGTGCTTGGCGATAATAAACCCCTTCATGGCAATGGAGTAGCGCTTGAGCGACCTGAACCCCGGCTGAATTGGATTAGATCGGCCGCCTTCACCATGAGGCCGGAGGTAGCCGCCGCATCCGACGCTCACCATGAAGTAGGCTGGGGGCAGCCTTGATGCTCTGCCGCAGACGAAGAGCCACGGTAGTCAAGGCGGGCACCTGCCGCAATGGAAGTGGTTGGACGCAAAATGACTCGGAAAAATCTGAGACCCTACCCCCCAGTCGATCTCACCCTTGTTCCCCCCGGGCCACCCTCTCGGTGCCATTGTTTCAGCAGGGATGGGACCGGTGACGGCACTTGGGCAACGGGTGGTTAAGGGACTGTAGCTACCTCTCCCAACGAAGTTGTAGCTGGCGTGTGACCAATGACGAAGTGTGGAATGCTGATCCTGTCGAGCCTAAGCCTTGGCATCCTAAGTGTGAGCCCTGCACTGGCCGACTGCTCCCACGCGATCAGCACCTACAATCTTGCTATTAGCGATGTGTCGTCACGGCTTAAGCGATACGCGAGTTGCGTCAGCGACAGCCAGGGTAAAGACGAGTGCAGTCTGGAGTTCGGCCGGCTCCGCAGTGCTCAAGGCGATTTCGAGCTAGCAGTCTCAGGGGTTCAAACGAACTGCCAGCGGTAGAGGATGAACGAAGGGAAACACCCTCCTCGCCCCCGTTCAGCCCATTTCCTCCGTACTATCCTCGGGTGCTTTGAAACGGGTAAGGCAGGTCCATGGCTGAGCGCTTCCACTTCGACCTGACCGATGGTGCAGCCACCATTGCCGATGAGGATGGGGTAGAGGCTTCAGGTATCGATCATGCTCTGGGGCAAGCCTTGGTGGCGATCAAGGAGATGCGAGAGAGCGGAGAACTCGCTGAGCTTGGCGGCGGCTGGCAGATGGTCGTCAGGGATGAAAGCGACCGTGTTCGGCACGTGATCTACCTGGACGAAGACAGCGCAGTCCGGCCGAGATACGCCGCAAAAATGTGAGAGCCCACATCGCTATTCGATCTCACCCGGTTTCCCCCGTACCGGACCCCTCGGTCTTTCAATTTGAGCCAGGGTGGGAGTGAGGGGTTCAGCCCCGGAGGCCGATGAGCGACAAGACCGCCAGGACCACCACAACCAGACCCACGATGTCTATGATATTCCTCATGCCCTGGTCCTCAGGGTGATGCAGTACATCCAACCTGAAAGTGAGCAGAGCCGTTCCGTTGGATGAGCCTGGGTGCTGCTCCGGTTAGCCAAGGTTGGGTCAGGGCCAGGCATTGCGACGCGAGGCAGCCCCCATTAGGGGCAAAGCATAGGACCAGCCATAGGGCTTCCTAGAGGCTTGCTGAGGGCATGTGGGAACGGCCGATATGTCGGGAGGTTGAGTCTAGGCACGGCTGGATCTCTCCCTTCCTTCGGCCGTGCACATTTTCCGCGAACCCTCTTAG
>NZ_BJZU01000239.1 GCF_007992195.1 Methylobacterium oxalidis | reverse complement strand
AGAGCCGTAGCCGGTTAGGTTGGATTGAGCACTGCTTGTGAGGCTCGCTGCTGTCGCGCATTCTCACGCCGGTGCGGCACTCGTTTCATCAAGGGGCACTCTCGACGCCTGGGCACGTCGGGAGCATGATCCCATGCTCGCTAAATTCCCCCTTCGGATACGAGATGAGCCATGGACCATGAGCTGGAACGCTTCGAGGCCAGGGCTGAGGACGGGACCGTTCGCACCATCATCGCTTGGCAGACGTTCGCACGAACTGGCGGCCTCAGCGGATCGCACATCCTGAAGGGACAGCACCGGTTTTCACTGCTTAACGGCAAGGGCGTGGCTCAGCTTGATGGCGGTGGCTTTCAGGTGATCGAGAGCGGTGAAGTCCTGCATAGGATTGCCGTGTGATCTAAAGACCCTGCCTGAACAGAGCGTCTGCAGCGGCCATGATGCAACCCAATCGGATGCCGCTCTAGATCGCGGCACCAGCGAGCGGATCGTCCTGCTCACGCGCTCATTGCGCTTTCCTCCTGGGATCCCAAAGGCTCTCTAGGAAGCTTCAGGGCGCCAAACCTGGCCGAGTGCTCAAAGCCAGCACAGATACTTAGAAATCCAGCCAGTGCGCCTCGTAGGCGATCCTGGAGCACATCCTCGATGATCGCCAGCATGGTGCTGCTTGCAGCCAACGGGAGTTGAAGCCGACGGCAATGCGGCTATCGGATCTGGTTGAGCGGAGTTCAAACAAACTGCAATTCCAAACACCCGGATTTCTATTTTTCAACCAAGGTCGAGCTGGTTGTTGGATGAGCTACTTGAGCTTGCGTAGTAGCCCCGGGAGGAGGTCACCGCTGGGCCCAAAGTTCATCTCCAGCGCCTCACAAGCGTGAACCGGGTCGCGGTGATAGGCCTCAAGCAGCGCGTTCACGTCGGGCGTGAGCGCCGGGCCCATGAAGACCTCTCGCCTGATGCCGAGGGCATTCACAGCTTGAACGCCTCGCGGGCCATCAAGCTCAAGGTTCGGACAGGAGCTGCGAACGAAGGCTGATGCAGCGAGGATCAGCACCACCTTCGACTCAGGTGACCCAGGTGGGAAGCGAGGCTCAGCAGCAGCTGGCGCAACGACGAGCGCGGTGAGCGTGACCGCGCGGATCACGGGCAGAACCCGGGCAATGGAGAGTGCGTCAGGCATCCAAACCCGCCTCCTTGCGGCTGCACACCTCGATCAAGGTCGGGTGAAACGTCAGCTCCTCGACCGCGAAGGCCGGCAGATCCGGGTTGTCGAAAGAGAGACGCGCCACGTTGCCGTCGACGAGGAGGCGCTTGATCGACATCTCGCCATTGATCGCCGCGACCACCACGCTGCCGTGTCCGGCCTTGAGGCTGCGATCCACAACCGCCAGGTCGCGGTCGAAGATGCCTGCACCCCGCATGCTGTCGCCCGAGATGTTCCAGGCGAAGGTGGCAGGCGGGTTCGGCGCGAGCCAGCGCGGTAACTCGAGCGCGCCTTCCACACAGGCATGCTGGCCGCTCAAGAGTCTCAGAGCGCGGGCAATGCGACAATCCCGGCCAGTCAAACGAACTCAAGCTCGCTCCTATCCAGAAGGCCCGAAATTTCAATTCTTGATCGATTGCCAAAGGCCGAGGAGGTCACGCGGATCCAGATCCGCCTTCGTGTGCATGCCGACGAACACCGCCGAGAAATCGCTAAATCGCGTCACCGGCGAGCGAGTCGTCCTGCTCACATGCCCGTCGCGTTCTCCTCCTAGGATCTCGGCGCGAATTCTGTTGAGCGGCCGTAGGACAGTCGCCTTCTCGAAGCGCTATCGAACACCCGCCGCGCTCTTGAAGCCAGCTGCCGAGGCTCTGAGGCGATCCTGGCGCCTGTCCGTGCAGCGGCAGCGCGGAGGGTGGGCTTCTGCAACAGCCCGAACAGACTGAGCAGGGCGGCCCTGCCTCTGGAAGGGATCTTGACAATCGCCCGTTTCCAGTCAAAAGTTTTGACTTAAAAATTAGAGGAGGCTTCTAATGCTCACTCCGAACCTCACCCCCAACTTCAACCTCGCCACTAGACTGCACGCCCTCGCGTCCGCGTTCGATGCGCTGTCCCACGCGACCCGCGACGTCGCCGCTGCCCTCGAGACGGAGGTCCAGGCCGACGCGCCCAGGCCGAGCTCCGCCGCTGCGGAGCCCAAGCGGTCCCTCCCCAGCCTCGACGATCTCCGCCACGTGAAGGCGAAGAACGTCAGCTGGCAGCAGCTGATCCGCGGCGGGCGCGCGGATCTGGGCTTCAAGGTCGAGGAGCTGCGCAAGTCGGACAAAAGCCACGCCCGGCGCGTGGCGCGCGACGCCAACGTGACGATCGCCGAACTGGTCCAGGTCCTCGAGGCGGCCGGCATCGCAATCGAGGAGTAGTCGCCCGGGCCGGCGGTCGGGGATCTCGCCAGCAAGCTCGGAGAAGTCATGCACCTGTGGCAGCTTCCTTCCGGCTGATCTCCGCGATCAAGGCCTCGTTCTTCGCGCGCCCATGCTGTCCGTGGTGGATTTCGCGGTGGCAGTCCGGGCAGACCGCACCCACGAACCGGGGATCGTCCGGGCCGCCGTCGCTGAGGCGGCGGGTGTGGTGGGGCTCGAGGTAGGGCTCACCCTGCAAGGTGATGAAGGGTGCGGGCTCGTTGCAACTCTCACAGACCCCCGCCGCTCGGGCGAGAACGTAGCGGCGAACAGTTGCCGAGCGCCGGTAGAGGCTCCGGCGAGCCGCGGCTCCGGTTACCTGCGGCGTTGACCGAGCAGCCTCCAAGGCGCGCGTGCGCAGACCAATCAGATCGACCTCGAGCTCGACCTCCTCAATCGGCTGCTCGTCGGTCTCCGCCGGCTTGTCGCTGGCGTCGGCAGGGACGAGCTCGAAGACGATTGCGGAGCGCTGGTTGCCTTCCCGGTCGGGAGCAGGTTCGGTGCTGTAGCCGGCGCACTCGAACTGACCGA
>NZ_BJZU01000238.1 GCF_007992195.1 Methylobacterium oxalidis | reverse complement strand
GCAGCAATGATCGAGGATGGCCTCGTATGACGCAAAGATCCGGTTGCCGAGCCAGTTCTCGCGGATGAACTGCCAGAGGTTCTCGACCGGGTTCAACTCGGGTGATCGCGCCGGCAGCGGCAGCAGCGTGATGTTGGCCGGGACGATGAGCTTGTTGGTCATGTGCCAGCCGGCCTGATCGAGCAGCAGCACAGCGTGCGCACCGGCGGTGACGGCCCTGGCGATCTCGGCCAGGTGCAGGTTCATCGCCTCGGTGGTGCAGCGGGGCATGACGAGCCCGGCTCCCGTGCCACGAGCCGGGCAGATCGCGCCGAAGATGTAGGCGGAGGCGGTGCGCTGGTCCTTTGAGGCTGCAGGCCGTGTGCCGCGGCGGGCCCACCGACGTGTGATGGAGTTCTTCTGACCGACCCGGGCCTCGTCGGCGAACCAGACCTCTATCGGCTTGCCGCCGACAGCCTGCGCGACCTCCGCCAAGCGAGCGGGGAAGGCTTTTCAAAAGCCGGGATGGCGTCCTGATCCTGAGCATGATGGCGCGGACGAGCCGAGAGCTTGGCGTAGCCCAGGCCCCGCAGAACCCGGCTCAAGGTCTGCTCGGAGACCGAGACGCCGTGCTCCTCCACCAGGATCTGAGCGAGATCGACCACCGCCAGCGCACCAGCCCGTGCGCAGCCGGCGTGGGTCCCGCCTCAACCAAGGTCCGCAGCGCCTCACGCTGCTCAGCGTTCAGGCGCGGGCGGGCACCGGGAGCCTTGCCGCCGATCAGCCCATCCGGCCCGTCGGCGTTGAAGGCCAGAACCCAGTCCCGCACCATCTGCAGGCCAACCCCACCGAGAGCCGCCGCCTCGGAGCGCGAGCCGCCAGCATAGATCGCTGACAGCGCCAGCAGGCGACGGGTCTGGTCCGGGTCGCGCGAGCTCTTGGCCAGAGCTCGCAAGGCCTCGGCATCGAAGTCTGGCCGCAGCGGCACAGGAGCGGCCATCCCATCCTCCTCAGGCTACAAACCCGAGAAATGAATCACGATCCGTTCTGCACCGCTACCCAGCGTGAGTCCTGCTCAACGAGGCTTAATATTAGATTATCCCGAGACCAATCATTCACAAGACGGGAGCAAGGAGATTAACAAGCGCCTTCCTCGCAATGCAAGCCATTGCGCCGTCACACGTCCTCAGCAACTCGAAACCCCCCAAGAATTTTCGGCGTGCAAACGCCTAGCTACGTACAGAACATTGGAATCAGAAGTTCCGATCAGCCCGTCTGTTGTTCAAGCTACCGCCCTCGTAGAGGATGCGGGGCTGGCGATCGGCGAAGCTGATGCCGAGGTCGAACTTGGCAGATCCATGCTTCGCTGTACCATGGCGCGGATTGCTGACTTCAAAGTCAATGATGGAGCGAGCCGCACATTTCTGGGCAGGCACGTTGCAGCTGATCTGCATTGTGCCCGGCCGATGGACGTACCGCCGTGAAGGCCATTGCTGGATCGCTCTGCGCTTCTCAGCCATCAGCTGCTCTTGGCTATAACGCTGCCCGTAGAAGGTAACGGTTGGGCCGTACATGTACGGCACCCCAGCAACAGGGCTGACGTTGCTCGACGACCAGATCTGAAGATACCGCTCCGCGATGAACGCAGTGCGCCGTTTCATCTCAGTGAGCCCAAGCGCCTGAGCCGAGGTTGCAGCTGTCATGAGCGCGACCGGTAGCAGGAGGAAGGGCAGCTTCATTCAACGCGCTCCTCACGTACATCAGCAGGCCACCGGGCGAGCACAGGCCTGCCTTCAGCTCAGCCGGGCTGTCTCGATCTCTAGGCGCGCCCTCAGGGCTCCATGAGCCATCGCATCACCCCGCCGGCATCTGCCGATGTGATCCGCCGGCTGGGCTCTCGCGCTGCGCGTTCCGTAACTCGGCGACGCAATCCAGCGCTCGAATCAAGTGCGTCATCGTCAAGCTGTGCATCTGCATAAGCAGAAATCGGCGGAGTCACGATGCGACGCGCACGCTTGGAAGCTGCGATGCTCTCGCGTCGGCTCTCGGTTGCGCCGACGCCACGCACGCTCGACGCCGCTCGATCGAAACCGCGCTCAACTGTGGCCGGCACCTGCGATCGGGCGATCGTGTCTCGTGCAACATTGGTTCGCGAACCTCCGGCCACTCCACTGACCTCCGTCTTCCCTGCCTGCCCCAGCACCGCCCGGTCTGCCCGCTTCCGATCGGCCTTCAGCATCTCAGCCTGAGACTGGTCAGCCCGCGCTACATCCCTCTTCGCCGGCTCCGATCGAGTCGCGACTGCCCCACCTCGGTCAGGTCTGACCGCCTGCCGAGCTATATCCGTCTTTCCTGCGTCGATTCGATCCGGGCGTGCCTGATCATCGTTCGATGCTGCGGCTTCAGCCTTCGTGGAATGTTCAGCCGGTCGCTGTTCCTGCGCTCCGTCCACGTGGAAGGTGAGCGTCGAACGCGGCTCCTGACGGCTCGGTGAAGATGCGCCTTCTGGCTTCACCGGATCGGCCCAGGGCTGATTGGCAGGTGGTGACGAGGCAACTCTCGACGCTGGTTGGGCTGGTGGTGCGCTGGGATCACCGCCGGTGTTCAAGCTGACGAAGGCAACAGTCGCTAAAACACCGCCAGCGAACGCAGCCCCCACCGCAAAGAGAGTCGTAGCAGGGGAGCCCATCTGCGCTCTTTCACGACGTTTGGATTTGATCCCAAGAAACCTTGGGGCGCAGCATCGGTTCCGTAGATCACCGCCAACAGGCTTTTACCTTCATCGGCAAGCTGCTGCCTTCGGGCTGGTTGTCACCCGTGAGAGCGTCGAGGGCTGCGCGTAAGCTCGCTGCCTCGAATTCCTGTCTCCGGGCAGAGGCCTGTGGCCGCCAGCAACGGATGCTCAGGGAACAAGCCTAACACCACGCGTCACGCGAACTGGCCGATCGGAGCGCCAGAATCAGGTCGCGCGGTCTCGCGTCAGATCCGGAGCAGGGTCATCCTTAG
>NZ_BJZU01000237.1 GCF_007992195.1 Methylobacterium oxalidis | reverse complement strand
CCCCCTCACCAGCAGTGGCATATGATGTCATGCGTCGTCTCCTCTCGCGACTGCACAGCCCGCCGACACCAGTCTCGAATCATCGTGTTTGACTGGGCGCACGTGCGCCGTGGTGCAGCGACCGCGCACTTCTTTCGATGAGTGCGCTGATCACAGCGATGTATACATTATTATTCCAAGGAAAGCTTTGGCAATCGGAATGTTCTGTGACCCCGCGCAAATTTTATCGGATTAAGTTCGGATTTCGGACGTGCAAATCCGGACGCGGTGTCCGGCACTCGGCCCTCGGACCCTGAAACATCACGCAAGTCTCGCCGCTAACAGCGAAATCCGCCGGCCGCCCGGGCCGCGCCGGCTCCACCTGAGCCCGGATGCGAGACCGCTTGGCTCCGCTCGCCGGCACTTTCGAGGCCATCGCGGCGGGGCCCGTCACACCGCCCCCGCATCCGATTTCGCCCTCCCGCATTGTCAGGCGTCACACCTTCGCGGGGGCTCCGCCGCACCGATGGCGATATACTTCACCAGCGACACCCATTTCGGCGACCCGCGCATCCTGCGCCTCGACCGCAGGCCCTTCCCCGACCTCGCCGCCCACGACGCCGCGCTGATCGCGAACTGGAACGCGGTCGTCGCGCCGGAGGACGAGGTCTGGCACCTGGGCGACTTCGCTCTTGGTCCGAGCGATGCGCGGGTTGCCGAGATCCTCGCGTCGCTGGCCGGCACCAAGCACCTGATCCGCGGCAACAATGACGGGCCGGGCACCCTCGCGGCGCCGGGCTGGGCCTCGGTGGCGCACTACGCCGAGATCACGGTCGAGGCGCGCCGGCTCGTCCTCTGCCACTACGCGTTCCGCACCTGGAACGGCATCGGGCGCGGCGCCCTGAACCTGCACGGGCACAGCCACGGGCAGCTCAAGCCTATCCCCAAGCAGTACGATGTCGGCGTCGACGCGCAGGGCTTCGCCCCGGTGCAGCTCCCCGCGATCCTGGCCTCGCGGCGGCGCGGCGCGAAGGCCCCCGAGGGGCGGAACCATCGCGGCAGCTTCGCCGTTTGAGCACCTGAACGGGCGATGACCGAGCGAAGTCAACCTTCCTGAAGAGCGCCTCGCGCTCCCGTCACAACCCACGGTGTTCCAATGCGTTACCTGACCCTCTCCGCTCTTGCCGGACTGAGCCTGCTTGCCTGCGCTCCGCCGGCCTCCGCACTGCCCCGCTGCCTCGAGGCCCAGCGAAAGGTCGACGAGGCGAACGCCCTGCGCTTCCAGGCCCGCCAGGAGGCGCGGCTCGGCGACCACGATCGCGTCTGCGACACGCTCGACGAGGTGGGCGACCGCTACAACGACGCCCGGGACGCCTTCGACGATTGCGGCGCGGGCGTCGTGGCGATCGACCTGCGCAGCGAGCTGCGCGCCCTGCGCGTCGCCAAGCGGGTCAACCGCTGCGACTGAGCCTGTGCGGCCACGCACACCCTTTCGAACGCCTTAACGGCAACGTCATTCCCGACGCGGCGAGCGAGTCGCGCACCGAAAGTCAGACCGATGCACACCGAGACCACCACCCGCTCCGACGCCTTCCCCGCCACCGGCCCCTCCTTCGCGGCGGCCCTCTGCGGCTTCCTCAGCACCACCGTGGCGACCACGATGGTGATGTTCCTCCTCAGCAGCGTCTGACCCTCGGGCAGCGGGCGCGCGGCACGGGCCAGGCCGCCGGGTCGGTGCGCCCGTTCAGGGCGCCACCGACCAGAACCGCCGCTTCGAGAACAGCATCTCGGGATCTCCCACCGTCTGCGCCGGCGCTCCTTGCGGCCGGCACGGCACCTCGGGCCGGGTGATCGCCGCGGCCGTCATGGCGGTGCTCGGGGGCGCGGTCAGGCCGAGCCGGGCCTGGACGTCCGGGTGGCGGGCGGCGGCGATGGTCGCGATGCAGGCGATGAGCCCTCCGGCGACGGTCCCCAACAGAAAATTCAACATGCTGACGGATTCTCGCGCCTCGTCGCCGACGGGTCCGGCGACCACCCTTCCGGCGCGGTGCTCGCGCCGCATCCGGGCGTCATTGCGGCGATCTCCGCGCACACCTTGTCTTAAGCCCGGCATGCGACACCGCTAGCCTGACGCCGCACTCATCGCGGCCGGGACAGGGGGACGCCATCCGATGATGCATGCCGCCAACGCCTACGCCAAGACATCCCGCAGCGTGCTCTCCCCCCGCGAGGCCGAGGCCGCCGTCCTGATCAAGGCCGCGAACCGCCTGCAGAGCGTGCGCGCCGGCTGGCCCGACCAGGAGGCCCATCTGAACGACGCGCTCTCCTTCAACCGCAAGGTCTGGACCGTGATCGCAGGCGACGCCACCGCCCCGACGAACCCGCTGCCCGAGGCGGTGAAGCAGAACGTCGGCAGGCTCGCGGTGTTCGTGTTCCGCTCGACCCTCGACATGATGATCGCGCCGAAGCCCGAGACGCTCGACGCCCTCATCTCGATCAACCACAACATCGCCGCCGGCCTGCAGGGCGACGCCGGCCACTGAGCGCCCGTCTCAGGCCGAGGCGGGGGCCTCGGCCTCCGCGAGCGCCAGCAGGCGGCCCTCGTGCGCGACGAGGTCGCGCGCGGCCTTGAGCGCCCGGTAATGGTCGCCCGCGGCGAGCTTCTCGTAGATCGCCGCGATGAAGGGCTTGCTGCTCGGCGCGGCCTGCATGACCGCGTTGGCGAGCCCCATGAACTCCGTCTCGGCGTCGAAGGGGTCGTCGAGCAGGTAGGCCCGCTGCAGCGCCACGCAGATCTGCTTGGCCGGCGTGTCGGCCTCGGATTCCCGCACGATCTCCGATTCGCGCAGCACCTTGTGCGGCGTCTCGACGATGAAGGCCGAGCGGCGCGGCCCGTTGCGGATCGCGCAATCCCCGATGATGACCCGCTCCCCGGGCTTCAACTCGATCCGCAGCGGCATCCTGCCCTCCCGAACCGGCGCCGGCTGAGCCGGGCCTCGATCAAGGCGACCTTCGCGGGCAAAAGGTTAAGCAAACGCAAACGGCGGGGCGTGAGCCCCGCCGCCGATCCGCTCGCGCGCGTCTGCGTACGGTCT
>NZ_BJZU01000236.1 GCF_007992195.1 Methylobacterium oxalidis | reverse complement strand
CCCGGACCTCACCGGTAGCGATTGCCTGCTTGGTTCAAGGCCTCACGCCCACGGGGGCCTGCGTCGTCTTTCCCGAAGGCGTGATGATCCCGCGGTATTTCGATCTGCTCGTCGGGTCGGACAGTCGCACCTATCGCGCCCGAACGATGTGGCGTCACCGTCACAAGAGGCCGCCACGCCACGGAGCAGCCCATCACCGCCGACCCGCTGTACGCTAGCTTGCTTGTCGTGACCTCCGCCTCCCTTGTGCTGCCGGCCTTTGATCGAGTTGCATGAAAATGGCGACCGAAGCGAACCGGGCGAGTTGAAGCGAAAAGCCCCGCGCAAGAGCTTGAGCGACCGATGGTGGCCGAGAGCTGCCTGACCGCTTCGAGTATGTTGCGCAGCGAAGCGGACGCGGCCTCCTTCGATCGGAGAACCGGGCGGCCCCGCATCGATGAAGCCCCTGCCTGCCGTCTGATCCCGGGATAGCTGCCGATGCCGAACCGAATCCAGTCGGCCTTCCGCGCTGCCGCCGAGGCCGGCGTCGGCCTATTGGCGGCCTGCAGTCGGCTGCGACTACCCGGAACGCGGAGCCCCTTCGTGATCGGCTGCGCTCGACGACCCAGCGGCGCTCCAGCACGACGAAGCTGTTCTGATCGGTCTGCTTCTCGACGACGCGATGGCGCATGCCATGCAGACGGCACCACTGCTGGCAGCGTTCGGCCTCGAAGGCGCCATCCAGGATGGCCTGGCGCAGGCTTGGCCACTGCGCCTTGCCGTCATCAAGGGCGGCCAGCGTGTCGCGATCCTGCACGTTGGCGGGCACGACCGCGAGTGCCAGAAGATGACCCTCGGCACGGTGGACACTCGGCAAGCCGACGCTCAAAATACGACAGGGACAACGGTTTGTGGCTGGCCTTGAGCGAGCGAGCTAGAGCCAGCTCTTATGGGAGGGCAGCACCTTGAGCAGACCACCGTACTCCCAGGCCACAAGCCCGAGTGGCTCTGCTGTCCACGAACCTGGGTCGTCGCGCGGTGCGCATACGCAGACCGCGTCGGAATACGATCGAATTGTCGCAAATCCAGACTTCCAGCAGCTTGTGCGCGAGCGTACACGCTTCGGCTGGATCCTGACGGCTGCCATTCTGATCATCTATTTCGGGTTTATCGGTCTCATTGCGTTCGACAAAGCGCTGCTGGCTGTGAAAGTTGGCGGCGGCACAGCCTCGCTCGGGCTCTTCCTCGGCGTCGGCGTCATTCTCATCGCCTTCGTACTTACAGGCATCTACGTCGCGCGCGCCAACACCCGCTTCGATGCACTCACCGCAGACCTCAAGCGGAGCCTCGGCCAGTGATCAGCCTCAGCCGATTCGCCGTTAACACTACGGCTCTCACCTTCTTCGCCACTCCGGCTATAGCGGCCGGGCCCGATCTCGGTGCCGTGCAGCAGCAGGCCACGAACTGGCCGGCGATCGGCATGTTCCTGTTCTTCGTGCTGGGCACCCTCGGCATCACCTACAAGGCCGCCCAGGGCACCAAGTCAGCCTCCGACTTCTACGCGGCCGGCGGCGGCATCTCGGCGGGCACGAACTCCCTCGCGATCGCGGGCGACTACATGTCGGCCGCCTCGTTCCTCGGCATCTCGGGCCTCGTCTACACCTCGGGCTTCGACGGGCTGATCTACTCGACCGGCTTCCTCGTCGGCTGGCCGATCGTGCTGTTCCTGATCGCGGAGCGTCTGCGCAACCTCGGCAAGTTCACCTTCGCCGACGTGGCGAGCTTCCGTCTCGACCAGACCGCGATCCGCATCATCTCGGCGACCGGCACCCTCGTCGTGGTGGCCTTCTACCTGATCGCCCAGATGGTCGGGGCCGGCAAGCTGATCCAGCTCCTGTTCGGCTTGCCCTACCTCTACGCCGTGGTGATCGTCGGCGCGCTGATGATCATCTACGTCGCCTTCGGCGGCATGAAGGCGACCACCTGGGTCCAGGTGATCAAGGCCTGCCTGCTGCTCGGCGGCGCGAGCTTCATGGCCGGCGCGGTGCTCTACAAGTACGGCTTCAACCCGGAGGCCCTGTTCGCGGCGGCCGTACAGACCCACCCGAAGGGCGACGCCATTATGGCGCCTGGAGGCCTCGTCACGAGCCCGATCGAGGCCATCTCGCTCGGTGTCGGCTTGATGTTTGGCACGGCCGGTTTGCCGCACATCCTGATGCGCTTCTTCACCGTGTCGGACGCCCAGGCCGCCCGAAAGTCGGTGTTCTACGCCACGGGCCTGATCGGCTACTTCTACATCCTGACCTTCATCATCGGCTTCGGCGGCATCGCCCTGCTGATGTCGGATCCGAGTTACTTCAAGCTCGGCGCGGGCGGCTCTTTCGACAAGATCAAGGACATGATCGGCGGCACCAACATGGTCGCCGTCAACCTCGCCAACGCGGTCGGCGGCCCCTACTTCCTCGGCTTCATCTCGGCGGTGGCCTTCGCGACCATCCTAGCGGTGGTGGCCGGGCTAACGCTGGCCGGCGCCTCGGCGGTGAGCCACGACCTCTATGCGAGCGTGATCGCGCGCGGTCGCACCACCGAGCGGCACGAGGTCAACCTCTCGAAGATCTCAGCGGTAGTGATCGGAATCGTGGCGATCATCCTCGGCTACATTTTCGAGAACCAGAACGTTGCCTTTATGGTCGGCCTCGCCTTCTCGGTGGCGGCGAGCTGCAACTTCCCCGTGCTCGCCATGTCGATCCTGTGGCGCGGCACGACGACCTGGGGCGCCCTGGTCGGGGGCCTCGTCGGGCTCGTCGCGGCCGTGGTGATGGTGGTCCTGTCGAAGGCTGTCTGGGTCAATACGTTCGGCAATCCCACCGCGATCTTCCCTTACGACAACCCAGCCCTGTTCTCGATGCCGCTGGCGTTCCTGACCATCTACGCAGTGTCGAAGATGGATAATTCACGTCGGGCTCAGCGCGAACGCTCCCTCTTCGACGAGCAGTTCGTACGCTCAGAGACAGGGATCGGAGCTGCCGGAGCTCACGCGCACTGAAAGCGATGCTGCACCCTCGTTGGAGGGTGCAACATTGGCCGACAAGGTCCTGCCTTACGGACAAACGTCTGGGTTGGTGGAGGCCTAGGG
>NZ_BJZU01000235.1 GCF_007992195.1 Methylobacterium oxalidis | reverse complement strand
GGATCGCGCCGCCGATGGCGGGCGCGAGCGGGAGGGCGGCAATGAGCGATACGGCGAGACCGATACCCGTCAGAGCAATCGCGAAGACGAGGGAGAGGACCGTCAAACCCACATTGTAGCCACTCGGAAGCTCGGGCTCGAAGGCCAGCATGGCGACGAAGTGGGTGGCCCAGATGCCGGCTCCTCCAGCTACCGCCGCAACACAGAGCCAGGCTGCTCTCAGATTCCGGGCGGCTTTACAGGCGTGACGCAGAAGCCCAACAGCTGTCCCCGCCGCCAGCGTGCAAATGGCAGCCGCCAGAGTGACAAGCCAGGGATCATGTGCGGCAACAAAGCAGCCAACAACCTTGAGCATGAAACCGAGCCATTACATAACTTAGAGTTTCTAGTGTATGCGATGCGTTTGACTCGAACATTAAGCCGAGGTCAGCCCGACCTCTCAAATTGTAACGGGCTTAATAAAGTTTGCGCGCTTCGCTCCGGCATGCCTGCTATTAAATCGGGCGCAAATTCGCTGCGGCTCAGCAAGCCGGGCAATCAACGGGGCTTAGGCCGGCTCTGAGGCTCAGTCCACTCAAGGGCGAGCAGCTTGCTAAGCGTCAATACTCTTAGTGTGTGAATGTGGAATGGCACGGCGTGCCGCACACCCGCCTCCCGTGCCAGTGCACCGGCCCGCGCAGCCGTGAGATGGCGCGTGCGATCTGCCACCACCCGATCGGCATCCAGGAACACCGCCTCGATGAACAGCGTGTCCGCCTTCTCGGCCAGGGCGAGAATTCGGGCGGCATTGTCGACCGTGTCGGCTGCATCGGTGACATAAGCAACCTTCTGCCCGGGCCCGACTCGAAACGCTTGCACGGCGAGCTCGCCGAGGGGCAGCGTTCGTCCCTCCCCGACCGGCACCGGTGTGTCGGGTGGCAAGCTGCGGCGCACGGCGCGCTTCGCCTCAGCAAGCCAGGGGCCCGGCACGAGGCCGAGCCGCTCCAGCGCGCCCTGCCAGACGTTCACGCGCACCGGCTCCACGAGCGCGAAAGCGAGCGATGGTATGCCGTGGTCGAGCACCGCCGCCTCGATGCGGAAATCCTCCTCGGCAAGCACCAGCCCCCGCCCGAGATCAGGCGGCTCGATCCATTGCTGACGGAACTGTTCCTGCGCGCGGAACTCAGCCGCGGCTCGGAGCCGCGCGTCGGCGAACTCGGCGACGCGCAGGCGGAAGTCCGGTGAATGCGCGCCGAGGAGGTTCCAGCTGTAGCTGTGCAGGCGGTGTGCGATGCCCGTGATGAAACCATCTGGTCCGACCAGGCGCAACGGCCGCGGCCGGTGCAGACAGACGCGCAGCAGGCGATCGAAGCCGGCGAGATGGTCCATGTGGGCGTGTGAGACGAGAACGTCGCTCACGCGCATCAGCTCGCGCGCCGAGAGGGCGGCAACCTCGCCGAGGTCGAACAGCAGGGCGCGGCGGCCGAAGCGAAAGTCGGCGAAGACGCCGGGATCCGAGAAGGGGTCGTTGATGAGGCGGGGCTGCACGAGTTGGCTCACGCTCGCCAACGCGGCAAGCGGCAGGCCCGTTCGGCATCAGGTCAGGCCATCAACGAAATGTGCAACCCAGACTTACATTGCACGTGAGTGCTGAGATCCCTGCTGGCTGCGGGCGCAAAGGAGCACGAAGTCCCAGAGGCCCCGCAGGAGCCAGAGGGGCATCGAACTTGGGCTCACCTGGTGTAGATCACATCCTGGGATGCTGCCGAACCACGACGCTCTTCGAAGAACGCCAGATACTCGATCAACCGCAAGAGCGAGCGCCCTCTTGAAGCTTGGCCGGCGCCGTCACCATCTCACCGGCTGGAGTTGCGTTGCGTGAGTATGCGAACATGATCACGGAGCCGAGCAAAGCCTACATCGTCCTTCCTTTTGAGCGCGTCGGCACGACGATCGGTGCCCGACAGGTCCTGATCTTCGACGAGCCCGGGAAGGCGCACGCCTGCGCTGAGGCGCTGAGCCTGCGGATGAGCGGCGTCGCGATCGTGGAGCGGACCGTGGACGTAGAGACCGGCGTGGAGGAGGACCGCCTCCTAGTCGCAGGTGGTGCCGTGCCGCCCTTCTTGCAGGGTCCGGCCCACTGGACCATGCGGCTGCATTGAGCTTCCGCGAGGCACTTCGGGCGGGCCGATTGGTTCAGCCCCACCGCGCGACTCAGTGGAGCTGGAATTCTCCAGCAACAGTTCGCAGCTCGGCGGGTTTGATCAGGCGGCTGTGAGCCACCTTTACGGAGTGAAGGGGACCATCGAGCGTCTCCTGCCAGAACGCGAGGAAGCGCCGCAGCTCGGGAAACTCCGGGAACAGGTCGTGGTGCTGCCAGACAAAGGTCTGCAGCAGATGCGGGTGATCGGGCATGTGGTAGAGGATCTCGGCGGTCGTCAGGCTGTAGCCTTCGAGCTGACGACGGAAGGCTGTCGAAACACTCATCGCGGCACCTCGTTCGAAGGTCTGAACAGATACGCTGACCCAAGCAAGAAGGTTGCCGCTGCGGCATTCAAGAAATCAAGAAGTGCGAATAGAACCAGACGCTTAGCACTCATGTGACTTGACTGCTGCCAAGCATTATCAATCCACTCTGGCACTCTCATGCGGCGAGTGCTAAATCCCGTGGGTCGGTCCGACGCGGAGGGGCTTGGTCTCAGCTCGGCCGTAGCTGGGCAGCTCGTCGGAGGGCCTGGCGAACTTCTCGACCCGTAGCTTTCGCACAGGAGACAAGTATGGCGTTCCGTCCGTTGCACGATCGAGTCGTTGTCCGCCGCATCGAGGCGGAAGAGAAGACCAAGGGCGGCATCATCATCCCAGATACCGCCAAGGAGAAGCCACAGGAGGGCGAGGTCGTCGCCGTCGGCCCCGGCGCCCGCGACGAGCAGGGCCGCGTGACGCCTTTCGACGTGAAGGCCGGTGATCGCGTGCTCTTTGGCAAGTGGTCCGGCACGGAAGTCCGGATCGACGGCCAGGACCTTCTGATCATGAAAGAATCCGACATCATGGGCGTGATCGAGGCCCAGGGTTCTCTGCAGCAGGCCGCCTGATCCTGGGGCTTGCCCACATCGTCATGTCTTTTGAGGAGTGACAAACATGGCAGCGAAAGAAGTCCGGTTCTCGTCCGATGCCCGCGAGAAGATGCTGCGCGGCGTCGACATTCTGGCC
>NZ_BJZU01000234.1 GCF_007992195.1 Methylobacterium oxalidis | reverse complement strand
CGCTCAGCGTTCTTTCCAGGCTTTTGCGATCTGGTCTGTGAGGGGCTTTGTGAGGTAGCTGAGCACGGATCGGTCGCCGAGCTGCATGAAGCTCTCCACCGGCATGCCCGGCACCAGCCGCGCCCCGTTCAGCCGCGCCATCTGGTCGTCCGGCACCTGGAGGCGCGCCACGTAGTAGCTCATCCCGGTCTTGGGGTCCGTGCTCACGTCCGCCGAGACCCGGCTCACCAGCCCGTCGATCTCCGGCGTCACCCGCTGGTTGAAGGCCGGGAACCGCAGCACCGCCGACTGGCCCACCCGCACGTTGTCGATGTCCTGCGGCTGGATCTTCACCTCCACCGCCAGCTGGTCGGCCGAGGGCACGATCAGCATCGCCGGCTCGCTCGGCGTCACCAGGCCCCCGATCGTGTGCACGCTGAGCTGGTGCACCGTCCCGTCCTGCGGCGCCCGCAGGTCGATCCGCTTGAGCTGGTCCTCGGCCGCAACCCGCTTCTCCACCAGCTCCGACCAGCGCCCCCGGATCTCGGCCAGCTCCTTGCCCACCTCCGTGCGCATGTCCCCGTCCACCTGCAGGATCTGCAGCTCCGTCTCGGTGATCTTGCCCCGCGCCGAGGCGGTCGAGGCGATCAGCTGGCCCCGCTCGCCCTCCAGCCGCGCCGCGTCCCGCTCCAGCGCCGTCACCCGCGAGAACGGCACCAGGTTCTTGGCAAACAGCTCGCGCACCCCCTTCAGCTCCGAGCCGATCAGCCGGATCTCCCGGTCCTTGGCGCCCGCCTGCTCGCTCAGCCCCGCGATCTCCTGGCGCAGCTGCGCCACCCGCTCGCGCAGCTGCGCCTTCTGACCCTCCCGCGCCGCCACCCGCGCCGCAAACAGCCGCGTCTCGCCCTCGATCAGGTGCGCCACCCCCGGCTCGCCCGAGCGCGCCAGGAGCTCGGCCGGGAACGTCACCCGGCCCGCCCCGTCCCGCTCCGCCTCGTCCCGGGCGCGGCGCGCGGCGAGCTCGTCGAGCGCCTTCAGCACGATATCGAGGTTGGCCCGTGTCTGCGTCTCGTCGAGCCGGATCAGCACGTCGCCGGCCCTGACCCGCGCGCCCTCGCGCACCCGCAGCTCGCCGACCACGCCGCCGGTGGGGTGCTGCACCTTCTTGACGTCGGATTCCACCACGAGCTGGCCCGGCGCGATCACCGCGCCCGAGATCTGCGTGAAGGTCGCCCAGCCGCCCACCCCCACCACCAGGGCGGCCGCCAGGCCGACGGTCAGGGCCAGGTGGCGCCGGATCGAGCCGAGCGCGCGCGGGCGCGGCGGCCCGGACAGACCGGCGAGATCCGGGGCCGGCAGGCCGGGGCTGGCCGACATGGGGCCGAGGCTGGCCGACATCACGCGCTCTCCTGCAGGCCGGTGCCCGGCTGGGCCGCGCTGCCGGAGCCGCCGCCCGGGCCGCTCCCTTGGCCACCCCCTGGGCCGCCTCCCGGGCCGCTCCCTTGGCCGCCTCCCGGGCCACCCCCTTGGCTACCCGCCTGGAAGGAGCCGCCCGCCTGCAGGTTGGCCTGCCCGCCCATCTGGCCAAAGCCCATCGCCCGCGGCATCGGCGGCGGCGGCTCGGCCGCCACCGGCGCGGGGGCGGGGCGCAGCACCCGCTTGAACACCTCGTCCTTGGGCCCGAAGGCCTGGGCGCGGCCGTCGGCCATCATCAGCACGAGGTCCACCGCCGCCAGCGCGCTCGGGCGGTGGGCCACCACCACGCAGATGCCGCCGCGCTGGCGCACCCCCAGGATCGCCTGGGTGAGCGCGTTCTCGCCCTCGTTGTCGAGGTTGGCGTTGGGCTCGTCCAGGATCACCAGGAACGGGTCGCGGTAGAGGGCGCGGGCCAGGCCGACGCGCTGGCGCTGGCCGGCCGAGAGCCCGGCCCCGCCCTCGCCGATGCGGGTGTCGTAGCCCTCCGACAGGCGCAGGATCAGCTCGTGCACGCCCGCCGCCCGGGCGGCCGCGATCACGTGCTCGGGGTCGGGGCTCGGCTCGAAGCGGCTGATGTTCTCCGCAATGGTCCCGGCAAACAGCTCCACCTCCTGGGGCAGGAAGCCGATATGCGGCCCGAGATCGGCGCTGGCCCACTGGTCGAGCGCCGCCCCGTCGAGGCGGACCTTGCCGCGCACCGGCGGCCACACGCCCACCAGCGCCCGCACCAGCGAGGACTTGCCCGAGGCCGAGGGCCCGATCACCCCCAGCCCCTGGCCGGCCTGCAGCGCGAAGGAGAGGTCCTGCACCACGAGGCGGGGCGCGCCGGGCGGGGCCACGCTGACCCCCTCCACCGCGAGCGAGCGGGAGGGGGCGGGCAGGGCGTGCGGCTGGCTGGCGGCGGGGATGCGGGCGAGCAGCTCGGAGAGCCGGACCCAGGCCTGGCGGGCCTGCACGAAGCCCTTCCAGTTGGCAATGGCGAGCTCGGCGGGCGCCAGCGCGCGCGAGACCAGGATCGAGGAGGCGATGATGATGCCGGCGGTGGCCATGTTGTTGATGACCAGCCAGGCGCCGAGCGCCAGCACGCCCGACTGCAGGGCCATGCGGAAGACCTTGGAGCCGGCCCCGAAGCCGCCGGCCACGTCCGAGACGCGCTGCTGGGCGTCCATGTAGTCGCGGTTGGCCGAGGCCCAGCGGGCGCCGAGCCGGCCCTGCATGCCCAGCGCGGCCAGCACCTCGGCGTTGCGCCGGCCGGCCTCGGCCAGGCCGTTGCGGCGCAGGCCGTGGCCGGTGGCGGCCTGGGCGGGGGTGCGGGTGGCGCGGTCGGTGATGTAGGTGACGAGCGCCAGCACCAGGGCGCCGACGATGGCGGCCACGCCGATGAGGGGGTGGAACAGGAAGCAGATGACGAGGTAGATCGGCATCCAGGGCAGGTCGAAGAAGGCGCCGGGCCCGGCCCCCGCGAGGAAGCCGCGCAGCGCGTCGAGGTCGCGCAGCGGCAGGAGGCCGTCGCCGGGGGCGGCGCCCTTGAGGGGGGCGCGCACGACGAGGTCGAAGACGCGGGCGGAGAGCGCCTCGTCGAGCGCCGCGCCGACGCGGGCGAGGATGCGGGAGCGGATCATCTCCAGGAGGCCCTGGAAGGCGTAGAGGACCAGCGCCAGCGCCATCAGGCCGACCAGGGTGGGCACGGAGCGGCTCGGGATGACCCGGTCGTAGACCTCGAGCATGAAGAACGAGCCCGTCAGGTAGAGCACGTTCACCAGACCGCTCATCACACCCACGCCGATGAACGCCGTCCGGCACCGGCTCAACGCCGACACAATCT
>NZ_BJZU01000233.1 GCF_007992195.1 Methylobacterium oxalidis | reverse complement strand
CGGGAGAGGTGGGAGGTGGTCACTCCGCGGGCACGCGGTGGTGGTCCGGCACGGACGCGGCGCCGGGCGCCGCCTCTGGGGCTGCGCCGGCCTCCGCCTCCTTCCGCTTGAAGATCCGCATCACCACCACGAAGAAGACCGGCACGAAGAACACCGCCAGCACGGTGGCCGAGATCATGCCGCCCATCACGCCGGTGCCGATCGCCTGCTGGCTCTTCGAGGCGGCGCCGGTCGCGATGGCGAGCGGCACCACGCCGAAGATGAAGGCGAGCGAGGTCATCACGATCGGCCGGAAGCGCAGCGTGGCGGCCTCGACCGTCGCGTCGACGAGGCTGGTCCCCGGCTTCCAGAGGTCCTTGGCGAACTCCACGATCAGGATCGCGTTCTTCGCCGAGAGGCCGATGATCGTGATGAGCCCGATCTTGAAGTAGACGTCGTTCGGCATGCCGCGCAGGTAGACCGCCGCCACCGCGCCGACGACGCCGAGCGGGATCACGAGCAGCACCGAGAACGGGATCGACCAGCTCTCGTAGAGCGCCGCGAGGCACAGGAACACGATCAGCACCGAGAGCGCCAGCAGCAGCGAGGCCTGGCTGCCCGCCTGCTTCTCCTGCAGCGACTGGCCGGTCCAGGTGTAGCCGAAGCCCTTGGGCAGCTGCGTCGCCAGCCGCTCCATCTCGGCGATGGCCTCGCCGGACGTGTAGCCCGCCGCCGGCTCGCCGGTGATGCGCACCGACTGGTAGCCGTTGAAGCCGATGATCTGGGCCGGCCCGACGCTCCACTTGAGGTCGGCGAAGGAGGACATCGGCACCATGGTGCCCTGGCTGTTCTTCACCCCGTAGTTGAGCAGGTCGGCGGCGTTGAGGCGCTGCAGGTCCTCCGACTGCACGATGACGCGCTGCATCTTGCCCCGGTTCGGGAAGTCGTTGACGTAGACCGAGCCGAGGTTGACCTGGATCGTGTCGTTGATGTCGTCGAAGCCGACCCCGAGGGCGGCCGCCTTCTCGCGGTCGATCACGAGCTCGGCCTGGGGCGCCGGCGGCAGTCCCTCGACGTAGACCTTCTGGAGGACGGGGCTCTTCTTGGCGAGCGAGAGGAGCTGCTCCTGCGCCGCCATCAGGGCGGAGTAGCCCTTCTGGGCGCGGTCCTGCAGGCGGAACGAGAAGCCCGACGCGTTGCCGAGGTTGTCGATCGGCGGCGGCTCCAGCGCCTGGATCACCGCGTCCTTGTAGGTCGCCAGCGCCTTGTTGGTGCCCTCCACGAGCTTGGCCGCCGCGTTGTCGGCGTCGCGCTCGCCCCAGGGCTTCAGGGTCACGAAGGCCTGGCTCGTCATCTGGCCCTGGCCGGAGAACGAGAAGCCGTTGACGATCGTCACCGTGGCGACGCCGGGCTGGGCCATCAGGTGCTCCTCGACCGCCTTCACGGCCGCGAGCGTGCGGTTGAAGGAGGAGCCCGGCGGCGTCTGGATGTCGACCGTGAAGAAGCCCTGGTCCTCCACCGGCAGGAAGCCCTCCGGCAGGCGCACGAAGGCGTAGGCGACGCCCGTGACGAGGGCGAGGTAGACGAGCATCACCCGGCCGGACTTGGCGATGAAGGCCTGCACGCCGCGCCCGTAGCGCGCCGTCTCGCGGTCCACCATCCGGTTGAACCACCCGAACACGCCGCCCTTGGCGTGGCCGTGCCCTTTCGCGATCGGCTTGAGCAGGGTGGCGCAGAGCGCCGGCGTCAGCGAGAGCGCCAGGAAGGCCGAGAAGGCGATCGAGGTCACCATCGCGATCGAGAACTGGCGATAGATGATGCCGACCGAGCCGGGGAAGAACGCCATCGGGATGAACACCGCGATCAGCACCAGCGTGATGCCGATGATGGCGCCGGTGATCTGGCCCATGGCCTTCCGTGTCGCCTCCTTCGGGGGCAGGCCCTCCTCGTTCATGATGCGCTCGACGTTCTCCACGACGACGATGGCGTCGTCGACGAGGATGCCGATGGCCAGCACCATGCCGAACATGGTGAGCACGTTCACCGAGAAGCCGGCGAGCAGCATCACCGTGCAGGTGCCGAGCAGCGCGATCGGCACCACGATCGTCGGGATCAGCGTGTAGCGGATGTTCTGCAGGAACAGGAACATCACGACGAAGACCAGCACCACCGCCTCGATCAGGGTGTGCAGCACCTTCTCGATCGAGGCCTCGACGGCCGGCGTGATGTCGTAGGGGATGTCCCATTTCAGGTTGTCGGGGAAGAACTGCGCCAGCTCCTCCATCTTGGCGCGGATCGCCTTCGCGGTCTGGAGGGCGTTGCCGTCCGGCGCCAGCGTCACCGAGATGCCGGCCGCCTCGCCGCCGTTGAGCCGCGTCGTGAACTTGTAGTCCTCGCCGCCGAGCTCGATCCGCGCGATGTCGCGCAGGCGCACGTTCGAGCCGTCGGGGTTCGCCCGCAGCACCACGGCGCCGAACGCCTCGGGCTCGGTCATCTGGCCCTTGACGACGATCGGGAAGTTCATCGCGCTCGTCGACGGGCTCGGCTGCGCGCCGACCGCGCCGGAAGCGATCTGCACGTTCTGGTTCTGGATCGCCTTCGTCACGTCGGACGGGTTGAGCGAGAGGCCGCGCAGCTTGTCGGGGTCGATCCAGACGCGAAGGCTCCGCTCGGTCGAGTAGAGGGTGGCGCGGCCGACGCCGGGGATGCGGCGGATCTCGTTGATGACGTTGCGGATCAGGAAGTCGCCGAGGCCGACCTCGTCCATCGAGCCGTCCGTGGAGACGAGCGTGATGATGTTGAGGGTCGCGGCGGAGGCCTCCTCCACCAGGATGCCCTGCTGGCGGACCTCGGCCGGAAGGCGCGCCTCGACGCGCTTGAGGCGGTTCTGCACCTCGACGCCGGCGTAGCCCGGGTCGGTGCCGGGCTCGAAGTTCGCCGTGATCTCGACGACGCCGAAGGAGTCGGAGGCCGACTCGAAGCTCTGGATGTTGGCCGCGCCGTTCAGCTCGTCCTCGATGAGGCGCGTCGTGCCCGTGTAGAGGTTCTCGACGGAGGCGCCCGGATAGGCGGTCGAGAGCGCGATCGAGGGCGGCGCGATGATCGGGTACTGCGCCACCGGCAGCTGCGGGATGGCAAGCGCCCCCCCGAGGCAGATGAACAGGGCGACGACCCAGGCGAAGATCGGCCGGTCGATGAAGAAGCGAGCCATGCGGAATTCTGTCGTTCGAGGGCGCTCCGCCGCGCGGCTCGGAAGGGCGCGCGGCGGTATGGCGGCGAGGCGGCGGGCGGCCCCGGTCAGCGAGGCCGGATCAGCGGGACCGGGTTCAGCGAACCTGCGACACGGACTGGGCGGGGGCCGCCTCGCTCTCGTCGGCGTCGCGGGGCTTCAGCTCGGCCTGGTCGGCGGGCGGG
>NZ_BJZU01000232.1 GCF_007992195.1 Methylobacterium oxalidis | reverse complement strand
CGTCTTCTCCTCCGCGTCGATGCGGCGGACAACAACTCGATCGTGCAACGGACGGAATGTCATGCAATGCCTCCAGCGCGAGTGCTGCACTCATGAACCGCCGGGCGCTCGGACAAGCCGCCCGACGGCCGGCAAGCTGGGAGCGATCGCATGACTTCGCAAGAGCTCTCGAGGACATTTTTTGGCACTCGTGGCAGTCGGCTGCCAAGCTCGGCCGTGGAGCTTGGCAGCAGGCCGGCTCGGTGAGTGCTAAAACTCTGGGAACACAGGGTATTCTGCGGAGCGCCTCTTGATCGGTGGCAAGGCTTGCGTCAGCCTGCGGTAATCGTTCAGCACGATCGAGTGAGGTTCCGAATGTCCGTGTTGCCAGCCTTTCGTCGCCAGCTCGAAGGCTACAGCCTGACGACCGCCGAGATCCTCTATCATCTGCCAGACCATCCGCACCTGCTGCAGACCTTTGTCTGGCAGCATCACGACCTGTTTCCGGAATTTCCCGAACTGCGGCGCTTCCTCGCGTTCTGGCAAGAGACGCTCGATGGGCCGCTTCACTCCGTGAAGGTGGCCCACAGCCGCCTGATTAGGCCCGCCGAGCTGCGAGCCGTCGCTGGAGAATTCCAGCTCCACTGAGTCGCGCGGCGGGGCTGAACCAATCGGCCCGCCCGAACCGCCTCGCGGAAGCTCAATGTAGCCGCATGGTCCAGTGCGCCGGGCCCTGCAGGAAGGGCGGAACAGCACCCCCTGCAGCGAGGAGACGATCCTCCTCCGCACCGGTCTCCTCGTCCACGGTGCGCTCCACGATCGCGACGCCGCTCATCCGTAGGCTCAGCGCCTCAGCACAGGCGTGCGCCTTCCCAGGCTCGTCGAAGATGAGCACCTGTCGAGCACCGATCGTCGTGCCGATGCGCTCGAAGGGAAGGACGATGTAGGCTTTGCTCGGCTCCGTGATCATGCCCGCACACTCACGCTACGCAACTACGACCAGTGAGATGGTGATGGTGCCGGCCAAGCTTCAAGGGAGCGCTTGCATGAACGACCGCGAGCAGATCTGTCAGGATGCGGCGGACGAGAATCACTGCTGCGGCGAAGTTATTGAGAATTCTTGCTTACCCTAGGCCTGAAAGCACGCAGGGCGGACCGGAGCCGAGCAACCTCGGCTGAGGAGTGCACGTCCCGCTCCTGCGCTGCGGTCAGAACTCGTGCTGAACCGGGAGTCGAAAATAGGACATCTAGGGCCGGGAGCGTGGAGGGTGGTGCCACAACGTAAGCCTGGTCTCCAGCAGCAAGCACGCCATCGCTGTCTCTGAGTTCGCTTGCGGAACAAATGCGGTTGTCGCGCAGAACAAACGCCAGTCTAACACCATCCGGGAGCGCAGCTCCTGTGAGAATCGGGGCGGAGGGCTGTACCGGAAACCCAACCAGTTCCTCCGCCATCCGCACAGGCGCACCAAGGTCAACCCGGCGCGGCTCGGTGTGGCCAAGTATGGCCAGCCCAAGCCAGCGCGCGATCGGCCCGGCGGTCCATCCCTGTAGCAGGAGTGAAGTCAGTACCACGAAGAAGGCAACGTCGAAGTAGAGCGCTGCCTGCGGAACATTCTCGAGCACAGGAATCGAAGCTAGGAAGATGCCAACCGCACCCCGCAGCCCCATAGCGGACACAAACACCCGCTGCGGACGCGTGAAGCGAAAGGGGGCAAGACAGACGAGAACGGCCAGTGGTCTGGCAACGAAGATCAGAGCCAGGGCAACAATGAGCGACGGCCCAGCCTGCTCGATTAAGCGCGAAGGCGTCACGAGGATCCCTAGAACCACGAGCATACTCAGCTGGGCGAGCCAGGTCAGTGCTTCGTGCACGTTCAGGACGCGAACTACGCCCGGAACAGGCCGGTTTCCGACCACGAGGCCCGCGAGATAAACCGCCAGGAAGCCGCTACCGCCCGCGACGGATGCTCCGCCGAAGACGAGCAGCCCACACGAAAGGGCAAATAGCGGGTTGAGCCCAGCCGGAAGCGGGACGCGGTTCAAGGCCCAGGATGTTGCCAGACCGCCCGCGATGCCGAACGCCGTTCCGAGAGCGGCCTCCCTCGCGAGGTGTAGAACCGCTGCCGCGCCCAGCACGGTGCCCGGATGCGCCACGAACTCCACCAGCGTGAGCGTCAGAAACACCGCAAGAGGGTCATTGGCGGCCGACTCGACCTCCAGCGTCGCCTCGACACGGTGTCCGACCCGTAGACCATGTGCCCGCAACAGAAAGAAGACCGCTGCGGCATCAGTCGAAGAGATTGTGGCTCCGACAAGGAGGGCGCTGGGCCAGGGCAGCCCGAGCGCGAGCCGGGCCGTCGCGCCAACAACGGCTGCGGTAAGCAGCACGCCAATTGTAGCCAACGTGAGCCCTGGCCAGAGGCCTCGGCGAACGGCCGCGGTTTTGGTGCGCAGCCCGCCATCGAACAGGATCACCGCGAGGGCGAGCGAGCCGATGAGGTACGCGGTGCGGTAGTCCGCGAAAGCGAAGCCTCCTGGTCCCTGTCTGCCGGCCAGCATGCCGGCCGCGAGGAAGGCGATCAGGACCGGGGCCCCGAGGCGCGCAGCGAGCACGCCCGACATCATCGACCCCACCGCTACGATGGCAAAGAGGAGGATGGCGAGGTTGGCGTCAGCGATGCTGGACATGGGAAGATTAGGAGGAAGTGCCCTCGAAGCCTCTCAGAGGCCGCACCGGCCGCAGCAAGATACAATTATTTGCCCAGCCTGCCGAAGTAGGTGGCACGAGCAGAAGCGGCAGCTTCGTGAACTGGTCGCGCAGGTTCGCGGACACCTGCAGGCAGCTAGGGACCGAGCTGAGGCGGCGGAGGCACGGAACGCGAGGTTTGGTTGCAGGCGGAAGCTGCCATCAGAGCCGCAGAGGAGCGGACGCGGGCAGCTGAGGAGCGCGCGTGTGGCCGAGGGATGGCTGGCCCGCCTCGCCGATGTCGTTCGCAAGGAGTTCTCGAGCTTGTCCGCGTCGCCCTGCAACAACGACGAAGCCCGTCGGGTCGCTTGATTTCATCCCTGGCATAAAGGCGCAGTGACGACGCCGAGTGCTGACCTTTGTGCCTAGCGTCTACCCGCCAACAGCTTGTGACGAGTTGGGGGCTCCCGGTCCATCAGAGGGATGAGCTTTGGCGACCTGCGCCAGATGGCGCAAGTGGTGGACTGCCTAGGTTTGAAGTTTGATCTCTAGCACCCTCATTGTGGGTCGGCAGACCCGCCCACGAGCTGCATCAGGGTAGTTCGCAGGGCTATGACGGACGGAGTCGCTGAACAAGGGCCCTTTTCCACTCTGGTCAACGCACCGGCCTACTTGGGCAACTGTCGGCTCAGAAGCGCGTTCAACCTAGCCCGGCTGGAGCGGGGCGCATTTT
>NZ_BJZU01000231.1 GCF_007992195.1 Methylobacterium oxalidis | reverse complement strand
CATGATCCATCATCTCGCACCCGAACAGGTCGTTCGAGCTGTGGAGCTTGCCTCGAAGCACGCGCGCGCCGCGGCTGCGTGAGGGAGAGATCAATGCGTGTCGAGACCTGCTTCCTGTTCGATTTGGACGGCACTCTCGTCGATAGTGTCTACCAGCATGTGCTCGCTTGGAGCCAAGCGCTTGACCAGGAGGGGATCCCTTTGTCCGTCTGGCGGATCCACCGCAAGATCGGCATGAGCGGCGGCCTCTTCACGAACCAGCTTCTGCGAGAAACGGGACAGGAAATCGATGAGGTGCGCATCGCGCGCCTGGGCCGCCTGCATGCCGAAGCGTACGGACGGTTGTCCTCGCAGATCCGTCCACTGCCCGGCGCGCGCGCACTCCTGGCCAATCTCAACGAGGCCGGCATCCCCTGGGCTATCGCCACGAGCGGCCGTATGGAGACGGCCCGAGTGAACCTGGCAGCCCTGGACGTTGATGCCGACCACGTACCGGTGGTGACCCGCGATATGGTGAAGTACGCCAAGCCCGACCCAGATCTCTTCCTGGCCGCCGCTGAGAGACTCGGCAAGGCGATCGAGACGGCCGTGATCGTGGGAGACTCGATCTGGGACATGCTGGCCGCACGTCGCTGCCGTGGCCTCGGTGTTGGCCTGCTGTCGGGTGGTTACGGAGCGGACGAGCTGGAGCGGTCCGGGGCCGTGCGGGTCTATGAGGACCCGGCTGATCTGCTCAAACACCTCGATGAAGTAGGAGGAAGACGCTGATTTCGAGAACCCGGATGGCGACACCGCCTTGCCATGACCGCAATCCGATGAACGATCGGCGCGATCGCGGGTCCGACCGGGATGACGCCGCAGTGGCCGCGCGCGAAGTTGCCCGCCACTGCGCGTCCTATCGTGAGCCTGTTCGTAGGCTTGCCCTGTGGCAGGTCACGAACACCTTGCTGCCGTACCTGGCGCTCTGCTCCCTCATGCTTTGCGCGAGCGCCATGGGTTACGGGCTTCTCGTCCTGCCGTTTGCCGTGCCGGCGGGCGGCCTTCTGGTCAGGCTGTTCATCATCCAGCACGATTGCGGGCACGGCTCGTTCCTGCCGTCCCGCGGCGCCAACGATTGGCTCGGGCGTGCTCTGAGCATTTTGACGGTGACACCCTATGATAGCTGGAAGCGGGCGCACGCCCTGCACCATGGCTCCACGGGTGACCTCAGTCGCCGCGGAACCGGTGACGTTCACACCCTGACCGTACGCGAGTACCTCGCCCTATCGCGCTGGGGCCGGCTTCGCTATCGCCTCTACCGCAATCCGCTCATCCTGATTGTGCTCGGATCCCCGCTCAACTTCCTCGTCCTGCAGCGGTTTCCTTCCGGCGTAGGCTTACCTTGGCGAACGGCGTTGCGAGACGTGCTGGCACTCGACATCGCACTCGCAGCCGTCTTAGCGGCTTTTGCGCTCACGGTCGGCGGGATCGAGCCAGTGCTGTGGGTGTTCCTGCCGGTGATCAGCGTCGCTGCCTGGATCGGAGGCTGGCTGTTCTACGTGCAACACCAGTACGAGGAGACCGTCTGGGAGGATGCCGAAGACTGGGACTTCCACCGCGCGGCGCTCGGCGGCAGCTCGTACTATGTTCTGCCGCGCGTCCTGCAATGGTTCACCGGCAATGTCGGCCTGCACCACGTCCATCACCTGAACAGCCGCATCCCGAACTACCGGCTTCAGGAATGCCTGGACGGTCACGCGCTGCTTGGACAGGTGGGCCGACTGACGCTGAGAGACAGCTTTCGTTGCCTCGGGCTGGCACTCTGGGACGAGGACGCCCGCAAGCTCGTCGGGTTCTCACGCCTGCGCACGCTCCAGGCAGCCTGAGAGCGGCCAGGATCATCACACTGGTCGAGTAGAGCCAAACCTCTTCCAGGATGCACGCCTACCAGGCGCACTTCCAGGCGAAATGCTCCACGCTCGACAACCGAGCACCAGCTCGGAGCGCATGGCCGAACTCGTAAACGCGTACCTGCCCCGCGTTTCGTGTTGCAGCGCAACATAAGGGGGCACGGCTCGTTGTGTGAGAGCTACCCTCACATCGATCAGTGAGGGACGGCATCGGGTGTTCGCTCGTCGGGCGAAGCTGCGGTGCTGCCACCTGACCGAAAGTTCTTTCCCGATGCGCTCTGCAGCCACTCTCACGGCCCTCGCTCTGGCCCTCGCGCCGCTTCCGGCGATGGCCTCCTCCTGCGCCGAACAAATCGGGACGATCGAGCGCCGCCTCGACAGTGCCGGCGCCGTCGGAGTCACCGGCCTGCAGGCGGGTCATACCCTTCAGACCGGCTCACCCCGGGGCGTGCAGGCAGTTCGCCTCGACGCCCCGAGCGACCCCGACATGATCTCAACGTCCGACCGTGTGAGGGTGGCCAGGACTCTCATCATCCGCGCGGGCGACGAGGACAGGCGGGGCGACAAGCGCGCCTGCGAGAACACCATGACCGAGGCCAAGGGGATGATTGGCGCTCTGCCGTAGCTTGATCGCGTCGCAGCAGGCAGAGCCTCCCACGAAAGCACATTGATGAGCAGACAGCTCGGGATTGCCTCGACAGAGATGCTGGGGCAAGCCATCGACCGACCCCGCGCCCTGGCACGCCGGTTCGGCAATGCGGCCGGGAGCCGAGCCTACGACTTGTTCGTTCCGTCTGGATATGAGGGAGCCCCTCTTCCTCTGGTGGTGATGCTGCATGGCTGCTCGCAGTCATCGCGCGACTTCGCCATCGGCACGGGCATGGACCGGTTGGCGGAGGAGCAAGGTTTCCTCGTTGCCTATCCCGACCAGCCGAGGTCGGCCAACATCGCCAAGAGCTGGAACTGGTTCAGGGGCGAGCACCAGAGACGCGACCGAGGCGAACCATCCATTCTCGCCGGCCTTACGTGTGAAATTGTGAGTGAGTTCAACATCGATCCGGCACGGGTCTACGTCGCCGGCCTGTCCTCGGGTGGCGCAGCCGCCGCGGTCATGGCGATGACGTACCCGGACATCTACGCTGCCGTCGGGATCCACTCCGGGCTAGCGTGCGGTTCGGCCGGCTCGATGTCTGCAGCCTTGTCCGCTATGCGTCGGGGCGCCTTGCTCCCGCCAAGGCAAGCAACGCGTCCGGTGCCAACCATCGTCTTCCACGGAGATCGCGACACGACCGTCGCACTGGTCAACGGAGAACAAGCTATCGCCCAGGCGCAACCCGACGTGGAACTGAACATCCTCACCGTCGAGGGCCGCTCGGTCGGCGGGATGGCGTATACTCAAACCGTCCTGACCGAACCGGGCGGCATGTGGGCGTCGGAACAGTGGATCCTGCACGGCGCCGGTCATGCCTGGGCCGGCGGCCGTCCGGCCGGCTCCTACACCGATCCGACCGGTCCCGATGCCAGCCGCGAGATGTTACGATTCTTCATGTCGCACGCGAAAGGGTGGCGGAGCGCGCGGGCACTGA
>NZ_BJZU01000230.1 GCF_007992195.1 Methylobacterium oxalidis | reverse complement strand
CCGGCGACGACCTTCTGGAGGGCGGCGCCGACGATGACAACCTGCAGGACAGCGACGGTGGTGCCGACACGCTGCAGGGTGGAGATGGAAATGACAGCCTCTACTCAAGCGACCCATATTGGATCTCTGGCCCTGGTATCGACACGCTTGAAGGCGGGGCCGGTGACGACTCTCTTTCCCGTACTGGGCAGGGTGCTTTCGGCTCGACCCTGCGGGGCGGCGAGGGCAACGACTACCTCTACCTCTACGAGTACGGCAACAACGGTGTCGCCAACACGGCCACGCTCGACGGTGGGTCCGGCAACGACAGCATCTCCGTCGGCCAAGCCTCCGGTGACAGCAGCGATCAGCTCCAGATCGATGCAGGTGATGGAAACAACACGATCACGGTCAACAATGCCTACCTGAAGACGACGATTACAGCCGGTGCGGGCGCCGACGCTATCACGGTCAACAACACCTACGGTCAGACGGTGATCTCAGCCGGCAGCGGCATCGACACCATCAGCATCGCTGGTGCCTACGGGCCGACCACGGTCACGGCCGGCCTCGGCGATGACACCGTCACGGGCATCGGCAACGGCGGCCAGCACAGCGTCGATGCGGGCGAGGG
>NZ_BJZU01000229.1 GCF_007992195.1 Methylobacterium oxalidis | reverse complement strand
GGCGCCGATGCTCTCCTGCAGGTTGACCGCAACGGCGGCGGCAACAGCTACACGACCCTCATCAAGTTCCAGACACTGGATCTCGCGACCACATCGCTCACCTCAGGAAGTCTGATCCCAAATTACAATCCGAATGGAAGCGGGGTGGCCGGTCAAACAATCAACGGTGATGGGGGAAACAATGTTCTTCAGGGAACATTCGGCGATGATATTATCTCTGGACTGAGTGGAGACGATCAGATCAACGGTGGTAGCGGTGGCGATCAGTTGTTCGGAGGTGCTGGTAAAGACATTCTTCGTGGTAGTTTTGGAAACGACTTCCTTTCTGGCGGCACCGAGAACGACACTTTTTCTTTCAGCGCAGGTTCCGGACAGGACACCATAACCGATTTTGCATCCGGCGACCTCATCGAGATTGACCTCGACACACCGGTTGCAGACGTCAACGCTTGGCTTGGAACCCACGCTACTGAGGTCAACGGATCCGCTGTCATCGATCTGGATGGGTCTGGCCTGGGAACTGACACCATCACGGTGAAGGAGGTCTCTCTTGCTAGCCTAGCCGCCGACGCGTTCCGCTTCGTTTGATTGAACAGAGCAGCGGCAAGTATATTTCGATCACCCAAAACTGCGGCAACGTGGCCGATCCCGCGTTGCCGCAATTATTGTTTAACAAGGTCAATCTGTTATGTTGCGTTGCTCCGAGTGCTGATTACTCAATGGTGCTCTCGCTGTTTTGCAGCCGCGAGTGAAGCATGTCTAATTAAATGGTCGATTGGCATGAAAGTATGATTGTGACGGCATAGGTGGAGAATTTCTGTAAAGTGCGCTGTGTTGTTGCGAGAGCGGCAACGCCTCACCACCGAGGCATCCTCCGCTGCCCAACAGCCGCCAAGCAAGCAGCCATCTGCTGCCCGATCAATTCGCATTGCGGCCAGTTCGCGTATCGGGGCTCTGCCAAACCGGACAGGATACAGGGCGGCAGCACGCAGTAGCCGAGTTCCCTAAATCAAGGCGGCAGCTTACGCGCGTAACCCCATGAATTCGTAGTCGTATGTGGAGTCGCCGCCAGCCACATCTCGCCATTCTTGAAATGTACAAGTGAGTACAAAAAAGCGTTTATTGTTGCTGTGCTTGTTGCTGTGCCACGTTTTAGCCCCAATTAACTTCTGTAAGCTAAGCCGTTGCCGAGCATGTATTGGAGAATAAATGCCTGAGAACCTACTGCAGCTGAAATGGGGTCTTGTTGCTTCGCTGGCCGGTGCTTCGCCCGGCGTCGTTCGCATCTCCCATCTGCAGACGGACAGCTCCCCGGCAGACAAAACTCCTACTAGCTTGGTGACCCGCACCCCCAAGAAGCGCGATCCAAAGCCCTGATCTACCAGCCGTCGCCAGCAGATCGTTCCGCGCTGCTGGCGGCCAGCTCGGGCGCGGCCGTTCGAGAAGCCGCGTCAACGTCCTGGTCACCCGGCCGAACTGGTCGGAGGGTGTCGTCGCGCCAACAGCAAGCATATTCTAGCCAAGTCGAAGATCTGGCGTGATTGCGCGTTTCACTCGCTAGGAGAGCGTATGTCTCTCTTGGGGGCAACTATAACTGGCTAAAGCAAGGGAAATCTATCGGAATGGCAACGCCAACCAGCCTCGAATCCTACTTTCTCAGCCTCGTCAACCAAACCCGCGCCGGTGTCGGCGCCAAGCCGCTCAGCTTCGACGGCGAGTTGCTGAATGCTGCCGATGCCCACAGCGCTTGGATGGACCAGACCGACACCTTCTCCCACACGGGTGTAAACGGCTCCAGCCCGGGCACGCGCGTCACCGACGCCGGCTACGGCTGGCAGAGCTACGGTGAGAACATCGCCTATGTGAGCGGCACCCTTAACGAAGCGACCGTGCAGAAGCTGCACACGATGCTCGTGAACTCGCCCGGTCACTACGCCAACATCATCAAGGGCTCGTTCGAGGAGGTTGGGATCGGTCTGAAAGAGGGGACGATCAACGGCCACAACGTCGTGTTCGTGACCGAGGATTTCGGCACCCCGAACGCGACCGAGCGGGCCGAGGCCAACGACGTGATCAACGTCACGGCGACCAGTCCGGTCACGGCGGCGCCCACCCCCGTTCCGACCACCCCGGTTCAGACCACGCCGCCGACGATCACGGCGGGCCAAACCCTCTCCGGGAACAGCTACAGCAACACCCTCAAGGGCGGCGCCGGCAACGACACGATCAACGGCAACGGAGGCTCGGATTACCTCGTCGGCGGCGCCGGGAGCGACACGTTCGTGTTCGACACTGCGCGCGAGGCCAATAGGGACACTGTGGCGGATTTCTCGCACGGCATCGACAAGATCGACCTGCGCGGCATCGACGCCAACACCAAACTCTCCGGGGACCAGGGCTTCACCTTCATCGGTGACCAAGGCTTCCACAAGAGCGCAGGCGAGCTGAAGGCCTACGAGGCGGGCGGCAACACCTACCTCGCCGGAGACACCAACGGCGATGGCTTTGCCGACTTCGCGATCAAGGCACTCGGAGTGCACCACTTCACGAACGGCGACTTCGTCTTGTGACGACACGGCCCCCGACCACGTCGGGGGCCTTGATCTACCCTGACGCAGTGGTCCGAGCCCAAAGAGAGTGCGAGTGGACT
>NZ_BJZU01000228.1 GCF_007992195.1 Methylobacterium oxalidis | reverse complement strand
ACCGCGGTCAACGACAAGCCAGTTGCTGAAGCCGACACACTTGAGACCGCTGAGGACACGCCGCTGACGATCCAGGCGGCGCAGCTTGTCGCCAACGATCAGGACGTGGATAGCCCCGTCTCCGCCCTGTCGGTTTCCGAGGTGACGCAAGGCCAGCACGGCACGGTGGCGCTGGTCGGTGGTCAGATCACCTACACGCCCGACAACAACTTCACTGGCACGGACACGTTCACCTATACGGTCACGGATGGCCAAGGGAACGAGTCGACTGCCACTGCTACCGTCACCGTGACGGTCGGAGCCGTCAACGACGCGCCGGTTGTGGCAAGCGCGATCGCCGATCAGACCTCGCCCGAGGACGCAGCTTGGAGCTTCCAGATTCCCGCGGGCACCTTCACGGATGCCGACAGTGCCAGTCTGACGTACTCGTCTGTTGCAGTCGATTCAGCGGGAGTGGCTCTGACCACGCAGCCGACCTGGCTGAGCTTCGATGCAACCAGCCGCACCTTCTCGGGTCAGCCGCCGCTGAACTTCAACGGTGAGCTCAACCTCAAGGTCACAGCGAGCGACGGCGAGTTCACGGTCTCCGACACGTTCAAACTCACCGTCACCGCAATCAACGACAAGCCGGTCGCTGAAGCCGACGCACTCGAGACCGCTGAGGACACCCCGCTCACGGTCGCGGTGGCCGAACTGATCCAGAACGACTCTGACGTTGATGGCAACGCGCTGTCCGTCTCGGATGTGTCGCAAGGCCAACACGGCACGGTGGCGCTGGTCAACGGCCAGATCACCTACACGCCCGACACAAACTTCACCGGCACGGACACGTTCACCTACACGGTCACGGACGGCCAAGGGAACGAGTCGACCGCCACCGCGACCGTCACCGTGACGATCGGGGCCATCAACGATGCGCCGACAGCCGCGCCGGTGACCCTCGCTCCTATCGCTGAGGATAGTGGCGCTCGGGTCATCACCGCAGCCGAACTCTTGGCCGGCGCCAGCGATCTCGACACGCCCGCTAGCAGTTTGTCGATCACCACGCTGACGCTAACCAGCAGCAGCGGAAGTCTGGTCAACAACCCAGACGGCACCTGGACCTTCACGCCAGAGACGAACGACGACACCTCTGCAAGCTTCAGCTACACGGTTTCGGACGGATCGCTGGAGGCAAGCTCGACGGCCTCGCTGGACATCACGCCCGTCAACGATGCGCCGCTTGCCGGCACCGCTTCCGACGACAAGTCTGGCGTGGAGGACGTGATCCTCACCGGTCAACTCGCGGCCGGTACAGATCCGGATGGAGATGGCCTGACGTACAAGCTGGTGGAGGGCTCGGCCAGCCACGGCAGCGTCGTGATCGACGCGAACGGCTCCTACACCTTCACGCCCGAGGCAAACTACAGTGGTCCGGCTACGTTCAAGTACGTCGTCCACGACGGTAGCCTTGAGAGCGTGGAGAAGACCGTCAACCTCACCTTCGCGCCCGCCAACGACACACCGGTGGCGCAAAACGACACGGCCACCACGAATGAGGATACGCCTGTCACGATCGATGTGCTGGCCAACGACAACATCGGTGCCAACGACACTGATCAGAACCTCAGCATCACGAAGTTCGATCAGGGCCAGCACGGCACGGTCGCGCTGGTCGGTGGCCAGATCACCTACACGCCCAGCAAGGATTTCACCGGCACGGACACGTTCACCTACACGGTCACGGATGGGCAGGGAAACGAGTCGACCGCCACTGCTACCGTCACAGTCACGGTCGGAGCCGTCAACGATGCGCCCATCTTGGCGAGCGCGATCGCTGATCAGAGCTCGCCCGAAGATGCTGCCTGGAGCTTCCAAGTTCCGGCCGGCACCTTCACGGATGCCGACAGCGCCAGCCTGACGTACACGTTCGTTGCAGTTGATGCGGCCGGTGTGGCCTTGGCCACCCAGCCGACCTGGCTGAGCTTCGATGCAGTCAATCGCACCTTCTCGGGTCAGCCGCCACAGGACTTCAACGGCGAACTCAACCTCAGGGTCATGGCCAGCGACGGTGAGTTCACGGTCTCCGACACATTCAGGCTGACCGTCACAGCGGTCAACGACAAGCCGGTTGCTGAGGCCGACACACTCGAGACCACAGAAGACACTCCGCTGACGATCCAGGCAGCGCAGCTTGTCGTAAACGACCAAGACGTGGACAGCCCCGCCTCAGCCCTGTCCGTCTCGAGCGTGACGCAGGCTAGCAACGGGACGGTGACGCTGGCCAACGGTCAGATCACCTATAGGCCCAACAAGGATTTCTTCGGAACAGACACGTTCACCTACACGGTCACGGATGGGCAGGGAAACGAGTCAACCGCTACTGCCACCGTCACCGTTGCTGTCACAGCGGTCAATGACGCGCCAGTACTCACTCAACCGCTCTCTGCACAGAGTGGGCGTGTGGGCGACGCCTTCTCGCTAGTTCTTGATGCTGGAATGTTTGCTGATGCTGACGGCCAGCAACCCGTGGCATATTCCGTGTCGCTGAGCGGTGGCGGAGATCTACCCGGCTGGCTTCATTTCGATCCCGAAACAAGAACATTTTCCGGCACGCCGAGCTCCTCCGATGCAGATACCTACGTGATCAGCATCATAGGCACAGAGCCTGACGGTCAAAAAAGCTCGACAAGTTTTACTATCACAGTAGTTGATGGCAGTGCTATCGAAGGCGATGCAGAAGGCATTCCCAAAGACGACACGCTCAACGGCACAACAGGAGGAGAAACAATAAACGGGGGTGCAGGTGCCGATCAGCTCTTTGGTGGGCCCGGGGCTGACCTCATCCGAGGCGGCTCTGGCGATGACACGCTCTACGGCGAAGCTGGCAGCGACGTGCTCGACGGCGGCGCTGATCAGGATCAGCTCTATGGCGGCTCGGGCAATGACGTGCTCTACGGCCGGGATGGCAACGACGGTCTCAACGGCAACGAGGGCGACGACCGGCTCTACGGCGAAGCCGGTATGGACAACCTCAACGGCGGTGCCGGCGACGACCTTCTGGAAGGCGGCGCCGACGACGACACCCTCCAAGACACCGACGGTGGTACCGACACGCTGCAAGGCGGAGACGGGAATGACAGCCTCTACGCGAGAGACTCCAACGGCCAAGTCGACACCCTCGAAAGTGGGGCTGGTGACGACAGCCTGAGCCGGGAGGGCTACAACAGCTACGGCTCGACACTACGGGCCGGCGAAGGCAACGACTACCTTTACCTCTACGAGTACGGCAACAACGGCGTTGCCAACACGGCCACGCTCGACGGTGGCGCCGGCAACGACAGCATCTCCGTCGGCCAAGCCTCCGGTGACAGCAGCGATCAGCTCCAGATCGATGCAGGTGACGGAAACAACACCATCACGGTCAATCGGAGCTATGTGCAGACGGCGATCTCAGCTGGAAGCGGCAACGACGTTATCACGGTCAACAACACCTACGGGCAGACGGCGATCTCAGCCGGTATCGGCACCGACATC
>NZ_BJZU01000227.1 GCF_007992195.1 Methylobacterium oxalidis | reverse complement strand
CGGTCGGCTGACGCGCACGCGACCCCTCCCGGGCGGGAGAGGTGGCGCGCTCGACCGAGGCGGCCGCCTGACCGGGATGGGGCGATCAGGCTCCGCGGGGGGCCGAGGGGACGGCGCGCAGGTCGCGCGTGCCGGGGCGCGGCGGGTCGCCCTCGCCGGCCCGGCGCACCGTCGAGCGGGCCGCGTCGACCGCCATCGCGGCGGCGCTGATGGTGCGCGGCTCGGTCGGCCGGTCGACGGCGTGGCGGACGATCTCGGCGGCGAGGTCGTCGATCTCCCCGGCGAGCGCCCGCAGGCGGGCCGGGTCCTCGGCGCGGCGGGCCTCCGCCTGGATCTCCAGCAGGCGCTCGGTGGCGACCTCGACGCGCTCGCGCCGCAGGCGGGAGAGGCGCTGGCGCAGCCACGCCAGTCCGGAGCCGACGCCGCCGCCGAGAAAGGCGACGAGGTAGATCCAGGTCTCGTAGCGCTCGATGAAGCTCTCCTGCTCGCGCTCGAAATAGTCGATCGCGCCGGGGTGGATCGGCAGGCGCGCGCTGGTGGCGGCGGCCGTGGCGTCGTAGCTCGGGGCGTGGAGAGCGTTCGCCGCCGGCAGGGCGTCGGCCAGCGCGCTGCGCATCTCGAACAGGTACTGCGTCACCTCCGCCGCGGTGCTGCGGGAGAGATTGGCACGCGCCATCAGCCGGTAGGAGGCGCCCACCGTGGCGACGTCCTCCTCAGGCACCTTCGGCTTGCCGCCGAACAGGCCGGCCGGCACCGTCACCGCCTGAAGGCGCGGGAAGCGCTCGATCAGGGCCGCCCCCTCGGAGACGCCGAACAGGGCGACCTTGCGGTTGCGGCTCGCCGCCTGGACGAGGCCGACGATGCGCCGCGCCGCCGGGGTGGTCGGCGTCGTCACGAGGGCGACGGCGTCGATCCGCTTCTCGGAGAGCGCCTTGCCGAGATCGTCCTCCTCCACCGGCACCAGGAGCACGCTGTCGGCGGGCAGCGGGCCGGGGCCGGCCTCGGCGCGCAGCTTCAGCCCGTAATGGTCGACGGCGTCGCCGATCAGCGTCCGGTCGGCGCTGCGCTCGGCGATGATGCCGAGGCGCCGCCGCGCCAGGTCCGGGAAGGCGCGGATCCCCGAACTCTCCGGCGCCGCGACGAGGAGCGCCTGCTCGCGCAGGACCGCCAGGGTGAGGCCGTTCGGCGGCAGCGACACGTCCGGCCGCACCACGGCGAGGTCCGCCTCACCCCGGCGCAGGGCCTCGGCGCTCTCGCGCACCCCGTCGAAGGCGACGACCTTGAGCCGGACCCCCTTGTCGCGGGCGGCGAGCCCCTCGGCGAAGGCGCGCAGCAGCGCGGGCTCGGTGCCGCCGCTCGGGGCGACGGCGAGGGTGAGCGTGCTCGCCCGCGACCAGTAGAAGGCGGCGCCGGCGGCGGCCGAGAGCAGCACCGCGACGACGAGGAAGACGAGCTCCCGGCTGATCGGCATTCTCGGCATCGCCGCCCTCGCCCCGGGCCCCGGGATCGGCTCGTCCGCACGCGCGGACAGACGGTGCGCAACACGGCGGCGGCCGGATTGGTTGCGCCGACATCCGACTTCGCTGTGGGCGGAGCCCGCGCGGCGAACTCAAATTTCGAAACAGCCGTTGACGGCGGCCGGGCGAGCCGGCGGAAGGCCCGGCGCAGCGGCGCCCGGCGCAGCGGCGCCCGGCGGACGGCGTTCAAGAAAAAACCCCGCGAACACGCGGTTCGCGGGGTCAGGTGATTCCACGGGGCGTCCCTAACGGGCCACTGGCATACACAATACCAAAATTTCGGACCGCGCAAGGGCCGGCATACTGATTCTGCGGATTTTCCGGACCCTCAGGGCCGGCGAGCCGGGCAGCCGCCGCGCCGCCTCAGGCGGCGCGGGCACGCTCCGACGCCTCCAGCCCGGCGTGGCCGGCCGCCGGCGCACACGAAGGGGCGACCGGCTGCGGCTGGCCGGACGGCGGCTCGGCGAGCTCGTCGCGCGCGTGCGCGAAGAGGGCGGCGCCGACCTCCGGGCCGGCGGCCTTGATCAGCGCGGCCTCGCCGCAGGTGCCGGCGAGCCTCAGGCCCAGGCGGTGCAGGCGCTCCCGCTCGACGCAGTAGGCCGCGATGCGGGCGCGGCCGTATTCCGGCATCCGGCCGGTCATGCGCGCGAAGCTCTCCTCGTCCGCGCGGTAGAGGGCGGCGATCAGCTCGATCGGGATCGGGTATCGCGCGAGGGCGGTGGCCGTAGGCCGGAGCGGAAGGGACGACATCGTGATCCGAATCCCCTTGACAGATACGGGACAGGATCGGACCCGCATGGTTAACGGATCGTTTCCATCCCGGCCCGGATGCGGTGCGACGGGTTCGACGATTCGCGCGGCGCGGGCTGGCGGAACGCGCCGGGACGGCGCAAGACCCTTGAGCATGACCCCCGGGCGGGACGCTCGGTGCGGGATGTCCGGCGCGGGATCCGCGGCGGCCACCGCGGGGGATCGCGAATAACCTCGGGCCGCGGCAGGGAGGGACGGAGGCCGGTGCGGGATCGGAACTGGACGGTGCGCGGCTCCGCGCACCCGCTGCGCGACCGCTGGATCAGCGTCCGGGCCGACGATTGCGCGGCGCCCTCGGGCGCGGTGATCGCGCCCTACTACGTGCTGGAATTCCCCGACTTCGTGCACGTCCTGGCGATCGACGCCGACGAGCGCGTGGTGCTGGTGCGCCAGTACCGGCACGGCCTGCGCGGGATGAGCCTGGAACTGCCCGGCGGGATGATGGACCCGGGCGAGACGGACGTCCTCGCCGCGGCGGCCCGCGAGCTGCGCGAGGAGACGGGCTTCACGGGCGGCTCGCTGACCCACCTCACCACGCTGAGCCCCGAGCCCGCCCGCTACGACAACCGGCTGCACCTCGTCCGGGCCACCGGCATCACCGCCGGCGCGGCCAGCCCCGAGCCGACCGAGGACATCGAGGTGCTGCGCGTCCCGCGCGCGGAGGCGGTGCGGCTCGCCCTCACGGGCGCGGTCGCGCATGCGGGCCATGTCGGGCTCATGCTGATCGGCCTCAACGCCGGGTGACGCGGAGCGTGGCCGTATTGTAGAGGCTTGATCGAGGGCCTCGCCCTCGCGCCCGGGCCGGCATCCGCAACTCCTGGGTGTGGTCCGAACCAAGCTGTTGGCTTGCCTTGCGTTCTCTGCTTCACTGCCGCCATCGACGGCAGGGGCGGCCGCGAGCGGTCAGAGCAGCGCTCAGCCCATGTTGACGCGGCTCGAATCCTAGGAATGGGTAGACATGCTCTCTGCTTGCAGCAGTCGTTCCGGCGTCACGAGAGATGCAGGTTGGGTGACTCTTCTTGTCGTCGCGTAAATTGAACACGATCGACGTTGGGCTTACATCGGCGCCCCGATAAAGCGTTATAAGAATCCTAGAGAGGAAAGCATGCCACGCAACATCCTGATCCTGGGAGCCTCGTACGGCTCCCTGCTCGGTACCAAGCTCCTGATGGCCGGTCACAACGTGACCCTGGTCTGCCGGC
>NZ_BJZU01000226.1 GCF_007992195.1 Methylobacterium oxalidis | reverse complement strand
CCGCTCTATTCGCAGCGCGCCTGTCGCTCGCTTTTAGCCGCAACACTCCTGAACACACGCGCCGACCGACGGCTTCTGCCGTAGCGGCCTATGGATTTCGCATGCGCATCACCACTGAACTGAAGCCCACGGCGGCACAGTCGCGCTCTTTAGCTGACGCTAAGCCGACTATCTCCAATTCTGTTTGGAAGCCGCAGCCCTGTGGTCTCACCCGCGAAGAATTGCGTAAGATCGTTCTAGAGCAGCTCGGCTGACCTACAGAAACCCGCTCCCTGAGTGATCCTTGAAGGCGTTCGCCCGACAGTTGTAGTCCAGCGCCGCGCGTGAGTCGCGATGTCCACTCTGATTCATGACGCGGGCGAGATCGGCGCCGCGCTCGGCCGCTGTCGTGATGTAGCCGGTCCGGAGCGAGTGCGCCCCAAAGGTCGAGACATCGAGGCCAGCGGTCTTCGTGTACCCCTTCACGATCTCGGCGATGCTACGGACTGTCTGGCGGTTGGGCGCAGCGCTGGCATGCGGAACTGCTCGGGCATCCATACCCATTGTAGCGCCCTCCACCGCTCAGAAAGGTCGAGCGTAGCTTCCGGAGCTTGGACAGGATCTTGGAATGGCTTGCCAGTGCTCCAGTGAATGAGCCGAGGTGACACTTGTCCCCCGTGACCAACCGGCTCTCGGGGCTTCTCATGTTCGGAACGGTCCACAGCCAGTCCGGTTAGCCTCTCGCCCCCTTGAGCCTATTGCGACGTGGATCTTCACCTTCAACCCGCCCGGCCCAGCTGAGGCAGGCGTTCTTCTTCATGCTTGCTCACCAGGTGAACAACGGCCCCGAGGCAACGTTGGCTCTGCGGTGCTACGCGGCAGTAGGGTTAGCGAGACGATGCAGGAGTTGCCGGACATCAGGGAGACAGCAGACCTGCGGGCCCTCCTGGATCGGCAAGAATGCCAGGTGCAGCGGGTTCACCGAGCCTATCAGGCGAACCCTGCACACCGGGGCCACAAGGGCCGGCTGGCGCGACAGGTCCTCGGGGCTCGCTTGGCGCCGCTGGTATGGCAGATCCGCAGGGCCCTGATAGAGATCGGGGAGATCAAGGGCAGCCCGGCACCCCAGAGGCTACCGGCTCTGCTGGTCCAGCAGATCAAACTGGTCCTGCTGGCTCGCACGGTCCGAAGAGGATTACGGGTGTTGCGGGAACGCCAAGTCCTTCTGGATCGGCTGGCACCATTGGGGCCGCTGCCCTGAACGGCTCGCAGGGCCAAGACCTGCAGCTGACGCGTGCGCACACTCTCAGGACAGCTGCTCCTCGCCAACGTGCTTCTGTTCCGGGGTGAACTCGACCTCATCGTCATCGAGAAGTTCGTCGAGTTCGTCGGCAAGGTCGCTCACCTGATTCTCGGTCGCGAACACGCGGATGACCTGGCCGTCATCGGTCTCCATGGTGATCTGATATCCGCCGGGCACCTCTTCCGTCCGGATGTGGGCGAGGATTTTCATCGCAGACATTGCGGCTCTCCGTCCAAGGGCGCGAAGGGCAACGCGCGGCAAACCTGATCGGCCAGCCGCCGCGAGCCTTTTGCTGCCAACGCACTATCTCTCCTGTGTCGAACGCAGGAGATCCGATGCCTGACAGGCCAAGCCACGTCGTCGATCGCGCTGAGACCAGAGCTGCACGAACTGCCGATCGCCAGCGGGTTGCCCAGGAAGTCTGGGCAGAGATCGAAGAACAGCAGCGCGCACGCGACGACAAGACCGAGCGCCTGCGGGCGATGCGGCTTGCTCAGGAGGCCGGGCGTTAGAGCCGAGCCGTCGAGAGCAACAGCCCCGCAACCTCACGGCTCGCGGGGCTTTCTGTTTGTGCCTCGGCCAGATCGCCTAACTCGCGGCAGGGACTGAACCGCCGCCTCGCTGCGCCTGTTGGTCCAGCAGCGGTGAGGTCACTGGCTCCCCCGGTCTGCCATCAGGAGATGCACGTGTTGCGGGTTATCACCACCACCGTGCTCGCCATGAGCTTCCTGTTCCCGGCAGCCGCACTGGCCCAGGCTGGTCCGCCAGATGCAAGTCAACAGGGACCACCCAGTCCTGGAAGGAGCGCAGGCAAGCCCGCGAACCTGTGTCAGGAACTTCTCGCCTTCGTGCATCAGCCTGACCCTGCGCAGAAGGCGGATGCACAACCTGCACAGCTGGCGACTGCCGTGCAGGCACCGAAGACGGGCAGCGAGGAATCGAAGCCCTCCGGTACTGCCGGCGCCCCGCAGCAGACCTCGGGCCAAAGCGGGCAGATCCCGAACTCTGGTCCGGGCGCCGCAGGCCCGCAAGGACAGTCACAGAACGCGGCTGCTCCCTCCGGAGCTACGGCCAACGTGGCTCCCAATCCGCAATCAGCGCCTCAGGCGCAAGGCCAACCAGCTCCGCAGCCAGCCCCGGCTCAGCCTGCCGCACCCAAGGCTCCGAAGCCGACTGCCGAGGCCATCCAGAAGGTGGAGCAAGCCGCCGCCGGCAACGATCTGCAGAGCTGCCGAGCGGTTGGACAGCAGATGCGCCGAGCCGGTGTTGCGGTGCCCGCGCCACTCTTGGCGTTGATGGCACTCAAATCGGAGCTTCTGGAGACAGCCCAGCAGCCGTGACGGCCTGAAATCCAAGGGGCGCCTGATACCAGCACAGAGTTGCTCTGGAGCCCCGCAGCCTCAGGCTCGCGGGGCTTTTCGCTGGTGCTGCGGCGCGTCCGGCGTGGGGTTCATCCCAGAGAACAACGGCCCTGGCGTTCGGCTGTGGAGAGCGTAGGCTGCCTCACTGCGCCTCGTGCTAGCGAGATTGCTCCGCAAGGCAGCCGAGGTTGGGCAGGGCAGACTGCGCCGGCGAGTTCAGGATGCGCCGCTATGGAATATGATCCGGCCGAACTGGCGCATCTGCGCGAGATGCGCTGCCTCTCCAAAGACGCGCGTGGTTACATCATCTACGCTGGCCTCACGCGCTTAGAGTCCGAGGAGTATTTTGCGCTCACGCGACCAGGCGGTGCCGATCGCCATGAGGGTGAAGCGTCCGGTGCTCACAATGCGCGCCGCGCCCGGTTTCTGGCGCTGCATCACAGAATGAGGAACGCTCAGCTCCAAGCCATGGCCCGCGATCGGCCGGCAGGCAACGGATCCGCCGAGCCTCTTGTTGTCCCCGAGACGCCCAAAGGTCCGGGCGCGGAGGAAACATGAAGAAGCTCGCAATTCTGACGACGCTGGCGCTCGTGTGCGCCGGTCCCGTCCTCGCTCAGGGCCGGCCGGCCGAAAGTTCGTCGGCAGCTTCCGGAAACGCCGAGGAGAACAACAAGCCGCGCTCCAATTCAGCCGGCGGCGGCGGCGGTTCGGGAGGCGGTCAGTAAGATCGCGGCACGAACTGGCGCATGATCAAGGCCCGCCCGGTCCGCCGCGGCGGGCTTCTCTCCGTGATAGGCGGGGATGAGGTGCGATTTTCGCAAATCAATCCGCACCGAATCCGCCCGAGATGACGCGCTCGCCGAGCTTGCGGTCAACCATCCGGACCGTCCGGTCGATCTCGGCGTCAGGCGCCCCGAGCTGGTGCGAGATCAACTTGACCAGCACGTCAACCC
>NZ_BJZU01000225.1 GCF_007992195.1 Methylobacterium oxalidis | reverse complement strand
GTCACGGGAGGGCAGACGCCCTGAGTTCAGGATTATTCCGGCGAGTCGGACTTTTCGTCGGAGCGAGATCCGCCTGTGGCCAGCCCCGCTCCTGAACCCTTCGTTTCCCAGCTTCCTGTCACCTCGGATAGCGCGCGTAGGCCGAAGCGGGCGTATTCACGCGCTTCTGGGCACGGTCACCGTGCGAGAGGCTGGAGGTGACCAGGTGATCGGGGTGCTCGCCGGCTCTCCGTTCGATCAGGCGGGGGTTCTGCAGTTCCGCGCGGAGCGACCCGTCTCCGTCGCCCTCCGCACGGGCTCCCGGCAAGGCCGCAAGGCTCAGGCAGATCGCGGCTGCGGCAAGGCGCGTGCAGCGCGTAGGGCTGATCTGACACATGTCTCTCGTCTCCTGCCGCTGCTGAAGCCACTCTCGGCTGCAGCGACGGCAGCACAGACGCGGATGGCGGCGGATTATTCCGTGTGTCCCACCGCTGCGCGCGGGCTTCTCCTATCCGCCCCGCATGAGGTTCACGGGGATCATGCCGCCGACCTGACCTTCGTAGCGTCCGCGTTGGATGTTCGAGCCGACGCACCCCGCGGGGGCCTGATCCGGTCTGGCAGGACCGACAGCCGACCTTCCGCGTTGGTCAGTAGATTGTTGGAAGGGAGCAGCGAACCGAGATGGCTCTGGAGCCTGGTTCAGGGCCGATGCCGTTGGATGGAGTGAGCTATCCGCCGCCTCCGTGGAGCCTTCGAGGAACAGCCTACATCTCCCTGTGGCAGGTCAGAAGATCTCTCCTGCCGGAGGCCTGTCTGCCTCGAGGCGTGCGGCCCGTGACGATGTTCGGACGCGTCCTGGTGGGCGCAGCCTTTGCCGTCTACGAGCCAGGCGGGGTACTGGCTTACAATGAGGTGCTGATGGTCCTGCCGGTGCAGCGCGGCGGTCTACCTGCGCTGACAGTGCCGTTCGTCTGGGTCGATCATCCGGCGTCGATCGCAGGGGCGCGGGCGATGTGGAGCATCCCCAAGCAAGAAGCTGCATTCGGGATCCAGCGGGATGACACTACAGCGAGGGCAGCCTTCGAGGCGAAGGCTTTGACAACGCAGGAGGTACCGCTCGCGCAGCTTCGATTTCGAAGTCGAGCTACGATGCCCGGGCGGTGGCCCGTACGCACGACTATCGTGCAGCGTTCGCTCGGACGTTGCGGTGAGTACGCGCCTCAGGTGACCGAAGCGAGGGCATTGGCTCAGGTCTCGCTTGGTGCCGCGACTTGGGATTTCCCGCGATCAGGGCCGTTCAGCTTCCTTCGCGGCCGAAGCCCGCTCACGAGCATTCGACTGTCCGACATGTCACTGCAGATCGGCTGATCATGGCCGAGAGCGGAGCGGCAGGTCTCGGGGACCCGCTGGCCGAAGCAGACGTCGAATTCTGGCTGGTGCTGACCTGTTGCGAGCTTCGCATTTCATCGAACTGGGTAGCTGGTACGCTCTGGATCTGCTTCGACGAGCGGATCTGGACTAATGAGCCTTCAGCGGCTTATCGACGAGGTGGTGGAAGGCTCGTTCGCACGCTCGTTCGGCTGCGCAGCAACGACCTGGTTTGCGGCCGAGTACAAATCCCGCTGGCGCGCCGCGGGATCGTCGAAGACGCCAGCCCAGAGACCCTGCCGCTTTGCCCAGGCCTTCTTTTCGTCCGGAACATAGGCGACCGAAGTGCGCCGGTCTGCGGTGGCGTACCCCTGCGTAACCATCCAGGCGCTCAGGTCCCCCTTGCCCTTCCGGCAGGTCGCCAGAGTGCGGCCGTGCTGATCGGGTTGCCTTGTCTCGCAGGTGACGGTTGCGGTGCCGATAAAGCCTGCAAGAGCCTGAGCTGAGGCAATTCCGCAGGAGTAGCTTTGGCCGCTCGCATCGTGGCAAGTCTGCTTCAGGCTGGGAGCGGCGACCCCGTAGAGGCCGATGACCCTGCCGCGTATGTTGAGCGTGTCGCCATCGATGACGAACGCACCTCCGCTGAAGTTCTCGCCGGACCACGAGGCCGCTGGCGCGAGGACTACGAGCAGGCTCAGTCCGATGAGCATCGCCGCTCGCATCTCGTGCCTCGCTAAACTTGTAAGCTTTGGTTGGCTCGAAGCACGCAGGCTGCGTGCCAGCTGCTTTGCCTGATCGACGAAGCCTCCTATCCGTTTGCGGGCGCCGGCGGCTGTGACCGGCGTCACATCGCAGGATCATTTGCGCGTGAGCACGATCGAAAATTCCGGGAGCGGTGAGGCTGCGGGACTTCGGCAGCGTCGCTTCTTGGTCGCAGACTGACGTTGCGGGCTGCGCTGTTAACGGACGCTTTCCGACAAGCACAAAAAAAGACCGCCACAGCTGGCATGAGAAAACGGCCGAGGCGCTGACCTCGGCCGCCATCTATATCGCTCTCCGCTTATCCGAGGGCGCCAGCCCCGAACGTCCCGTCAGCGAATGCTGCGCGACCTTCGTAGAAGCCGAACTGCAGGTAGTGGGTCATCGGGTTCACGCCCGCAGCTGCCACATCGCCGTAGGCCGCGAGGTAGGACGAGGTGTCGAAGCCGGTCGAGGGGTCGCGGCCCTCCCGGAAGCCAAACTGGTTGTAGTGCGTCAGCGGGTTGATGCCTGCCGCTGCCACGTCGCTGTAGGCCGCGAGGTACCCACTCGTGTCGAACACCGCGTTCGGGTCTCTGCCTTCGCGGATGCCGAACGCCTCGTAGTGCTGAGTGGCGAACACGAAGCTGTTGCCGCCCGCCGCCCGGGCCGCGTCGGCCACGTCTCCGTTGGCCAAGAGATAGTACTGGGCGTCGAACCCAGCCGGGCTCAGATCTCCAGCCCGACCGAGAGCGGGTGAGGCTGTGCGTCCCTCCTCCTGCCCCACAGAGAGGAAGTGCGCCAGCGGGTTGATCCCCGCCGCTGCCACGTCCGGATTGGCCTTGAGGTACGCCTCGTTGTCGAAGTTGACGCCCGGATCCCGCCCCTCACGCCAGCCGGTCTGCGCGTAGTGGTCGAGCGGGTTCAGTCCGGCTCGGGCCACGTCGGGGTTGGCGGCGAGATAGCCGTCCGTGGAGAAGAAGGCGTTAGGGTCGCGTCCCTCGCGGGCTCCGAAGGCCGCGTAGTGGCTGTCCGGATCAAGGCCCGCCGCGGCCACGTCAGGATTGCGGATTAGGTAGAACAGGTCGTCCACCAGCGGCGAGCCGTCGTTCACCTCGATCGTGCGGTCGCTGAACTGGAACTGCTCGATGCCCCGGAAGGTGTCGGTTCCCTCGGCACCGGTGATCGTGATGGCACCATCCGCGGTCACACCGACGCTGGCCGCGCTCAGAGCGAAGGAGAAGATCGCGCGGTCGGTGCCGCTGCCGCCGGAGAAAGTGTCGTTGCCAGCTCCCCCGATGAAGCTGTCGTTGCCGGCACCGCCCGAAAGGCGATCGTTGCCGCCACCGCCCACGAGAAAGTCGTTGGCTGTGCCGCCCGTGACGGTGTCGTTCCCCTGGCCCGCGTTGAAGTAGTACGAGCGGGAGGCCTGCAGGGCTATCAGCGTGTCCGCACCCTGCGTGCCGAGCGTGACGACCTCAAAAGCATCGCCCCGCTGCACGCCCGAGACGAGGTCGCGCACATCGAAGGTGGTGCCAGCGGCAGCCACGAAGGTGACGCCCTCGTCGTCGAAGCGACTGACTGAGCCCGCT
>NZ_BJZU01000224.1 GCF_007992195.1 Methylobacterium oxalidis | reverse complement strand
CTTAATCAGTCTGCATGAGATGAAGAGGACTGGGCAAGCTTGCCCAGCCTTCGCCCTCCTCTGCCCGCTCGCATGCCCAAGCTCATGACGACGCCTCGAATCGACCTGCAGGGCGGGACCTTAGGCGGTCACTCCAAGGCCGACGACGCAGCCGAGTAGCACGACCAACGAGCAGCCGAACCCGATACTTGCACGCAACAGAGAAGGGACAGAGTTGGTCGCGCGTAAATCTTGTGCGTCACTGCTCATTTACAGCCTCAGGGCGGTCGGATCGAGGCTGAAACGCAAACACGCAGCAGGCAGTTCCGCCGACTCAATGGCAGCGCTGAACCTGCGCCCTACCAGTCACCGAAACAGCGGTAAGTAGATACCAATCAGGCTTAACCCGAATATGAAGGCGCATCCAGATAGACGCTCGTAGACGGCTTGATCCTGCGGCCTCCTCAATGAGGCGATCGCTGACACAATAGACACGACAAGCAGGAAAACAATCAAAAGGAACATCACTCTTCCTCGAAGCGGACCTCGCTGCCGAAGCGCGCTCGACCAACAACTTAACCGACCCTCGCCGCGCAGCAAATAATGCATTCGTTTCTGCTTAACGGCAAAAGCCTGCGCAGGGAGTCAACGCCGCTGGTCGTCCAGCGACGACTTTCCTGTTGAGGATTTGCCCGCTGCGGGCTCTGTTCGAGCCGCTTCTTTCGCCTGCTGTATGTACGCGAACGCGATAGCGCCTAAGAGGGCGATAACTGCTGCGAGGATGATGCCTTGGCGGCTCATGACCTTGCCCGAATCAGGTTCGCGAGCAACATACCTCGGCTAACATCACCGAGCCTTTGCTTCCAAAGGTAGCATTCGCCACAGTCAGAGGTGCAGGGTGGTAGCAGCCGCGCCAATCATCCTTCGCACTGAGCAGCGCTACTGGCTTGTTTTGGAGGAGGCCGTCTGCCCGTTGGAACGGGTGAGCCTCTCCTCAGCCTCGCTGCTAGACTGAACCGCCTCGGGTTTCTCGAAGGCTCCCACTCTTGCGAGGATGGAGCCATGACGAAGCGAACCCCACCGTATTCCTCCGAAGTCCGTGAGCACGCGGTTCGGATGGCGCTGGATCACCGAGACGAGCACGGCTCGCAGTATGCAGCGATCGGTTCGATTGCGGCCAAGATCGGCTGCTCGGGCGAGACGCTGCGGAGGTGGGTCAGGCAGGCCGAGCGCGATCAAGGCGTGCGGGCCGGACCGACGACGGATGAGCGTGAGCGGATCAAGGCACTGGCCGATTCGCCGTCGTGGCGGCCTTGGCGTCCGGTGCCGTGTACTGGCGTTGCGGGTTCCTGACGCTTGCCGAGGCAGAGCAGTGCGTTGAGGATCTGCGCACGGTGATGGCGGCCTGTGGCGCCCTGCTAGTGCGGTGGGAAGCGGAGCGGCCGGGTATGGACCTGCGGGCGATGCTCAGGGCACCCAGGCCGCCGTTCTAAAATGGGCTTGCGCCACCAGGTCCGAAAGACGCGAACGCATTAACCATTACCGCTTGGCGTATTCGAGGCTGAAAATAGTCCGGAACGCTATCGGCGATTCTCCGTTTCTGCGGTGATTTCTCACTGAGGAGCATAACACATGCGCAATCTACTGATTGCAGGCGCTGCCTTTGCAGCCCTGGCTGGTGTTTCGTCGAGCGCCATGGCTGAGGACACCACTGTCATTCGCCGCGACAGCAGCCCGAGCGTCTCGGTCGAGCGTCGCGAGGGCGTGGTCGAGCATCGCAACGTCACCACCGGAACCGTCGATTGCGGCTCCAAGACCGTGCACAAGGAGGACGGCGCAGGCAACTCCAAGACGGTCCACAAGGAAGGCTGCAACTGAGACGTCACTGATTCTTCTCAACACTGGAGACAACCATGACGAACAAGCTTTTGCTCGCAGCAACCACGGCCGCTCTTCTCGCGCTGCCCTTGGCCGCCCAGGCGCAGGGCACCGTGCGCGGAGCCCAGCGCGGGGCTGAGGAAGGCGCCGCGGCGGCAGGTCCCGTCGGCGGTGTTGTTGGCGGCGCGGTCGGTGCTGCGACCGGCACGGTCGGTGGCATCCTCGGCGTCGATGATCGCCCGCGCTTCCGCAACTACGTTACCGAGCGCCGCGTGAAGTCCTACGATTACGACGGCCGGGTCGCGGTCGGCACCACGCTGCCGTCCTCGGGCGTGACCTACTACGACGTGCCGGACGAGTACCACGTGAAGCCCGGCTACCGGTACACGGTGGTCAACAAGCAGCCGGTGCTGGTGGATCGCAGCCATCGTATCGTCGAGGTCATCGACTGAACGGTCTGATCGACGCCTGAAACAAGCCCGCCTCGGTCTGAGCCGAGGCGGGCTTGTTGTTTCTGACGGGCGTGCGCACTGCGGAGATTGGAAATGATCCGCTTCGCTCAAGGTTTCCTGACCGCCTATGTGCTTGCCGGCCTCTACGTGGGCGTTGCGGTGAGTTCCGGTGCAAACGCCCCGGGCTTTGGGCGCACCCTGATGGTTGGAGCGGCTTGGCCTATCTTAGTCACGCCAACCTTCGTACGACGCGAGATCTGCGCGTCTCGGTAGCCGGTTGAACCCTGACGCTCGGGATCGCCTGCTCACACAGGGGTAGTTGGGTGAACTCGCAGGCTCGGCCTTGATCGCATACAGCGACACGCTATTATGAATTCACTGTACACGCGTTGGCAGCCCCTCGCGGGAGGATGCGGGACACACGTCATGAAGGCTCGCAGAAGTCCCTCTTCTGACCACGGACTTTCATCACCCTCTCAGACGACGCTGCCCGCCCCTCTTCGGGAGCGCCTGGGAGAGGAACTGAAGGCCTTCTACGCCTATGTCCTCTCAGAGAATCAGCCTCGTCATCTCCTTGGCCTCGTAGCTCAGCTGAGTGAGGTGCTGGACAGGCGAGACGCGGCTCACGCCGACGCGTTTCGAGATGAACTCCTCACAGTTCTGCCGCGCTTGCGTGCCTTCGCCGTGTCGCTGGCGATGGACGAGGCACAGGCCGACGATCTGGTTCAGGAGACGGTGATCAAGGCTTGGCAGAAGCAGGAGAGCTATCGGCCCGGCACCAACGTCGAGGCCTGGATCTGCACCATTCTGCGGCGCCTCTTCTACGACGATCGTCGCACGGCAAAGCGTGAGGCTGCTTCGGAGTTCTCGATTGATCCGGTGACGCCGCCGCGCGCTTTGGAGCAGAGCACCGATCTTCGTAAGGTCTGGGTGGCACTCACGAATCTGCCACCGGTCCAGCGTGAGGCCCTGGTCCTCGTCAGTGCACAAGGTATGACCTACGAGGCTGCGGCAACCCGAGCCGGATGCCAAGTCGGCACGATCAAGAGCCGCGTGAGCCGCGCGCGGGCGGCACTCGCCAGCTCGCTCGGTGTACCGACACTTCGGCCTGTGACGGGAGCTGGATGACCGGCACTCAGATCGTCGCATCTCGTCGGCTGCTGAGATGGGATCAGCGAACCCTGGCGAACGCGGCGCAGCTGCGCCTCAGCGTGATCATGCGCGCCGAGTCCGCTCCTGGCGTGCCGGACATCTCGGCCGTTCAGGCGGACGCAATCCGGAGCACGCTGGAGAACGCCGGGATCGTGTTCACGATCAACGACCCCGGCGTGAAGCTTCAAGGCGCTAGTGCCAGCTCAGCTGCGACCTTTGTCGCTCAGTAGTTGCGGCCACTGCGCTGGCTCGGCTCCTGCCAGGAACCACGGTCCATCTCGGTGCCAGGGGTCATCCGGGTACCGCGGATCCATACTAGAGCGTGGCGCTCGTGACGCGGGTGATCCCTGGCGGCGACCACGATCCGTTGAGTAGGGTG
>NZ_BJZU01000223.1 GCF_007992195.1 Methylobacterium oxalidis | reverse complement strand
CCCTAGGCACGCAGGCTAGATCCGGCATCTGGAGAGCGATGATGGGAAGCATTTCGGAGGACGTCCTGTTCGCCGCCGACGCGGACGTCCTCGTGGTTCCTCCTCCCCGATCCGATGCCGTGCTGAGGAAGTCCTCTCTGATTCCCGTCCGGCGGCCGCGTCACTGGGTGCAGACCCGGCCGGCGCTCAACTAGCCGAAGCGCCGGCGACTGCGCGGTCTGCCCGATCTTCCGAACTTGCCGCAGCCCGCCGGCCTTCCTGGGACAGGCTCTTTCGGTGCTCCGTGGAAGGACGCCTTCGGCGAACGCCGGCTGGGTCAGGCTGTGCCAGCAGGGCATGACGTCGAAGCAAGCGTGCGTCGGACGCCGTTCGTCGATCCTTGTTCCGTGAAGCGCCCCTCCGGTCGATGGATGCAGACGGTGGCGATCGACGAACTGGGTATGGAATTGCATCGCCGCAATCCTTCCGTCGTCGTGCAAAGGTCGAAAATGGTCCTGGAAATCCGCATTGCGCGGCAAAGCGCGCGGAAATCGATCGGATCGCATAAAAGTACTTCGTCGAATTGAACGCGGCGACGATCTACTTCAGCCGCGAGGGGAAACGTTCCGGTGCACGGGTAACATCGATACCGTGCCGTCGGGCTGCGCGACGGTTTTGCAGGAGCCGAGCCCATACTGTCGGACGACCGCGAATGCCTCATCCGTTCGCATCTATGAACCGGATGTGCAGCATTCCCCAAGGCCGTCCGACAGCGCCGATCACTCGGCTGCGGCTGACTCGCGTTCCGACGTCAGGTCCTCCTGCGACCGTCCTCCTGTCCGGCCGAGGCCGAGGGATCGTGCGATTTCGGAGCGCTTCGAAGCATAGTTGGCGGCGACCATCGGGTAGTCGCTGGGCAGGCCGTAGCGCTGGCGGTAGCTGTGCGGATCGTGCCCGTGCGTCGAGAGATGGCGCTTGAGTGTTTTGTAGGGACTGCCGTCGATGAAGGAGATCAGTGCATCCGGCGTGATCGACTTGCGGATCTGGGCGGGCGTAGCCTTCTCCAGTTCGGCGGACGTCTCCGGTGCGCCGCTGTATGTCGTGAGGCCTTTTATCGCGGCATGGACGCAGGCGATGAGCGCGGGCAGTTGGGTGTAGGGCAGAGGGTTGTTGGTTACGAATGCTGAGACGATATCACGCGTCAGTCCGATAAACTCGGTTTCGTCTCGATCCTTTAGTCCAGACATTTGGATCTCCTTTTCCAACCCTTCGGTAGGGAAGCGTCGATTTATCGGAAAGAATTATTAAATCAAGCTTCCGGCTGGCGGACAGCTTAGGACAAGGGCAAGATCAATTTTCTTGAATCCTCGCCAAGCTGACCTAGCCGGCTGGTGCGAGCAGACGAGGATGCGTTGGCGCTGCACAGCCTTTCGGTAACGCCGCTCGAGCTGCGACGATGGTCCGAGTGTCGTGTTCGAGGGGAGGGCGGTTCGCAGTCAGGCTTACTCCAGCCGTTCATAGACCGAGTCCGCGCCCAGGATGTTTCGCGAGAAGCTTCGCTCACTGGACGTAGCCGTGCATGGTCTTGAGGTCGCGGTGCCGCGAATGCCCCATGATCGCAGCGTCTCGTGCGCCAGCCCGATACGCCTCGGTGATGAACCCGGCTCGAAAGCCGTGCGCTGAGAGACGTTCCCGCGGACCTGCCGACAGGCCGGCTTCCTTGGACCGCTTCTTGACGATCCGCCCGATCGAGTCCGGATGCAGGTCGGCCTCGCAGACCATGCCGTCTGCGCGGATCGCGCGGAAGACGAAGCCGTCGCTCGGCGCAGCCAGAAGCCAGCGGCGCAGCGCCCGCACCGGACAGATGTCCGGGTGCTCTCCGGACGGTATCGCAACCACTGTTCCTTCGCGCTCCTGATCGCTCTTCGAGGCCGGGAGGAAGCCGCGTAGGCCATCCTCCGCAAACGCGAGATCCACCGCCCGGATCGCAGCAAGCTCGGATCGGCGGAATGCGCCTGCGAACGCAACGAGGAACATGGCCCGGTCGCGCAGGCTGGAAGAAGCAAGGAACAATCACATCGATCTGACGGTCGACATCGTCTCCGCCTACCTGTCCAACAATCACGCATCCGTCGCCGACCTGCCGGGGCTGATCGCCTGCGTGCATGCAGCTGTTTCAGGTCTGACTCAGACCCAGGAGACCAGCGAGCCGCAGCTCAAGCTTGTTCGCCGTCGGCACTCGTGAGACAGACTGAGGGCCTTCGCGAACGGAGGATGGCTGGTTCATCGTAGCCCTGAGGCAAGACGATGAAGCAGACATCCGGGCTGGCACGGAAGCCGGCAGAAGCCGTGATCAAAGACATCCGTCGGGCCACCCGCCGGCAGTTCTCGGCCGAGGAGAAGATCCGCATCCTGCTGGACGGCCTGCGCGGCGAGGACAGCATCGCCGAGCTGTGGGGGCGCGAGGGTATCGCTTCCTCGATGTACTACGGCTGGTCCAAGGAGTTCTTGGAGGCCGGCAAGAAGCGGCTGACCGGCGACACGGCGCGGGCGGCGACCGCCGACGAGGTGCGGGACCTGCGCCGTGAGGCGGGTGCGCTCAAGGAGGTAGTGGCCGATCTCCTCCTGGATGTTGTCAGCGACGGCATTTCCGGGCGCGATGATCGGCTTCCTGTTCGGGATCGCGGTCGCCTTCTTCGTCGCGCCGCCGACATTTCTCTAGGAGGCGGCCGCGCGCGCCGCCGGCACGTCGCTCGCGCTCCATCAGATCGTCCACAGGCTGGCGGCACTCTACAGAATGGTCGTCCTGCTCGCCGCGCGCGAGACTTATCGTGCGAGCACGAAGGGCGAGACCGGTGCCATGCGCCTTTCAGCGGCAAGGGCGCTTCTGCTGATCGCACTGCCCCTGATCGCGTGGCTGTCCTCGCGAGCGTTGATCCACGCTTGGTCCTGATGCGGTTGCCCCGTGCTCGTGCCGTCTCGGCGTGAGAACCACAGCCGCGGCTTAGCCGTGTCCGCCGCAGCCACATCCTGGCGCATGCGCGCCGTTCGGCCAGCGCGAGTTCCGGATGACGCTGCAGAAATTTCCCTTGCGGAAGGCCGGCTCCTTGTCGGCAATGACATCGGCCTTGACGTTGCCGAACGTGGTAGCCGGCTTGTGCTTGATGGCGTCATAGAAGGCTTGGATGATGTCCTCCTTGAAGTCCGGCGTGCGCGGATAGGCCGACACAACCGCCTCGCGCTCGGCGTCGGAATAGTCGCCATACGTCAAGCCGAGCACGTCCATCTCGACACCGGCCGTCACTAGAGCGACGACTGGATGCATGTGGACCGGAATGCCGGGTGTGGTGTGCAGTGCGATGGCGGTCCAGACCGTGTAAACGTCTGCCTCCGGCACGCCGTATGCCTTCAGGAAACGGCGAGCGGCGTTGGCGCCGTCGACCTCGAAGCGCTCGTCGATGCTCCCGTAGTTCGGCATCAGGCCGAGATCGTGGAACATGGCGCCCGCGTAGAGAAGCTCCCGATCGAAGCTCAGATTACGGCGTTTGCCGGCAAGAGCCCCGAACAGATAGACGCGGGTCGAATGGTTGAAGAGCAGTTCGGTCTCGTTGTCGCGAACGAACTCGGTGACGGCACGGGCAAGCTGGCTATCGGGGATGGCGGCCTCGGACCTGATGCTCACGGTCAAATCTCCTTGGTGAGAGTGCCCCAATGGGGTATGGCGCTGTAAGTGCGGCAGCAATCGCTGGATCCAGACGATCTCTGCCAATCGCAAGGCAGGGACGGACAGGAGATTCCGAGCGGTCATGCAGAGGGTCGCGGTTCTTGCCCTGCCGGGCGTACAGCTGCTCGACGTGGCGGGTCCGCTCGACGTCTTCGCAGAGGCGAACACTCAGGCTGGAGCCGAGATCTACGAACTCGTCGTTGTCGGCACCGCTCCCGGTCCGATCGAGACCTCCTCGGGCCGTCGTCTGGTCACGGACATCGTGCTGGGGAA
>NZ_BJZU01000222.1 GCF_007992195.1 Methylobacterium oxalidis | reverse complement strand
GGAAAGGTGGGGTGTTCTCTCGAAGATCTAGGTTGAGACGTCTTGCTGATGAAGTCGGCCGGGATCCAAGGATGTGATCGGGATCCGGCTGGACCCAGGGTCCATGCCGTTCAGCAACAGCACGATTAGTGAGGCTTCGTATTCCTGAGCGGCGACGTTCCCGCATTAACGGCCATGAGGCAACGCTCAGGCCGCCATGGCGATTTAACGGTTCCAAGCCAGAGCCGACTTCAGGACACAGCACCATGCAGGACATCGTCGCCGCCTTGATCTCTTTCTTCCTCATCGATCCTCTGCAAGCAAAGGTAGTCGAGACGCTCACCGCCGCTCGCGTGCCGCAGGCCGTTCTCGCCGAGGTCACCTCATGCGCTAGAGAGGCGCGTCCAATCATTGTCGACCGCGCGACGAGTGATCCTGGGTGGGCCGTATCGAGCATCGTGCGCGTTTGGATCGGGAATGTCCGGCCGGAGGCGCTCCTTGCAGACACCGCACCAGCATGCAGACCCGCGATTGAGGCTGCACGTCCGTTTTTGACGGGCAAAGAGGCGTGAGCCTTCTCAGCGGCGCGACTTCTGCGCCCTTGGCACAGCAGAGGAGCCGCTTCCGCTCGTGTCTTGGGCCACCACGCCCTGGTCTGCAGCTCGTGCTAGCGTCGCTGTGCAGTCGCTCCTGAGCAACTCGATTGCGTGAGGGTGGAAATGTCGCGCGCGCCAGTGCCATCCAACGAGACGCCGCCTCGTTCACCCGCCGGAGACTTGCTTCCGGAGCATGCTCCTGCCGCTGAACCAGTGGGCAAGGAAGAGGCTGCTGAGAGGCTGATCCTCGAGCCCTTAGCCGATGTTCCTCACGTCAACCTGCGAGAACGTCAGGCGTCCTGGGAGGCGCGACGTTCCTCCGGGCGGAGCTTGAGAGCAACCACCCCACATCACCTACACGGCGAGTGGAAGGCTCCGGGCGACAGGCCGGATCCCGTCAGTCTCATCGAACGGGCGCATGCCGGGCGGCAAGCTCAGCTCGTTCCGCTGCGTGTGGCACGGATGGCCCGATCACCTTTCGCGTTCCTACGCGGTGCTGCTGCGGTCATGGCCTGGGACCTGGCATCCACACCCTGCAGCGGCATAAGGGTAGTCATTGATGGTGATGCTCACGTCTCAAATTTCGGTCTCTTCGGTAGCCCTCAGCACGACATCGTGCTCGACCTCAACGACTTCGACGAGGTCACGGTGGGACCTTGGGAGTGGGACCTGAAGCGCCTGGTTGCGAGTATCGAGGTTGCGGCGCGCGAGTATGGGTCCACCAGCCACATCCGGCGTCAATCCGTCACGGCAGCAGTTAGTGGTTACCAAAAGAAGATGAGTGACCTTGCGTCGCAGGGTTCGTTAGATGTCTGGCGCTACTCTGCAAGAGTTGATCAGGGTGATCTCTGCGGGTTGGAGCCTGATGCAGAATCCCGGAATTTGCTTCTGAGATCTACTGATAAGGCCCGCAAGAACAACAACCAGAGTCTGCTAGCGCGCGCGGGCGACACACGGATTCACGACGGCTGGCGGTTCAAGGAGGAACCGCCCATACTTACCCATATCGACGCCGAAACGCGTGACGCTGTTATTGCTGGGCTTGAGCGCTATGCCGAAACGCTCCCACGTGAGCGCCGCTTCATGCTGAGCCGGTATCACGTTGTTGACGTTGCACATCGGGTGGTCGGTATCGGAAGTGTCGGAACACGCACTTACGTCGCGCTTCTGTGCGGCAACTCAGATCAGGATGCTCTCTTTCTCCAAGTCAAAGAGGCCGTAGAGCCAGCACATGCACCCTACGTATCTGGGATGCCAAAGGTCTACCGAGAGCATGAAGGTGAGCGCGTGGTTTATGGGCAGCGCCTTCTGCAAGCTGCTGGCGATCCGTTGCTTGGTTGGACCACGATTTCAGGCCGGCCCTTCTATGTGCGTCAGATGAGGAACATGAAGGGAGATATTCCAATCGGTAGCATGTCAGAGCCGTCACTTGTCTACTTCTCAAGAGTGTATGGCGCGCTGCTTGCGCGTGCTCATGCGCGAACCGGTGATGCCGCCGCAATCGCTGGCTATAGCGGTGGCGATGACGACGGCGAGCTTGCGAATGCTTTGGCGGATTGGGCGAGGGCGTATGCAGATCAGACGGAGGCAGATCACCAAGCATTTCGTGCTGCCGTCCAGACTGGCCGGCTGAAGGCGGAGGAAAATCTCGACCTCTGATGCCACCTGCGACCGGTGCTACGGCAAATAGTCGTAGACGTCGGGAGAGGGGGCATTGATCGGAAGCTTAGCAGTGATGTGGCGCTTGCAAATCGGCACAATCGCGTTGGCGGGTCTCGTCAGCCTCATCTTTGAAGGCGCGATTGCGCGTGCTGGGCACGACGCTGTTCCTGAGCCACCGCCGGCATCAACCTCGCACAAGCTGCGGGCGGTGCCTGGCCTGAAGCAGAACTCTATCACCGTTTCAGGAGTGTCTTCCGGAGGCTTCTTTGCTCACCAGTTCCACGTGGCCTACTCCAAGCTGGTCAACGGTGCGGGCATTATTGGAGGTGGTCCTTTTGGTTGTGCCGAACACATCCTCAATCCCTACTGGTGGTTCGCGGGTGTGCCGCTAGATCGAGGTTCAGCAGCTACAGTCGCTTGCACGCATTACCTTGGCAGCCGATACTTCGGGCTTCGCCCATCATCGCCGAGAGCAGATGATTCAGCGAGCTTCGTGCAGCAGGCTCACCGGCAAGGTCTGATTGATGATCCGATGAATCTGGCTTCTAGCCGCGTCTGGCTCTTTCACGGCAGGCGAGACGAGCTCGTTCCCCAGAGCACTATGGCCGCTCTCAAAGATCTTTATCAGCTCCTTGGCGTCCCTTCCTTGCAGCTATCAACGGACATGAATGAACATGGGCGCTCCGCGAGCCACGGCGTCCCAGTCACCAAGCTCGAGGGTCCGAGCAGGTTCCCGGTCAGGCTGTGCGAGGAGCACGCACCACCATTTGTGATCGAGTGCGGCTATGAGGCCGCTGAACAACTTCTCAAGCACCTATACCCTGGCCAGATCGGAAAGGCCTCTGAAGATCCTCACGGCGACGGTAATCTGATCGCATTTGATCAGAGCGAGTTCTTCATAGGAGCATCTGACCACATCAGCCTTCACGGCGTGGGCTACATCTACGTCCCGAAGAGCTGTGAGCGAGAGGAGTGCCGCCTTCACGTGGCATTTCATGGCTGTCGGCAGACTGCCGATGAGATCCATGACGACTTCATCAGAGACGCTGGCTACAATCGCTGGGCTGCGACTAATAACATCGTGTTGCTCTACCCTCAGATTGCGGTCATCAGCATCAACCCAAACGGCTGCTGGGATTGGTGGGGCTACACAGGGGAAGGCTATTTCGGCCAGAATGGTCGCCAGATGAGAGCCGTGCGAGCGATAATTGCTCGAGTCTTAGGGGCGGAGAGATAGCCGCGCCGGGCTTCTAATCGGCTTAGGTTTGGTCGGTGAGCATCCCAGGATGTGGTTCGGATCCAGGTGGGCCCAGGATGGATGCCCTTCGGCTCCTGCGCGGTCCTCTGGGACTTCGTGCTCCTTTGCGCTGACGTAACGAAGACGAAAAGCCATGCTATCTGGGCCGAGCGCTCCGCCGGGATAACAGCATTCTCGGTCCAGAGTGCGCATAGGCGAATTGCTGGCTCGGGTCAGGCCGCCTTGCGCATTCCGACGGCTATGGTTGGGAGCTCGATGTTGATGTCCAGTGTCGAGACACCTTCGCGCTGCTCAGCCTTGATCGAGACTTTGTCTCGCTCGATCGCGGCGTGCTTGGCGATCACGGCGAGGATCTCCTCGCGCAGTGTGTCGACCAGGTGTGAGCGGCCGACCTCCGCCCGCTCGTGAGCAAGGATCACCTGAAGGCGATCGCGGGCCACCGGTGCAGTGCTGCGTCGGCGCAGGAGGCTCAGGATGTTCATGCGGCCCTCTGTTTGAAGAACTTGCTCAGGAACGACTTTCTGTTAGCCGGGATGCTCATCGGCACCGCC
>NZ_BJZU01000221.1 GCF_007992195.1 Methylobacterium oxalidis | reverse complement strand
TCTCGTCCGAGATCCCTTGCATCGGCCGGCCCTGGTATTCTGACACCAAGCTCTACGAGGGCCATTTCGTGATCCAATTCGCGGAGCACGAGAATGGCTTGGGGAGCGGCGCTAAGCACGAACTGACGCCTCAGAAGCTCCAGCGCGGCCTCAAGCTGCTCTCGGAGAATTGCCCGGAGCGGGTTTCGGAGATGCTCAGGGAGCAGAGTCATGCCAGCACCGCCGACATGCTCATTCAGGCCAGCCTGTTTGGTAGGATTGTCGGTGGCTGTGGACCGGGTACAGCTACCTCTTCCTCAAAGAGGAATCCCCGATGACGGCCGACCGGATAGAGCTCTACGCCAGCCCCAATGGGGATCGGTGGTTCCTGGCCCTGAGTGCCACGACACCGCGCCCCGTCGTCTTGCATGTGCCAAACCAGCCGTCCGGTGGTCTTCCGACCCAAATCGAGCTTGGCTCCTTCCTCGCAGGTAGTGGCCCGGAGCACCAGGAGCTTCTCCGCCTGATTGGGACGCTTATCGAGGGCGCATCCTTCGAGGACGCGCCTGCAGGACCATCACACTGGTCTCCTGTGTGATGCGTGCTGCGCAGCCGCAGCAGACATCTTGAGGATGCTGCGGCTGACATGATCTCTTCCAAGAGCCGGTGATGCGGTCCACCGTCAGGAGACAAGTCATGCCGGAATGGCAGCCAATCGAGACGGCCCCGCGTGATGACACATGGATCTTGCTCAGCGGCGGCACGGTAGATTGGGCCGAGTACGCCTTCGGGATCACCTGCCCACCTGTTGTTGTGGCGTGTCGCAGGAGCGAGGAATGGATCGTCTCTCTGGCAGACAGTGGGTACGCCCTGACGCGATACAGGAACCCGACCCATTGGATGCCGCTCCCCGCAACTCCCTTGCCAGATGATGCGCCTACACAGAGCAGCCGGGAGGAGTTCACCGTGCCTGAGAGATCGAGCCCATACCTGAAGCCGCGTCACGTCCGACGCGGAAGCTAGAGCAGCGCCCGACCGATCTGCAACACCCATTAGCTTGGGCGCGACGTGCCCGTCTCGGGCGGACTGCCCACACCAGCGGCTGGCACTCGACACGCTGACCCCGAAGCGGGCTGCAGCGCGACGGCAGGAGGCACCCGATGCCACGGCAGCCACGACACGCTCGCGCAGGTCCACAGATAGAGGTGAAGGCATGGGCATGCTCCTTCACCCGTCAACGCCCCACCCGCCAACCCGTCTCAAGCGGCGCGGGACCCGCTCTAATTCGCCTGATCCCGAATCTTTCCACAAAATCGGCCAGACCCAATCGTTCAGGGCCTATCAGCCAGGCGATGAGTGGACCTTCTGAATACCTGCCTTTCCTGGCTGATCCTCGCAATCAGTCCGGCCCAAACCGAGCCGGTCAGGTCACTGTGTCGAGCCCGCGTGCAGAGCACCAGGCCGCGAAGGCGCGCTCGCGAGCTTCGTAAGCTAAGCGCAGGGCGCTGTCTGGCTCGCCACGCCCGCTTGGCTTGTCATGATGAAGGTATGGGTTGCCACCGTAGAGATACTCAACTTCGCGCGCCCAAGCTCCATCTGCCACGGCAAATCGCTCTTCGATTTGAGCAAGCGGGTCACAATACGACAAGGTAGAACTCCTTCGGGAGTGGCTCGTCACCTGAGCATTCTCCGACAACAGCAAGTGCTTCCGCAAGGAATTGCCGCGCTCTATTCAAGAGATGGCGATGTGCAGCCCCATTTTAGCGGATTGCCGCAACCACTTAGATCATAGAAATGCTGCCATGCTCTGCGATGACACTCCATACGCCGACGAAGAGCAGGACGCTGCGCCGTGATCGGTGATACCCGAGTTCTGGCGCGCTCTCTGCCGTTTCCACGAAAGTTGACGAAGATCCATTTGCGTGGTCCCTGGGCCTTCTCACCTCTCGTCCCTGTAAGAATTCTTTCAGCCACGCTGCGTTTTCACTGGCGTAGTTCCGTGTCTACCAGCGCAAGCCCATACCCACGATGAAGTATGTTGCGCCGAGTCCAGCAAGCAAGGTCGCGACGAAGGTTTGATTGAGCCGATCATCGATCCAGGCCTTCAACTTTGCACTTGTCATGTTCATCACCAATACTCCGGAATGCATGCCGTGGTCTATGCTTTGTGTAACTTAGATGCGGCGCAACATGATTGTAGATTAGCGAAATTCATGGCTGCGAGGGACATACATCCTGCGCAACTCTTCCGGCGAAATAGTCCGATCACCGACTTGGATCCAAGGCAGCCACTCACCTAATCGCGGAACATTCATGGCATAACGAAATGCATCAGCGAAATGAGGCCAGTCCTCTGGACCCCGACCCACATCTGTCGGTCTCGCCAAGAGCCAGGCGCTGTCAGGTACAAGCCCCTCCTGTAGCCAGATTAGAGTTGCAGAGGCGTCCTGCTCAAGCGCGCTGTTCATAGCTCATTTCCTGTCGTAGTTTGCTTAATAAATATTTTATGAGTTGTTCTGATTTGAAGAATCAAATATAAAATTACTATGGTTGTTTATCGATTCTCGTCAGTTCCGAGAATATCATACATGGAGCCAATTTTTATAAGAGATACATTCAAAAGTTGCGCCGAAATTTGGAACGACGCACCGAGACGGCGTGGGCTCAGCCCGTTCCCGAAGGACGGTGCTCTTCAATGCTATAGGAGCTGGACTTTGGCTTTGAGCCAGTTCGTCATCAGAGTAGGTGGGTGCTACTCCATGCTGATGCTCCTCAAGCGAGTTGGTTAACCCGACTCGGCCTTCAAGATCAGCGCGAGACGCGCCCTTCGCAGCATCTGTTGGAGTGTCGTCGCCCTGTGCGAGCGCAACCGGAAGAGCCAAGCTTAACACTAGGCTGGCCAAAATAGGAGCGATCATGGCACGCATGGTGTCCTCCATTTGTCTTGCCGAAGCCTTAATCGCGAGTTATTCTGGTAGAGCTGCGCATAACAGCATGAATAAAGCCGACCTCTTAAATTGATATGCCGGCTTGAGAAATTCAAGAGAGAGCGGAAATAATGTTTGTAATGCATCATTTGTTGCTTCTCTGGCCTAGCGCGTCCTATGTTTCATTGGAACGTGGCCGCCGTTGGCGTTGTCCGAAAAAAGGATCAAGCCGCCCGAGGAGGGTACCCAACTCCAGCGGCGCAAAACGCACGATGTTCAATGCCGCATGAGTGTCGCGCTTCTCCGCTAGTGCAGTGACGCATACGGAAGGTTCATATCGAGGGGAGGCCATGCGAGTCTGAGGCATGGCCCAGACTGTCTGCGTGATCCTCACCGACACCGAGAAGGCGCGGCTGCGCGCGATCAGCGAGGACCGCGCCCGCTCAAGCACATCCAGCGCGCCCGTATCGTCCTGCTCTCAGCCGAACGCCTGTCCGTCCTGGATGTCGCCCACCAGGCCGGCGTCAGCCGAACCGCCGTCTGGCGCTGGCAGCAGCGCTACGCCGAGGAGGGCGTCAACGGCCTGCTGCACGACAAGACCCGCCCGCCCGGCAAGCCGCCCCACTCCACCAGCACCGTCGCCGAGGTGCTGGCGCTCTCCTGCTCCGAGCCGCCCGGCGAGGTCACCCACTGAACCGGTCGCGCCGTCGCGGCGGCAACCGGCATCTCGCTGTGCTCCGTCCAGCGCATCTGGCAGGAGCACCGTCTGCAGCCCCACCGGGTGCGCACCTTCAAGCGCTCCACCGACCCCGCCTCCGCCGAGAAGGTGCGGGACGTCGTGGGGCTCTACCTCGCGCCGCCTGACCGGGCGCTGGTGCTCTGCGTGGACGAGAAGCCCCATGTGTGGATGGCCCCCGGCTCGCAAGCAGAAAGTTGATGGTGAGCGGCGTGCTTGCGGTCATGTGTCCGGCCTACTTGAGCGGCGCACACGGCCGCTGGCCACGATGGATGTCCGCGGGCTGGGGCCTCATCAGATCCTCGGGTTCAAGGCCCTTCACTTCTCCAGGATGACCCAGCTCGTCGGAGCGACCGACCCGTCCATCACCTTCATCTCTTGCAAGCGTCACGTGGCCAGCAGCGCCCCCCGTCTCAGGCGGCCGCAGCCGGCCGATAGCACTCTCCTCGCATCATCACCGCCCAGGCGATCCGAGCCGTCTTGTTGGCCAACGCCACGGCAACCTTCAGGCGCGCGCAGCGGGCCT
>NZ_BJZU01000220.1 GCF_007992195.1 Methylobacterium oxalidis | reverse complement strand
CCCCCGTGACGCTTGGGATGGGGCCGGATGGCACGATCCGGGTGCGCGATGCGCGCACTCCGCAGGAGGCAGGCCGTGCAGCAGATGATGCTCCTCGTGGAGCCGTTGATCCCGGCGCTGAGACGCTATGCAGCGGCGCTCACGCGCGATCGGGCAGACGCCGACGACTTGGTGCAGGACACGCTAGAACTCGTGATCACCCGCTGGCATCAGCGCCGGACCGACGGCAGCGTTCGCTCGTGGCTCTTCGCGATCCTGCACAATCTCGCGGTCAGCCGTATGCGTCAGCATCGGCGCCGCGGCGGGACGCATCTGCCGATCGACGAGGCCCACGAGGCGGCGCTCGCGATGCCCGCTCCGCAGGAGGCGGCGGCCGGCTCCCGTGACCTCATGCGTGCCCTCGATGCGCTCTCCGAGGAGCAGCGTGGTGTGCTGCTCCTCGTGACGGTCGAGGGCCTTTCCTACGCCGAGACGGCCGAGGTGCTGAACGTGCCGATCGGCACCGTGATGTCGCGCCTGTCCCGGGCGCGCGACAGGATGATCCAGTTGATGGACGACGAGGTCGATGGTGCTCAGCTCCAGCGCCCGGTTCTGCGGAGGTTGAAATGAACGCGCGTTCGATCACCGACGATGACCTCCAAGCATTTGTCGACAACCGCCTGGACGCCGACAGCCGAGCCCGCGTCGAGGCCCACCTGGCTGCCGATAGCGCGGCTCGGGCCCGCGTCGCCCGGCTGATGGCGCTTCGCGACGATCTGCGGGCCGCGTTCGCTCCGGTCGCGGCGGAGCCTGTGCCGCCGCAACTGGATCTCGCTCGACTGATCGCGGCACGCCGTCGCCGACGCCTTCCGGTTTGGCAGGCGGGCGCGGCAGCTCTGCTGATCGCGCTGGGTGGCGTCAGCGGCTGGACGGCTCGTGGCACCCTGTCGGACAAGCCGACCGGCATCTCTGCGCTCGCAGAGGAAGCGAGAGCGAACTACGCGGTCTACGCGCCGGATCAGGCCCGACCGATCGAACTTGCCGCCTCGGATCGAGACGAGATCGCGCGCTGGTTCTCATCCCGGCTGAAGCGGCCGGTGGGCGTGCCCGACCTCAGCGAGGCCGGCTACCACCTGCTCGGTGGCCGCCTCGTCGCAACCCCTCACGGGCCCGCCGGCATGCTGATGTACGACGATGCCCGGGGCACCCGCATCGTCATGCTCGTGCGCTCGCTCGACGGCACGGGCGACGTGCCGATGGTGGACCACATCTACGGCTCGATCGCCGGCTGTGCCTGGGCTCAGAAGGGGCTCGGCTACTCGCTGGTGGCCGCCGCAGAACCCGAGGTGCTGCATCCGCTCGTCCGGGAGATCCGGCGACGGGCCGCCACCGAGGGGTGAGCGGGACGCTGCCGTGAGAAGGTGCGGCCGCCCGTCCTCGGGATCCGCGTTCCGTCCCAGCTCACCGGTTGCGTCCTGAGGAACGCGGACGCCCCGTCCGAACACGACGCCACCCTGCAACCTCCTGCCGGCCCTGTTCCGCGGGAGAGCAGCCTTTCTTTGCCCGAGAACGAGGAACCTTGATGTTGAATTTCGCTGGTTGGAACATCGAAGGCGCAGCGTTTCTGAGGCGCTGGGCGCCTCTGCCGCTCCGCCTGATCGTCGGGTACGGCTTCATGGCGCATGGCATCGCAAAGGCGGCCCGCGGTCCAGATGCCTTTCCCACCCTCCTGCAGGCCATGGGCATACCGGAACCGTTCCTGATGGGATGGCTCACGATCCTGGTCGAGATCTTCGGCGGGTTGGCGGTGCTGCTCGGCAGCTTCGTCCCGTTGGCCAGCGTTCCGATGGCCATCGTCTTGCTTGTCGCGATGTTCACTGTGCACCTGCCCTACGGGTTCAGCTCTATCAAGCTTCAGGCGATCACAGAGACCGGCGCGCGCTTCGGGCAGCCCGGTTACGAGACGGATCTGCTCTACCTCGCCTGCCTCGCGAGCCTTGTCCTCGGAGGGCCGGGGCCTCTCTCAGTCGATGCGTTAATCAAGCGGCGCGCAAGCCTCGTGCTCAGGACGTGAGGCCGGAGGTGTGGCGTCTGTTCTGAAGCGCTTGAAATCGGGCAGTCTGTTGGATTGCTCTTTCTGTTCGCTTGCTGCCGAACCGTAGGCCTGAGATGAAGGACGTCACCGCGCTGATCCTACACCTCGTGCTGCAAGGCCTTTTCATCGCGGGCGCCGGTCCGGCAGAGGCGAATGGCCCGGTCATCATCAGGGAAGTCGCGCTCGTCCAGCCTTCAGACTCGCACGCGCCGCAGAAGGCACTAGTCGACGTCCAGAACACAGGATCCAATCCGGTCAGGGACGTAGCTTTGACCTGCACCTTCTCACATGACGGAGGCGTGGATCTTGAGACGAGAGAAGCCTCCATCGCTGAGATCGCTCGCCATGCTACGGTCCGATCCGAGGTGATCTACTACGGCTGGCCGAAGGCCCGTCGCGTGAGCTGTGAGTTGATCACGCCACGCTAGCAGGCCGGCCTGTGTGGCTGCCACTGCTACGATGGAGGTTCAGCCTTGATTTGGATAGCTTTGTCGATCGGCAGTAGAAACTGTCTATGGCTCTTGGCCGAGAAACGGGCCTTCGCATTTGCGCCCATCCCAGACATACAGTTGATCTAGGCCAATGCTCCGAAGCGGACCTTCCAGCAGCTCAGCTTGCCGGTCGCCGTCCTCCGGGATCTCATCGTGCGCAACATCTGGCAGAAGCCGCTGAGCCGCCTTCCGGACCTCTTCGAGGGTGGCGAACTCTGTGCCGGTATCGTCCCGGGTCACTTTGCGGTCGATGTGGACGTCGAAGAAGTGGCGCGGCACAGAACCAACCTACACGGAGAGTAGGGTTCGACGGCGCGGGTCGGAGATCAGGATCCCGCGCCGTCTAGTCGATCCGAGGGTGTGAGGATCGCCTCGACCGGCGCTCGAACAACGCCCCTCAGGTTCGACTACATCCGTGCTTGACACTCAGGATCTCGTTGGCTCGGGCCAAAGCTCGTGGGTCTCCCGCTCCAACGCCTTGACCCGCTCGCGCTCATCGGTCGTCGGCCCGGCTCGTACGCCGCCGTCGCGTTCAGCCTGTCTGACCTAGTGCACTGACGCAGACGAACGCACCACATGCTTACCTGCTAATTCTTTGCAAACGCGAAAGAAATTGGGCTGCTCGCTGTACGTTTTGTTAGCGTCAGTGCACTAGTTCCGCAGCGTCTCACCCGAGCAGCCGATCTTGGCCGCGATCGATTGGATCGCCGCCCACTGTGAACCGTGCTCACTCTCATGCTCCCGAACCAGCCGGACTGCCCGCTCGCGAACCTCAGGGGAGAAGGGTGGAATATGCTTCGTCATGGCTCCAGTCTCTCAGGAGTTGGAGCCTCCGAAAATCCCGGAGCGGTTCAGTGTCATCCAGACTACGTCAGGCCTCAGCCTTGCCGATCGATCCGCCACCATCGACAAACAGGGTCTGTCCGGTGATGTAGCCCGCCGCATCCGACAGCAGAAAAGCGATCGCCGCCGCGATCTCCTCGGGCTGACCGAGGCGCCGCATCGGAATCAGCGACAGGAACCAGCGTTCCGCCTCGCTGCCGGCGGGAGTGTTCTTGCGAAACAGCTCGGTCTCCACCGGACCGGGCGCAACCGTGTTAACCGTGATGCCAGTCTCGGCCAGCTCCATGGCCCAGGTGCGCGTGAGGCTGTTCATCGCCGCCTTAGAGGCGGCATAGGCGCTGCGTCCCGGCGTGCCCACGACCGTCAGGCTGGAGATGTTGACGATCCGGCCCCAGCCTCTCTCCCGCATGCCAGGCAGCAGCGCCTGCACGGTCTGGATGGTCGGGTGCAGATTGACCCGCAGGATCGCGTCCAAATCCTTGAGGTCGATCTCGCCGAGCCGATGCATGCGGGCGACGCCGACGTTGTTCACGACTCCGTCGAAGGAGTAGCGCTGGGCGAGACGGCAAAAGCGTCGGCCGAAGCCTTGCTATCGCTCAGGTCGACCGAGGCCAGGGTACCGGGAAAGTCCGGATCCAAGCCGCGGGCTATGCCGACGACATAGTGACCGGCGCCGGCGAGCTGCTGGGAGAGAGCGCGGCCGATGCCTTTGGTGGCACCGGTTACGAGGAAGGTCCGCTGGGTCACGATCGTTTGCTCCTAGGG
>NZ_BJZU01000219.1 GCF_007992195.1 Methylobacterium oxalidis | reverse complement strand
GGGCTCCCGACGCATCCTCAGCCTGGAGCCGCACCGCAAGACCACCGTCCTGGTTGGCAAGCGTGCCCCCATCGTTCGCATTGCCGTTGCCGACTTCGGCAGAGGTGAAGGTCAGTCGAACCTGGCCTGCCGCCGCAGCCGAGACGTTGACGATGTCATCACCCGCACCGAGGTTGGTCGTGTCGCTGCCATCCGTCGACACGTTGAAGATGGCGGTATCGTTGCCGTCCCCGCCGGTCACGAGGTCGTTCCCAGCGCCTCCGATGAAGCTATCGTTGCCTAAGCCGCCCGTGAGCGTGTCGTTGCCAGAGCCGCTGACAAGGAAATCGTTTGCGTCTCCGCCTGTCAGAGCATCGTCGCCCATTCCAGCGTTGATGTAGTAGGCCCGTGCAGCCTGGATGGCGCTCAGGAGGTCGTTGCCGGAGGTGCCGAGCGTCACGGCCTCGAACCGATCGCCTCGCTGCGTGCCAGCTACGAGGTCTCGCACATCAAAGGTCAGCCCAGCCGTCGCGGAAACGAAGGTGATGCCCTCGTCATCGAAGCGGCTGATCGGGCCAACGAGCGCGTCCGCTGCCCCTTCCGCCTGGAGGCGAACGGCGAGGCCGCCGTCCTGATTGAGCATGTTGTTGGTGTCGTTGACATTCGCATTGCCGACCTGAGCGGAGGTGAAGCTCAAGCGGATCTGTCCTGCGGCCGCAGCGGAAACGTTGACGACATCCAAGCCATCACCGAGGTCGGTGCGATCGGCTCCGTCGGTAGACACGTTGAAGACGGCGGTGTCGTTGCCGCCCAGTCCCGTGATCGTGTCATTCCCTGCAAAGCCGGTGATGGTATCATCCTGCGGAGTGCCGGGCAGCACGTCGTCGCCTGTCGTTCCGTCGATGGTGGCCATGGCGTGATGTTCTCCCAAGAATTGGACGCATCAACAGACCCTCGTTCATCGGAGGGCTGCAGCGCTTCGTCAGGCAGATGTGGTGCTATTCGAGGTGTCGGTGACGATGAGGTGGTCAGCGGAACAGCATCCGTCTGCGACAGCAGTCGTCATCATCCAGCGGGCCTCGGAGACGGCGAAGAATGCCGACATCCGGGGTACACAGCAGCGCGCTCGCCGGATGCAGCGCTCACGGCATTTTTTTACCGACGTCGCATCCGCCGTCACGGCTGAGGTGTAGGTGCAGGGTGATGGCAGAGACGCGATGACAGATACCAGGGCCGCCGTGGGAGCGGCAGCACCGTCACTCGATCTGGAGAAGGCACTTCTCGCCTGTGCTCGCGGGGAGAAGGAGGCGTTGAACAGGATCTACACCAGCGAGGCGGCACGAATGTTGGGGGTTGCACGGCGCTTTCTGCCGCGTGCTGAGATCGCGGAGGAGGTCGTCCACGATGCGTTCGTGAGGATCTGGCAGAAGGCCCGTGATTTCGACCCGGCGCGTGGCAGCGCCCGCACCTGGATCTACACGGTGTTGCGCAACCACGCGCTGAACACGCTCCGCAACGAGCGCCGCGTCGATCCTACAGAAGACTTCGAGGCATTTGGATTTGTTAGCGAAGAGGAAGGTCCGGAGGCCGCCGTCATGCGCCTCTCCGAAGCCAGCCGCCTACGGCGATGCCTCGGTGGCCTGGAACCCATGCGGCGCGACGTGATCGTCCTGGCGTACACGCAAGGGCTGACGCACGGAGAGCTTGCAGGCCGATTTGGCGTTCCGCTCGGCACGATGAAGTCCTGGATCCGCCGGTCCCTCACCGCCCTGAAGGACTGCATGTCATGACAGCGCAATCCGAGAGGGAGACGATGGCCTTGGAACACGCGCTCGGTCTTCTCGATGGAGAGAGCCTCGCGCAGGCCGAGCAGCTGGAGGCGGAGGACAGCAGCTTTGCCGCGCTCGTGACGATCTGGCGTGAGCGCTTCAGTGAGCTTGACCTGACGGCCCCTCCCGCTGAAGCCGGATCGGAGTTGTGGGCGCGCATTGCAACAAGCGTTGAGAGGATCGAGGCGGGTCAAAGCCCGGCACTGACCCGCTCGGCTCGGGCCTCGCGGCCGAACGCGTCCTTCGTCGCAAGTCTTTGGCACAGCCTGCCGGTCTGGCGTGCTGCTGGACTTTCAGGTGCTGCCGCAGCACTCAGCCTCGCCCTAGCTCTTGCCCTGATCTCGCGTCCCTCACCCAACCCGACCTATGTCGCGGTACTGATGACGGAAGCATCAGCGCCCGCAGCCATCGTCAACGCCTATCGCGACGGTCATGCGGAGTTGATCCCCATTGAGCCGATTGCGGTACCTGAAGGCAAAGCGCTTCAGGTCTGGACACTATGGGATCGCGAGCGTGGACCAGTTTCGATCGGTTTGCTCGACCGAGCGCGCTCTGTCCCGCTCGATATTGCCCGGCTACCGCAAACTGGCGCCGATCAGTTGTTCGAGATCACGCTTGAACCAAAGCAGGGCTCACCAACCGGGCGGCCCACGGGTCCGATCCTGATGAAAGGCACAACGCACCCCGCTCTTTAAGCTCGACTTTGACGATGTGTGGTGGCGAGCCGGCTGAGGTGATGAAGCGGGCGCGATGGGGACGCAGCCAGCATGTTCGCGAACTGCCCCGTCGCGATGGGCTGCGGCTTCCGACGTGACCGCTCAATAGCGCGCAATCGACGAATGACAGCTTCGGAGATGCCATTGAGGCCGGCGGAACGGCCGGAATGGGCGCTACTCGGACGGTCTGCTTCCCGACGGGGAGCTGACTTCACCTGCTACCCCAAAGCCGAACTTGCAGGCGAAAAGAAAAAGGGGCGGGCGAAGGACGGGCGGTTCTCACAGTGAGCCCGGTGCAAAGCTATCTGGCCCGGTACGAGACGGTTTCCCTCGGCGACGACCGTCGAAGCCGTCGCCAAGAGATGATCCGCTGCAGCGGCCACGGCTTGGAGACGCCGGCAATGAGAAAAGAGTTTCTGCGCCGGCTTCCGACTCGCTGCTCCGCAACTACTCGGCGGCAATCCGATACGGGCTATCCTGGTCGAGCTCGACTGGCGTGGACGCGCGGGCAACTTCCACCAAGTGCATGATCGCGTGCACAGGCGGGCGAACAGAAGAAGTCGCTTTGCAGCGGGGAGTGGGCCTCTCAGCCAGAGTGATCTCTTTGTCGATCCGTGTTGCCTTGTCCTCCCGCAGCTCGCGCTTGGCTCTGCGAAGCTGCTTGGCGACCTTCTCCAGAGCGGACTTGAATGCGGCATAAGCGTCCTTGAGCTGCGCCTCCCCGCTCATCGTCTTCAGCGTACCAACCTGGATGGTGACCGTGCATTTGTACAGCGAACCTTCCCGGTTGAAGTGGACCGAGCTGGACTTGAGGCGACCAAAGTACTTGCGCACAGTCTGAAGAATGCTTGCCTGCGCGCACTGAGGAAGCACGTCGCCTAGATCGACATTTGAACTCTGAACACGAATGGAACGAGCTGCATTCTCAAGCATCACATCCTCCTTGTCATGCCAGTTGGTTAGGGAAGACAAGCTGGTGAGTGGTCTCCCATGAAACCGCACGTGTGACGGCCTATCGCTTATATTGCGCAGGACGTCTGCCGTTGCGGTTTCTCAGACGAACCCAAGCTTGGATTTGGCTAGATTTTCGATTTCTGATGTTTCAGGTCAGCCGCTCCAGCATTGTCGAATCTCGTTCTCGACGACAAGGCCATCCGTCTATCCGTTCCATGGCTAGACCCGAGTGGCCCCTGCCCGATGACGAAGAAGACGTTTCGAGAGCGCCTCCTCGCTCAAGCGGCAAGCGCATCCACATCCTGCAGCAGGACCGGAGCAGCCGCAGCCGGCGCGACCGGCTTCGGCCGCCAGGTCTCGTCCAAGCTCAGGAGCGCCGCCTTCACCTCGTCGAGGCGAGAGGGCTCACCCTCGATCATGCCTTCCCCTGCCGCGATCTCCTTCAGGTGCTCGTCCCAGGCCCAACGCCGAAGGATCTCCCGCTTGCACTCTCGCATCAGGCGCGGATGTTCGAGCACATCCGCGGGGCTGCGGAAGACGGCAGCCGGGTTGACGAAGGCCCGCTCAAGATCCGGCAGTTGCGCTCGCTCAGCAGAGTGACAACCCTGGTCATCGGACTTGCGGACTGGAGCAATCAGTCCCCGCCCGAAGGCGGCCCGAGGGCATCGACCCCATTGCCAAGGTGGGATGAGCTTTACCTGAGCTGCCTGCACAGGATCTGGCTCGACGAAGTAAT
>NZ_BJZU01000218.1 GCF_007992195.1 Methylobacterium oxalidis | reverse complement strand
TCCCTGGCTGGACTGGGCCTTCGCCGAGGCCAAGCGGAAGCTTCGAGGGCTTTCGGCCCGCGACGCCGCCCCATCCGTCACGATCGGAAGAACTGGAGACGACCAAATTGCAGGACGTTAGAATGTTCAAGCAGGCGCTGGTCCGCCTCGACGATGCGGCACAAAATCTTGAGATCGATGCCGACGTCTTGGAAAAACTGAAGTATCCGAGAGAGACGACCAAGGTCCGTCTCATGATCCGCATGGACGACGGATCGCGGAAGTCGTTCATGGCTTGGCGGTGCCGCTACGACGACACGCGCGGCCCGACCAAGGGCGGAATCCGCTTCCATCCGGATGCGGCCGTCGAGGAGGTCGAGACGCTTGCGTTCTGGATGACCTTCAAGTGCGCCGTGATGGACCTGCCGTACGGCGGCGGCAAAGGCGCCGTCCGCGTCGATCCCCGCACGTTGTCGAAGTCCGAACTGGAGCGTCTGTCGCGGGCCTACATCCAGGCATTCTCCAAGGTCATCGGGCCGGACCGCGACATCCCGGCTCCCGACGTCTACACGAATTCGATGGTGATGGGCTGGATGGCCGACGAGTATTCGTCGATCGTCGGCGAGTCCGTGCCCGCCGTCATCACCGGCAAGCCGATGGCGCTCGGCGGCTCGCTCGGGCGCAACGATGCGACCGCCCGCGGCGGCTACTACCTTGCACGCCACCTTTCCGAGCGGCTGGGTCTGCCTTCCAGCGCCCGCGTCGCCATCCAAGGTTTCGGCAATGCCGGGCAGCATATCGCTCGTCTGCTCTCCGCCGACGGGCACAGGATCGTCGCGCTGTCCGATTCGCGCGGCGCGGTTCACTGTCCGCAGGGCATCGCGTTCGAGCGCGCGGCCGAGGCGAAGCTCGAGTGTGGCGTTTCCGGGCTCGCGGGTTCGGAGGGCGTCGCCGCCATTTCCGCCGACGATCTCGTCGCGGTCGATTGCGATCTCCTCGTTCCCGCGGCGCTGGAGGACATGATCCACGAGGGCAATGCGTCGCGGATCAGGGCGGGCGTCGTCCTGGAACTCGCCAACGGTCCGATCACGCCGGAAGCGGATGCGATCCTCGATCGACGCGGCGTCACGGTTCTGCCGGACATCCTGGCGAATGCCGGCGGCGTCACCGTCTCGTACTTCGAATGGGTCCAGAACCGACAGGGATACTACTGGTCCCTGGAGGATGTTCACGACCGCCTGCGGGCTACGATGGAGCGCGAAGGGGATGCCGTCTGGCATCTCGCGCAGGACAGGAAGCTGACGCTGCGGCGCGCCGCGTACGTGCACGCGTTGGCCCGGCTCGCGAGCGCGATCGAAGCGCACGGTACGCAGCAGTTCTTCACGAGCTAGGGCGGGCATAATGTCGTCCGGAAGATTCCGTCCCCAATCGTCGGGGCGGCACGGTTCCGGGGGCGGCTCGGCCGCTCCTGCCGTCAGTCTGCCTCGCGTGCTGTCGAAGTTCGGCCTGTGTTCCCGAAGTCAGGCCGAAGTTCTGGTCCGGACCGGGCGAGTGCGCGTCGATGGGCGGATCGTGCGCGACTCCGGGTTTCGCGTCGATCCCAGAAGGGTCGCGATCAGCGTGGACGGCAAACGACTCGTCTCGGAAGCCAAGGTCTACCTCATGCTCAATAAGCCGCGCGGTCTGCTCACCACCTTCGGCGACCCGCAGGGTCGTCTGACGATCTACGACTGCCTCGCCGGCCACGAGCTGCCGTTCGTGGCTCCTGTCGGCCGATTGGACATGGCGAGCGAAGGCCTGCTGCTCATGACCAACGACACGCGATGGGCGCAACGCCTGCTCGATCCCGCCTCGAACGTCGAGAAGGTGTACCACGTGCAGATCGATCGCCAACTGGACGATGCCCTTCTCACCCGGCTGGAGGGGGGCGTGACCCACGAGGGCGAGAAGCTGACCGCCGGATCGGCGAAGCGGCTCCGCACGGGCGAGCGCAACGCCTGGCTCGAGATCGTACTGACCGAAGGCAGGAACCGTCAGATCCGGCGGCTGATGGAGGTCGTCGGAGCGGAAGTCGTTCGACTCGTGCGTGTCTCGGTGGGCGGTCTCGCGCTCGGCGAACTCCCGAAGGGCGGGTTCCGCCACCTCTCCGATTTCGAGAAGTCGACCTTGGCGGAACGTGGGACGACGGGAGGTGGTCTGCCCCCGTCACGGCTGTCCGCCGGGTAGGCGGTGCGGGCCTCGATCGCCGCCGCGACGCGAATGTGACCAGCAGGAGTCGAACGCAGTGACACGTTTTCTAACTCGGTTCGGCACCGGCTTCGACGTGCACGCCTTCACGGAGGGCGACCATGTCTGGCTCGGCGGCGTCCGCATCCCGGCCGACCGGGGCGTCCTCGCACACTCGGACGGCGACGTGGCGCTGCACGCGCTGACCGACGCTCTCCTCGGCGCCATCGCCGACGGCGACATCGGCACCCACTTCCCACCGAGCGACGAGCGTTGGCGGGGCGCCGCCTCCGACCAGTTCCTGGCCCACGCCGTCTCGCTGGTGCGGGCCCGCGGCGGCCGGATCGACCATCTCGACATCACCGTGCTGGCCGAGGCGCCCCGCATCGGCAAGCACCGGGAGGCGATCCGGGCGCGCATCGCCGAGATCGCGGGCGTGCCGCTCTCCGCCGTCTCGATCAAGGCGACGACGACGGAGAAGCTCGGCTTCGTGGGCCGCGCCGAGGGGCTCGCCGCCCAGGCCGCGGCCACCGTGCGGCTGCCCGAGGCGGACGACATGGACGGCGAGATCGTCTGGAAGTGAACGTGCGTCCGGACTGCGGGTCCGACGCCGGCGCCTCGTGTCGGCCCGTCGGGCGGATTTTCCGGCGGCTTCGAGCGGAATCCGGCCGTTTCCGGCTTTGGCGGAGTGCGTGAATTGATCAGGACCATCCAGACGCTCGGCAGCGTCCCTCCCAACCCGGAGACGCGGAACTGCGCAGCGCAGGCACGAGGCCGGTTGGAACGGCTCGCCGCGCGGAGCCGGCCGGCGCCTTCAAGGAGCGGCGATCCGACCGAGGGGGCGGACGCGACCGACGGCCGATCCCAGGTTCGGATTCGCGACGTCACGAAGTCGTTCAAGGGACACGTCGCCGTCGATCGCCTCTCCCTCGACCTCGAACCGGGCACGTTCTTCTGCCTCCTCGGCCCGTCGGGTTGCGGCAAGAGCACCCTGCTGCGGTTGCTCGCCGGATTCGAAACGCCGGATTCGGGTGGCATCCTGATCGACGGATCGGACGTGACCGGCTTGCCGCCGCATCGCCGTCCGGTGAACATGATGTTCCAATCCTACGCGCTCTTTCCCCACATGAGCGTCGCACGGAACGTCGCCTACGGGCTGCAGGGACTCGGTCTTGGCCGGGCGGAGATGGCCGAGCGCGTCGCCACGCTGCTGCGGCTGGTGCGGCTCGAGGGATTCTCCGAACGGCGACCCGATCGCCTTTCCGGCGGCCAGCGTCAGCGCGTCGCTCTCGCCCGCGCGCTCGCACGGCAGCCGCGGGTGCTCCTGCTCGACGAGCCGCTGGGCGCCCTCGATCGGGGCCTGCGCGAGGAGACGCAGGAGGAATTGCGCGCCCTGCAGAGAAGACTCGCCACGACCTTCGTCGTCGTCACCCACGATCCGGCCGAAGCGATGACCCTGGCCGACGGCATCGGCGTCATGGAAGGCGGTCGTCTCGTACAGATCGGCACGGCGGCCGACCTGTACGAGCGCCCGGCGAGCCGCTTCGTCGCCGGCCTTCTCGGTGACGTGAATCTGATCGACGGTCGGCTCGGTCCGCGGATCGCCGACGGCGAGGTCGTCGTGGAAGTCGGCTTCGGCCCAATCCGCGCGACTGGCTCCGGCGGGCCGCTCGCCCCCGGCGATCCGGCGGTTGTGGCGGTGCGTCCCGAGCGCATCGTCCTTCTCGCCGACGAAGGGGAGGGGGCTGCAGGCACAGTCGCCGAGGCGACCTTCCTCGGCGACCGGATCCGACGGCAGGTTCGGATGCGGGACGGTGCCCTGCTCCGCGTGAGCAGCCCGATCGCCACCGATCCACGTTTCGGCATCGGAGCCGATGTCCGTGTCGGCATTCCGCCCGACGCGGCGGTGGTTCTCGCCCCCTGAGCCCGCTTCGGTGCCCTTGAGAGAAAGAGCGGTATCCGGCGGACCCGCACGCCACCCGCGCGCACGCATGCTTCGTCTCCGTCTGACGCGGATGCGGATGCTGCGGCGTCATGGACCGAGGAGAGAGATGCTGCCACGTCGACTAGGCCGAGCGACCGGACGCCGGACGCATGCGCCCCGGCTTCTCGTCC
>NZ_BJZU01000217.1 GCF_007992195.1 Methylobacterium oxalidis | reverse complement strand
TGTGCCTCGTTGTTGACTGAACTCGAGCGGCCGCATGCCAGCCCTGCTGTTCCCTATCCCGTTGGCTGCGATTCCGGGCACCACGGACCCGACGACGATATGAGCACAGGCCGCTCGCGACAGCCTCTCCCAATGCAAAAGCCAGGGCGCCGCCAGGAGCCAGGTGCCTACAGCGACTTCGGCCCACGCCCTCCACTCGCGGAAGACCACCGCGGCCGAGAACCCGAAGCACATGACCAGAACACCGCCTAACACGGCGCTCCGAGGTGCCAGCAGCTCGTCGGCTTCATCAAAGATCTGCGGCGTGACGAGCAAGATCATTCTCGGGATGACGCCATAAAGCTCGGAGGCCACTTACTGTAGGCAAGGCCTCCGGCCACAACCTCGGCTCGTGAAGAGTTAGCGAATGTGGCGGGGCCTTGCCGCCCTGCTTCAGCAGAGCACCCGAGAATATCGTAAGAGCTTTCAGGTTAGACAAGAGTAAATAGCGGACAAACTCGGGCTTTCTGCGAGGCTCCGCGTTCGCGCTGTTGGCCTATGCCGCTGCGTCGAAGCTGGACAGACCTGATCGTGTGAGCAACTCCAGTGGATGTTTCTCTGGCCCGCAGCTTGAGTAAGCACCAGCACGCGCTACGGCCCGCTTCGCCTTCTACTTTGACAGACATCACAAGGGAAAATTCGCGCGCCTGTGCTGTGTCGGCCGCATGGAGCGGTCGGGTTCAAGTATGATCATCCGGCTGATGGGAGCGGCGGGCCGCTATCGCGCGTTATGTAGTGTTTCTTCAGGGAGGAACATCATGACCGTTGCGCATATCCTGGCCGAGAAAGGCTCCTCTGTCGTCACGGTACGGCCTGATGATCCGCTTGCGGACGCCATCCACCTGCTAACCAAGAATGGCATAGGTGCGCTCGTCGTCATGGACGGGGCTCGTACTGTTGTCGGCATCATCTCAGAGCGCGACATCATGCACGCGCTTGCGGCCCATGGGGCGACCGCCCTGGACCTGCCGGTCTCAAGCCAGATGACCCGGAAGGTTGTCACTTGCCGGCGCGAGACCACGAACGACGAGGTGATGCGGCTGATGACTGAGGGCCGGTTCCGCCATATGCCAGTGTGCGAGAGCGGCAAGCTCGTCGGCATCATCTCCATCCGTGATGTAATCGAACGGCAGCTTGCTGTGCTAGAGGCCGAACGACAGGCCATGCACGATTACATCAGCACGGCGTGAGATGTAGTGGGGCGCCTGATGGTGTGAATAGCGCAGCAGCTAGTGCACAGGCGCGGACGAACGCGCATGAGCTCGCCTGCTAAGCGGCTGCGAGTCCGCGGAAAATCCGGCCGATCGCTGCACGTTTGTCTACGTCAGTGCACTAGTCACACCGCACGCGCGTTGAAGCCAATTTTCGCAGCTGCCCAAGTTGTTTTGGAATAGCTTGGGCGGCGTCAGCTCAGCATGAAGTGAACGCGATTTGCAGCTGGAGCACACGACTGAGTTCGCCTCAGGTGTGCGCAGCGCATGCCAGCGGGTTTTCAGGAATCGGTCTCTATCTCAGCTATCCCTTGATTGCGACGAAGATGAACCGGCCACCACGTAGCAGGCCGCAGAGGACCGGCTTACCCTGCTTCTGTGCTTCGGACCATGCCCTAGCTACATCGGGGGGTTCTCTGGCGGCCTGATTGTTCACTGAGACGATCACGTCGCCTGGCTGCATACCACCCTCTGCTGCAGGGCTCCCGGGATCGACTCTCTGCACCAGCACTCCAGGTGTATTGGCAGTCAGACCGAGCTGAATGCGTGCCTCGTCAGGAACGGGAGCCAACACGAGGCCCAACCGTCTGCTGCCGTCCAGCTCCGACATGCCTGTCTGTGACGCCGGCGGCCCGCCATCACGATGCCCCAGCTTGATGGAGAAGCTGTGTGTCTTGTTCTCGCGGATCACGTCGAGGGTGACGGAAGTTCCCGGCTTGAGCGCCGCAATCCTGCGGGACAGATCCCGCCCACTCTGGACTTGTTTACCGTTGAGGGCTGTCACGATGTCGCCGACCATAACTCCAGCCTTTTCGGCTGGCCCACCGGGCTCCACACCAGCAATCAAGGCGCCCTCAGTGCCTGAACGGCCAAGGGCCTGAGCGATGGCAGAGGTGATTTCTTGCAGGCGCAGACCAACGAAGCCGCGCTCCACGCGCCCGGTCTGAATGATTTGCTCGGCAACCGCCTGAGCTGTTCGGGAGGGTACTGCGAAGCCAATGCCGACGCTCCCGCCGGAGGGCGAGAATATCGCGGTATTGACCCCGATTACCTCACCGGCAGCGTTGAACAGAGGACCGCCGGAGTTGCCCTGGTTGATAGCGGCATCGGTCTGCAGGTAGTCATCGTAGGGACCAGCCTGGATGTCGCGCGACCGAGCGGAGAGCACTCCAACCGTCACGGTACCGCCTAGGCCGAATGGGCTGCCGATCGCAATCGTCCAAGCCCCCGGCTCCATCCGGTCGGAGTCACCCCATGATGCCACCGTGAGACCAGCTGGCGGTTCGATCTTCAACACGGCTACGTCAGTCGCGGGGTCCCGCCCTATGAGCTTGGCGGGAAGGTCCGTCTTGTCGGCGAGCCGCACGTGAATCTCGGCCGCATTTCCGATGACGTGGTTGTTTGTGACGATGTAGCCGTCGCGGCTAATCACAAAACCTGATCCCAGCGATGTACGAGCTGGCCTTTCGATCCCCCCGCCCCTTCGCCCTCCAAACCGCCTGCGCAAGAGCTCCTCTAGTGTGGTTGCCTCCGATGCATCCTGATCCTGCAGCTCAATCATCTGCTTAGTCAGAATGGCAACAACTGCCGGCATCTTCTGACGGACAATGGTGGTGAAATCGATCGGTGCCGCAGGCGGCTGGGCCGTGGCGTGTCCGGGAGGCATTGCCACCGCTGCTATAGCAAGGGAGCTTACAATCCCGACGCCCCACAATTGACGCTTTACCACCCGGTACATCTGGTCTCCTTATCGGCCCAACACTCTGTTGGGATCGGTATTAGTGCGCTGCAACGTTTTCCAATGAGCGCCCACATCCTTGTGAGATGAAGCTACGTCCCAAGGAGATGCTGAGAAATAGACCACACGGCGCATCTTGATAGGAGAGTCGCGGAATTCAACCGCGGTTAAGCAGGTAGCCGCCGGTAAGGTGAGTCCCTACTACCCCGATCTGCGAAGTGAGAATGTCTTTCTGTCAAGTGCAGCCGGTGCAGATCCCGCGCATGATCGCGTTATCCTCGTCCTGCTGCGGCGTGCGCTTCTCAATCCCCCGTGTAGCGGCAGGATCAAAACTGCCTGGACGAGGCACTACTCGGCCCGTCGGAGCCGTGTAAGGAGCCGTGATCGGTGAACTTGGTCGGCTTACGTCCCCTGCGCGACCAGCAGGCTGCGCCAGCACAGCCTGCGGCGGGCTCAAGGCAAAGAGCAGGGCGGTCACAAGAAGAAGCCTTGCGAGCATGACGGCCTCCGACTTCACATCCTCTTCCGAAACAAAGATATGAGGCTTGTCTACCTAGTCTAGGAGAGCCGTCGGCTGCAGATCTCCCTGCAGAATCATGAAAAATCTGCAATCCTGTAAGACCCCGTTTCATAACGGCGTGAGGGCGTGCTGATGGGGTGAGCGGCGAGCATCGCGGGCGTTGGGGGAGTGTCTGACGCTACCCCGGATCGCCGATGTGGACGCCCGCCGATCTGCGATCGGCCCGCCGCCCGCGCAGAACTTGCGCGCGAGAGCCAGCCTTACGCAACCAGCCTGACCGATGCCGAATGGGCAGTCGTTTCTCCTCTGCTGCCCACTCCTGCCGCGACAGGGCGGCCGCGCCGCTGACCGATGCGCTCCGTGCTCGATGGCATCCTGTACGTGCTCAGGACAGGGGGCGCCTGGCGGCATCTGCCGCACGCGTTTCCGCCCTGGTCCACCGTTCATCGCTGGTTCTTGCGCTTGTCACAGGCGGGTGTGTTCGAGCGTCTCGCCCACACCCTGGCGATGGCAGATCGCGAGCGAGCTGGATGCGAAGCAAGCCCCAGCGGTGCCATCCTGGATGCCCAGGCGACGCGCTCGGGCGGCGTCGGTGTCGAAGGTTCGCGCGGCTACGATCCAGCCAGGCGTCTCGTTGGGCGCAAGCGTCACGCGCTCACTGACACGGATGGGCGCCTGCTCGTAGCTGCTGTCTCGCCTGCTGATCTGCACGACAGCCACGGCGGCCTCGCGCTGCTGCGCGCCTCGCGCCGCCGTTGGCCCTTCCTGGCCCACTGCTTCGCCGATCGCGCCTACATCTTGAGGAGAGATCGGGCCTCTAAG
>NZ_BJZU01000216.1 GCF_007992195.1 Methylobacterium oxalidis | reverse complement strand
CCCCGGATATTAGGTGACCGCCGAAAGTTCAACGTGAGCGATGCTGTCGATGACGAGCGTGTCGGACGGTGTTCCGAAGGTGACTGTTGCGACCGCGTTCCCGGCAACGTCGTTGGTCCAGCTCACAGTTGCATTCGGCGTCACCACGATGTCGCTCGACAGGAGCTTCAGATCCCGGGCCTCCCTCGGGCGGAGCATCAGCCGGTGTGGCCCCAGCCCGACGGGCTGCCGATAGCGGTAGGTCGTCCGGTGATGGATGCGTAGGTCGATCAAGGGACGCTCCTCAGGAACCGCTTCCGTCTGGTTCATCCAGGAAGGCGGTCAGTGTCGGAGCGCTCCGCCGCCCTCCGGATGGGACATGAAGAACCGTAGCATCTCGCGGCTGGCATCGAGACCGGTCGGATCGGTGTGGGAGCCCGCAGTGTGGCCGCCGGCTCAGGCGTGACTGGCGCCGTGCAGGATCCAGTGCTTCACAGGAAGTGCACCTAATAGGTCTGCAGCCGGGATGTTGAAGACCGCGGCGTGTGGACGCCGGTGGCATACTTCTCCGGACCTATTTCGCGACGCGGGAGGCAGCCAAAGCCGCCGCCCTCCAGGCTGTCCCGTGGCTGGTGCCGTTTGACGGACACCTGTAGAGGCTTCAGCCATCTGCGCCGAATTCGTATTCACCAACCCTCGGTTCCGGGCTCGCCCTTGAAGGGACCAACCACCCGGCCTGTCACCCAGCCGCCGTAGAAGCCGCCCGGCTGCGGCGTGACGCGCTCCTCGCCGACGAAGCAGGCGTCCATCGGACCGGCGTAGAAGGCAATGTGATTGGTGAGGGCAGCAAATGGCGCGCTCGGCTTCGGATAGGCCCATGCCATCCGACGGATCCGCCGCTGCGGGCCGATCACATCGTAGTAGACCGCCCGGCCCTTCCATTCACAGAAACTGCTGCCCTCAGCCGAAGCGAGCGCACCAGGAAGGATGTCGTCCGGCGGCAGGTAGTAGGTTGGCGGGTGGCTCGTCTCTAGAACCCGCCAGCCTCGCACCGAGTCGGCGATGGTCACGCCGTCGAAGACGACGCGCAGGCGCTCAGGCACCGGCTCCAGGCGCGGAGGGCGGGGGTAGTCCCACACACTCTCTTGGTGCGGCTTCGGAGCCGTGGGTGCGGGCTGTTCGCGATGGGTCGTCATGCGTGCGAGTTCTCTAGCTGCGTGTGGCGTCAAGCGCCGCGTTGGGCTTTCGCCAAGATGGGGGTGCAAAGCGCGCCGGCCACCAGAGTCTGTCATCGGCCAACCTCGAGTGAATCGCTCACTGGAGAGCCGTCCCGAAGCTTGAGCTTGGCAGTAGGAATAAAAACCGGCCTCGTGCGAAGGGCATGACCTGACTGGCTGGCTCGGTCGGGGCTGCTTGCGAGGATGCGCCAGGGTCGGAGGAACTGGAACATGCAGTAGCCTCACGACTAGCCTGATCAAGATCGCCAGTCAGGTCATGGGCGACCGCGCAAACCCGCTCAGCTTCTGCGCTGTGAGACAGTATCAGTACGGTCGGGCACGGACGGGCTCGTTTCAGAACCAGGCAATGCCGGTTCGCGCCATTCAGGTTTAAGCTTGGCCACAACGCACCAGCAGCGAGGTGGCGCCATGAGATTGGCTCGCGTCTGTGTATCACTGGGCTTGGCGCTCAGCGTGATGACTGCGGCTCAAGCAGGCAATCAGAGCCAGACGGACTGCGTCAGCGCCAGCGATCCTGACCAGCAAATCAGGGCCTGCACACAGCTGATCAATCAGGCTGGCCAAGCGGATAGGTTCATGGCTGTCGCCTACTTTGATCGGGCCGTCGCCCACGAGCGTCAAGGTGACAGGGCCCGTGCACTCTCAGACTATGGCGATGCTATCCGCCGCGATCCGGGCCTTGCCAGCGCCTACTACAATCGCGGTCGCGCTCGTGGCGAACTCGGGGATCTCGACGGCGCTATGGCTGACTATGGCGACGCCCTCCGTCTCGCGCCGGCACATGCTAATGCATTCTGCAGCCGCGGCGCCGTGTACGGCCGGAAGGGCGAATCCGATCAGGCGCTAGCTGACTTCGAGCGGGCCATCGGGCTCAACCCGCGCCACGCCCTCGCCTACTTCAATCGTGGGCTTGTCTATCGCGATCGTGGTGACCTGAAGGCCGCGTTGGCCGATTTCGATCGGGCGATCAGCCTTGACCCGAAAAGGGCTGACGCCTACTCGGCTCGAGCCGGAGTGCAGGCAAGGTTGGGCGATGTCGAGCGGGCCTCGGCCGATACTGCTCAGGCTGCCCGGCCGCTGCCGGCCGCAGCAATCTGGATGAGCAAAGCCGAATGACCGACCCCGCAGGGGATAGCGAGGGCTGAGCCTGAGGCGTACCTCGCGAACGGGAAGCTACCGGCCGACGATCCGGTGATCGCGGCCAGCTGCCTGGCCGAGCGGGCAGAACTCGTCCGTGCACGAGGGGGGGCGGGTCCAGCCGGCTCGGCGCGACAGGTTTCGGCGGCATATCGATCCACCTGGGTCTGGCAACTCACGGGGGTGCAGTTGCGCCGTCGCACTCAGATCAGGCGCTGCCGCGAGAGCTCATTCTTCAGGTAGGCGTAGAAGATCGGCGCGGCGATAAGGCCCGGAACGCCGAAAATTGCCTCCATGGACAGCATGGTCACCAGCAACTCCCAAGCGCGGGCATGGATGTGTCCGCCCATCACGCGCGCATTCACGAAGTATTCGAGCTTGTGAATGACGACCAGAAACGCGAGCGACCCTGCCGCCAGCGCGGGTGAGACGCTCAGGCTCACCAGAACGATCACCGTGTTCGAGATCAGGTTGCCGATGACCGGGAGGAGGCCGACGATGAAGGTCAGCCCCACCATGGTCTTGGTGAACGGGAGCGGGTAGCCCAGCCACGGCACGGCCATGAGCAGGTAGAGCGCGGTGAGGGCGGTGTTGAGGGCCGAGATCCGGACCTGAGCGAACACGACGCGGCGGAATGCTGCGGCGAGCAGGCAAATGCGGGTCGTGAGAGCCCGGACGAGCGGCCCGCTCTCCCCTGCCCCGGTCTCGCGGCTCACCGCGACAAGGCCGCCGATCACGAGCCCGAACAGGATGTGGATCAGCGCCCGCCAGACATCCTGGCCGATCGAGCGGACCTGCCCCGCATGCTCCCGCAGCCACGACACGAGCGCGTTCTTGAGCTCGGTCGATTCCTCGGGAACGAAGTCGAGCGCCCAGGGCGGAAGGTGAGAGCGCAGGGTCTCGATCACCTCGGCCATCTTGCGCAGCAGGAGCGTGAGATTGTCCGAGCCGCTGGACAGCAGCGCGACGAGGCCGAGGATGCCGGCCCCGACCAGGGCAGCGATGAGGGCGGCCAGAACAGCCACGACGATCACCTTGGCCGTGTGGTGCCGGACGAGCGCGCCGTCGCGCCTGGGCGCGAGCACATGGACGAGTTCGTAGACCAGCAAGCCTGCCAGAAGCGATCCGAGAAGATGGAACTGCAGCACGCCGAGCAGCGCGAGCCCGGTCAGGATCAGGCTCGCGAGCTCGACGGTCGAAGAGACGCCCGCCGGGTCCGTGATTGCATGTCGCTGATCGGCTCGTGCAGGTTGCAGCATGGGGGCGGTTCAGGCGTCGCTATCAATCAGTCTACGCGCGGAAGCGGCGCTACGCTCGTTCTACGGCTCACTTTGCTCGCGGATCGAGGCTGCTGCCTGTGATTCGAGCAGCGCGCACGCGTTCAGGCCTCACAGGCGGAGCCGTCTAGGAAGCCGGCCGTGATCTTCACCGACAGATGTACCTCTGGCGGGCCGTTGATGCGGAAGGCGAGGTGCTGGACGTGCTCGTCCAGCCCAAGCGCGACAGGCGAGCAGCCCAGAAGCTCATGCACAAGCTCCTGAAGAAACAGGGCATGGCTCCTGACGTGTGGGTCACGGACAAATGCCCGGCCTACGGAGCGGCACTTCGTGAGATGAAGCTGAGCCGGGCGCCGCACGTCCAGCGCAAGCGAGCGAACAACCGCACCGAGAGCTCCCATGTGCCGGTGCGACGACGCGAGCGGAAGCTGCAGGGCTTCAAATCCAGGGGCTCAGCCCAGCTTTTCCTGTCCTTGCACGCCGCGGCCTACAACACCTTCACGGTTCCTCGTCACCTGGTCTCAGCCCGCACGCACCGGCTCTTCCGAGCCGAGGCCTTCGAGACGTGGCGCAGTGCGGCTGGTATTACGGCCTGAAGCTGGCCAGCGTAGGTTTACTTTCGGCTACGCCCGACAACGTGACAAAGCCCCACTGGATGCCGATCCCGCCCAATCCATCAGCGGCGTGAATGGTCGCTAGGG
>NZ_BJZU01000215.1 GCF_007992195.1 Methylobacterium oxalidis | reverse complement strand
ATCCGCGAGGGCAACGTCGTCAGCGTCGGGCGGCGCCCGCGCTGAGCGGCGCTCAGACCGCCTCGCCCACCATGGCGAGGCGCTGCCGATCGAGCTCCTCGCTGTAGCGCTTCAGGGTGTGGCTCTCGGTGAGGAGGCCGATCACCCGCCGCTCCGCCTCGCCGTCGACGACGGCGAGCGCCTCGCTCTCGGCCTGGTCGAAGGCCGCCGACGCCTGCTTGGCGTTCATCTCGGGCGTCAGGAAGTCCTTCGGGTAGCGCAGCACGTCGGCGAGCTCCGGCTCCTCGCCCTCCGCCTCGCGCGAGGCCGCGTGCGCCTCCGGCACGTTGACGATGCCGGCGTAGCGCCCCTCCCCGTCCACGACGATCACCCGCGAGGGCGACCCGAGCGGGTGCGCGCGCAGGAACGTCGCCATCGGCGTGTCGAGGGGCACGGGCCGCACGTCCTTGCGCATCAGCCGACCCACCGTCAGCGTGCGGATCCAGCCGACGTCGTGGGCGCTGCGGATGCTCTCGCCGCGCAGGTGAAAGCGCCAGGTCGCGAAGGAGTAGCCGAAGGTCTTCCGCACCGTGAGCGAGGAGGCGATCACCGCCACGAGCACGAGGCCGGCGATCGGGAAGCTGCCCGTCAGCTCCAGCGCCAGGAACGTCATGGTGAGCGGGCCGCCGATCACCCCCACCGCGAGGGCGCTCATGCCGATGACCGCGTAGGCGAGCGGCGTCAGCCCGAAGGCGGCGACGCCGGGCACGATCTCGGGCGCCACCAGGGCGAACAGCTTGCCGGCGATGGCGCCGAGGAACAGCGAGGCGAAGAACAGCCCGCCGCGGAAGCCCGAGCCGATCGAGATCGCGGTGGCGGTGGCCTTGCCGGCGAACAGGACGGCGAGCGCCAGGATGCCCGGCCCGTGCGCCTCGGCGAGGTGGAGGTGGAGCGCCCCGTGCCCCCCTGAGAGAACCTGCGGGCTGACGGCGAGCGCGAGGAGACCGACGCAGAGGCCGCCGACGGCCGGCCCCGCCATCCGCGGCAGGCGCGTGGCCCTGACCCCCTGCTCCACCAGAGTCACCCCCCGCATGATCAGGATGGCGAGCACGGCGCAGAACAGGCCGAGGGCGAGGCTCGGCAGGGTGTCGGCGGTGCCGAGCGGGCGCGTCGCGATCGCCTCGATCCCCGAGACGGCGACGAGGGGCGGGCTCGGGATCAGGGCCCGGGCCACCACGCTGCCGCACAGGGCGGCGACCACCACCGGCGTCAGGGTGGCGATGGAGTAGGTGCCGATGATCAGCTCGAACGCGTAGAAGGCCCCGGTGAGAGGCGCCCCGAAGGCGGCGGCGATCGCGGCGGCCGAGCCGCAGCCGACGAGGGTGCGCAGGTCCCCGCGCCGCATCTCGAAGGACAGGCCGAGGCGCGAGGCGATGCCGGCGCAGATCTGGGTGTAGCCCGCCTCCAGCCCGACCGAGGCGCCGCTGCCGTTCGAGATCACGTTCTGCACGGCGACGTAGACGGAGTCCCGCAGCGACATCCGCCCCCCGTGCAGCGCGTTGGCCTCGATCGGATCGATCACCGGGCGCTTGCGCCCACCGCGCAAGCGCCCGACCGCGTAGACGAGCAGGCCGAGCACCGCCCCGCCGAAGGTCGGCCCGAGGACGAGCGCGACCGGGTCGACCTCCTGCGCCGCGCTGAGGCGCAGGCCCGCCGGCAGGTCGTAGAGACGCTCGCGGAAGCTCTGCGTGGCGAGGTTCATGGCCGAGACCACGACGCCCGCCACGCAGCCCGTGACGGCCGCGAGCCCGATCAGGCCTGTCTCGCTCGCCCGGACGAGGGCGCGCAGCCGGCCCGGTGCCTGGATGAGCGCCCGGCCGCCGGGCAGCCGGCGCGGCCTCGCGCGGCGGGCGGTCGAGGCGGGCTTCGGATCCGATCGGCGATCGAGCGCGGGCTTGGCTTCGGACGTGGACGGCATGCTCTCTCACGAACGTCGCTTCGGATCGGGCCCGTAGCCAACACCTCAGCCGCCGCTCGGTGCCCGCGCCGACGGGCGATCCACAGCGGCCGGATCGACCTCACGCGGCGCTTGAAATGCCCGCACGCCCGCGATAAACCCCGCCCCAGTGCCGCCGTAGCTCAGTTGGTTAGAGCACCAGATTGTGGATCTGGGGGTCCCCCGTTCGAGCCGGGGCGGTGGTACCATCGATTTTCTTGAATTGGATCAAGGGGTTGGCAGATCGCTGACCCCTTTTTCTGTCCGTGGGCTGCTTCCTGAGAAATGACCCTAGGAAGCAAATAGGCAGCAAGCGCTCAGTCGCATCCTGCAGTGGGCTTTGATCCGGGCACTCGCTCGCAGCGCTTACATCGCCGTTCACTGACAACCCAAGCGGTAGCCACATCAGAACTCCGTCACGCTGCCGACACACCAGTGGGCGTGCCCCGCAGATGCGTCTCGCGTCGCAAGTGGAAGCTGGCGCGGTACCGACGAGCAGACCTTCGGCTTTGCGCCCATTTCGGCCGCTCAGCCGACTCCGGCCGCCTCCCCGAAGCGGACGTTGCAGCAGCTCAGCTAACGGGGCTGAGTCGCGGCAGGAGCCGACCTTGGGCCGTCAGGTGGTGCTTTGCACCTCCTCTAGGCAGAAAGAGCTTCTCGGTCCTCAAGGCAGAAAGCCTGCACGCTGATCGACACAGCCCAGAGAAAGGATGCGCCTTTTGTGTTCTGCCGCTGCCCGACGCACGTCTATTTGGAGATTTTTTCCTCGTGCTTTGCCTCGAGGACGACCTTTCCACGCTTGATCACCCAGGATCGCGGCGGAAGGTCGAGGAGCGCGTTCGCGACGTTCGGCGTGTCGAGGATCACCAGGTCAGCCTGTTTGCCGACCTCGAGGCCGTACCGGTCGCCAATGCCCATCGCACGGGCCGCGTTCGTGGTCGCCATGCGCAGAACATAAGCTTGGTCATCTGGCGATCCGAGCTGCGCGATATGAGCGAGCATGTTGCCGATCTGCAGTGGATCGACCTTCCCGAACGGCGTGAACGCATTGCGGATGTTGTTCGAGGCGTAGGTCACGTTCACGCCCGCCTTCCTGAGCGCGGCCACGGGTGTCAGTCCGCGCCTCGGATTGGCCTGATCCTTCCGGCCGCCGAGATAGGTGTCCGTCGCGGGAATCGTGACGATGTTGATGTCAGCGCGCTGGAGCAGTTCGAGGACGGGCCGCGCTTGATCGGGCATCAAAGAGGCGAGGCTGGTCATGTGCCCCAGCGTGACACGGCCTTGGTAGCCGGTGTCTATGGTCTTCTGCGCGATGTAGGCCGCCGCCGCGAAGCGGGGATCCGAGGTATCGTCGGCGAAGTCCGCGTGCAAATCGACGGGGCGGTCGTACTTCTGAGCCAGCCTGAAGCACTCGTCGATGTGGCTCCGTGTGTCCTCCCAGGTGCGCTCGTTGTACGGGCAGCCTCCGACGACGCTCGCGCCCATGTTGAGCGCCTCTTCCATCATCGCCAGGGTGCCCGGCGCCTTGAGGATGCCTTCCTGGGGGAAGGCGACGATCTGAAGGTCCAGCGCGTTCCTATACTCGTCAGCCAAAGCCAGCCCGGTCTCGACGCCGATCAGCCCCTGGATGGGATCGACGTCGGGCTGTGCGCGAAGAGCGACGACGCCGTTGCGTATCGCCATGTCGAGGACTTGTCGGGAGCGATCCAGAACGTCCTCGCGCACCTGCTGCGCCTTCAGCTGGCCCGTGATCCGGATCGCTTCAGCCAACGTGCCGGATTGGTTCGGCATCCGCTGTTCGAGCAGTGCCTTCTCCAGATGGATATGGGGTTCAAGCAAGCCGGGAATCGCGGCTCGGCCTTGGGCATCGATCACGCGCGGCGCGGTGGCCGCGAGATTGGATTGCACGGCCACGAAGCGCCCTTTGCTAATGGCGAGATCCACTGGCGGTTTGCCATCGGCGATGCGGACCTGCCGGACCAGAAGCTCGATCTCGCCGGGCGCACCCTCGCCAGCTTGCGCCCTTGCTGAGGAGGGCGCTGACATGACGCTGAGAGCACCGAGCCCGCTGGCGGCAGCCATCCCGAATGATGTTACGCCCTGAAGAAAGGAGCGCCGGCTCGGACTCGTGCATCCACACGTGCAGCGTACCCTGAGCATCGTAACTCTCCCTTGCTGATGCAGCGTGCTACCTGTTCGAACTATGGGGTTGGCTCACGCGGCTCGGCCTCAAATGCCGAGGGCCAAGCCGTCGCTTCGCGGGTCGTGAGCGCCGACCAAGCTGCCATCGGCCTCGATGCGGATCGCTCCCGGGTGGCCGGCCAGGGGGCTCTGCGCGGGGATGGGGCTGATCTCATGCCCGCGTGCCGCGAGTTCCGCGAACACGTCCT
>NZ_BJZU01000214.1 GCF_007992195.1 Methylobacterium oxalidis | reverse complement strand
CTGCTCTATTCGCAGCGCGCCTGTCGCTCGCTTTTAGCCGCGACACTCCTGAACACACGCGCCGACCGACGGCTTCTGCCGTAGCGACCTATGGATTTCGCATGCACATCACCACTGAACTGAAGCCCACGGCGGCACAGTCGCGCTTCTTAGCTGGCACCAAGCCGGCCGTCTCCAATTCTGTTTGGAAGCCGCAGCCCTGTGGTCTCACCCGCGAAGAATTGCGTAAGATCGTCCTAGAGCAGCTCGGCTGACCTCCAGAAACCCGCTCCCTGAGTGATCCTTGAAGGCGTTAGCGCGGCGGATGTAGCCCAGCGCTGTGCACAATATCGCTGCATGCATCCGAGTCACTTTGTGTTATGGCACCGGAATGCAAAAGCCTTTGGCGCACCCTTTCACGATAACCGTCGCGGCGGACAAGCCTCTCCGTAGCACCTACTCATGGGCTGTCTGGCAACATGGGGGAATGGGGAGGAAGCAGTCGGTGATTGCCTACGCCACCTTCGAGGAGGCTCGGCTGGCCGGTAAGGCTGCCCTCGACGAGATGGTTGCGACATGGAGGCGTGAAGCGGTCCCCGGCCCGGCCGCCTGAATTCTAACGCCCGCGACGGACGTGACGCGGCTTCACGTATGATTTCGATCTCACCGGTACGGTGAGCGCCTCCTCACTGATCTGCGTCAGCGCATCATTTGAGAAGGGTGTTGCCGGGAGCGGCATCCAATGGGTCGGGTCCTTGTATCACGTCAGCATATACCCGCTGTCTGCCAGAGTGTGGTGCCGTTCGCCGACTGGATGTTCTGGAGCGCCACCAACACTGACCGTCTCGAACTGCGCAGGCACTCACGATCTCGAACCGGAACTGACGCGACGGCGGGTGGGGGCAGAGCGATCATTCGCCACCCACAAGGCTCTGCAGGAGTGATCGGTGGGCGCGCACAACCGCGAGCGTTCGCTCGATTTCGAGCAGCAGGCGCTTCGCTGCGTCGAGGCCCGGTTCGTCAACGCCCTGCCCGGCAAGCTTGGCCACCAGAGAGGCTTGCTCCTTCCGGCGCTGTTCGGCCTCGCGCACGTCCTGATCGGCATCGTCGAGAAACGTGCGATCGAGCCCCTTAGGCACAATTCGTTCCCCCGAACGGCGATGGTGCTTCCAGTGCGAAGAGAGTGGGCCGGCTGCTCAACTCAGCGCACCAACCAGAGACCGGGATCCGGCGTGGTCGAGCGTGGCCGAGTAGACCGGGCGACCCTCTTGGTCCGTGACAAGGACGACGATGGAGCGCCGATCGCCACCACCTGGGAACTCATCACGTGCAATGTTGGGCAGCAGGCACTGAGCTGTTTTGCGCACCTCAGCAAGACCTTTGAACTCCATCCCGGTATCGTCCTGCTGCACCTCCTGGTCGATGTGGAGATTGAAGAAGTAGCGCGGCATGCGGCTCCTCGCGTGAAATCGGCGGGAGCGCGGAGGTCTCACAGGCGTTGGCAGCCAGGATCGAAGCCAGCGATGGCCTACTCTCGCACAGAAGGCAGCGATCTGCCTTAACATGGGCGGACGTTCAGGCGACTTGCCGCCGTCACAATGGGGTATGCCCTAGTGGAACGTTCCATGGTCGTTCTAAGGGGATGGCTTCGGGAATTTGTGACGCGCCGCAGAGGAAGGCCCGAGAGCCCACTGGGTCAGCTCAGTGCGCCTGCCCGTCTGTTGGTGTGTAGCGAACCGTCCGCTCCTCGCCTGTAAGCGGCTGCACCATGAGATGGGGCCCGTTCTCGGTTCGGGTTCAAGCCCTCGTCAGGCTGTTGATGTTCGGCTAACCGCCTCGCAGCGTCCTGGCGGCACGCCACGTTGCGTACCGGCCCGATCCCCATCGCGTGGACCCGACACGCCCCGCCAGCCCGTGATCAGATCGGGCGGCGGGGCAACTCGCTCCCACCCTGCGCATCGTCTAAAAATACACAGTTCGCTAATGGGCCGTGCCGTAGGGATGGAGAACGATCAGGGCCACCATTATGCTACCCGTGTACCGCCTATTGATCCTCAGCCCAGGCAACGAATTCGTTTCGCTGAGGAACCTTGGCGCTGTCACCCGCGGAGACGCCATTGAGTACGCTCGCTTGGAAGGGCGTTTGCGGATCGTCGAGTTGTGGCAGGATAGGGTTCGGCTCCAGCGATTTGAGCCTGATCCTGCAAAGGTTCAGACGAGATAACCGCCTCGCGCGAAAGATCGGCCTCAAGCTTCCAGGGCTTGCCTCGTGGACCGCAAGCGTGGCCATTTGCTCGTATGTTCATTCGGCGCGAGCACCGCTTCTTCTACCTCATCGACTGGCCTCAGCTCTCGGCCGTGATCGGTTCCGCCGATGGTGGCTTCCGACCATGAGGTCTATGCCACGAGGCGGGCTTCAATCAGGTCAACCTCACGCACGAGCCGGCGCAGGACCACATCGTCGATCACCTGTGAGCGACGCATCCGGTAGAGAGCGCTCCGCTCGGCCTCAATGCCCGCGAGGCGTAGACGCTTCTCCATGGCCGCAAGCTGTTGAAATCGCGTGGCTTCAGCTTGGCGTTCGGCGGTCGCAGCCTTGACACCTTCGTAGCGATCCATCGCCCGAGCTCCGGCCTCGACGGCGATCGATGCATCTTCGTACTCCTCCACGAGACGATGCTGCAGAGCCTCGATAGCCTTCACGGCATCGTCCCGAGCGGCCGCGCGCGCGGCATCCTCCTCGGCATCATGGCTCGGCTCAGGCGGCAGCTGTAGGCCCCTCAGCAACGGCGGCAGCACCGTGCTGGCGAGCAGAAGCGAGGTCAGGATGACGCCCATCGCCAACAGAATGGCAAGATCGCGGGCCGGGAATGGACTGCCATCTGTAAGGGTAAGGGGCAGCGTCAGAATACCGGCCAGGGTGATGGCGCCCTTCACGCCCGCGAGCGTCGTAGCAGCCACGAGGCGCCAGGCCATGGCATCGCGCTTCTCGCCGCGACTGCGAGCCCGCATCAGCACGAACTGGAGCGAGACCGAGACCCAGACGAAGCGGACAGCCATCAGGCCCGCGGTGATCACAAGGATCCAGGCAACGATCCAGCCTGCACCCTGGACGTCAGCTTGCTTCACGGCATTCCTGAAAACATCCGGGAGTTGCTCACCCAGGAGGACGAATATCGCTCCGTTGGCGGCTAAGGCTACACTGTCCCAGACCGCGGTCCGGCGCACACGCGTCGCACCGAGGCTACGTCCCTGGATCTCAACGTAGGTCATCGCAATGCCGGCCGCGACAGCGGCTAGGATGCCGGAGGCATGCACATGCTCGGCTGCGAGGTAAGCCCCGAATGGCGTGAGCAGGCTGAGGAGGATCTGTAGACCAGGATCCTCTCCCGTGCGTCGGCGCAGGAGTTCCTGAATTCCGGTCAGAAGAAATGTCGTCGCGGCCCCGATCCCAAGTCCAGCGATGGCGAGCCACAGGAACGTTGTTGCCGCTTCGGGCAGGGAGAACGAACCCGTCAAAGCTGCGGCTATGGCGAAGCGCAGGCAGACGAGGCCGGTAGCATCGTTGAGGAGCGCTTCGCCTTCGAGGATGTGCATCAGGCGGCGGGGGACCGGTGCTTGAGCCGCTACCGACGACACGGCGATCGGATCGGTCGGTGAGAGCACGGCTGCCAGGGCGAAAGCGATGGCGAGCGGCATGCTGGGGATTATCCAGTGGATCAGGATGCCGATGCCGAGCACCGTCAGTGCTACGAGCCCAAGGGCCAGCGCCAGGACGGTCTTACCGTCACGGAAGAGATCGCGTTTGGGGATGCGCCAGCCATCCAGGAACAGGAGCGGAGGCAGGAACACGAGGAAGAAGATCTCGGGATCGAGCGAGGTGCTCGGCAGAGGGCCCAGCGCCAAGGCTACGCCGATCACGATCTGGATCAGAGGAAGAGGTAGAGGAAGGAGCCGACCCAGAGCGCCACTGACGAGGACCGCTAGCAACAGCGCTAAGACGATAGTGACGGTTTCCATCTGATCCTTTCGCGCAAATCCAGCATCTGATCTGGCTGGGGCGCCTTGCCGCGAACAGGAAGGCCCGGAGCTTGTGGGACAGTCCGCCTGGACCCGCCGATCTCGGTTCTGATGCGGCCGCGCACCTCGGGCCGCATTGGCAATGCACCGCTCGTAGGTTCCAGAGCAAGGCCGACGCCCTTCAAGACGGACGGGGGGGCAGGGTGCAGTAGCGGGCCGTCCACTCCTCGACCGTAAGCGGCGGCTCCATGAGCCAGAGCACCTTGCCCTTCACGGACGCTCGACCATCCGCCGCGTCAGCCGCGCGCTGCGCCCGCTAGCAGCGTCAGAGCGAGACGCAGGCTCGGCTCACAGACTGGGTGTAACGGAACGCCTCGCGATGCGGAGCCAACGACCTTGCGCATAATCTAGGG
>NZ_BJZU01000213.1 GCF_007992195.1 Methylobacterium oxalidis | reverse complement strand
CTAAGCCCTGGCTAGCCACCGGGGCTTTTCTTTTGGCCGTTAGGCTGGATTGACGAGGGATTCTTGAAGCGATTACAAGCCAGTCATCGAACATCGACTGGATCGTAAGTGTTATGGCTGAGGGTAAGTTCGTCGCCTACTACCGGGTCTCTACCGCGAGGCAGGGACGCTCAGGGCTCGGCCTTGAGGCACAGCAGGAGGCCGTCAGGAACTACCTCAACGGAGGACCGTGGCAGCTCGTCGCTGAAGTGACTGAGGTGGAGAGCGGCAAGCGGGATGATCGCCCGAAGCTGAAGGAGGCTCAGCGGCTCTGCCGTCTCCATGGGGCAACGCTCATCATCGCCAAGCTGGATCGGCTAGCCCGCAACGTGGCCTTCGTGTCGTCGCTGATGGAGAGCGGGGTTGAGTTCACAGCGGTGGACTTCCCTCAGGCTAACCGGCTGACGGTTCACATCCTGGCTGCGGTGGCTGAGCACGAGGCGGCGATGATCTCGTCCAGGACCAAGGCCGCACTAGCGCAGGCCAAGGCACGAGGGCTGAAGCTCGGAGGAAACCGAGGGGCTGTGCTCACGGATGACATCAGAAGCAAGGGCAACGCAGCGATCAGGACCCGCGTGGCGGCTCACGTGGCTGACCTAGAACCCGTCATCAGAGAGCTGCAGGCTGAAGGGATCACGTCGCTTCGTCGCTTGGCAACGGCCTTGAATGACAGGGGCATCCCGACCGCAAGGGGAGGCCAATGGCAGGCGGTTCAGGTGCAGCGGGTGCTTGAGCGGCTACCAGGCTCTCAGGAGTGATCCACCAACAAAGCAGCCAGGAGCCGTAGCTTGATCAGACCTTCACAGACAGGCGTTTGCCACTCAGGCTCCCGGACTACCCCGGATCGCACCTTTGCCGTTCCTGAGGGCCGCCCTGGTGAAGGAAATGGGCATCAACGAGAGGTTATGGATAGGCCGGCCGTGTCAGAGCGAAGAAGGTGCGCTCTACATCAACCGCCCTCCAAGATTGAGCTTCCCCAGAACGGTCTCTCCACCGGCTACCTTGATCATTCAGGCGCTCTGCCTGTCCAGCACAGAATGCACACCAACGTTCGTAAGCCTCCCCTTTCGCGGGAGAGAATGGACCTGAAGTCGCTACAGCCATACTCCTCCACTGCGGGTCTCTTTCCGCCAATGTCGCTAGGCGCTCAGATATAACTTTGTCATAGACCACAGCTCGATGCGGGCTAGCGAACATCAACAGCTTCGAAGCAAAGGACATGCCCATGTAGTCGATTGCCATTGCTTCTTTAAGTGCCTCACTCACCCTGCCGGCACGCAAATGTAGCAAGGCCGCGTCGAGGGATGCACAGGTACTCTCAGCTTCGGGCGTACGCCGCCCCGTTCTACCATGAAGGATCTGAGCCGCGCGGACCAGCGCTCGTGCTGGATTGGCTTTCCTGCGCGGGTAATCAGCAGAGGCGAAGAATCCCCAGAATACAATCGATAACAAACCAGCTAAACGGTCGGACGTGCGCTCACTTCTCAGCAGAGTCTCATGATAAAAGTCTAACTCGTTAGTGGCATCGGTTGCTACGAGCGACACATCGGTTCGCATCTCAAGGCCGCAACTGGACCGCAATTCGGCTTCGGAAGAGGATGCAACAATCAGTCTCGCCGGCGGATATCGATACCGAGAGCGGCCGTCCTCCCAATCCGAAACTGCCCAACCGCTTGGCTCCATAGTGCCGCCTCCAGCTTCCCTGTGGTCAGGATGCGACAGAGACACTTAACGGGCTATGGCCTGGGAGCGACACAGATATCGAACCAGGATCGCCGTGCACCGGACGGCCATAAGCGATGATCAAGGACAGGCATCCCGACAGCGCGGGGAGGTCAATGGCAGGCAGTGCAGGTTCAGCGAGTGCTTCAACGGCTAGGTTGATTGGCACTTTTTGACGCAGCCTGACCACACGCTGTGACATCAGGGTTTGGCACAAGTCAGGCTAAGGCGTTGAACCAGAACAACGTGCAGCGGACTAAATCCGAACACTTACGCTATGGTAATAGTTGAGATCTAAACCAACGCATTTCAGCTAGACCGCAGTCTTGACGGGCACTTACGCCGTATCGTTATGTCCGTCTGTGCCTGGCAACGGGCGTATGCGGATTAGGAGTCCACTTGCATAAATGGTGTCGGGTAACAGGGTGCGGCAGGCGATCTGCTACGCCGTACGGAGTCTTTTGCGATAAGCATGCTGCTAGAAAAAGGAGACATGGAGACCCTAACCAAAAGGGTATCACCAAGGCTAACCTTAAGCCTTACATCCAGATTGTCCATGAAAGGCGGGCTAAACATCCAGATGCAAAGGCATGGATGTCCATGGAAGCAAGGTGGAATGCCCAGGTAGCTATCTGCGTTGAGGTAGCGAATGACCATGGACCTATGAACAAATACAAGAGGGAGGCAGCTAAAGAGATAAAGAGGCTTGGTGAGACCGTAGAAGCTCGGAAGGTAGTGGATACGGTCTTAGCAATGTACCTAGTCCAGGATCTGGAGCCCTACAGATTCAAGAGTGATCAAGCTTTCTGGACCCAGTTAGTCAGGATGGTCAGAGGTCTCACTACAGCTAACAAGGGGGTTTGGCCCGATCCCAAGACGGGTAAAGCAAAGACGGCAGCCAAGGAGACACCGCCACGAGTGTCTGAGGTGATAGCCCTCTACATTAGGGAACCTCTAGGTGTCTGCGGAGTGTGGCTAGCTGATATCGAGCGCAAAGAGGAGGAGCGAAAGCGGCAAGAGGTGCTGGATTTCTATGCCGAGCTGAAGGAGTTGGCATGAGCACCATCGAGAAAGACCGCTTCTTCGACCCTCACAGGATTGGCAGAACACCAGCATCCCGATCAGTGATTTCGACCGTGATTGGCAGCATCCTTGAATATGAGGAACGCCACTCGATTCGGAAACGGAAGCGCAAAGATAAAGACCGGCTGACGTTTGAAGCTACGATCACGGCCGTCATCTGTGATGTGATGCATGCGGAGCTGACACAAGAAGCACGGGATCTGGTGATCTCTCGTTCGACCGCTCTCCTCGGAGGAGCTAACCCACACAAGCACCTAGCCGAGAACGCCAATCTGCCTCGCTACCTCGACTACCTAAGCTCAACGGAGCTGAACTGGATCACACAGAGGAAGGCCGAGAGAGGCTTCTTCGGTCAGCGGACGGTCATCGAACCCACTGGGAAGCTTTCTGACTTGATGGCTGAGCATCAGGTTGAGCTGTCTGACCTCGGTAGAGCCAAGGTGTCTGACATAATCAGCCTGAAGGCTGCCAGAGAGGACCACAAAGATAAGGGCAAGAAGATCAAGTTTGAGGAGACCCCGCAGACTCAAGAGCTTCGATCTAGGTTGTCAGCGATCAACGATTGGATCGGCAGTGCTGACATCGGGTTTGACGAGTGGGCTCTCAAGAAGGACCGTTTGATTGACACCCAGAAGCGAACGCTACGGCGAACCTTCACCTGTGGCTCATTCGAGTGCGGAGGGCGGCTTGCTGGTGGGTTCTGGATCGACATCAAGAAGGAAGAACGCTTGGAGGGGCTGACCATAAACGGGGAGAAGGTCGTCAGCATCGACTACGGTCAGATCGGACCTCGTATCCTCTACAGCCTTGCCGGTAAGCAACCGCCTTGTGATGACCTCTATCAGATCCCCGGCATCTATAACTGTCCGAGGTATCGGGAGGGAATTAAGAAGACATGGAACAGCCTCACATTCATTGAGGGAATGCCAGTTCGTAAGTTCCAAGGAACAAGGAAGTTACTACCTCCGAACATGACCGTGATTGAGATCATTAGACACATCAAGGATGCTCACCCTGATATCAGCCATCTGCTCGGGACCGTGATCGGTCACAAGATTCAGTTCGTTGAGAGTGAGGTCATGGTGGAAGCTCTCCTCAGACTCAAAGACAAGGGGATTGTAGCCCTACCGGTCTATGATTGTTTGATCACTCCCCAGTCAGCACAATCAGAGGTGAGTGCCATAATGATTGATACATTCAGAGACATCACAAGAGTAGATATCAATGTCTCAGCGTAGAGACTTCATAAAAGAATCAGATATCAGCTAACACTGTGTGACCGATGTGATACCAACTGTATCACTAATGTGTTTTACCCACCGTTCCCCACTATATGAAAGCGTAAGGGCTCTCTCCAGTCGTCTGAGACAGCGAGCCTGAACCCTGATTCCATCCTCAAATCCTTGTTCCCTTCAACACAGGCGGCTTCACCCCCGCTTCCGTGAACGAACCCTCATGCCTATCGAAATCATCATCCAACCATCCAGCCGACACCGGCATCACTACGACGCCTACCTTGGCTCAGCCCATCTCTGCACCTCTCGCATCCCGTTCTTCGATGGAGCCCGAGAGCTGCTCTCAAAAGGCTACGATCCAGATGCCCCGCTGACCATGAGGCACCAGGGTTCA
>NZ_BJZU01000212.1 GCF_007992195.1 Methylobacterium oxalidis | reverse complement strand
AGCCCTGAAAGGGCGGGCGAACCTGTCTCGCTCCCGCGCGGTGGTCGGCCGTTGCCGGCCGGCTTTGTTGAGCTGCCATGCCACTCACAGGCGGAAGCAAGGATTCCATCCCTCATCCTTGCGCACCTCAATGCCCCCGCATGCCCAGGGACTGGGGCTTGAGACTGGCGACTCGGATCGTGAGCCTGACTGATCGAATGGCTTCGATGGTTCGGCTCGGAGCGCCCGTTTCCAGAGCTTGCGTCTCAAGATCTGTGAGCTGATCGATCAAGCGTCCTTGCTCGATCGCACCCGGCTCACCCGTGATGCGGGCTATCAAGCTGATCAGCCGGTGCATTATGGGGCAGAGACTGGGCGTCTGAGAACTCGCCATCGCAGCGCTCCACATTGGTGGAGAGGCTGACGAGGCTCGCCAGTGGACCGTGACCACCAACATCAACGTGCAGGAGGTCAGGTTGCTCCCCTCTGTCACTCATTCTTCGCCTCCTGAAGACGCTCGCTACAGGCGTCATCGTGGCTGATAGTTGATGATGAAGGGCGAACAGCTACACGCGCCGCGCTGTCGGCCTACTGGGGCGGCCGCCGTGTGTCGTCACGCCACCTTAGGCGGAGGATTGGTTCAGAAGCGTTAGCTTCAGGCGGATCAGCCAACTGGCTGCGCACGTTCATGGTCCCTGAAGGACCGGGCTTGCCCGCCCTGACACGATCAGGAATGGTTTCGTGCCTCGGAGCCATGTTCGGCGATTGCGCCGCACCTGAGCGCCCTTCAATCGGCGCTTGAGCAAGCGCAGCGGCAGGCAAAATTCCAAAAAATACAAAGGACATGAGAAGATATTTCATAACGATTCACCCGGGCATCTTTACGGTAAGGTTAAAGGCCGCCAATTAGTTCCTTTTATTTTCGGCTATTTAACCGTGCGTACCGTGGGAGTGCGAACCCGCGACCTGGTCGGCCACAGCATTTGAAGCGCCAGTTGATCGCGCCGCTCACGTCACCCGACGCCAAGCCGAGAAGCGTAAGAATCACGTTGCTCCGAGCAGCGCCCACTCTCCCAGCCGAGGTGAAGGAGTTGAACGAACGGCTCCGACGCCTGATGCGGGAGGGCTAGTGCAAGGCGCCATCCACAGCGAGGACGTGCTCAATCTCCACCTATTTGGCGAGGCTGTCGAACAGAAATGCCTGCGCCCTGTAGGTCACGAGAACCGGCGTGACAGGGCGCGGGGTCGGTCGATGGCTTGCCCCAGCATCTCTGTCGAGGCGATCCCGAGCTGTCCGGTCATCAATGTGTTTTCGTGGGGGCTCTGCCTGCTGCGACGGCATCAAGCTACGGCAGAGCGCCAATCATCCTCTTGGGCTCGGTCAGCCGCGTGATCTCGGCCGGGATCGGCTTCGTGGGCTGCTGCAACTGGTTGAAGCTCTCCAGCACGCGGTAGATGCGACCGCGGGCGCCGTACTCGAACTTGATGATGCCGAGCTCGATCACCTCGTCGTGGACGAAGTCGGTGCCGGTGGTCTCGGTGTCGAGGATCAGGCCGATGAAGGTCGGCTCGTCGGGCTGAACAGGGGAGGGGACGAAGGGCGCGATCCGGCGCAGCACGCGGTACTCGCCCGTCTCTTCGAGCACGCTCGCGATGCTGTCGAGGGGCTGGCTCACGGTGCCGCTTGGTCCTATTCCGCTTCTTCCGTCCGCCAGCACCTTCGCCGGCAGGCAAGGGCGGAAGCGTAACGGTGGCGCGGACGGATCGAACAGCCGTGGCTCCGGCGTTTCCACAGAAGGATCTGACCATGGTGACGAGGAGCAGCTTGAATCTGCGCCTCGCGGATTGAGACCGCCTCCCGCACCGGCTCAGACGAGGACGTGATTGATGACGACCTCACCGCCGCCCTGAGGAGCCGGTCTGGCAATCGTGTCCGAGGCGCTCAAGGAGCCGGTCCGGCTCTCGCCACCCGCGCGAGCAGTCTCGCCGGCGCGCTGGGCCGCGTGCAGATCACGGAACGTCCTTGGTGCGATCGAGCGCACACGCCGTTTTTTGCGGAGGCGTATATGAGGACCTGCGTTGCTCGCTCCTGACTCTGGCATCCCTCACCCTCCTGCGCGGCTCCGGTATTTATGGCTGCACTCCCGGCTTGGACGCGGCTTCCGCCGCGCTGACATCACGATTGCCGCGCGATCTGGTTCTGCTGCGGAGGTGTCAGTAATGGCTAGGCGTGAGGTGACGGATCTGCTGGAGCGCGACCCGAGGCAGGAGGAGCGGGCGGGCATCGACCTTGAGGGACTGCTCGCCGTGCTCGACGAGACCGGATACCGAGGCGACCCGCGGCTGGAGGTTCTGGGCGAGATCGTCTCGAGCCGAGGAGGTCGGTTTCCGAACGACGCCCGCATCCAGATCGTCGCCCTGAACGACAAGGATCAGGTGATTGGCCTTGCGGACACATCGGTCTCACAGGGCGACCCGGGGTACGAGGCATTCGCCGAGGCAATCGAGCTGCAGGGCTGGCCGACCCGGATCAGGATCGTCGTCTCGTGCCGATGAGCGTCCCGATTCGAGGAGTGTTCTGAAGCTGACTACCGTATGACCCCGCTACGTGCACAACCAGGGATAGGCGAACATCGGGAGGAGGGGTGAAGCTCCCTGTGCCTGCCGGACCAGGATGACCTCACGGCGTCCTCCAACGGATGATGCAGATCAGGTCACCGGCTCGAGATTCAGGCCGGAGCCGGCTCCGACCGCCTCGCTCGCGCGAATGTCGCTCTGGGTTACCGAGTCGGAAACGATCGATCGACCCGCGAAGGTTGTTCTCTATAAGCCCGATCAATCGTCAGCCCTTCAGGTCTAAGGCTGATGGTAGAGTGACACTGCTCCTGGATCCGGGATCATCGTGTGATACCGGCGCGCTGAAGAAGCGCCTCTCCCAGTTGCGGACTGGAGCGCGGCTATGCTTCGGTTCTATCCAACCCTGGTGAAGACAATTGGATGAGAGCAGCCCTGGCTATCCGGCGCAATTTGGCGAGCGCTGAAGACCTACACCGGCTGGCGCGGCGCGGCTGCGCCGCAGTGCTTCAGGCGCCAGACAGTCAATGAGGCGGTCGATCGTGGCGGCTTGGGCGCTCATCAGACGCCAAGCACCGAGAACGCGCTGACGACCCACCACGCGCCCAGAAGGAAGCAGGCGAGCCCGAGGCAGGCGACCCCGATCGCGATCCAGGCGGTCACGACCGTGATCCGGTGGTGGACGTCATTCGTCGGCTCGCGGTCCTTTGCGTTGATCAACAAGAACAGGCCGCCAGGGGTGTCGTAGGTGTGATAGAGGGCTGAGTAGTTGACGTAGGCGATACCGGAGATGATTGCCGCGCTCGCGAGACCAGCGCCGAAGAAGTAGAAAGCGGTGACGAACTGCTTGGCCAAGCTGATGCCGACCAAGGCCATCGTGTGGTCGCTTCGGCTGAAGAATGAAGCTGTAAAGGTCAGCAGTGCGAGGATTGCCCCGCCGTTCAGCAGGAACAAGGTCTTGATGGAGAGAACGCCGTAGGCCTTTATGGCCTCGAGCGCGTGCATCCGCTGCTCGCCGGTCTGATCCGCGAAGACTTTGTTCGCGAGCATGTACTGCTCGCGCTCGAAGTCGCGGGCCTGCTCCCGCATTTTCAGAGTATCTTGTTCGATCAGCGAGTCTCGCTCGCCCGCGCGCTGTTCCGGTGTGCTCAATGCGGTCCCCTGCAACTGGTCGGGAAATTACCACGAAAAGCTCGGCCGGTGGGGCGGCCTCTCAGGCGTCAACGGGCTCGGTTCGGGCTTCGGGCCAGAGCCGGTAGGTGGTGTGGTAGCGCCCGGCCGCCTCATAGCTCGCCCCGCGGTTTGCCTTTGCCGGGTCTCAACCCGAGTGTCCATTCCGCCCGCGAAGACCACTCGGAAGCGGTCGTCCTTCACGGCGACGTAGTGGGTTACACTCCGCGCCGCTGGCGAAAGGAACAGGGTTAGCAGGATCACGCCGCATGCAGTGGGCGTGACTGCCGCCACGGCCACGTCCGACATGAGATGCTGCACGTTGCCGACACAGAAGCGGCGCGAACCGTTGGTTGACGAGGACTGGGGTCACGCGCTGACGCCGGTTGAGCCGGAGTGGAGTGCACTCACCCCAGAGCGCTTGCAATTCCTTACCCATCAACCCTGGGTGCAAAGGGTGACTTCACATGCGCCGCGGTATGACTTCCTACTTGAGGTGAAGGAGCGAGCGGAGCGAGCCTGTGCGGAGCGAAGCGACGCACAGCAAGAAGCAACTCGACCGTTTATGGCGCGTGCCGCGCAAGCGGCGGTTCGGGTTGACACGGTCATCAGTCGGCCTCGCTGCGCTCGGCCGACGCTTCGCGGTCTCGGTTTGTAATGTCAGCTTCGGTTTCTGTCTGAAATCCCAACCGAGGATCTGCCGAGTGTTCGGAGGGTACAGTTCACCCTACCGGGGCGAACTGTCGATCTGAGAACCTGCCTGGCGTCCCGGAGCGATACACCCGATCAGCACACCTTTTCGGTCAGGACAGGCCGTACGTGTTGCCCTGTT
>NZ_BJZU01000211.1 GCF_007992195.1 Methylobacterium oxalidis | reverse complement strand
CGTAACGCTGGGCCCCACACAGCATTCCGGATTGCCTGAGGCGTGATCGTCTACGCCCTTCATCTGCCACTCCGCCGCAGAAGCTCGCGCGTCGATGCAGGGCGACATTCCGATACCTTGCCGTCGAGGAAGCCCAAACCTTGCCCGTGCGCGCCTGCTGCAGGCGACATCCATGTGGACTGCATCACCAGCTCTCGCAGGGATCATCTCAGGCGGAGTGTCCTCAAGATTTCCGCTGCGGCTGCGCAGCAAGCATCATGCAGGAGCCCAGTGTGATGGTCCTGCAGGCGCGTCCTCGAAGGATGCGCCTTCGATAAGAGTGCCCGATCAGGCGGAGAAGCTCCTGGTGCTCCGGGCCACCTCCGACGACGAGGAAGGAGCCAAGCTCGATCTCGATCGGTACACCACCGGACGGCTGGTTCGGCACATGCAAGACGACGGGGCGCCCTGTCGTGGCACTCCGGGCCAGGAACCACCGGTCACCATTAGGGCTGGCGTAGAGTTCCCTCCGGTCGGCCGTCATCGGGGACTCCTCGTTGAGGAAGTGGTAGCTGTACCCGGTTCCCGGCCATCGACGATCCTACCAAACAGGCTGGCCTGAATGAGCATGTCAGCGGTGCTGGCATGACACTGCTCGGTGAGCATCTCGGAAATCCGCTCCGGGCATTTCTCCGAGAGCAGCTTGAGGCCGCCTTGGAGTTTCTGAGGCGTTAGGTCGTGCTTGGCTCCCCTCCCGGAGCTGTTCTCATACTCCGTGAATTGGATCACGAAATGGCCCTCGTAGAGCTTGGTGTCAGAATACCAGGGCCGGCCGATGCAGGGGATCTCGGAGGAGATCAATTTCGCCTCGGAGCACCAAGCGTCGACGTCGCCCTCGATTGCGGAAGTCATCTGCCTGCAGATCGCCTGCGAGGAGACCGGCGCGAAGGCGCTGAACTGTGCCATGGTATTCCTCCAGCAGGCCGATCGGCGGGAATCCTGCAGCTGAACAGCGTCACGTGTCGTTCAAATCTCGGACACATGGCATCCTCGATGACTTGCCGGTCAGTACATGAGAACTTGCGGCGCTGGTCCTCATTTTCATCGAGATCGCGACGGCAGACACTACGACTATGCCTCTCGATCACTGCCAGCGTGGCGTCGATGGCAGCGTTCCGACTGAGATCATCCTATTGTTCAGGAGGCGAGAGTGAGCTCACCTTCCAGCACCGCGCGCTCGCCTGCAGTTGATTTTATGCGGTACGATGGCTCGCCCGAGCGCTCCTCCGGCATGAGCCGAACGACTTCGAAGATGCTGCTGGCAGCACCCCCGTGATCGACGGAGCCGAACCGCCGGGCCTGCCGAACCCGCTGACCGATCTTGAACTTGTGAGACATCTGCAATCCTTCTGATCCGTCGACTCGCCGTAACGTGTCAGCTCTAACGCCGTGCTCTGGCCTTGCGGGCCGCAAAGCGTGCATCGCGTGCCGCCTTCTGCTCGGCCGCGAGCGCGGCTTGGCGCACCACCTTCTCGGCAGCCTGACGGGCACGCTCAGCCTCCTGTTGCTCCCGCTCAGCAAGCGCCTCAGCCTCCCGCTGAGCCTCGGCTGCGAAACGGGCTGCCTCGCGCTCGTTGATCCGAACCTCTCGGGCATGGATAACCGCGCGTCGCGCTGACTGCCGTGCGAGAACAATCGGGTCATCGGCGGATGGGCGTGACCGGAACCGAGCTACCGTGGCCTGCCGCGCCTTCGCAGCGGCCTCAAGACGATCAACGAGTTGGTTGGCTTTGAATTGACCCACGTAGATTCCTTATGCGCATCGCGGCTGAACGCGCGTCGAGAGAAAAGAAAAGCCGCTCCGACTGGAGCGGCTTCCATAATGGTCAACGTTAAGGTGACCTTAGGCGACCTGCAGGCTTCCAGCAGCCTGCTTGCCCGAACGGCGGTCAGTCTCGATCTCGTAGGAGACCTTCTGGCCTTCATCGAGGGTCTGCATGCCGGCGCGCTCGACGGCCGAGATGTGGACGAACACGTCCTTGCTGCCGTCCTCAGGCTGGATGAAGCCAAAACCCTTGGTTCCGTTGAACCACTTCACGGTGCCGATGCTCATGAGTATTTCCGTATCTTAGTAGGCAATAAGGTATGACAAGCGCATGCAGACACGCGCTCGGTCGCTTGTCGTCGAAATAGGGAAGAGATGCAGATCGCGCGCCCATTTGAGCGGCACGGCCGGATATCTGGCCGAAATTCGATAACTACTATCTACGCTATCGGGATGACATTTACAACCGGGCGGAGGTCGATTTCGAGAAAAGATAAAAATATGATCTCACGGATGACGTGGAACGCTGCATTTTCCGCAAAACTTCCTTCTAATAAGGGCTGGGCAGCGCGCACTATGGGGCAGCCTCCGAAGGGGAGACCGGGCATGAATGACCCCTGCCAGCTTGCCCGCATTGAGGACCGGTTTGCCATCGCAAATGAGACGTGGGCGGCCGAGGTCCGCGCCTTGTATGGCGGCAATCCCTACTTTCATCGCGATAAGCCCACCGGCCGCGGCACGCCGGGCTCGGCTTTGCGCGCGGCTTACGAAGCGCGTGAGCGCGCGTTCATGGACTGGTGTGCGGCGCGCGGGGTTGATGCCGTGTCTCGCGCGCAGGAAGATGAAAAGCTTAGCCTACAACTCGCGTAAGGGTTGCTGGTGAAGCTGGGCAGAAGGTGGATGAATATGGCCGGGTCGGCCGAGGACAGGCTCGACGCCCTGGAGGCTCGCATTGCGGCTCTCGAGGCGCGGCGGGCCGATCAACTGCGGCTCGTCGAGAACGAAGCGCGTCGCGATCAGACACCACCGAGGTCGAGCGAGTGCTGCGGGAGATCGAGGATGAGCTTGCGGCCTTGCGCGTCCGCACGGCCACCTTCGCCTCGGACCCGAGACATTCGTGAGCGCTCGGCAAGCCTCGCCGCGCGTGGCCACGAAGCACCGGCCGCATCTCCATCCCTGGGAGACCGCCGGCTCTCGGTGTTTTGCGCCACTCCCGAGCGGGCTCGCCCCCCACGTCACGGGAAGCGAGCCGCCGATGTTGGTTGACTAGGGCTGCCGCTACGTCTTTAGACCGTTGCGCAAAAATCGCCGTGCAGCATGCTTCGGTAGAGCCGGCACCAGGGCAGGCTTCTTCTCCAGCAGTCGCTTCACCCGCTCGTTGAGATCGTTGGCTGAAATGGACTGAGCCGAACCATTGTTGGCCGCATGCGCCATCATGATTTCCGCGTCGTGGCCCAAGTCACGGGACTGCGCGGAGGGTGGAAGATCTATGATGCCTGAGAGCTGAAAAGGGGAGGACAAACGCCAGCGTCGGTCCGCTGTCGGCGTTTCGCCTTGGTGTCGGCGAACGCTTGTGGCACAGGGTCAGGCATGACCGACCCGATGCCCAACACTCATCCCTACACCCTGGAGATCCTACCACCGAAGGCGGAGGGCGCCTCTTATCAGTGGGCGATCCGCCGAAGCGGCAAGCTGATCCAGCGCTCGGATCGCACGCTGACGAGCGAGGCGAAAGCATACGAGAGTGGGTTGGCGGACATTGAGAAGCTGCTATCGGGAGTGGGCGAGCGGTAATCGCCGCGCTTTCTGCGCCCCCATACGGGGCCACCTCTTTCGCGGGCTGCATCCGTGGTGAGGCACCTCAGCGTAGTGCGCTGATCGTCCGGTAGTGCTCAGCGCCAGCCAGTGCTCGCAACCTGATAGCCCGCACCCGGTGGTGCCGAACGTGCTGGAGCAGAGCCTCTGCGGTCTCCGTCCGCCCCTCCTGCCGATGCCGAACAGCGCCGGCCGCAAGTTCGGTTGCAAGCGCCTCGGCGATGCAGGCAGCAGCAATGCGGTTGGGTGACTTCCGGCTCATGACGGCCTCGTGCGTCAGCGACGGCCATGATCCTCTGCCTGAATCCACTAACGGCCCATTAACTATAAGCTCCGCATAGGTGCGATCCGACGACTAGCGAGAGGCGGGTGTCACGGAAGCTGTTCTCCCGCTGCCGGATGGCCACCTGACCGGCCAGCCAGAGCGTGCGCCGTAGTCGGGCGTTGCCGTACTTCGACAGCTTGGTCTGGCCGCGGAAGGTGCCGGACTGCTGGGTCGCCAGATCGAGCCCGCAGAACTTCAGGAACTGCCGGTGGTGGCTGAAGCGGAGCAGACCGCTGGCCTCGGCCAGGATAGTTAGGGCGTTGATTGGGCCGATGCCGGGAATGCGCAGCAGGAGCTTGTAGTCCACGCTATCTGACAGGAGGGTCTCGGCCATGGCGTCAATGGCGTCGCGTTGCCGGATGAGACCGCGCGCCTCGCCGATGACGAGCCGGAACATGCGCACCGCCGGAGCGTCTGGCGGCACCGGCAGGCGGATCGAGCCACGGGCCGTCTCATAGACGTCACCGAGCAACTGTGCCTTGGCGACTTTGCGTCCGACCACGTCCCACGCGGCGGCGATGAAGGCCTCCTTGTGGATCCTGCACGGCGCCGGTCATACCTGGGCCGGCGGTCGCCCAGCCGGCTCCCTCACCGATCCGACCGGTCTCGATGCCAGCCGCGAGATGTTACAGTTCTTCGTGTCCCACGCGAAGGGCGGCGGCGCGCCGACACTG
>NZ_BJZU01000210.1 GCF_007992195.1 Methylobacterium oxalidis | reverse complement strand
CCCAGTTCGCTGCCCACTGTCCCCCTCCGTCTACTCCGATCGGTTGTACAACAGGGCGTACGTGTCGTGCGTACAACAGATGGGCTGCTGAGCAGCTTGCTCAGCTCAAGCGCACGCAAGGGGCTACATGTTGAAGACGATGCTCACGCGCCTACGCGGACAGCAGGGTGAGCCACCTCCGCCTCCTGTATCGCGTTCCAATAGGGCTTGCTCTAACGGAACGTTCCAGGCGGCCAGCCAACCCGTTTCAAATGAATGGTCCAGCCTTCTGGAACGCCTCGTTCCTTGACGTCTCGGAACCCATTGGAAAAGCCAAGCCCACCTGCCGTCGTTGGCACGTTTGCCTTAAAGGTCCGCTATAGCTCCCTCAGCGGCCTGAATCAGATATCAGATCGAATGGCTCCTCAGGGTCGTTGGCAGGCGTTGCCGACGACGAGAGCTCGACCACTAGGTCGCATGCCGCGCAAACCTGCTTGACAGTGTCAGCGACGGCGACGGAGCCGGAGCGCCTTGCCCGCGCGTGTCAAAGCGGGACATCTCTCAAGGGGCACCACCGTGACCGCGTCGGCCACCAAATCTTCGTCTACCACCCGCAGCAAGAAGACGCGGATCTCTTCGGCCGAGCGGCGCGCGCGCCTCGCACCGCGGCTCGCCCGCGACGTCGCGATCGACACCGCCACGCGCTCCGTTCCCGATCCCTACGAGCCGGGCAGCTTCCTCACCGCCACCCTGAACCGACGCGTCGACATCCTGGCGCAGGAGCGTGCGGCGGGCCGCATCGACGAGGCGCAGTTCCTGGTGGGCCGCATGATCCAGGCCGTCTTCGAGCGCGGCTCCGGGGCGCGGCTTGGATCGGGCGGCTGGGGCCAGGGCGGCTCGCGCGACCAGACCATCGCGCACGAGCTCCAGATCATCTTCGCGATCGAGGATGCCGAGAAGGTCCGGAAGTTCACCCGGCGCCTCGAGGACGCGATCGGCGCGGTGGGCGTTCGCTTCCTCCGGGCCATCCTCGCCGAGGGGAAGACCTTCGCGACCTACGCCTCGGACCGCGGTCGCGGCGGCGAGCGTGCAGCGACCGACGTGGCGAAGCGGTTCCGGTGGCTGTTGGAGTCGCTGACCGAGGAGCAGCATACGGCTACGGGTCGGCACGTGCCCCTGCCGCGAGATCAGTACCTCGCGGCGGCCGACCAGCTTCCGGAGCGAATTATCCGGTTGAAGGAGGTCGAAGCCTGATGCTCCTCGCTCTTCTGCCCTGCCTCGGTGTCATCCTAGACCCCGGACCCATAACTCTGGTGCGCCCAATTGAAGCGGCTAGTGGATCAGTCTTGGCTGACGGACGAGCAATTTGCGAAGAGCGCTCCGCATCTGCCGAATGACATGCGCGGCACGGTTCACTGGGTTTTATTCAGACAAACCTGCGAAGGCAGAGATGTCCGCTCACACAGCTGGGCGGCGAGAGTGATCCCGCCGCCGCAGAGCTTTGTTAGATCAACCAGTGTGAGTCAAAGTCGCTCACCTTGACCCCGTCGAGTTCAACACTTCCTCCACCGGACAGCTTCAGAACTACATCGCCATCAGCAGCGCTGGACAATTTGTACTTTTGTCCCTCGAGGTTCAGACGGTCCCCAGCTAAGCCGGAGAAATCAGTGATCACATCTCTTCCGGAAAGCAACCAGAATTCAAAGGTATCGGCCCCAGCATCGCCGGTAAGCCTGTCATTGCCATAACCGCCGGTTATAGTATCGTTTCCATCGCCGCCATAGAGCTTCACGCTGGAAGCGTCTGTTTTGTAGAAAAGAGTGTCGTTGCCCGCGCCACCATAGACGGTATCGGAGCCCTCTCCCGTGCTTCCTTTGATTGCGTCGTCACCGTCGCCGCCATAAATCGTGTCGTTACCTTTGCCGCCTCTGATGTAATCATTATCTCTATCGCCATAGATTATATCGTTGCCGATGCCGCCCCCAATCGTATCGTTTCCATCACCCCCGAACAGCGTTGAGCCGTCCAGGTTGTTAATGTAGGAGATGTTATCATTGCCATCACCCGCTAGAACGTAATCGCTGCCAGTGTGTAGGGGTGAGTTGGGCGGAGAACCGTCCATAATCAGGTCGACCCCTGCTCCTCCTTCAACATAATCATCTCCATATCCGCCTATAATCGTGTCATTTCCATCGTCGCCGTACAACAGGTCTCGTCCGATAGTTCCTTGAACTTTGTCATCTCCGCGAAGGCCGTGAATCAATAGACCATCTGAATTTATGCTTGTGACATTACTATCTGTATATGTTGAATAATCTAAAATATCATTGGAATCTGTTCCATTGACCGGTTTAAGGGAAGATGCTTTTGGGTCCGTTGGCTTGATGTGGGTCATTTTTTCCTCCCGGCCGCTCGCTCAAAAGTTTAGCTTTTTGGGCGTTGCGAAATGAAGGCGCCGAGCCCGTTTGGCCATGGTTCGTCAGCGACCTCGGACCGCGCTCGGCACCGGTGTGTGGTCTCCAGCCGCTCGTGGCTCTGGAGAGGGCTATGAGAAGTTATTTTCTTCCGCCACGAAGAACGTGGCCGCATCTGCGTTGCTGAGTATCGCGCGCCTTGCACACTGCAGGGCGAAAAATATTCAGTCGATTTGGCTTAGCACTCGAAGGATGCGTGCCGCATTCCTCAAATTATGTACGCCGCGGAAAAAAGGTTAAATTTTTAGCGATCGCGGCGCATTGTTCACTTGCGTACGAACTGTTTCACAATCCAGATCGGCCTCAGCTACGGCGGTGTTTGCTGTCTATAACAACCGCGAATGTGTCGCGCGTACATCGTTTAAGGGTTGCCAAGCCTGACAATCGCGAGTGATTTCACTCTGTGCGTTCCTGAGAAAGTTGCACAGGGCCCGGCGCACGCCACGGCGGGATAAGCGATGCCATCTTGCTACGAGTGGCAGCCGATCCAGACGGCACCCCGAGACGGTACGGCCGTGCTCGTATTTCACGCTGCCTGGGACGTGCTGCAGGTCGCAATCTGCTACGGCGAAGTTGGACGATGGCAGCAGCCCAGTGGTGATCTGCTGCAGACACCCATGTACTGGATGGCGTTGCCCCCGCTGCCGGTCTGATGCCTTAATCTCAGCCTACTCAGGGCAGAATTGCCAGACGGGTGAGCAGCGCTACGAGTTCGGCCTGTCGATGCGTGTTCGTCTTCGAGAACACAGTGGCGAGTTGCTTGCGCACCGTACTCACTGACACTTGGTTCATTTCTGCAGCCTCTTCTGGGCTCTTGCCGCAAGCCATCTCGATGGCCAGCCGTGCCTCAGATGGGGTGAGATTGAAGATCCGCTTCAACACCTCCGCAGAGGGACGGGGCATCACGTCCAGGTCGATGAGCATCACAACCCTGTGCGGGCCAGAGGCTGCCTCGTTGCTGACCGGAACCGCACGAACGATCAGAGGCCGGCTTGTTCGAGCGCTGTCCTGTGGAACCGCAAACCAGCCATCCTCGTCCAATTCAAGGGCGTTGTTCTGTGCCCGCAGCAATTGATCAAGAGCTTTGCGGCTCCAAGCGAGTTCATCATCCGTACGGGTTGCGTTGATCTGTGCTTTGAGGATTCCAGCCGCGGCCGTATTGATCCGGATCACCTGCCCTGCAGCATCGAGCACAAGCCCGCCGTAACCCATACTATCCAGAGCGTCGAGCAGAGGTTTGCCGAGGGGCACGACGCCTCCAGTCCACAGCTGACAACCCGGAGCGTAATCCAGCCGTGGACATGCTCCTCAATCCTGAGTAGCAGCGCCGAACAGCTGTGCCCACCCATTGCAAATGAGAGTACGAAATCGCGCCTCATGAGAACATGAAATCTTATCTAAATGCCTAGCTTATCGGTTCGACATTGCCCCGTGGTGCAGTTGATTTCTGCTGTGCTACAGTCCCGACTTGGTCACCGCTGCGCCCTTGACCCGTCGGGCAAAACCCGGCATTTGACGAGCGTCGCGAGACGCACGCCCGCTGCCGAGAGGTTCGCGGGCGTTTTGCTGTCTGGGACCGGCGGGGCGGCCTCTACCTACCCGCTGCGATCGGCGATGCTGGAGCCATTGGGCGGTTAGGTCCCAGACCAGGATAAAGAAGCTGGGGCAGCTGGCGGGCGGCTTCACAAGGATGCCCGCACCCTTTTCAGCCATCCGCGAACCCGTTCAACAGCTTAGGCGTTGCAGCCGCAGACGCGGACGGGCTTTTCTGCCATGATCGGTCCCCGATGACGCAGCGCGAGCAAGCCGAGCAGGTCCACGACCTGTTCCGCCTGGCGGATCGGCTCCGGGTCCCGGGCCACCGCAACAACGTCGAGACGTTCCTCGGGGACCTGGGCGAGCTGCGCGTCGGCCTCCGCCGCCTCTACCGCGACATGACCGGTGCCGAGCCGGCCCGCGAGCGCACCTCAAAGCGTCCGAGCATCGCCGCCTTCCCGGCCGGCCCGATCGCCGGCACGCGCGCCGTCGTGCAGCACCGCGGGCGGCCCCGGCGCCTCGCTGCGAGCGCGTAGAGCGGCGGACCGGACTAGCTGTCGGGTACCGCCCGGTCCGCCGTGCCGTGGCCCTGGGGGGAGAGCGCCGCGACGTCTCACGATTGCGCGAAACGATTAGTGGCTCCTT
>NZ_BJZU01000209.1 GCF_007992195.1 Methylobacterium oxalidis | reverse complement strand
CCCGGTCGAAGCCGACCGATGAACGATACAGGGGCGCAACGTCGTAGGTTCTCATAACCACATCCTCCACTGAGCAACGTGACTACAAGCGACGCCGGACACTGCGTGACCGGCGTCGAACTGGCGAGCCCGACTTGGGCCTCGCACGCGCGTAACGCAGAGGATGCGAGCTAGTTCCACGTGGCGCAACGATTTCTGCAGGCAGCTCCTGCAGACGCTGCGACACTGGAGACGCTTACGCCGAGCACCGACCGCGGGCCGACGGCAGCGGGACTTCGTTCGTTTAAGCCAAACGCCGTAGAGCTCCGCATGCTCGCCAAACTGGCCCGCTCCCGATTCTCAGAGTGTCAGGTTGAACGGCACGCCGGGCACCTCATCGCCACGACCTCGGACGGCAGAGCTTGTGCAGTCGAAAAGACGGAAGCCAGTTTGACAAGCCGAATACGCTGTGGGAGCGCACGTTCATGCTGCACCCCTGCGCCCAATGCGCCTCGCAAAATCCAAGGGCGCTCACCCTCTCACTGGCCCCAGCGAGCCAACAACGTTCGGGTGGGGCTTTCTGCACAGCTTGCCACTCCCCTGTCTCGCTGCATCAGGCATGCCGACGAAAGCAGATCCGCTGCAGAACACAGAGAGCGCGGTAAGCGTCGCGGTGGTGACAAGCGTGGACGATCAACTCAGCCTCCTCGTAGGAGGCGGCACGGCGGAAAGCCTGATCCAGGCTCATCGGTGGGCGGCCACACCGCTCGGTGAACCCGAGACCTGGCCGCAGTCGCTACGCTTGGCGCTGTCAATCTGCCTGAACTCGAGCTTCCCCACAGCCGTCTACTGGGGCCAAGATCTGCGCCTCCTCTACAACGATGCCTGGGCGCCAATCCTGGCTGAGCGTCACCCATGGGCACTCGGTCACCCTGCCGCCGAGGTTTGGGCTGATATCTGGGAGGTCGTCGGCCCTCAACTCGCGAGCGTGGTGGAGACGGGTGCTGGTTTCTCGACCTACGACCAGCTGCTCTCGTTGGTCCGGGACGGCGCCCGCCAAGAGACCTACTGGAACTACAGCTTCACGCCCGTTCGCGGCGAGGACGGCTCAGTGGCTGGCGTGTTCGCCCAAGGCCACGAAACCACCGACCGCGTCCTCGCGGAGCGGCGTGGCCGCCTCCTCCTCGATCTGAGCGATCGTCTGCGTGCACTCTCTGACCCGAAGGCCGTCATCGAGACCGCACAGGCCGCACTCGGGCGCTTCCTCCATGCAAACCGCGTCGGGTACGGCGAGGTCGAAGAGACGGCGCGCTACTTTACGACCGAGCGCAACTGGACGGATGGGAGCGTTCCGTCGCGCGCTGGCACGCATGACCTCGCCGGCTTCGGGCCCGAGGTGCTCGCCGCCTTGCGAGCCGGTATCCCGCTCCTGATCACAGACGCAGCCAGCGATCCGCGCACAAACGCGCCAGAGAGCCTCGCGGCCTTCGACGCCATCGACACACGCGCTGCGATCACGGCCTGCTTGGTGAAGGACGGGCGCATGCGCGCGGCGCTCTACGTCCACGCACGGGAGCCGCGCCCGTGGACCAGGTTTGACACTGATCTCGTCATCGAGGTGGCAGAGCGCACTTGGGCCGCGGTCGAGCGTGCCCGGGCGGAGGCGCGACTGCGCGACAGTGAAGCGCAGTTCCGGCTGATGGCCGACGCAGTTCCCCAGATCGTGTGGATCACCGACGCGGAGGGTCGGACCGAGTTCTTCAATCGGCAGTGGACCCAGTACACCGGCAAGACCTACGAGCCGAGCACCGCAGCGGACATCGCCCTGAGCTTTGTTCATCCGGACGATGCTCCGGCTACGATGGCAGCCTTCGACGAGGCGCGGCGCACCGGCGGTTCGTTTCGCTTCGAGCATCGGATCCGTTCCGCGGCTGGAGACTACCGCTGGTTCCTGGTACGCGGCGAACCCTATCGCGATCCGCAAAGCGGCGCGCTTCTAAGATGGTTCGGTGCCTCGGTCGATATCCATGACCGTAAGGTGGCCGAAGAGCAGCTTCTGGCGCTCAATGCTGACCTGGAGCGGCAGGTAATCGAGCGCTCCCGGGAGCGCGGCTTGATCTGGCAGCACAGCCTGGACCTGCTTTCCGTCATCGATCTCGGCACCGCGACCTTCGACACGGTCAACCCGGCTTGGACGGCGACGCTTGGCTGGACGAAGGATGAGATCGAGGGCGGATCCTATCAGGATTTCGTTCATCCAGACGACGAAACAGCGAGCGCGGAAGCCTTCGAGCAGGTACGACGCGGCGACCCAGTGCTTCGCTTCAGGAACCGCTATCGCACCAAGGACGGCACTTGGCGCTGGCTGTCGTGGGTTGCCGTACCGGAAGGCGCCAAGCTCTACGCGGTCACGCGCGACATCTCCATCGAGCATGAGCGGCAGACGGAGCTTGAGGCGGCAGAAGCCGCTCGCCGCGAGGCCGATGCTCTCTACCGCGCCTACTTCGAGAATACGCCCGAGGCCCTGTTCGTGATCGGGGTCGAGCCGGACGGCGGCTTTGTCGTCGAGCAGATCAACCCGGCTCATGAGGCTGGGATCGGCTTCAAGCTCGTGGACGTGCGCGGTAAGCGAATCGAGGAGATACTGCCGCCCGACATCGCCGAGCGTGTGCTGGCAAGCTACCGCCGGGTTCTAGCGACAGGCGAGATCTACCAGTACCGAGAGGTGTTCGATCTCTCCGGAGACCCGCAGCATTGGGATACTTCCCTGGTGCCGGTGCGAGACGCTAGAGGAAGAGTTACGCGGCTGGTCGGATCGAGCCGGAACGTGACACGGCAGGTCGTGGCCGAGGAGGCGCTGCGCCAGGCGCAGAAGATGGAGGCAGTCGGCCAACTCACCGGAGGAGTTGCGCACGACTTCAACAACCTGCTCACCATCATTCGCTCGTCGGTCGACTTCCTGCGCCGGCCCGACCTGCCAGAGGCGCGCAAGGGTCGCTACCTGGACGCAGTCTCGGACACCGTCGAGCGAGCTGCCAAACTCACCGGCCAACTCCTCGCCTTCGCTCGGCGGCAGGCGCTCAAGCCCGAGGTGTTCGATGCTGGTGCCCGGCTGAAGCGTGTGGCTGATCTGCTCGACACGGTGACAGGCTCACGCATCCGGGTCGTGAGCGACCTGCCCGAGCAGCCCTGCTACATCCGCGCTGATGTCAGCCAGTTTGAGACCGCCCTCGTCAACATGGCGGTGAACGCCCGCGACGCCATGGAGGGTGAGGGAAGTCTGACCATCAAGCTGGCCCGCGTTTCCGAGTTGCCGCCAATCCGGGGGCACGCGGGCAGCAAGCAACCCTTCGCGGCCGTGTCGCTGACGGATACCGGAACTGGGATCCCGGCTGATCAAGTCAGCCGCATCTTCGAGCCGTTCTTCACCACGAAGGAGGTCGGCAAGGGCACCGGCCTCGGGCTCAGCCAGGTCTTCGGCTTTGCCAAGCAGTCCGGCGGCGACGTCGATGTGGTGAGCAGACTGGGCGAAGGATCAACGTTCACCCTCTACCTGCCTGAGGTGATCACTGGGCCGGAGCAGTCAGAGGCCGGGCGCGATCAGGGGGCGCTCTCGCCAATGGGTCGCGGACAGCGCGTGCTGGTGGTTGAGGACAATCTGGAGATCGGCCGATTTGCCACGCAGATCCTGGAGGACTTCGGCTACGTGCCCACTTGGGCAGCCAACGCTGAGGAGGCGCTGGAGAAGCTTGGTTCCGACGGCAGCGGCTTTGACGTCGTATTCTCGGATGTGGTGATGCCCGGCATGGGCGGCCTTGCTCTTGCGGAGGAGCTGAAACGTCGTCTGCCGGCCCTGCCGGTGGTGCTGACATCCGGTTACAGCCACGTGCTTGCGCAGGACGGCGTGCATGGGTTCGAGCTCTTGCACAAGCCCTACTCAGCCGAACAGCTGGGACGTCTCCTCAGCCGAGTCGTGCTTCCTCCCTCATCGCCCCAACCTTCACCACTCGGGGCTGCGCCTGCCTGACCGGCGTAGATGCTATGAACCAGCGATTGTAGGCCGGGCAACGGCTCCGCTGCTTTCTGTCGAAGCCCGCTCCTGCTCCGATGGAGACATTGAGGCGGCGTGAGGACCACGTCGACTCCTCGCGCGACCGAGACCTAACCTGATCTGCTGTACCGTCCGCTTCGGGGATGCCATCTGAACCGGCTGGACGGCGGCAATGGGCGCAAAGCAGAATGTCCGCTTCTCGCCAGCCTGAGGCCGAGTATTTCAGCCTCAGGCGATCGCGAGCGAACGGCTGGGATCCCGCCATTTTACCTATCAGGACTTTGCACGCTTCCGTTTCGCGTTGGGTGTCGAGACCGGTATCGCTTACCTCGACGGCTTCAGCAGCCGGCTGCTCATCATCATCGCCGGTAAGTTGATCGAACGCGCTCGCTTCTTCGATCTCTCCCGCCCGTACAGCGCTGGAGACAAACACCAGGGACTCGCAGAAGCGCTGTAGCTGATGAGCTCGTTCACGGATGGTCTGTCCAAAGGCGTCGATCTCCTCGCAGTTGCCCTCTCCGATCATCTCGAACAACGCGCGGATCTCGTCGAGCTCCAGCCTTAGACCGCGGCCGAACCGCACGAACAGCACACGGGCTATATCAACTGCCGCGTACACGCTCTACCCATCACTTAG
>NZ_BJZU01000208.1 GCF_007992195.1 Methylobacterium oxalidis | reverse complement strand
AGGGCCAGCAGACCTTGGATCCACGGCTGGGCCCTGGCGGCCTTCGATCGTAGGAGAACGGTCTGCGCGCCGACGATGAGCAGGCGTCGCAGGTAATGATCGCCCTTGCGGGTGATCCGCCCCAGTCTCTGCTTGCCCCCGGTCGATTTCTGGCGAGGGGTGAGGCCGAGCCAAGCTGCAAACTCGCGCCCGCTGCGAAAGGCGGAGGCGTCCGCGACGGTGGCCGTGATCGCCGAGGCGATGAGGGGCCCGATGCCCGGGATCGTCGCCAGCCGCCGGCTGGTCGGATTGTCATTGTGCCACTTGGCGATCTTGGCCTCGATCGCCTCGATCTGCATCTGCGCGGCCTCGAGCATGGAAGCCAGGAGTGTGAGAGTTTCGCGCACCAGGTCCGGCACGGTTGCGTCCGTCTGCATGCTCTCCAGCAACCGTCGCACGTGTGAAGGGCCCTGCGCCTCGATCAAGCCGAACTCGGACAGATGGGCCCGCAGCGCGTTGATCAGCTGGGTTCGTTGCCGGACCAGAAGGTCGCGCGTGCGATGCATGACCAGGGCGGCCTGCTGCTCCCTGCTCTTGATGGGAACGAAGCGCATGGACGGCCGCGACACCGCCTCGCAGATGGCGGCGGCGTCGGCTGCATCGTTCTTGCCGCGCTTGAGGTAGGCCTTGACGTACTGCGGTGGGATCAGGCGCACATCGTGCCCGAGCCGGCACAATTCTCGGGCCCAGAAATGAGCGGTGGCGCAGGCCTCGATGCCGATCCGGCAGGGTGGGAGCTTGGCGAAGTAGCTCAACACTTGCCCGCGCCGCAGGCGCCGCTTCTCGACGACAGCGCCGGCTGCATCCACACCGTGAACCTGGAAGTTGTGCTTAGCCAGATCGAGGCCGATCGTTGTAATCTGCATCGCGGATGGCTCCTGTCCTGGTGACTTCGACAGCCACCAGCTTGGCACGCTGATGTCGGTAGGGGGCCATCCACCCCATCAGATCCAGGCGCTTGAGCGCACACGACCCGACCGCCCGCTCGCGCCAGGACGTCCGGCGGCGCGCACGCACGACTACGTTCGCCACGGCACCACCACACTCTTTGCTGCGCTGAACGTGCTGGAGGGCACGGTGATCGGCCGCTGCATGCAGCGGCATCGTCACGATGAGTTCCTGCGCTTCCTCAACGCCGTCGAGGCGGCGGTACCGGCTGGCAAGGTGGTTCACGTGGTGCTCGACAACTATCGCACCCACACCCACGCGAAGGTACGGGCCTGGCTGTCGCGCCACCCGCGCTGGGTGTTCCACTTCACCCCGACCTCGGCCTCCTGGCTCAACGCGGTCGAGGGCTTCTTCTCGGCGCTCTCACGTCGCCGACTGCGGCGCGGGACGTTCACCGGGATCGTCGACCTGCAAGCGGCGATCAAGCGCTACATCGCCGAGCACAACGAGCGGCCCAAGCCCTTCGTCTGGACCAAGCCCGCAGCCGCCATCCTCAACAGTCAGGCTGCACCATCCGTCTGAGTCAGGGCACTAGGTTTTCGGCGATGTGATCGAGGCGATCTGCGAGTGCCTCAAAGGCAACGGCTGACCACATTGCGAAACTCCGCCATGTAGAAAGCAAGCCAAAATAAATGGATTCAGCAGGAACCAAGCAGTAGAGCCAGATCTTATCTCAATAGCGTTCAGTTAATTTGCCATGAGATATTTTCTGATGTCCTTTGCTTTTTTCGGGATTTTACCGGACGCTGCGCTTGCCCAAGCGCCAATTGGTGGGCGCCCGATCGCAGCGCAATCGCCGAACATGGCTCCGAGGCACGAGACCATTCCCGATCGTGTTAGGACGCACGATCCCGGCCTTTCAGGCACCATGAACGCGCGCAGCCCATTGGCTGACCCGCCGGAAGTAAATGTGTCTGGGCCGACCCTGTACTTCAGGCGGCACGACGAAACACGGCGACCAGCGCAGTAACCCAACTGCTGGCATGCGGCGACACCCTCCGCGGCATTGTCCCGGGAGCCGTCGCCGAGTCGGATAGACGGCAGATTCTGATCATGTCAGGCCGCAGCGGTCGCCTTCTTCCATGCCTCCGCGGCTTCTGCTTGGAAGTGGCGCAGCGTGGGGCGGGAGATCAGGTGACGCTGAACGTAGAACGCGATCTGGAGTGGCGCTGCTCGCCCAGCAGTACGCCGTCATCGCTCTGCTGTTCACCGACGTGCAGTTGCCCGACTCGCGCAACGGGCTTCGCCGTCGCACGCGAAGCCGCTCGCCAGTGGCCGCACATCGCCATTATGGTGGCGTCTGGCCATGTGCAGCCGGAACCGGGAGATATGCCCGAAGGGGCACACTTCATCGCCAAACCGTTCTCGGCCCGTATGGTGCATGACCACCTGAGGGAGATCCTGCCAGATGGGCAGAAGCCAGAGACGCTGCGTGACTAAGCCTCGCCGGTCTGCGCCCACAAGGGTGGCCGCTTATCCGCGCCAAATCGTATGCAACATGAGACGGGCATTGCTACAGGTTGAAACTCCTCGAGCCGATTGCCTCCTTGCCGCATGCCTTCCACACTCGACGACAGTCTAAAGCCACACACTTCCAATCCCCTCCGCCTCGCCGAACTCGATACCTACGGCATTCTCGATACGGCTCCAGAGGAAGGGTTCGATGATGTGGTGCAGATCGCCCGGCTGATCTGTGACGCGCCGGTCGCGCTCGTCAGCTTCGTGGCGGCCCAGCGCCAGTGGTTCAAGGCGCGGGTGACGTCCCCAGGCGTGGTGTAGGAGCGGGCCGCCGCTGAGGTGGTCATCGCCGGTCTTCGGCTAGGGTTCGGTTGCGAGCTGAACTCTCGACCGGAGATGACGATGACCGACGACAGGATGGCCCTGATCGAGCTGATCGAGAAGGGGGCGGATGGCGACCTCGTGCGCGACCTGCTGGCCTTTGCTGCCGAGCGCATGATGGAGCTAGAGGTTGAGGCCCGCACCGGCGCGCCGGCCGGTCAGCGCAGCCCGGATCGCCTGACGCAGAGGAATGGCTACCGTGTGCGAGCGTGGGAGACGCGGGCAGGACGGATTGAGCTGGCAATCCCGAAGCTGAGGAAGGGCAGCTATCTGCCCTCGTTCCTGGAGCCACGGCGCACGGCCGAGAAGGCGCTCACGGCCTTGATCCAGGAGGCCTACGTCCACGGCGTCTCGACGCGGGCAGTCGACGATCTGGTCAAGGCGATGGGCGGCTCGGGCGTGTCGAAGAGCCAGGTCTCGCGGCTGTGCGCAGAGACCGACGAGCGGGTGAATGCCTTCCTCGCGCGACCATCGAGGGGGCGTGGTCCTACCTGTGGATCGACGCCACCTACGTGAAGGTGCGCGAGGCCGGCCGCATCCAGGGTCCCCATCGCACCTGTGCGATGGGAGCCCGGTCTCGCGGGCGGTCATAGTGGCGGTGGGCGTGAACACAGACGGCCGGCGCGAGGTGCTGGGCGTGGCCACCGGCGCCTCGGAGGCCGAGCCGTTCTGGAAGGCCTTCTTGCGCTCCTTGGCCGACCGGGGCCTGCGGGGTGTGAAGTTGGTGGTGGCCGACGACCACAAGGGCCTGCGGGCAGCCGCCGCCAAGGTGTTTTCCGCCACCCACCAGCGCTGCCGCGTGCATTGGATGAGGAACGCGCTCGCCCATGTGCCAGCCAAGCAGCGCCCGGCCGCCATCGCGATGCTCAAGACGATCTTCGCGCAGGATACGGCCGAGGCCGCGCACGCCCAGTGGCGGCAGGTCGCCGAGGCGCTACGCGAGCGCTTCCCCAAGCTCGCCGACCTGATGGACGGCGCGCGTGAGGACGTGCTGGCCTCCATGACCTTCCCGCGTGAGCACTGGCCGCAGATCGCATCCACGAACCCGCTGGAGCGGCTCAACGGCGAGATCAGCGCCGCGCAGACGTCATCGGCATCTTCCCCAACGACCGCGCCGTCGTCCGGCTCGTGGGCGCGCTGATGCTGGAGCAGAACGACGAGTGGGCCGTGTCCCGCCGCTACCTGAGCCTGGAGTCACTCGCTAGCTTGAGCGATGATCCCATCCTCAGGCTGTCCGCCGTGGCTGCCTGATCAATCCTCGGACCCTACCGAGGGCCGGCGCTCCTACACCACGCCATGGGACACGACCCGTATCCGCGTCCAATAGACCAACGCTATCGACCGGGTCCGCTTCACTACTACGGCTACCCTTACTGAGCCGATCGCGGCATGGTCGCCGCTGAATGACCGAGACACGGCTGGTCGTGCAGACCGAAGCTTCCGCTCGGCCTGAGAGAAGGGCGTGAGCTGACGCAGGAAGGCTCGATGATCCCGGGCTTCGGCGCGGAGGGCGATCGTCCAAGGTCGCTCTTCTATTCTGCCGGGTCCGCTTCGGAGATACCGTCTAGGTCGGCTAGACGGTCGTGATGGACGCAAAGCTGCCGTCCATTGATGGCCGAAAGCCGCCAGTCCGCTTCGGAGAAGGTTTGCCAGAAGAGCTGACCGACTCATGCCGACCGAAACTTGCCTTTCGGTAATCTTCGACCTTGCGGCTGGAAGCGGTACGCCCGCTTCCCAGAAGATGCGTTCTAGGCTGCCATTGCGCAGCTTGCCCCGCGCTCCGGCATGGCGCCGAGTTCCGACCCGATCGAAGACGCTCCTCAGCCTGTTTTGACGGGCAGGGTGAAGAGATCGACGAAGGACTGTGCGAGATTGGCCTCGCCAGCAAA
>NZ_BJZU01000207.1 GCF_007992195.1 Methylobacterium oxalidis | reverse complement strand
TGCTGGTGCCCGTCAAGAGCTGTTTCGCCAGCCGGAACTGCGTCTCGTTGGCGAGTTGCCTGAAGCTGGTGCCCTCAGCACGCAGTCGGCGGCTCAGGGTGCGGCGGTTCAACAACTTCAGGCGCGCCGTCTTCTCGGCTTTGCAGCGGTTCCGGGTCACCTCGGTGCGGAGATACCGGCGCACCTCGTCCGTCAGCGTGGGCGGCTGGTCAGCCTCAAGCTGGCAGATCTGCTCCTCGGCGTCGCGATGGGCCGCCGGGTCCGCACCCGCGATGCGCTGCTCTAGGAGTTCCGCCGGGAACACCAGGGCGGCCACCTCCTCGTCGAACCGGACCGGCGCCCGGAAGAAGCCGCGGTACGGAGCTGTGTCGCAGGGAGCAGAGCGCGGCAGCAGAACCTCCAGCGGAGCCCACTCGGCCCCGCACAGCGCGCGCAGCACGTTGGTCACATTGGCAAGGGCTCGCTCTGTATGCTGGGCAGACCCCTCGGCTCCCGGCTCGTAGGGGGAGTAGCTGAGGACCGCCACGCCTCCGGCGATGCCGAGCCCGACCACGGCGCCCCGGCTGTGCATGCCGGTGTGCTCTTCGAGAGCCCGCAGGGCGTCGCCCACCGTGCCCGAGTGGCGCATCAGCAAGCCGATCAGCCCGAGCGAGGTCAGGGCGGTCCGCTGCCCGATGAGAAGGCCGAGATGGCGACACCCGGTTCGCTCGGCCCCGAGGGCGATCAGACGGCCGAGTGCGGCGTATGGGACAGGAGTACCGCCGCCGTCGAAGAGCCGCCGATCGAGACACACCTCGGCGAGGAGGGTATCGGGATCGGCATCGAGGTCGACGAGGACAGCGTAGACCTCCTGCGCGATCCCGCGATGGATGAAGCCGACAGGAGGGGGTGTCTCGGGCAGGCTAGGTTGTTCAGCTGGAGCAGGCGGCTCTGAGGGGCCGCCCGCGTGTACCCAGGCAGAAGGGGCCATGGTGTAGCCCTCCTGTTTTCGGGGTGAGCAGCCTCCCGATAACACGGGTTAATCAACTAAGATACGCGATGTCTTGTTCGTACGATGCTTAAAATCATAGCATAGGCAATATTGTGAGGTTTTGGACAATTGAGGTGTTTCCGATGCTTCCGGCGACCGTCGCCCGATCGGCTCACCACCGAGCAGAACCGTAACGCCCAGCCGGCGAGTAGCTGTTGCAAGTCACGGCTTGATGGCTTCGCGCGTCTGCCCGTACTGCTCCCGATTTCCCAGCCGCTATGTGATGCCGCCCCTCCCACGAACGCACTTGCTCGAAGAGAAGCAGGCGCTTTGTGCGAGCTTCGCGCGGCCTCGCGCGCCAGATCAATCCTTTGGCGTCATACGGAAACAGTCCGTGCTACCAGCGATTGTCCGAGCGCCGGGCTGGGCTCCTCACACACTCGGGCCGGCTCGACGGCGCGGAGGCAGGATCTGTAGCCGAGCTGTCTGACTTACTACTCATCCATGCTAAGCCTGGGGACAGGTTCATCCAGCTGGGGCACACCGTCCAGCGCGCCTCCTGCCTTTGCCAACGACCGGCCTAGAGCTTCGTCCTACCTCTCTGGAGAGCGCCCATGCGCATTCTTGTCGGCTGCGAGATGACTTACGAGTTCCCGCAGCCCACACCGGTGATCGCAACGCTGAACGTTCACGCCTCGCGGTTCTCCGACCTCGAACGGCCGGACTACTTGGTGACCAGCCCCGCGGTCCCCCTCGACGGATACCGCGACAGCTTCGGTAACTGGTGCAACCGCATGGTCGCCCCGGCCGGCCGTTTCGCCCTGAAGACCGACACGGTGGTGCGCGATCACGGCGGCGGCGACACGCAAGATACCAGCGCTCAGGAGATTGCCATCGAGAAGCTGCCCTCAGACGCCGTGCTGTTCCTCCTCGGCAGCCGCTATTGCGAAACCGACCGCCTCTCCGACATCGCTTGGGACTTATTCGGCCATCTCCCGCCCGGCTGGAGCCGGGTCCAAGCCATCTGCGATTATGTGCATGACCGGATCACCTTCGGGTATGAACATGCGCGCCCGACCCGCACGGCCTACGACGTCTTCGAGGAGCAACAGGGCGTCTGCCGCGACTACGCGCACCTCGCAGTCACATTCTGCCGCTGCCTGAACATCCCGACCCGCTACTGCAACGGCTATGTCAGTGACATCGGCCTGCCCTTGCCACACGCGCCGGGCGACTTCGCAGCTTGGATGGAGGTCTATCTCGGCGGCCGCTGGCATACTTTCGATCCGCGCAACAACAGCTCCCGCATCGGCCGGATCCTGATCGCCTACGGGCGCGATGCCGCCGATGTACCGCTGACGCTGACCTTTGGGCCAAACACGCTCACAGAGTTCCGAGTGACAACGGAGGAAGCTCCAACCTTGTCGTAACGCGGCACACCAGAGCGCGAAGAACGTCGGTGCAGTGATCTTGCGAAATTCGAACGCCAAGGGCCCTTAGTTGTGTCCACGCGACGCTGATCGGGCCGATACGCAACGTGGCCTGCGGATAGGATACGCCAGGGCCGTTAGCTGAGCATCAACGGTGCGTCAGCAGCGCGAGCCCGAAGTGGGACTGCACCGGCCTACGAGGTGGTCGGCGTGAAGCAAGCTGCAAATTCCTTGGGTGCATAGGAGCGGCCGGTGATGTCGGTGATGTGCACGTCGTGCAATCCACCTTCTTGCATCCGACGAGCCTTCTCCATTGCTGCTGCCGGCGTGATTTGCTGGAAGGCGATGGCTTGGCCGTTTTGATGTGCGGAAACGATCAGTTGCACGCTGAGCTCCTGTGGTCGGGATTGGTTCGTCGTTCAGGGGCACGAGCGGGGTTTTGATCCTGAGATGAGCCAACGCGCGAAGCTATCATCAGTTGTGCGTCCTGCCGGACCATTCACGAGGAAATTGGCTTGGAACACAGTTGGTCGCGGCAAGAAGCCCTTTTGCGCCCAGAACGCATGCTCTAGATTGCGGCCAATCGAGATACGCATCCAACCCAGGTGAAAAGGCGATGCAGGACGACGCTCGACCCAGGAAAGATCCTGCAGGCAAGCCGCCGGATCCTGACCATACCCAGACCAACCCCCTCATCCGCAAACTCGACAGTCTGGCCAGCCTGTCGGACGCCGACCGAGCCGTACTGGAGACGATCAGCGCCGACACGCGCTCCGTGCCGGCACACACCGACCTCATCCGCGAAGGGGACGCACCGAACGGCGTTTACCTGATCCTTGAAGGCATGGCCTGCCGCTACAAGCGCCGATCCCGCGGCGCGCGTCAGATCATGGCCTACCTTATCCCCGGCGACTTCTGCGACCTCGATGTCGCGATGCTGAAGGAGATGGATCACGCCATCGGCACGCTCTCGGCCTGCGAGGTCGTGCAGATCCCCCTCGATACCATCCAGGAACTCCTGCGTAGCCACCCGACGATTACCCACGCCCTGCGGCTCGCCACGCTTGTGGACGAGGCGACCTTACGCGAGTGGCTGGTCAATGTCGGGCGTCGCTCGGCCGACGAGCGGATCGCGCATCTGCTGTGCGAGCTGCTGCTGCGGCTCCAGGCGGTAGGCTGCGCGAGTTCGGATGCCTACGCCTTCCCGCTGACGCAGGTGGACCTCGCCGACACCACCGGCCTGAGCAGCGTGCATGTGAACCGAAGCCTGGCGAGCCTTCGCGAGCGAGGGCTGATAGAGATCTCCGACCAACACCTGCGGATCCTCGACCTTCAACGTCTACAGGCTCTGGCCGAGTTCAAGCCTAACTACTTGCACCTTGTCAGGGGAGCCGCCGCATGACGCTGCGTCTTCAGCCTGTGAAGGTTGCGACGGGTAGCGACGATCAGGAGAGCCAGCTCGTGTTCAAGGATGGCTTTCTGGTGGCCGTGCTGGTGTGCCTATCGGACAGCCACGGCAGCGATGTGGGCAAGTGGTTTCTGGAGGCGGGGTTCGGGCCGGTGGACGATCCTGATCCGCCCCTCTTCTCCGACCTAGACGAGGCGCAGGCGTGGATCACGACACAGTTGGCGCTGACCGTCAGTTAGGGAGCGAGGGCTGAGCCGAACCTGCTGCGATCCGAGAGACCGGCTGGTTTCGCAACGCCCAGCCGGCGAGTAGCTGTTGCGAGCCACGGCTTCGCGCCTGCGCGTACTGCTCCCAATTGCGCCATGTGAGACCGCCTCGCGCGGGCGCGCGTACTGGTCCCATATCCTCTCCCATATCCTCGCCGGAAGCTACGCGTTGATTTTTTTGATGAGGCTTTCCAGTTCGTCCAAGGCGGCGCCGATCATGTCGGCTTGAGCCTTGATCTTTTCAGCATTCAGCCCGGCAGCAACATCCGACGACCACCAGATGCCGCTGTCGGCCGAGCGGAGCATGTCCGTAAAACGCTGGTGCTGAAGCACTAAGGCGTCCAATGCGGTCTGATTGTCCACGGCGCTGTCTCCTGCTTGGCGCCGAGCATAAGCCAGCACGAAAGGATGCGCGAGCGAGCGGAGCAGCCCCCGGCCCTCGTCGTCTACTCGCTATCCTTGGGAGGTGGCATCAGGTTCCCGGCGGGCGTAGTCAGCGCCGTGAGGTGGAAGTGCTTGCGGTCGTCCGTCACGGCCTCGGCCAGCCCATCAATCGCATCGACGATGCCGTGGTCCGCCCGGTAAACGGGTGCGGGGATCAAAGATCTTGCAGGACGTGGGCGATCTCACTCCGTCAATCAGGCCGCGTCG
>NZ_BJZU01000206.1 GCF_007992195.1 Methylobacterium oxalidis | reverse complement strand
GTCGCATGGCTTGAGCGAGTTCAGCGCCCACGCCACGTCGGCCGCAACGGCCCTTGTCAGCCCTACCTGCGGGAGATCGTTCAGGCGCACCGGCTCGCCCGTCCTGGAACAGTAAACCGTCCAGGCACCATCCTGCCGGCGCAGGCTGTACCGATGAGGCTCAGCGGCCGCCGGATCTCCCGTAGAAGCCCGCTCGCTGCTCATGAGCCGGTCAGCAGTTCGGCGTGGCCATCGCTCACGGGAGCAACCTCTGCCGCGACGAGTGACCTCTGCCTGCGCATCGGCTTGACGGCTACCGGGATCATAGCAGCCTCAGGCGAGAGCAGACGCCGGGCACGTTCGTTGAACTCTTGCACGGACACGGTGCGCGCAAAGCCTGGGCTGAAGCTGGTGGCCATTGATGCCTCCGGCGTAGGTGGAGAGGCAGGAATTTACATCGACTTCCAGCACCAAAATCAAGATCGAAACAATACTATCGCGCTGCAATAATCTTGGCCGGTGGACCAGGAGCAGCGTCGGCGCAGGCGTCTCAAGGGAATGTTGCCGGTGCCGCGGCACCGGCACCCATGAAGGGCGTGCCCAGCGGCTTGAACCAGATGCGGGTCTGGGCGACCTGCCCTCGGCGGGCGCGTTGGACGAACCCTCACTCCCCGCCGGCAGGGTACCTGTCCGCGCGCCGTCCTTCCTGGCCCCGGAGCCGCTCAGCCCACCGGCTCCCAAGCTCTGCCTTCCGCCTGTTTGACCCTCATCCGCATTCGGGATCGAGGTTTCGGACGACCCGCTGGTCGACGCGCGGGTGCAGGCCTACGCGGTCTCATTCAGCCGCCGCTCACAATAGAGCTGCACACGGGCAACGAATGGAAGGTGCTCTACGAGCTCGGGCGGAACAGTCGCTCTACGGCGGCTGATCCTCACCGTGGTGGCGCAAGAAGCTCGGCCGTGGCCTTCGTCGGGCGGAGATCCTGCTGTCGAGGAGTCTCGCCTAATTTCAGGACGGAAGCTCACGCTGCAGTCCGCCACCACACAGATGTTATCGTCGGTGTTCAGGCCTCTGATTATGAGTGATGCTGCTCGGTCGGTCCCCACGGCACGGCTGGGCACCTCCAACTCCTAACCCCGCTCGGCCCACCCCTGCGCCAGCGGGGTTTTTCTCTGCGCAGCCACACCTCGGAACCCCAGACGCTGCTTGTTTTGCCTGTCAGGAGCCGATGATGTGCCCGATCGGCTTGAGCGGCTCGACGCGGTCCGCCACGATCTTCAGCATGGCCAACAGCGGCACGGCCAGCAGGGCGCCAAGCACGCCCCAGAGCATGTGCCAGAAGAACAGCGAGACGATCACGAGCACAGGGTTGAGGGTGAAGCGCTTGGCCAGGAGCATGGGGGTGATCGTCTCGCCCTCGGCGATGTGGATCAGCAGATACAGACCCGCCGGCGTGAGCGCGTACCAGGGCCAGTCCAGGCTGAGCACGCCCACGACGAAGAAGATCCCGACACCGGCCAGAGGCCCAAGGATCGGGATGTAGTTCAGAAGAAACGCGGCCGCTCCCCAGAGAAGCGGGGTGCCGAGGTCGCAGGCCCACATGGCGAGGGCGGTCGCCACCCCCACCATCGCGTTCATCATCGTGATGGTGAGCAGGTAACCCGAGATGTTCGTCCCGATCTCATGGGCGATCTCGACGGCCTGACGCTTGTTGGAGAAGCTCGGCAACACCTCGACAAAGCCGCGCAACAAGCGGTCCCCCGAGGCGAGGAAGAAGAACAGCAGGATCATGATCGTAAAGAAGCGCGACAGAACCACCGCCGTGCTCGTGGCGAGATAGCCCGCCAGACCGGAAGCCGGCCGTGCCATGATGGTCTGGCTCTGCCCCTCCTGCCCGGAGGTTGCGGTCAGGCTCTCGATGGCGTGCAGGCCCTGCTGCAGCAGGTCGAGCGGATGGTGCAGGACGGCGAGCTTCTCCTTCAGGAGCGTCAGGCTTTCGGGAGCGCGCTGGATCCACCCCGATGCCGGGATGGAGATCGTGAAGCCGATACCCGCGATCGCCCCGAACACCACCAGGATCAGCAACGCCGCAGCGAGTGCGTGGGGCAAGCGGAGCCGTTCATGCAGGATCCGCATGACGGGCCCGAGCAGAAGCTTCAGGACGAGCGCGACGACGATGGGCAGGATCAGCTCCCGGCCGAGGTAGAGCGTGTAGACGACCGCCAGCAGACCGAGCACCAGGATCCCGACTGAGCGTACCCCGTGTGGAACGGCCTCGCCGGCTGCGACGGCGCCACGAGCTTCGCGCTCATCGCGCTCAGCGGCATACTCATTGGCCGGCGAGGGCGTAACCGCACCTTGTTCCCGGGTGACCGCCATGCATCCTCCTGGACGCGTTGCGCAGCCATCAACGGGCTGGGTTGAGGGAACGATCCGCGACTACCCTGGGTGGCATGCTCCACTTGCCGGAGGCTGACCTGAGAGCGTGTCTTTCGGCTTCAGGTCTCCCGAGCGTCGAGCGTCCATCGGTCAGGCTTGTGCTTGTTTTGGCCCTGATCCTTCCAAGCAGAAGGTACTCTCGACCGTTGCTCAATTCCGCAAAGACCTAAACACCGTCTCGGCCGTGGCGTAGACGTCACCACCTTGACGCCAATCGTCGGCTGTTCTGCCCGTGATCCGCTCGACGTACTCTCGCGTCTCTTTGGGCAGAGCCGAGCGGCCAGAGAGCCAGTCCCTGACGCGCTGCGGGCCAGCGTTGTAGGCTGCCGCTGCAAAGCCGAGGTTCCCGAACCGGATCCGGTACTCCTTCAGGAGTTCGGCCGATTTCGGTATGGCCTCAAACGGGTTGAACGGATCCGTGAGCCCCCGCTCACTGGCCGTTCCCGGCATGAACTGCGCCACGCCTTGAGCGCCCGCGCGACTGATGGCTCGATGGTTGAGGCCGCTCTCCTGCCGCAGAAGGCGCATCAGGAACTCGACCGGAAGACCGTGGATCACGGCGGAGTGTTCGATGAACTCCGACATCCGCTGACGGTCGCCGAAGAAGGCCGCAGACCAAGCATCCTCGATCGTCTGGAAAGTGGATCGTTCGAGGCGGACGCCGCTGCCTGCTGCGGACGGAGCGTGTTGCGCATACTCGTGGACTGGCCCACCCGCCATCGTCGCGGTGAAGACTCGTGGGATGACTGCCGCCGTTGGCGCTTCGAGAGAAGCTGAGGCGGACGCGCGTGACGAGCTGATCAGGGCCTCATCCAGCGGTGGACCTGCGGGGCAGAACACGATCAGAGCGGCCGCTGCGGCGAGCAGGGCGACCGTCCGATTGGCGACAGCGGCGCAGGCCGCTCTCCTCAGCACGAGTCTGGCGATGCCAGCTCGGTACTCGCTCACGCTCTTCTGCCGCAGGTGCTGCATCGTGGGGCCGCTGACGAGCCTCCTCGGCGTGGGCCAACGAGCCTGAAGCGCCACGGTATGAAACGGTTGCACGCGCTGAGCAGAGGCTCAAGCGACACGATGTGCGATCCTAAAGGATCCCTGTATGGCGGCATTGAGGTGATCCCGTCCTTCACCCCGTCATCGGTCGCTGCTCGCTTCCTACGGGCTGCCCACGCCAGAGGGGCCTACCGGACGGTGATCGCGGTCTTGATGACCTCGAAGTCCGACCTCTTGAGGACGCGCCTGTTCACGAGATCCTCCGGCGAGGCATAGGGCCGGAAAGCGATGATCCTGCGCCCGATCATGCCGGCGCCCAGAGCGTTCAGTTCCTCAACCGAGGCTGTGTTGAGGTCGATGCTGGTTCCAGAGGCTGCTGGTTCAGCGGCAGTCGATGCCGAAGCCACGTCTACACCTACGTTGTCGGCTGATGCTCCGGCGTCCGGCCCTTGAGCTGGAGGTAGTTCGGATGCAGCACGCTCGGCTGTTGCAGGCTCGGCCGTTACGGCAGCGGGTGTCGCTGCAGCCGAGGCGGGCGCGTCTGCTCCTTCATTCTGGGCCGGCCTGCTGAGGTGCTCCACCGATCCGCCCAGAGGGCCTGGGTACACCGTGCGTACGGGATCCCCATCGGGATCTGTGACGGATCGCTGTTGTGTGGAGAGGTGAGCGACCGACACCGGCGGCTTGTCCTGGTCTAGCCGAGAGCGAGAGCTGTGTGAGACCCACAGGCCAGCCCCAATCGCCGAGACCGTCACAAGGGCGGCGGAGATGAACAGCGTGGACCGACGCATAGTCACGATAGCTCCCTCGGAGGAGCCTGATCGTTGCCGGGCATTCACGGCGTCTTCAGGGCAGAGACTACAGCGAGACGCCTCAGTTGAAAGCGCAGCGCGGGCAATATGAGCGCATGACTCAGGTGTTATCGTGGAGACTCTTAATCTGCCAATTTCCCTAGAGTAAAGAGCGAATACGGCGAGTTTTATTAAACACCGAAAATCAATTTCCGAAATAGGTGAAATAGTTCGGAAATAAGCTGAAGACCCAACGATATGAGTCACTCAGTTCGGCCACACTCTACCATAATGAGCTCAGTCTCGCTTCGCTCGACGCCTCACGACTTCGTCGCTCGGCAGTTTCTTTGCCCGCACATTCATCTCAGCGATCCTCATCCTGATGGATTGTTCGGGAGGCATAGTTCACCCGGCAGGGGAGAACTATGAAGCCTGGATCCTGATGGCATTATCCCGGTCGTACATACTCGATCAGCAGACCCGGTAGGTGGGACAGGCCGTTCGTATTGCCCCTTTTCGTGCTCGTTCACTCAGCCGATTAAGCTGAAACGGCGGCGGTCTCCCGAGCCGATCGAGGGACTTCGGGAGACGTGCTGGTCATCGCCAGCGTCTTGGTCCT
>NZ_BJZU01000205.1 GCF_007992195.1 Methylobacterium oxalidis | reverse complement strand
GAAGCTGCAGGAGCGGCTGGCCAAGCTCGCGGGCGGCGTCGCGGTGATCCGCGTCGGCGGCTCCACGGAAGTCGAAGTCAAGGAGAAGAAGGACCGGGTAGAGGATGCCATGCACGCCACCCGCGCGGCGGTCGAGGAAGGCATCGTCCCCGGCGGCGGCACGGCCCTACTACGCGCCAGAGCTGCCGCGCAGGGGCTGAAGAGCGACAACGCCGACGTCGCGGCCGGCATCAAGATCGTCCTCAAGGCGCTCGAGGCCCCGATCCGTCAGATTGCTGAGAACGCGGGTGTCGAGGGCTCGATCGTCGTCGGGAAAGTCACCGACAACAGCTCTGCGACTTTTGGCTTCGATGCTCAGACTGAGCAATACGTTGACATGATCGAAGCCGGGATAGTCGATCCAGTGAAGGTCGTGCGCACCGCTCTCCAGGACGCGGCCTCTGTCGCCGGCCTCCTGGTCACCACTGAGGCAATGGTTGCCGACGCTCCAAAGAAGGAGAGCCCCCAGCCAATGCCAGGCGGCGGCGGCATGGGCGGCATGGGCGGCATGGATTTCTGAGCCACCCCACCAATTGCAACGAGGGCCGCCTCCGGGCGGCCCTTTTTGTTTTCCGCTTCTTGGTCAGCTCAAAGGAGCACGAAGTCCCAGAGAACCGCGCGGCAGCCAAAAGGCATGAACCTTGGGCTTACCTAACCCGAAGCACATCCTTGGATCCCGCTCGCCTGGGCCGGCGAAACCCAATTCACAGAAGGCCGCGGGTTTCCGGCACCGATATCCCGCGCTTTAGAGAAGGAGAACGATACACCTATTGAATAGGAGGGGTGCTTTCAGGCGGCCGGCGAAATTTTGTGGCCTGTTCGAAGCTGTAGGCCAGCCGGATCAGTGTTGCCTCGTCCCACGGACGGCCCAGAAGCTCGACTCCAACCGGAACGCCAATCGGCGCGCTCTCACTGGGCGGAGAAAAGCCGCCTGGCACGGTGATCGCCGGGAAGCCCGTGGCGGAACCCAGGATGCCATTGCGCTCTACTTGGCGTGCTCCGATCGGCACGACCAGGCGCTGTTGGTGGGGGTAGACCAAGGCGTCGAGCTGGTTCTCGGCCATGATCTGCATCACGCGATCGCGTAGCTTTGCCCGCTTGAAGAGGCGGTCCTTGTATTCGGCACCGTCCCGGTCGAGCCCTTGCGACTTCCGGATCTCATCGCCGATGTTCGGCGAGAACTTACCCGAGGCGATGATCTCCTCCAATGACTTGACCGGCGCGTTGGCCTTCGGATCGGACAGGTAGCTGTTCAGGTCAGGCTTGAGGTCATAAAGATGCACGCTGACCCCGGACACCAGTTTGTTGGTGTCGAGCATGGGATCGCGGATTGACACCATCGTCGCTCCGGCCTCCTCCATGCGGCGAATAGCTTCCCGCGTGACGTTATTAACGTCCTGGTGCACGGGCTCTTTGCCGAACAGCGTCTCTACGATGCCGATGCGAGCCCCTTTCAGACCGTCCGCCTTCAAGAACGTGGTGTAGTCTTCCTCGACATGGCCGACATTCCAGGCAGTTGCGGGGTCGCCAGCGTCGTAGCCCACCAACACGTTCAACGTCTTGACGGCATCTGTCAGGGTGCGCGCGAGAGGGCCGGCGGCGTCCTGCACAAAGGAGTATGGAATGATGCCGGTGCGGCTGACCAATCCTACCGTCGGCCGGATGCCGACGAGGCTGTTGGCCGAGGCAGGTGAGCGGATCGAATTGATGGTGTCGGTGCCGATGCCGACCAGACCGAAGTTGGCTGCGAGACCCGCGCCCGTGCCGCCACTGGAGCCGCCCGGCGTCCGGGTAAGATCGTAGGGATTGCGCGTCTGTCCGCCGAGTGAGCTGATGGTCTCACCCCATACGGCGAACTCATGGAGGTTGGTCTTAGCGATGATGATCGCGCCTGCCGCCTTCATCTTCTTGACGATGGTCGCATCCTCGGGCGGCACGTAGCCCTCAAGGCTCAATGAACCGCCTGTGGTCGGCATGTCGGCAGTGTTGGTGTTGTCTTTGAGAAGGACAGGAACGCCATGAAGTGGACCGATGGGACCTGAGGCCTTGAGCTTTGCGTCCAACTCGTCCGCAATCTCACGCGCTCTCGGGTTAATGAGAATGACGGCGTTAAGCGCCGGGCCTTTCTTGTCGTAGGCGTCGATCCTCGCGAGATAGAAATCGACGAGCTGACGCGCAGTCAGTTTGCCGTCTTTCATCGCAGACTGGACATCCGCAACAGTCGCCTCTTGCAATTTTAATGCTGGTCCGCTTTGTGCCGAGGCGTGATAAGCATGCAAACTCAAGGCGAGACCAGCGGCGACACTGAAGCGACTACGAAATATAGCTCGCATGACAGATGGCTCCTTCAAGGCCAGCCCGCCCCCGGAACCGCATTCATTATGCTCTTGCCTCGCAGCGTAGGGCTGCAAGGGCAGAGTTTGCAACGCGGATTTCCGCTAGTTCCGCACTTCAAGGCGTCCTCTCGGCTTGTGCCCAGCGCCGCCAGTCGTGCGGAGGGTGAGGATCGTGGCCTGCATGCTAGCTTCGCGGGATGGCGGAGATGCTCTGCACGGGAGTCACGCGTGGCAAGCGCCTGATGGGGCTGATTGGACAGCGTAAAGCCATCGGCATTGCGGTGCACGGCGGCAACATGCAGCCGTGACGGACGATGCTCGGGCAGTGGCTGCAGCCCCCTACCCGAGCTTCAGCTTGAGACCCTTACATGGCGCTCAATGGCGGGTCGCAGCCGATGTGTTCGTGTGCGCCAGGAAGAAGCGCATCATCTCTCGGCTGGCATCAGGACCCAGTGGATCCGTGTAGGAGCCGGCCACGCTTCCCCCAGACCAGGCGTGGCCTGCGCCATGCAGCAGCCACTGCTCAAGGACATCACGCCCGCTGTCATCGGCTTGAACGGTGCGCGTGTAGGTCATACCCCCGGGCGTCTTACCGGACGTCACTTTCGTATTCAGTGCCACCTTCGGCTGTGCCTGAGCGATCACTTGATCGCCGTTGATGGGGTTGACCGTTCGATCGCTGTCGCCGTGAAAGACAATGGTCGGCACCGACGGCCCGCTTCCTCTTGGTTGGACGGCACCGCCTCCACTCATCGCGGCGAAGGCTGACGGCATGTCCTTGGCCGCACCGCAGGCAAGCCCAGAATGGATGCCAACAGCGGCGAACAGATCCGGATAGGTGGCTGCCATGATGGCAGCCGCGGCGCCGCCCGCCGAGAGACCAGCCACGTAAATGCGCGTTCGGTCGGCCGAGAATTCATCGGCAACAGCAAGTGCAATGCCAGCAATCAGCGAGGGCTCTCCGCCCTCACGCCGCTGGTCACCAGCATTGAACCAGTTCCAGCACTTCTGCATGTTGGCTGACTGGGGCTGACGCGGATACACGACGAGGAACGTCTGCTCCTCGGCCAGATCGTTCATCCGTGTGCCGGCAGCGAAATCGTCCGGGTCCTGGGTGCAGCCGTGCAGCATGACCACGACTGGAAGCGCCTGGCCGGTGTAGCCACTGGGGACGAACACCTTATAGCTGCGGCCTCCCGCATCGCTCGAGAAGGTCCGTTCCTCGAAGCGCGCACCGTCCGGCACCGAAACCGATGTGTGCCGCTTGGCGCGGAGGCCATCGCCGAGACCAGGTAACGAGCCCGATTCAGCGAGGCGGCCGCGGAACGCCTGCATCGTCTCGGTGAGATCAGGGAAACCCGCGGACTGCTGGCGAGGCGCTGATGCCCTGGCGGCCTGTGCCCACCCGTGACCGGCTGCCGTCCAAGCGCCGCCCGGGGCTAAGGGAGCGACCATGTCGATCGTCGGCCCTGAGCGCTTGGCACTCCAACCCCCTTTGTGCGCCTCGCTGTCCTGCCCGTCGTGAGTCGTGCCGGGGACGGCGCGGCCCTGAAGCAGCGCCATGGCTTCAGTGAGTTTGCCGGCCCGTGTGAGGCGGGTCACCTCGCCCATATCGATCTTGCTGAACGCGTTCATGGTCATGATCCTTCATTCGCCCAAGCCGAAGCAGGCGTGCGCGTGGTCTTGCAGTGGATGGACAGGTCTGAGGTTCAGGCTGTGCGGTCGGCGAGTGCGGCCTTCACCGCCGGGCTCGCCTGAAAAGCTCCGAGAACCTCAACCGAGGCGATGGAAGCCCGGGCGAGCTCCGGGGTGACATCCTCGGCAATGCTCGCGAGACCGAGAACTTGAATGTGAAGCGGCGCTCCTGCGTCCCGAGCCGCCTCCAGATCCTGCCGCGTGTAATGCGTTAGGCCGAGGCTGAGCTGGCGCCGAGCCACCGATTGGCGGACGGCCTCGTCCTGCCGTTCAAGCTGGTTGCGCACAGCTGTGCGGATGAAGTCGGCGCGGTTGGCGTAGAAGCCGTCGCGCACCATCAGGTCCACGCGACCGAGATCGACGAAGCCCAGATTGACGGTGATCTTCTCGCTGTCAGCACCCTTTGGCCGCAGCTCCTGTATGTTGCTCGCCATCTCAAAACTCCACACACCATCCCGCCGGATGGCCTGTAGATGGTGAGGAGAAGGCGGACTGCAAGGCCCTTGAGAAAGGTGCTCGCGGGGCATCGAGTATGAGGCCTTGGGCCGGCTGCAGCCTTTTCAGCACGCGAAACGTTGACCGAGATCTCAGCCGGCTGGCTTGCCAGCTGCGGCGGGAAGCCGCCGCAACGAACCCGAGGGATCTTCCATGAAGAGCGCACTCCTCACTGCAACTCTCCTTCTATCTGCTGTCGCCGTAGCTGGATCGGCTCAAGCACAAGGCACTGTTCGGGGGGCTGAGCGTGGTGCCGAGGACGGCAACCGCGCAGCTGGGCCAGTGGGCGGCGTGGTTGGTGGAGCCGTGGGCGCAGCCACAGGCACTGTCGGTGGCGCGCTCGGCGTTGATCCGGAGCCGCGCAGGGAGCGCATCGAGCGGCACGAGGAGCGCACGACTGTCCGCGAGCGCCGCGACCGCTAAGCAACTCTCGCCCGGCCGCGTTAGTGGTCGGGCTCTTCTCACCTCTGTTGTGAATGCTTGCTGGCTTCGCAAAAGGCGCCCGCCGGCATGATCGAGCGGAGGGACTCTCCTTCCGGGCGGTGTATATGCCGTCGTGCAGGCTACT
>NZ_BJZU01000204.1 GCF_007992195.1 Methylobacterium oxalidis | reverse complement strand
TATCCTCCTCCCCGTCTTCGACATTACCGCCTCAGCCATCTCGTTTCCCTTCCGGTACTCTGACGACGAGTGGACGGACCTCGGAGCACTCACCGTACGGCAGTACCCTGATGGTGGGCGCCTGCAGAACTGGGCCCAGGGCTTCGTGGCTGGCTACCCGACCGACACCCTCTCGCTCCTCAAGGATATCAATGCCGGTGTGGGCGGCGGCATCACCTACCAAGCCCGGGAAGACGAGGGCACACAGTCGCCGGACCAAACCTTATCGTCGGGTCTGGGCTCCTGCCGGGATCTCGCTACGCTCCTCGTTGAGGCGGTCCGTAGTCTCGGCTTTGGTGCACGGGTCGTCTCGGGCTATCTCCATGACCCCACGCGCGCCCTGCTCGGCTCGGCCGATGCCGGGTCTACGCATGCCTGGTGCGAGGTCTACCTGCCCGGCGCAGGCTGGATCACCTTCGATCCGACCAACGGCAGCGTGGGCGGTGCGAACCTGATCCCCGTCGCAGTGGCACGCGACATCCGCCAAGCCATGCCGGTGGTAGGCAGCTTCATCGGGGCCGCCGATGCCTTCCTGGGCATGGCCGTCGCTGTCCAGGTTTCCGGCTGACGTACCGCTACAGCCACTCCAGGCGGTTAGGAACTTCAAACTTCGGCTGCGACTATTCGAAAACGCTGGGATTGCTGGCGCCGGTAGATGAATTTTTCATTTAGCGATATGCGATGCAGAGACGGGAGATAAAATATTTAGACTAATGTCTGCAGCGTTAATATGTGAGCGGAGCAGTAGATTATTCTGCAGCCTCGCCCAGGATAGCACTTTAACGCAGCCTCAGTCGATCGAGGTAGTCATTTCTTTGAGAATCTCGCGACTCTGCTGGTCCTATAGTCACAGGCGCGAGGTCACCAGCAACGAGGCGGGTCCTGGAACGGTTCTTCTCTCGATAGAAACCTATGGCCTTGCTGTCGCTGGCCCGCCCGGTAGATCCCGTTCGCTGCGTCAAGCTTTTTCATGGGCGCTAGGAGCCGGGGGAGCTTCAAACCATAGGCAGTGCCGTCCGGGAGAACGCGGTGTGTGAAGTTTTCGACCTACTGGACGCTGACCAGCGCGATTAGACCGCGCGGGCTGGGCTCGCCGGTCTCCAAGCTGCCCTAGCCTCCCGAATGCCGGAAGACCGTGCTGCCTTTCGAAAGGCGATCTATATCCACTACGTTCGATCATCCGAAAATGAGAACGATTGATCGGCGCGGAATCACGTCACAGCCTTCACGCGCGTCTGAGTTGCCGAGGTCGAGAATGCCGCAGGCTTGCTCCAGCAACGATGCCTCCTAGACGCTGTTAGCTCTCTATGGTCACAATTTCTGTCATGATCGCCACTCCAGGTGGGCCACGCGTCTTGGCCCACTCGCAGGAGAGGGAAGCTGCGCTCTCCGGGGAATCCATTTTGCGCAACCTCGAACGCGTCGCTCTGCCGACCGCAATCTGGATTCAATGCGCGGACCTCGCGATAGCCCTCCGGCTCACCGGCTATCTCAATGGGGTGCAGGAGGAGATGATCGGCGCGTAAGCGGTTGTGAGAAGATTGTGTTGAAAAACACCGTTTGAACCCTCTCTTGAGGGCATCGACATACAACAACTGGGGCGGCGGCGGACGGCAAACACTAGCTATAGAGGTCTTAGACTGCGCCTCGGAGTTTTTCAACACGATCAGCACGTTGCGGTCGCAGCACAAGGCCCGGAGGCCTTACCCAAGGAAGCTTTGGCTCGACAAACGATGTCTCGATCGCGCTGGCGTCCTCGAGCCTCACCAACGTCCGAGCCAGCACCTCAGCCCGTCCACAACCGGCCAAGCGCAGCATCAATCCGTGAGCCTCAAGGAGCCGCGAGGCAAGCTGCCAGCGATCTCCGCGCCCAAAGTTTTGAAAGGGCCTCGCTCTCGGCTCGCAAAGTACCTCAATGGAGAATGGCATGGCCGATCCCGTCACGATCAAGCCCTACAACGGCCCCTCTGGTGGTTGGGGGTCGGCCAAGTCGCTGACCGAGATCCTGCTGCGTGAGCAGGTTCCCCTCAGCGGCGGAACACTGCTGATGCACCAGAACAAACCGGATGGATTCATGTGCGTGAGCTGTGCTTGGGCCAAGCCCGGCAAGCCCTCGGTGTTCGAGTACTGCGAGAATGGTGCTAAGGCCACAGCCTGGGAGGTAACCCGCCGGCACATTACGGCCGATTTCTTTGCCAAACACACCGTCACTGAACTGGAGACCTGGCGTGACTACGACCTGGAAGAACTCGGCCGTTTGACCGAGCCGATGCGCTGGGACGCCGCAACTGACAAGTACCAACCCGTTTCCTGGCCAGAGGCCTTCCGTGAGATCGGCGCTGAGTTGAAGGCGCTCGAACCGAATTCCGCGGTGTTCTACGCCTCAGGACGCGCTTCGCTCGAAGCCTCCTACATGTACGGGCTACTGGCGCGGCTCTATGGCAACAACAACCTGCCCGACAGTTCCAACATGTGCCATGAATCGACCTCGGTGGCGCTGCCCGAGAGCATTGGCTCGCCAGTGGGCACTGTTCTCCTTGAGGATTTCGAGCACACCGACTGCATCTTCTTCTTCGGTCAAAACCCAGGCTCGAATGCGCCTCGGATGCTGCACCCGCTTCAGGATGCTAGTAAGCGAGGCGTGCCGATCATTACCTTTAATCCGTTGAGGGAACGCGGCCTCGAACGCTTCACGAACCCTCAGTCACCTATCGAGATGCTGACGCGCTCCGAGACGCGGATTTCGTCGCAGTATCTTCAGGTCAAGGCAGGTGGTGACCTCGCAGCGATCTACGGGCTCTGCAAGGCCTTGATCGAGGCCGACGATGCGGCGCAGGTGCATGGCATCCCACGCTTGATAGACACCGCCTTCATCGCCGAGCACACACATGGCTTCGAGGCCTTTGTGGCCTCAGTCCGCAACAAGACCTGGGAGGAAATCGAGCAGCATTCCGGCCTCTTTCGCGCAGACTTGGAGCAGGCCGCCCGTACCTACGCTCACGCCAAGGCGGCAATGGGCATCTATGGCATGGGCCTGACTCAACATCGCAAGGGTGTTGAGACTGTGCAGATGCTCGTCAACCTGCTGCTCCTGCGCGGCAACATCGGACGTCCTGGCGCCGGCATCTGCCCCGTACGGGGCCATTCCAACGTACAAGGCCAGCGTACCGTCGGCATCACCGAGAAACCCGAGTTAGTGCCGAGTGACAAACTCAATGCTCTCTATGGGTTTAAGCCGCCGCAGGAGAAGGGTCTGAACACGGTCGAGACCTGTGAAGGTATCCTGGATGGTTCGGTCCGTGCCTTCGTGGCCCTCGGCGGCAACTTCATCCGTGCTGTGCCTGAGACTAGGCTGATGGAGATGGCGTGGCGCAAGCTGCGCCTGACGGTGCAGATTTCAACGAAGCTCAACCGCAACCACCTCATCCACGGCGAGATCGCCTACATCTTGCCCTGTCTCGGCCGGATTGAGATCGACGCGCAACCGGGTGGGCGGCAAGCGGTGGCGATGGAGGACTCGACCGCCTGCATCCATGGCTCCAAAGGCTACGCTGAGCCTGCGAGCCCGCACCTTCTCTCCGAGCCCAGGATCGTGGCCGGCATCGCCCAGGCGACTCTCGCACCCAACCTGCACATCGACTGGGATCGCTGGAGCCGCGACTATGCGAGCATTCGTGACGCCATCGAGGCGACCTACCCAAGTGAGTTCAAGGATTTCAACGCCCGGCTTTGGAAGCCGGGCGGCTTTCGGCGCCCGATCCCAGCTGCTCAGCGGGTTTGGAAGACCGAGACTGGCAAGGCGAACTTCATAACACCGGGTGGCATGTCGGCTGATCCTGATACGGAGCAGGTTGATCCCGACGTGCTACGCCTGATCACCATGCGTTCGAACGATCAGTTCAACACCACGATTTACGGCTATGATGATCGCTTTCGGGGTGTAAAGGGCACCCGCATGGTGCTCTTCATGAACAAAGCCGACATTGCTCGCCTCGGCTTCCGTGATGGGCAGACCGTCAACTTAGTTGGTGCTGCAAGCGACGGTGTGAAACGCCGCGTCGATGGCTTCCGGGTACTCGCCTACAACATCCCTGCCGGTTGTGTCGGCGGCTACTATCCGGAATGCAACCCGCTGATCCCGCTCTGGCATCATGCTGAGCGCAGCAAGGTACCGGCAGCGAAGTCAGTTCCGGTTCGCATTCAGAAGCCATGACGTGATCGGCTTGATCGCAGCGGGGCGAGGCGCCACATCGAGCAGGTAACCAAGGTCCTCAGCTTCCGGCCCCTGCAACCGGGCGAGGCGACAGAGGCCCTTCGGGACTGGCGAGAGTGGGTCGCGGACGGCCGCGCGAAGCTACAATGGGGCGCGCTGGTCATCCCGGTTCGGGAACTGACGGTTGAGCAGTGGGAAGCGGAGGCAGCCAAGTATCGCGGGGAGCCGGGCCACTGAGCCAGGATCGATGAGCCTTTCAAGGGTTCGGCTGTCGGGCTTCGGGCTGCTTGCGCTGATGCTCGGCCACGAGCCATGTCAAGTATGCAAGCTGCGCCCTAGTTGAAGGCTTTCCGATCGTGAGCCCGACCAACGATGGCGCTGCCTGCCTCTCACCCGACCCTGGCGAAGGGCATCCGGAACCATCTGGGGCAGGCGCTTGCTCAGGCATACGCTGCGCTGCCAAACATTGAGCAATCAGACCGCTTCAAGGAACTGCTGGCCAAGCTTGAGAATGTCCTCGTCGCTCAGGCTGGTCGCGATGAGCAGTTGTTCCGCGACACCCTCCTAAAGATGACGGCGAGCCTGCTCAACTTCGCGCTGTCACTCACGCGCAACGCAACCCAGGCAGAAGATCTCGTACAGGAGACTTTGCTGAAAGCTTGGCGAGCACGCGACCGGTTTCAGGCTGGCACCAATCAGGAAGCGTGGCTTTTCACGATCATGCGCAACACCTTCTACACTGATCGGCGCAGGAGCGTTCGAGAGGTAGAAGACGACGATGGAGGCTATGCAGAGAGCCTTGCCTGCATTCCTGGCCAGGAAGCGCACCTCGATGTTCAGGACGTGCAAGTCGCACTTGCCAAGCTGCCAAGTGCAATGCGTGAAACCCTAATCCTCGTGGCGATCAACGAACTGAGCTATGAGGAAGCGGCGCAGATCATGGACTGTGCGGTTGGCACCGTGAAGAGCCGCGTGTTTCGGGGCCGCGAGCAACTCGCCGCGCATCTGGGGTATGATCTGCACGAGGCTGGCGTCGATCGCATCACGCTTGCTGCCTTGGAGGCTGGCAGGCGGCCCGAGTGGACCTGAATGCGCTGGGCTCAATCGTGAGGGCCCATTGCCGG
>NZ_BJZU01000203.1 GCF_007992195.1 Methylobacterium oxalidis | reverse complement strand
CGAGCGCCGGGGGGCGGGCGAGGTCGCCATGGCGGTGCCGGCGGCGCCCCGGCGCAACCACGCGGTGGTGATCGGCTACGGGCGGGTCGGCAGCAGCATCGGCAAGGCGCTGCAGACCTGGGACCTGCCCTACGTGGTGGTGGACCGCGACCGGCGCCGGGTCCTGGAGCTGCGCCAGCAGGGCCTCGACGCGGTGTTCGGGGACGCCACGGCGCCGGGCATCCTGGAGGCGGCCGACATCGGAAGCGCGCACCTCCTCGTGATCGCGACGCCGGACTCGCACAACACCGGCCGGCTCGTGGAGATCGCGCGCGGCGCCAACCCGCGGATCGACACGCTGATCCGCACCCACAGCGACGCCGAGCGCCGGCGCCTCGAGGAGAAGAAGGTCGGCCTCGTGCTGATGGGCGAGCGGGAGCTCGCCCTCGGCATGACGCTCTACGCGCTGCGCAGCCTCGGCGTGAAGGAGGGCGAGGCCCGCCTGTTCGTGGATTCGAGCCGCCAGCAGAGCCGGGCCGAGCCGGAGGCGGAGATCGAGGCGGGCCCCGTCGCCCCGGAGCTGCGCCCGCACAAGGAGCACGAGGACACGGACGCGGCCGAGGCGTGAGGGCGCGGGCGGGTTTCCCGCCGCGCAGCGCCCGCCACATCCGCCGCGGGCTCCCTCTCCCGTTCGGGAGAGGGTTGGGGTGA
>NZ_BJZU01000202.1 GCF_007992195.1 Methylobacterium oxalidis | reverse complement strand
CGGGAGAGGTGAGGCGGCGCTCACCCGGTCGCCTCTCCGCCGGCGAGGTGGAGGCGCATGGAAGGGGTGCCCGGCGTCGGGGGCGCCGGCGCGTCGCCGAGCGCGTTGCGGCAATCCGCGACGGTCGCCTTGGCGGTGTCGATGGCGATCGTGACGGCGGCCATCGTGCGGGCGTCGGGCTCCCGCTCCCGGGCGTAGCGGACCACGTCGGCGGCGAGGCGGTCGATCTCGACGGCGAGGGCCCGAAGCGCGGCCGGCTCGCACATCGCCCGCGCCTCGCCGGCGATGGCCAGGAGCCGGTCCATGACCTCGTCGATGCGCTCGCGGCGCAGGCGCGCCAGGCGCTGGCGCAGCCACGCCACCGCGGAGGCCAGGCCGCCGGCCAGGGCGGCCAGGAGGTAGAGGGTGTCCCCGTAGCGGTCGACGAGGCTGTGCTGCTCGCGCTCGTAATAGTCGATGGCGCCCGGATGGATCGGGATGCGGGCGCTCGTGGCCGCCGCGGTGGTGTCGTAGGCCGGGGCCAGGATGTAGTCGGCGGCGTCCGTCGCCTGCGCCGCGGCGGTCCGCATCTCGAAGAGGTGCTGGGTGACGTCGGCGGCCACGGCCCGGCCGAGGGAGGCCCGCGCCATCAGCCGGTAGGAGGCGCCCACCGTCTTCACGTCCTCCTCCGGGAGCTTGGGCTGGCCGCCGAACAGGCCGGCCGGGACGGTGACGGCCTGGAGCTTCGGGAAGCGCTCGATGATCGCGTCGTCCTCCTCGACGGCGACGAAATCCACCTTGCCGCCCCGGCTCACCGACCGGACCGCCGCGACGAGATCGAGGGCCTTGGGCGCCGCGGGCGCGATGATGCTGACGAAGGCGTCGATCTGCCGGGCGCGGAGGGCGGCGGCGAGCCCCGCCTGATCCACCGCGACGAGCCGCACCGCGCGCGCGGGCACCGGGCCGGTGCCGGAGGCGGTCTCCAGATCCAGGCCGTAATAGCCCAGGATGTTCTTGAGCAGGCGGAAATCCGCGTCCTTGTGCGCGGCGATGCCCAGGCGCTTGCCGGCGAGCCGGGGGAAGGTCCTGATCCCGTTCGCCTCCGGCGAGGCGATGACCATCGCCTGATCGCGCAGGATCGCGAGCGTCAGGCCGTTGGGCGGCAGCACCACGTCCGGCCGCACGACCGCGAGGTCGGCCCGCCCGTCCTGCAGGGCGGCCGCGCTCTCCCGCACGTCGTCGAAGGGCAGGATCCTCAGGCGGATGGATTCGCGGGCGTTCTCGAGGGCGTCCGCGTAGGCCTTGATCAGTTCCGGCTCGGTGCCGTCGCGCGGCGCGACCGCGATGGTCAGGACCGTGGCCTGCAGGAGATACCAGGCCGCGGCCGCGGCCGCGCCGAGGATCGCGGCGGCACAGACGAGGAGCGCCTCGCGCCGGAACAGCCACTTGGCCCAGCCTGGCATGGCGACGTCGGACCTCCGGGCGCGGACGTGCCCGGACCACAACACGCGGGACGCGCGGACGGTGCCCGCCGCTTCCCTACACGATTCCGTATGGGAATGCCCGCCTACCCCGCGAGCTCGCGCCCCAGCGCCTCCACCCGGCGCAGGTCGTCGACGAAGGCCGCGTAGGCCTCCTGCTTCGCCTCGTCCGGCAGGCGCAGCAGGTAGGAGGGGTGGACCGTGATGAAGCCCTGGAAGCGGTTGTCGAGGCGCTCGAAGCGGAAGGGGCCGCGGGCGCGGGCGATCGGGACCGCCTTGCCGGTGAGCGCCAGGACCGCGGTGGCGCCGAGCGCCACGACGAGCTTCGGGGCGACGATGTCGAGCTCCCGGTCGAGCCACCAGCGGTAGTGGCTGACCTCGCCCGCCGTCGGCTTCTGGTGGATGCGGCGCTTGCCGCGCTCCTCGAACTTGAAGTGCTTGACGGCATTCGTCAGGTAGGCGGCGGCCCGGTCGATCCCGGCCTCGCCCATGGCGCGGGTGAGGAGCTGGCCCGCCGGGCCGACGAAGGGGCGGCCCTGCCGGTCCTCCTGGTCGCCCGGCTGCTCGCCCACGAAGGCGATGGTGGCGCCGACGGGCCCCTCGCCGAGGACGGCCTGCGTGGCGCCCGGCACCAGCGGCTCCGTGCGGCGGATGATGGCGTTCAGCTCCTCCAGGGAGGCGGGGTCCTGGTCCGCCATGGCGGCGACGGCGCGGGCGGGCTGGCGCTTGACGGGCATCTGCGGCTCCCTCTCGATCATCGCGGCGGTGCGGGTGCCGGCCTGGCGGATCAGGGCCGGGATCGCCAGCGTCTCGGGCATGTTGTGCCAGTACTTCCGCGGCATCTCCGCCCGCATGGCGCGCAGGTTGGTGCGCGCCGGGTTGAACGTGCTCTCGTAATAGTCCCGCCAGCCCGCCTCGAAGCTGTCGCCCGCCGGCACGTCCTCGCGCCGGCCCGGCGGGCCGAAGCCGAGCGCCGCCCCGTCCCAGCGGGCCGAGCCCTCGGGCGTCAGGATGGTCCAGACGAGCGACCGGAAGCGATCGACGAAGAAGGGCGCGGCGGCCTCCAGGATGTGGTGCTCGGGCTCGAACCAGGCGACGAAGCGCTCGGTTCCCGCCGCCTCCGGCACCCGCCGGAAGCGCAGGAAAGCGTGCATCTTGTGCAGGTCGCGCGCGACCGCCTTGCGCATCCGGTCGAGGCGGTGGACGAGGGGATCGCTCGCCACCTCGAGGAGGTCGCGCTCGCCCGCGCGGATCCGCCAGATCAGGGCGTAGAGCAGGCCGTAGCGCTCGGGGTCGCGGTGGGGCACCACCATCGGCACGAGGTCCGCCGCCGCCCGCGGCAGCGCGACGGGCGCGTCCGTCGCGGCGGGCGCGGCGGCGGCGCCGAGGAGGTCCGGGGCCCCATCCGAGGTCCAGGCGACGCGCTCGGGCGGCACGCCCTCGGCCACGAGGCCGCGCACGGCCGCGCGGAACCCCTCGAGGTCGGCGCCGGGGCGAAGCGCGACGGTGCGGCGGGCCGCCTCCGCGCGGGGCGCGGCCTCCACGGGCGGGAGCGGGCCGCCCGCGCCGGCCATCGCCCGGACCGGAGCGGGCGCGCGGCGCGCCTGCGGCCCCTCCATCTCAGAACAGGCTCAGCTGCGCGGCGGGCTCGGCGAGGCGCGCGCGCAGGTCGAGGCGGTCGGTCAGCGCGGTCGGGCGCCAGTCCTCGGCGATCAGGAAGGGCCGCGCCCGCTTCAGGCCGGAGGTGAGGCGCGCCACGTCGTCGAGGCGCAGCGCCCCGTGGCGGCGCGCCCGCACGATCTTGTCCACCGCCCGCGCCCCGAGGCCCGGCACCCGCAGCAGCATCTCCCGGTCGGCCCGGTTCACGTCGACGGGGAAGCGGTGGCGGTGCCGCAGGGCCCAGGCGAGCTTGGGGTCGACGTCGAGGGGGAACATCCCGCCCTCGGTCGCCGCGGCCACGTCGTCGGGGCTGAACTCGTAGTACCGGATCAGCCAGTCGGCCTGGTAGAGCCGGTGCTCGCGCTGCAGCGGGGGCGCCTTCAGCGGCAGGATCGTCGAGCCGTCGGGGATCGGGCTGAAGGCCGAGTAGTAGACCCGCTTGAGGCCGAACGTGCCGTAGAGATGCGCGCTCTTGCGGATCAGGGCCTCGTCGGAGGTGGCGTCGGCGCCCACGATCACCTGCGTCGACTGGCCGGCCGGCGAGAAGCGGCGCCGCTCCGCCTTCGCCTCCGCGATGCGGCTGCCGATCTGCTCCATCGCCCCCTGGATCGAGGCGCCGTCCTTCTCGGGCGCGAGGCGCTCCAGGCTCGCCTCTGTGGGCAGTTCGAGGTTGATGGACAGGCGGTCGGCGTAGAGCCCCGCCTCCTCGATCAGCCAGGGGCTCGCCTCGGGGATCGACTTCAGGTGGATGTAGCCGCGGAAGCCGTGCTGGCGCCGCAGCGTCTTCGCGACGCGGGTGAGGAGCTCCATCGTGTGGTCCGGCGACTTGATGATGCCGGAGGAGAGGAACAACCCCTCGATGTAGTTGCGCTTGTAGAACTCGACCGTGAGCGTCGCGACCTCCTCGACGGTGAACTTCGCCCGGCGCACGTTCGAGGAGCGGCGGTTGACGCAGTAGGCGCAGTCGAACAGGCAGTAGTTCGTCAGGAGGATCTTCAGGAGGGAGATGCAGCGCCCATCCGGGGTGTAGGCGTGGCAGATGCCGGCGCCCGTGGTCGAGCCGAGCCCGTCCTTGCCCGCCGCGCGCTTGGGCGCCCCCGACGAGGCGCACGACGCGTCGTACTTCGCCGCGTCGGCGAGAATGCGCAGCTTCTTGGCCAGGGTCTCGTCCATCGGGACAAGATGCCGTCCGTTCGCGGTTTGTTCAAGGAGCGGGCGAGCGCCCTCCCGCGCCGTGGCGCCGCACCCCGCGCCATCCGACGCGCACGCGACCTCTCCCGAACGCGAGAGAGAGCGCCGGCCTCGCCAGCGCCGGCCTGGAACGACCGGGCGCGGCTCCCCTCTCCCGTTCGGGAGAGGGAC
>NZ_BJZU01000201.1 GCF_007992195.1 Methylobacterium oxalidis | reverse complement strand
CCCTAGGATCGAGCAGGCTAAATGAGCAGCCGCACCGAAGTGCCTCGATGCAGCGTTTCATCGGGCGAGTTCAAGATCCTCAGCGATCACCAGCGATGATGCCAGCCATGATGGTGCCAGCCACCCCAGTGCCGGTGAAAGCCTGCACGGTGGTAACCCCAGTCGCGTTGCCACCGCGGCCCGTAGAAGCCAGCTCGATGCCAATGAGGCCGATAGAAGCCGACGCGCCGATATCCCCACGGTCGATGCCAGCGCGGGCCATAGAAATGGGCTCGATGCCAGCCCCATGGACGGTGCCAGCGTGGTCCATAGTAGACCGGGCGGTATATGACGGGCGCAAAGAACGGCAACCGGTAGAAGTTGGGACGACAGAAGCCGTAGAAGTTGCGGTGATAGCCGGGGCCGCATCCGTCGCGTGCCTCAGCAACAGATCCCGTGCCAGTCAGTGTGCCAAGCGCGAGAGCAGCGGCTCCTGCAGTTTTCCAGCGCATAGCGTACATCTCCACTCGATGACGTTGGCCGCTTAGCCATGGTAACAGTTAAATGAGCGACCGAACCCTGATGTTGCAGCATTACAAAAGTTTCACGGTTTTGCTTGTGCTAAGCATTATCGCGAAAGGGGATATGGGACAGCCAGCCATGCACAACTGCAGCTTAGTTTCATGCCGGCACTGCCCTGAGCGGGCGCATCATGAGATGGCTCGCGGAACAGAGCGCGATTGGGCGGATTTATCTATAACCGAGCTGTTCCCCGCTTGATCGCGAGGGGAGGTGCGTCCAATGCGGGCCGCCCAGCACGCAACGTTTCGGACGGTGGCCGCGCGGAAAGTCCTGCGCGTCGCATCTATCATCCTGCTCGACGTCTTGTTGGCCGCATTGTTCGTTGTGATAGTGTGGGGAAGTGGGAACTACCTTAAATCATTGTTCGACATGGCGAACTTAAATGTACATCGCCTGATCCGGCTCAGCCCTATGACACCGAGTATACTAGCATTGGCCAGCGGGGCCATCGTTCTGGCGCGCCCTACCCTGCCTGGCGGATCCTCGGTACGTCAGTGCACTCGCCGTCAGGCGAGCGACCGTGACACAATGAGGTCTGAGTGGAGCATTGTGTAGGAGAAGCGCCCGTGCGCACTCGAAATACTCTAATCCTGATAGCCCTCATTGCGCTCGCCGCTTGTAAGGACGACGCACCAAAGAAGGCTGATACCACGAACCCGCCACCTGCGAGCACAAACCCCGCGCCGGCACCTGCTCCGCCGGTCGCTCCCAATACGGCTCCGATCGTCCCTACCAATCCTGCGCCAGCCGCCCCTCCAGCATCGCGCTAGCCGCTGAGCTCGGGACCACCGTGCTGCGCCCGCGCGCACTGGTGGGGCAGATCGCTCCAGTGCGGCTGCTGTCGCGGAGATCTGCTCGCCGCTGCGAGAGGGCCTCTGTCTTTGCGGGCGCGCTCTTCGAAGGAGTCGTCTCCTGAGCGAAAGCCACCCCAACGACAGTGAGAGTAAGCGAGGCCAGAAAGGCCAGGAGTGTTGAAGCACGCATAGACGCCTCCAAGTCGTCGCGCGGTTCACAGATCGAACAGCTTTGAAGTGTCGGAGGTTCAGCCGGTGCGACCTCGTGTGCGCCGGTGCTTCGCGGCTGCACACCTGCGATCGTCAGTGCCGCGGTGCAGATCACAGGCTTTGAGGCTGGCGCAGATCAGGCACGTAAGAACGACGGGTCTTCTTCGACGCAGCATCGGCTAGCATCCCTTTGCTAAGGAAGAACAAGGGCCGTCGGGATGGAAGCCCACACGTACGACCTTGAAGCGCGCATTGTCGCGATCGAGTACGCGCTGCAAGTCATCGTCAACTGCCTGTCAGATCGCGATGCGCTCGACAGGGAGAAGCTTATCAGGCTGTTGGGTGGTGCGGCTGAGGAAGCCAAAACCACCGCAGCAATCCGAAGCGTCTCGACTGCACTGCAGGCCTTGGCCGAGCAACTGTGAAGCCGCCATCCGAAGCGCCAGGGGCCCTGCGTGCTTCCGGCCTGAGGTTTACTGCGAATAGCGTCGAGAATGCCGCTTGCTGCAAAGCCCCCCTGAAGTCCGGGGGCCGCGCATCCGGAGGTTTCGTATGAACGGACTTTCTGCAAAGCCCGCAGATTTCTGGGAGACCGTCGCCAGCTCCGTCACGTCCAAGGTCAAGCCCGTCCTGAGGCAGCCCAGACGTGCTCGCGATCCAGTGATCCAGTACCTGCGTGACCTCGAATCCGTGGCGCGCGCAGAGTGCCCGAGTCGTGAGACAGTTCAGGTGATCGCCTCCGGCCGCCGCTTACTCGGCGACCGTAGCGAGGTTGGCCCACCGGACAGCCCTTTCAGTCGCACCTAATCGCCCCTATCGAAAGGATCAGTGAACCGCGGCAGGAATGCATGCGGCACGGACCGCCGCGCGAAGTTACCCCGCGGAACATAGGGGCTACACCTGGTCTCAGATTCGCCAACCGGCGCTGGGCCGGATGAGAGTGGTGAACGCGAAGGAAAGGGCGTTTACGGCCTGTTTGGCTTCGTTCGAGTTGATTGCATAGGGCAGGCTCCCGCACACAACCTTCGCGCAGGCGGCGGACGTTGACATCGACGATCTCGGTCAGCGTTTGACAACCTGTCAACAGCTATGCCGGCCGCTCACTTGCGTTCAAGCCGTACGCCCTGCGGTAAGCTGAGGTTTAAGGATAAAGGCCGACGGCGTGACTGACTGTCGCGATGCACGCCTCAAGACGAGAGATGAGCGGGACATAGAAGAGCTGGAACACGGCGCGAGCCAAATCGTTTTAGATAAGCATAAATTCGAGAGGGCACGAAGATGTCTGCCCGCGGTGGATTTTCAGCTCTGCTATTCGCGCTTCTTTTCGCCTCCGCTTCCACGGCAGCTTGTGCACAAATGAGCCGCGGCCAACGAGCGACGTTCAAAAAATACTGTACGAATGACTACCTCACTCTATGCGGTGAGTTTGACGAAGGCTCGCCTAAGCTCAATGCTTGCTTCAAGCGCAACATGGCCAATCTAACGCCAGCCTGTCGCAGGGTTATCCGGAGCTATAACCGGGGCCACCATAGACGTTGAGCATCGCAAAATACTCGCTCAACGGAAGGTTCGGAGAATTTTCTCAGCCGAGGTACAGCGGGGCCGTTAGGCTTCAGGCCAGCCGGCGGCGCCCATCAGCGAAAACACAGGGGCGGCCCACGCTGCTCCACGAGGTCGTCAGGTCACACCACGACACATGAAATGTTGGCGGCTACAGGATTTACCGTTGTGCGCTGATCCTCCGGTAGTGCTCAGCGCCAGCGAGTGCTCGCAACCGTATCGCCCGCACCCGGTGATGCCGAACGTGCTGGAGCAGAGCCTCTGCGGTCTCAGCCCGCCCTTCTTGCCGATGTCGAGCGGCACCAGCTGCAAGCTCGTGTGCGATGGCCTCGGCGATGCAGGCAGCAGCGATGCGGTTGGGTGAGTTCCGGCTCATGACAGCCTCGTGCGTCAGCGACGGCCATGATCGTCTGCCTGATAGACTAAGGATCCATTAACCATAAGTTACGCATGGGTGCGGACTGGCGAGAGGCAGGAGCGACCACGGATATACCCGCGCCCCCTCCTTGAGCTGGAGCCACGAGGGCTGCGCGCCGGACGCCGGTGGATTTTCTTGAACCCCTCGGCCTCTCGGCAGGTGCCATTGGCTCATTCTTCAGCATCGGTATGCTGGTGGTGGTGCTCTGAAGCTCACTGCCAGCGAACTGGGCAGATCGCACCGCAAGTCGCATCCAGCCGCGCCGGCTTGCTTGGTCACTTATTTTCAGCATATGCTCAGGTGAGACCGGGCAATAGAAAGCCTTGATGCGCAAAGACTTCTGCAAAGTTGGCATTCAGCAAAAGACTCGCACTGTTTCTGTGCAGCAACCTGGTCGTTAGACTTTCGCAAGCCTGCAATCGGAGACGGCCACAAACTCCAACAGGCGATGTTGCGCAGCTTTAAGATTCGCGCAAGCGCGAATACGTCAGTCGAAACGGCAAAGTCCAAAGTCGGCCGTCGTTCATCTCTTATGCCCTACTCTTGATTCTTCTGGTGTCGGAACAGCAAGCCCAAGCAGCATCGCGATCTCAGAACCTGCATCGTCTGCCAACAGATCAGCCAGGGTGTAGCGATCGAGTACTGCCAAAAATGCGGCGAGAGCTTCGCCTAGCACACGGCGGAGCCGGCAAGGTGCCGTGATGGCGCAAGCCTGACCTGCAAAGCACTCCACCAAGGCGAGATCCTCCTCAGTCTGTCGTACGACAGCCCCCACCGTGATCTCCGACGGTGGCCGACCAAGTCGGATCCCACCCCCTCGCCCCCGCGTTGTGCGGATCAAGCCAAGCCGCCCGAGTTGATGCACAACCTTCACAAGGTGTGTCTCTGAGATGCCGTAGGCACGCGCGATCTCGGCGATTGAGCTTTGTTGCGGCTCATGGGATCCGACGTAGATCAGCGTGCGCAGAGCGTAGTCGGTGAAGCGGGTCAGGCGCATCGTGCCTCGCTTTCAGGCATATTGCATACCAGTGTTGCAAATCCTGCATTTGAGCGGTAAAAGGTTTATTGGCAATCTACCTTTGAGGGTCGCTAGCGCCAACCGCGTGCGTTCCTGACGCCATGTTCTGGTCCAGAGTTCCAAGCGGCCGCAGGCATGCCGCAACCAAGGCACCAAGCTCATAGCTGCGAGCTGGATTGGTTCTCACGGTGATCGACAAGGGCCTTCTCCATTTCTGAGGAGAGTTCCTCGATGTCCGGGGCTACCGCCCCACCAGGTCGAATTAGGCGCCTTCCCGACTATCGCCTGTTTCGGCGGCTTCTCATGACAGCGGCATGAGAGTGTTCACCTGGAGATTCTGAGCCTCAGCAAAAGGACAATCACGCGAGTTCAGCAGACATCCAGCACCGAAGGGAGCCACAGATGGGCACCATCGATCGCTTGAGACAGCCCAGCGCTGACAACGAAGTCCGCGAAAGGATGCGCAGCGAAATCCCGCCACCCTTGACCCGTGCGCACCGCGTGCTTGCCCAATTCCAGATGCTCGCTCCCGAAATGCGCTCGCGTCGTTGGGCAATCACCCTAGCTCGAACCGAGGGTGGGCTGTCATTCTATGGTGCGGGCGTGACGTTCTTCGTATTCGAAGACCTTTCCACCTTGTTCCTTCACGATGAAGGGCTCCGCTTTGGTGGTATGCAGAAGATGAATTTCTTCGAGCATCCCTATGGTGAGCGTGTTTATCTCTGAGTTTGCCTCGAAGGGTATGTCCAACGGAGTTTGTGGCCGTATCGTTTTCTGATCATTGCAGCCAGGGAGTGTTTCATGAGCAAGGCTCTCGAAGGCGTGAAGATCCTCGACTT
>NZ_BJZU01000199.1 GCF_007992195.1 Methylobacterium oxalidis | reverse complement strand
GAGTTCGAGATTCAGCGTGCTCACTGGCTTGGCTTGCAGGCCGCTTTGCCCGTGGAAGCACAACAAGCTATGGCGCTGCGAGCAACTTGTCTCGCCGTGCGGCTTCGCTACTGTGCCTCGTTCGCTGAGCCATTCTGCGCCCGCAGCGCCGTCACAGCATCGTTCGCGCCCTGTAGAAAGCCCTCGGCGTAGCGTTCGGCGGCGTCGCTCGATCCACGCAGGTTGAGCGTCGCCACGGATCGGGCCAGAGCCTTCACGAGGATCTCGGAGAATGCCACGTCGCTGCGGCCGGCTAGGAGGATCTCCGCCGCGCCGTTGGCCTCGATATCGGCCACGCAAGCCCGGCCGTCCTGAATGCCTCGGTCGCGGTAGTCGTCCTGAACCAGGTCCTGCACCTGTGCTTCCTCCCGCGGATCGGCGTTCCTGCCGTCTCGACAGGTAACGGTGTGCCTCAGGGCTACCGGACCTCCACATGTTCGGCGCAGCGCGTCCGGTATCGAGACCAGGCTCCCTCGGCTGACTGGCAGCCACAGGTCTCGCACACCTGCAGAGAGCGCGACCACGTCCGCTCCGTCACCTCGGCCGCAAGATCGAAGTCGGCCTCCAGCCAATCGGATTTGGGACCTATGATCAGGTGCAAACCCGCGCAGTGCTCGCGCGCCACCCTGACGACGACATCGCAATCCTTCACCGCGTCGAACGCGTCGTTGAGGATCCCCCGCCAGCCAGCGCCGACCCACACCTGCGCATCGTTGGCGAGCAGATCCGGGTAGCGCTCGCGGATCTCCGCGGCATCGACGCGCGGCATCTTCGGAAGCGCGAGCTTGCTGTCTACGGCGGCTCGGCCGGCCGCGATGATCTGCTTGGCGGTGGTCTCGTCGAGATCCTTGCCGAGGTCGACCAGCGTGGAGATCTCTTGCGTGAGTCGTGCGCCTTCGGGCGTGTCTCGCCCGACAGATCGGCGCTGCTCAATGCGCTTGCCCATCTCGTTGCGGAGGATGTCACGGGCGAGACCAAACAGGATGGCAGGTGGGATGGTGGGGTCCATCACCTCGCTCTGACAGCCCGCGAGCGGCATGGTCAAGCGAATCGGCAGGCGCTCTTTGGACGCGCAAATCAGACGAAGGTCACACCGACCTCCGAGCCTCGCCGCCACACCACGCTCACGGGCCGCGCCTTCCTGACCCCGAAGGAGAGTTCGAAGCGCTCCGGCAACAACCCGATCGCACTGAAAGCCAGCTTCGCGCCCGTGTCCGACTGATCCACCACTGTGCAGCTAACCTGTCGCCCGTTCGCGAAGGTGGCCGTCCCAGGTACATTGGCGATGGTGCGGACGGAACGGCGTCGCTCTTGCCCAGCGAATAGCATTCGGCTTGCTCTAATATCGGCTTTCCCGGCTGAGCTGTAGGCCGTCGAACGTTGAGGATCGGTAGCTAAGACCGATCCTCAAGCTCGCGGCAGCACGCTGAGAAGCGGCTACTCTCAGGCAGCCTTACGGCGGGCGCTACCCTTTGCAGCCTCGGTCTCAGCGGGACGAGCGGCGGGGCGTCCGAGGCCGATGGACTTGGCAAGCTCAGAGCGCTGGGCGGCGTAGTTGGCGCACACCATCGGATAGTCGCTCGGTAAGCCGTACCGCTGGCGATAGCTGTGCGGATCGAGCCCGTGGCCGGTCAGGTGGCGCTTGAGCGTCTTGTAGGGCCGGCCATCGATGAACGAGATCAGCGCGTCCGGCCTAATCGACTTGCGGATCTGCGAAGGCGTGGCCTTCTCCACCTCTTCCTCAACGGCCTGAGGCGCTCCGCTCGTGAGGCCGGTCAGCGCCGCATGAACGTTGGTGAGAAGTGCCGGCAGGTCATCAACCCGCACAGGGTTCTTGGCAACGTAGGCCGAGACGATATCGGCCGCGAGTTCGATGAAGTCGGGGGTCTGCCACTCAGTATTTTCTGTCAAGGTGTAAGTCCATGGTTCGCGCGCCCTCACGCGGCGTAGACCATCATATGCAGCGGCAAATCAAGGGGGTTTGCCCAGAGACAATCGGAAAGGCCTTTTTCGGCGCAAACTGCTCCTGCAGTTCTGTGCCAGCCGTTCAACCTTCATCCTTGCGGGCACCACGCGCGACGACCTTCATCATCTCGTCCGGCAGCGGCCGCTGCAGCCGCAGAGCTTCCTCGGTTGGTGCTTCAAGCCATGTGCTCCACTCATCCTCGGTGGTCAGCAGCACCGGCATCGCCTTCGGGTGCACAGGACCGACCACGCCGTTCGCCTCCGTCGTGAGGAAGCTGTAGAGCAGATGCTCCTCCTCGACCGGCTCCTCGCGCTTCGGGCCGCGTATGCCCGTCCATGGCCGCCAGATGCCGGCGAACGCAAACAGCGGCCGCTCGTCGGAGAGAGCAAACCACACTTGCGTCTTCTTCGGCTTGGTGTCGGCATACTCGCTGAACGCACTCACCGGCACGAGGCAGCGGTACTCCGGCTTCAACCAGGGCCGCCAGTACGGCGAGGCGACGTTGCGCACGTTCGTCACCGGCTGCGTGCCGATCTTCGGCGGAGGCGGGAAGCCCCAGCGCATCATGCTGAGCTCGCGGCCCTCACCCCGCTGGCGCACGACGGGCGCCATCTGGTTGGGGAAGATTCCAGGCAGCGGCGGCAGGTTGCCGGTCTGATCATCGGTGATGCCGAAGGCGCGCCGGATCGCGTCCTGACCCTTGTTCAGGCTGTAGAGATTGCACATGCCTGATCGTCCCAGGGGGATCGGGCCCGTTCAAGTGCGTGAACGTGGGGATCTCGATGTCCCCGCCCTCCACATCGAGCTGAGCGCGACAAGGTTGCTTTCGTCGGCTCGGTCGTCGCTCAGGCTCAAAGCCCGAAGAGTGAAGGCAGGGCGGCGGCCACGAACATCAACAATATGCCAAGGCCGATCAGAGTGGGTGAGCTGTAATCTTGGGCTTGGCGAACCCTTCGGGAGTTGCCCCGCATGTTGCAACCTCTGCCCACTTAGGCGTGCATCTCAGTGGGCTGAGATCCCGGCGCCCTACGGCTCCGTATGCTTGAACATAGTTAACAGATCGTTTTGGCGGTCGCGGCCATAAACCTCACAGCACATACAACGTGACGCCTTCATCGCGGTCGTAAATTGTCGCTCAGCAAAGCAGCGCGAAACTGAGGCTGTCAGGCAGACGGAAGGAGCGCGTGACTGCAAGTCGGGTTCGTTTGCGCAGCTTCCCCCAGCCGGCGCGCATGAGCCAGGACGCTCCGCGCTGCTGCTCTGGCGTTAGCTGCTCGAAGTTCAGGTCTTGGAGCGCCGTCACGGTGTGCTGCACGCGCCAGAGCGCAAAGCTGTTTCGCATGTGTGATGGCGAGGGCGCGAGCAGCCGCTTGCGGTGCCAGTTCGAATGAGGATGGCAGGATAACAGAAGCGGAAGCGGCCACAGCCGGAACTCCTGCTCGGAGACACATCGCCGTCCCATCACGGCACAATGGCTGCCCAGCTTTCCTATTGTCCGCAACTGTGAGGCCAAGCTTTTTGTTCCCGTCAGGGAAGCCAGCTGAGCATCGCACCAGAACAGGCTCGCCCCCGTTGCAAAGCGACGGGCTGAAGCGCTTCAACCGTCCTGACCTCTCCCATCGCTTGGCGCTGGATGTGGCCCCGGTAAACCATTCGTTTCCAACCGGCAGCTAGCACGGAGGTGCGCCTCGGGAGCAGGTCTGTCGGCGCTCATCATCCTGGGCCGACGCTCGGCAGAAAGCGCGCCTGACCCTCATTCCGGAAGGATCACTGCCCATGCGAACGGTTGTCTATGCCGATGGCGGCTGCGACCCCAATCCTGGCCCCGGTGGCTGGGGCGTGGTCATTTCGGGACAGGAAGGCACCGTTGAGCTCTGCGGCGGCGAGCTCGGCACCACCAACAACCGAATGGAGCTGACCGCGGCCATCCGAGCGCTAGAGCACTTTCCCGAAGGCGCGCCGATCGAGATGCGCTGCGACAGCCAGTACGTGGTGAAGTCCGTCACCGAGTGGATGCGCGGCTGGAAGGCGAAGGGCTGGCGGACCACGACGGGCGAGGTGAAGAACGTCGATCTGATGAAGCGCCTCGACGGGCTTGCCAGCCGCCGCGATGTGCGTTGGACGTGGGTTCGAGGCCATGCGGGCGACCCTCTCAACGAGCGCGCCGACCGCTTGGCCGCACAGGGGCGACGTGAGGCCCGAGGGCTGCCGCGGTTATCCACTCCGGTTCTGCCGTCTGTTTCGGCTGCCTCGGTGCCGGTGGGCCGCACGGCACCGGTGCAGATCGACCTCGCGCTGGGCCTTGAGATCGCGCGCGCGGCCAAGCGGGCTGGCACCACACCGTCGGCGTTCGTTGAGGAGGCAGTGAGGCTGGTCTTAGCTCTCGGGCCAGCGGAGACTGCCCGCCTGCAAACGCGCCTGAAACCCACGCCAGCTTCTGCTGCGTGATCGCACACGTTTCCACACTACGAGAGTGCAGTGCCGACCGAGGGCAAGTGGCTGGACCTGCGCTCCTGATCCCGCTGGCTGGCCACTTGGCGGGCGCCGAAGTACGCCGTGCGCCCGCCACCCGCGCTGAATCCGTCCTCGCTGTTACGCCGCGAGTGGCTCCGCCTCAATCTCGATAGGCTCCAGCACCTCACTCAGGACCACCTGCACTTGGTCGGCGGCAGCCGCGAGGATCTCGGTCCTGATCTCGCTGTCGTTGTCGGCTTCCTGAACCTGGGAGCAGTGCAAGGCAGCTCTCTGCTGGACATTCTTCAGCAGCTGCCGGGCCGCTTCGTCTTCGATCTCGATCAGGGTTCTCGCCAAATCCGCGTACGCGTCGCTGAGCAGAGAAAACGCGAGCTGCGTCGTCACCTCATCTTTGGCGCGGCTAAACTCCATCATGCCAACCTCCTCTTACGCTACTCAATGAGCTCCCCAGAAGGTGATCTTTTTGCAAACGGAAGCTCAAGGATCAGCATTGTCTTGGCGGACAGTGTTCAGATCATGGCATCTGCGGGCATTGCAGAAATTTCGTGCGATTCCGTTCGAAAGCAACCCAGGCAGGCAAAAGCCATTTCGCAAGCTGAGCCTCCCGGATCTAGCCCTCTGCTTACCCATAGTCGCTACCATACAGTAGCCTCGCAATCGGCTCGGTCCGAGATGCCGGTCAGATCATGTCGAGGCTGTAGTAGATGAGGGCGGCACGGGACCTGAGATCAGGGGCACCTTGCCGGTTGAGAGCAAAGGTTGGTCGTACTGCGCTGCTATGGCATAGGCTGTTCATGAGCAACGACGTACCGCATCCCTACACCGTTGAGGTCGAGCCTCTGACGAAGCCTGAGGGACAGTTCGGGTGGCTCCTTCGTCGGAGCGGCAAGCTGATCCAGCGATCAGACCGAGCCTACCGAAGCGAGGAGAAGGCTCGGGAAGCCGCTGTGGAGGCTGCTGAGCGCGACAGTAAGCCCGGAGCCGATACGGGTCGTCGCTGACGGGCCCCGTCCTGATCGGGCATCGATGACTCTGCCGGATCGTGCTGCCGCAATGGTCTTGAGTAACGGAGTTCAGAGCGTCCCACGAAGCCTAGCTACGCCGCGGGCGATA
>NZ_BJZU01000198.1 GCF_007992195.1 Methylobacterium oxalidis | reverse complement strand
GCCATTTCGCGAGATCGTCTGTGTCGGCGTGGTTCGGCAGGATTTCACCGGACGTCTAGGCGACTTCGGAGAGGCGGGGTGTGATGTGGGTGGGTCTCATTGTGCTCCTACTCAACGGCTTTGGGCTCATGCTGGCTCCCTGAAAGGGTGTGGGATGCGAACCGCACTATCACTCTCAAGGGAGCCCATTTCAGTTGCCGTGTCACGCACTGCCGTCCATGATTTCATGGCCCATGGAGCAACACTTCAGCTGCTTGAGACCAAGCCAACGTGCGCCAGAGGAGGATACGATGTCTTCCACGGATGAACCTGTGGCGGGCCTAAAGCGCGCCTACGCACGTTGGAGCGAGACGAAGGGCCAAGATGTTCAGTGCTGGATGGACATTCTCGCCGAGGACGCAACCCTTGCATCCCTCGCCAATGGATCCGGCGAGTTGGCGTTCACGGCGCGGCGCAGCACACGCAGCGAGATTCTAGGCTATCTCGAAGGCCTGAGGGCCAACTGGGAGATGGTCGCGCACGAGATGCACGACTTCGTGGCGCAAGGGGATCAAGTGGTCGTGATCGGAGACGTGTCCTGGCGCAACAAGGCGACCGGAAAAGTCGCGAGCACTCGGAAGGTCGATCTCTGGCGCTTCTCGAACGGCCGCGTCACCGCTTTCGAGGAGCTTTACGATACAGCCCAGGTCCACGCAGCTGCTATGCCTGATCCGACAGGAGATCAGGTGACTGAGTGATCAGCTATCCTTTGTAACTGAACTTCGCACTTCGTGAGGCGATGCGCCACCTCGCGAGCTATGAACTTGCATCCTTGTGGCCGAGTAGAATCCCAGGGTGTGTTTCGGGTTCAGGTGAACCCAGGGTCCATGCCCTTCAGCTGCCGAGCGGTTCTCTGGGACTTCGTGTTCTTTTGCAGTGACCGAGAGGCAGAAAATAAAAAGGGCCGCCCGAAGGCGGCCCGCGTTGAGAGTATTGGGATTGCCCAGAAATCCACAGCGGCTCTATTGCTTGCTCTTCGGCCCAGTCGTGAGGCTAGCCAAGTCCTGCCCGAGGCTGAGCGCAGCATCCACAGCGCGGGCCATCTCCCGTGCCTGTAGGGCCACCGCGTCAGTCGGGGACTTTACACTGCTCAGAGCCCGGAAGTGGGCAACAGCAGCCTCGCTCTCTTTGCGCAGATAGGACCATACGGTCACGTTCGCCTGGACGGCTGCACGCGCAACATTGAGCGGGCCAGCAAACACCTTAGCCTGAGCTGGGGTGCGCCCTCTCCAGCCGCTTGCAGGTTGAGCCCCCTTACCTTGGGCAATTACTTCCGAAGAGGCTGGAGCCGGAGACTGAGGCTGGTTGCTCGCTGTGGCCGAAGCGGTGCCCGTGCCGGGGTCAGCGCGGTCGACAGCGGCTTCAGACTGTTCAGGTCTGGCGCTCGCGGCGCGCCGCGGTTCAGCGTGCGCTGGCTCGATGTCACTCGGTGCCGTGCTCTTGCTAGGCGCGGGTTCGCGAGCACCCCCATCTCGTGTTGCGTGTTGCGCCACCTTAGTCGCAGCAGGGCTTGATTTTGATGCTGCCGACCCTGCAGGGCGGGCCCGGATCGCTTTCTGCGAGACCTTCTCCAGCAGCTTGTTCGGGACGGGCTCCGTGGCCTTAGCCGGCTTGTGCAAGGCAGCTTCGATCGATTTAGTCACACTGGTCGATCTGGATGCCACATCCTTGCCCAGGACGCGAGGTGCAGCTTTTTGTGTAAGGCCCTCTGACGGCTTGCCTCCGCGCTCAGCCTCAGCTTTGCGGCCGGTCTGATTCATATCCACTAAGGACTGCCGCCTGCGTCGCGTCATCGCTCAATCCTCAGTGTCGAAGTGTCTCCCCTACACCGCAGAACGCCCGGGGCAGGGGAGAGGTGCCGGTCAATGGTGATCAGGCCTTCGTAGGCTGGACCGTGCCGATGAGCTCCTTGGCCTGGTTCTGCATGGCAGCGAACTGCGTGCGGACATACTCCGCCTGGAGCTGCATCGCCTCCTGCGCATCACGTGCACGCACCAGCTTCTGCGCCAGCTCGAAGGCAGCCGCGACGTTCTGCTCGGTGAAGTCGAAGCCGCGCGAGAACGCGACGCTGGCGGGCAGCTCAGTCGTCTTCGTGACGGACTGGAAGCTCTCGGCCGCCTTGCGGGTGTTCTGCAGGATGGTGGCGACGGCGTTGCGGGCCTGCTCGACGCTCTTCTCGGCGAAGTCGCGCATCTCGGCCGGAACTTCGAAGCTCGGCTGGGTGGTCGTCATGATGCCCCTCAAACTCAACAGCGACGTCGAATTATTTTATGCGCCGCACTGCATCCATGGTGCTACGCACAAACTTCGTCAGGGTAGGCAACTTGATGAAGCCGTGAGCAGAGGGCGCAAGCCCGCCGCTCTCCACCACTCTTCCTGACTCGCGATTTGAACTGCGCACCCGATGCGAGATTTCCGAAGGGCGCAGTCCACATGATCCCAGGGGGTATTGCGACGAGCGCGAGAACAGGAGGGCGCGCTCGCTGGCGCCTGCATGGAATTGGGACTGATTTCCATTTATGTGGCATCACCCGATGATGCGCCGAGCTCAGACAAAGCTCGAGCGGCACCGCCGGCGAGGAAGCTCACGTCAGCGCCCACGGTGACAAAGCGGAAGCCCTTGTCGACCCAGCGCCGTGCGTAGTCGGCACTGCTGTTGTGCATGCCCGCAATCACGCCATGCTGCTGCGCCTTCGCCAGGATAAGCTCGATCGCTTCGATCACTTGGGGCTCGTCCACGTCGGAGCGGGGCTCATGCCCGAGTGAGAGGGCGAGATCGTTCGGGCCGATATAGACCGCGTCGAGACCCTTCACTGAGAGGATCTCGTCAAGGTTGTCGAGCGCCTCCCGAGTCTCGATCATAGCGAGGCCCGCAACAGTGTTGTTGGCGTGCTGCAAGTAGTCAGATCCTGCATAGAGCAGGGCCCGAGCTGGGCCAAAGCTGCGGATGCCTGCGGGCGGGTAGCGCAACGCGGAGACGAACAGCTCTGCACCGGCGCGCGTATTCACCATGGGGCAGATGATGCCGTAAGCGCCCGCATCGAGCATCTTCATGATGATGCCGGGATCCAGCCACGGCACGCGCACGACCGGCACGGTTGGCGTGCTCGAGATCGCCGTGAGCATCGACACCGCGGCCTCGAAGCTGATCAGCCCGTGCTGCATGTCAACTGTCAGGCTGTCGAACCCGGCATGGGCCAGCGTCTCCGCGCAGAAGGCATCGGGGATCGTCAGCCAGCTGTTCACCACTGGCTTGTCGGCGGCCCAGAGCGTCCGGAGGCGGTTCTCGCGCATGCGCGTCTCTCCCGTGAACGGTAGCTGACCGGGGGACCGATGAAGCGCCGATATGATCCACTGCAAAGCGGCGGCAACCACCCACAGTGGCCATCCGCAATGAGGGAGGAGCGGTTCCATGAGGTTTGTGCATGTCAGCATGAGCTTGGCCCTACGCTGCAGTGCAGCAACTTCTGTCCTCAAGAGGCGTTACCCCTACACCTGCCCCGCTGGTGATCCCGACATGGGCGCAGCTCGTGCACGGGGTCGAGAATGCGGTCCTGCCGCAGATCCCGCTGACGCTGACGAACGCCATCATCGTCACGGCTGCTGCGAGCAAGCAGCTCTTCCCGGTCGGCGCGCAGCGGGTGACGGAGCGAAACCTCTCGGTCACCACGGGCGTCGGCAATCTGCTGGCCGCACCGTTCGGCGGCTAACCCAATGTGTCATGGCGCCGGCGGGGGCACTACAGGTTCGGCGCAAGGACGGCGACCGCGCCCGTGTTGATCGGCGTCATCTTCGTCCTGCTGGGTGTGCTGCTCGGCGACGGGGCTATGCCCTGCGCAAGACCATCCCCGATGTGGTGCTAGGCGCGATGTTGCTGTTCTCGGGCATCCATTTGGCGCAGTCGTCCAAGCCGCAGCAGTTCAAGGACGCGGACCTGTTCCTCGTCCTGCTGCTCGCCGCCATCGGGGTCACGCTGAACGCGGTGATCGGCTTTGCGGTGGGCCTCCCCATGGCCTACGCTCTCAGCAGGTGGTGGCTCTGGCTCTGACGACCGGGGGCGGGATCAGCGCCGCTTGCTCATGTTCATCGACATCTTCTCGCAGCAGCAGCCGCCCTTACCCTTCTTCATGCTGCCGTGGCCCATCGCCATGCCGGGCTTACCGCACATCATCCCGCCCTTGCCGCCGCCGCAGCTCATGGCCATCGCCGGTGCTGCGGAAAGCAACATCAGGGCGGCCGTGGTCACGACGAGCTTCTTCATGGGGCTTCCTCCATCTGGTTGGCCGGCATCATAGCACTTGGCCGACCCAGGTCAGCTGCGGGGGATTGCTCATCGATCGGGCTCAGCGAGGACTTGGACGATCCGGCACTCGGCGATCTGGCCTTGTCCGCACTCTTCCACCATCCGCTGAAGTTTGCGGCGCATGGCCTGTAGCTGCTCAATGCGGCGGTCGACCAGAGAGAGGGTCGTCGCGTCAGGGCTCCGGGCGGGCAACCAGCTCGCACGTGCCGCCAAGGCGCCGCTCAATGGCTGTCAGGGCGGCATCCAGGGTAGGGTGGATGAGCGGCACGCCCTCAAGTGAGCTCCCCCGCTCCGGAAGGATCGTGAACGGGTTGGCTGGCCAGGACGTTCTGCGGATCAGGCCGAGATGGCGGCCGAGGCGGTCGTAGAGGCTCCACTCGGTGTCGGGAGCCCCGATCGGGTTGACGATGATGTCCATGACCCCGTCTCCAAAGGGTCCGTCTCGTGTGCACGACACCGTCGTGTATCAGTGACGGTGTCGGCAAGCTGCCTTGTTTATACCAGCCGCGAGATGGCTCTCAGCTTATTCGGCTTCGCGTTTCTTGATCTCCAGCGAGGTCGGATCGAGCTTCAGATCGAACTCTTTGCCATTGGCGTCGATCGCGTCATCGACCTCGATCATGCCGTCCTCCATCTCGATCTTCTTCCATTTGGTGAAGCCCTGCTGCTTCAGCATGGCCTCAACCTTGGTCTGCTGCTCAGGGGCAAGCTTCTCGTCAGCCACAGCGCTCACGGCGAAGGTCACCGAGAGGGCGCACGCGAGAGCAGTCATCGTGAAACGCATGGTGAGTTCCTCCACATTATAGCCGCTACGAACATGGGAGGACGGCGGCAGTTCCTCAGCTCCTCAAGTCACAGCGAAAGGCAAAGGTTGCTTCAGATCAGCTGCCTGTCCTTCCGCGGGAGGTTCAGGCGGCACGAGCGAGTCTGGCAGCGACTTGCAGCCCTGCTTCGCCGCGGCCGTCAGCCGGCGGCCTTCAGGCACACTCAGCCGAGCAGTCCCGTCAGGGCGTAGCAGGCCGCCGAGATCAGCGCGGCAGCCGGGAGCGTCAGCACCCAGGCGGTCACAATGTTGCTGGCGATCCCCCAGCGCACGGCCGAGGTTCGGCGCGCGGCGCCAACACCGATGATCGCTCCGGTGATGGTGTGCGTCGTAGAGACCGGAACCCCAAGCCACGTCGCCGTGAACAGCGTGATTGCTCCGCCTGTCTCGGCGCAGAAGCCCTGCATCGGGTTGAGCCGCGTGATCTTCGAACCCATTGTGTGAACGATGCGCCAGCCGCCGAAAAGCGTGCCGAGCG
>NZ_BJZU01000197.1 GCF_007992195.1 Methylobacterium oxalidis | reverse complement strand
TCTGGCGGCTAACCCTGGGGTGGCCGCGGCAGGGCTCAATCCCATGACGCACTACCTGCAGATCGGCTTCTACGAGGGCCGCTTGGCGTTCGGCGACGGCACGTTCGGGGCCGGCTAGGTCGGCGACACCGACTCGAGCGTGGCCGCACCTGCCGGGCGAGACCCACTTCTTCCAGTCCAGGCTGGCTCTCACAATTAACTCGGTCCGAAGCCAGCCGGCTAGGTTACCTGTTTCAATGCGTTGTTCCGGCAAACGGCCGCGTTACGCTGGGTGTTGGCGAGATGTCGCAGTCAACCTTGATGGTCGCGACCTCGCCAGTCACGTCATCTACGATCGTAATCATGTACGTCCCACCGGGTCCGTTCCCATCCAAATTTCGGATGTACTCCGCGGCCTCCTGAAGAGCTAACTTGCGTGCGCCCGTCATAGTCGAAAGCACTGACCTTGAGCGATGCGAAGACATTCGCAATTCCCCAACGTTCACGTGAACCGCAGTATCGGAGTTGGTGCAGGCTATCCCCGCGAATCCTTGAGCTCATCCTGCACAACCACCTGCTTGAGTCGGCTTCAAATTGCGCCACGATAGTACGGGCCTGTTTCAGGCACCCCACACCGTGTTCTTAGTATAGAACTCTCAAAATAGTAACGATCGGCTTTTTGACGGAGTTTGTCAGCCGAATCATGATCGCCTCTGCATTCGCATAAACTGGCCGCCGCTCGTAGCTCGGCATTAATCTGTTCAGCAAGGGCAGCGGCAACTTCGAGATTTTTCAGTATCGTGCTCATGGCGACACCAACAGATATGAGCCTTACTGGCGAGGTTGATGCAAGCGCAGCTTCCTCAGTAGGCGGGCTGGACGCACGCCTCTATCGCTGCTGTCCTGAGTGGCGACGTAGCCGTGTTCCGAAGACAATCACCGAGCGCCCTCTCAGAGCAGGCCCAAGTATGTGGCGCCTAGCTGCGCGGCGTCAGATGTCACAGGGTTGGAAAGCACGTCTCGATCGCTGGATGAGTCCCCATCCTGGGTTGCGGGTTGAGAAAACATCACTCGTAGCGACGTTCTGCTGATCGGCACGCAAGGCATCCTCCCTATTGCTTTTCGCACTTCCGAAGAGGGATGAGCAAAGGGCGGGCCAGAGAAATGTACAGACTCGTACTATGAAAACCACAATTGTCTCAATGATTTAATGTTGGACGCCGATCTTATCTCCTTCACTGGTGGTGCATAACCCAATGTAGGGTCATATGCCCCACCCAATTCAGCCAATCCGGTATTTTTCCATTCTGTATCGCAGCGTGTCCCGTGAGATGCCCAGTAGTTTGGCTGCTCTGGTTACGTTGCCATGGGTCTGGTCAAGCGCGCGGCTGATGGAATTCTTTTCCAAATCGCCGAGTGACCCCACAACTGGTTGCACCAGGGCGGCGTTCTCATCTGAGACTTCGTTGCACAACGTCGGCGTTTCGCCCGGGGGGACAGCGAGATGCACCTCGTCGATTACGTCATCGCGGGTGCTCAGGACCGCCTGTTCGATCACGTTGCGCAACTCGCGCACGTTGCCGGGCCAAGCATGTGCCCGGATGCGGCCAAGCGCGCGATCGGTTAGGCGCAGGTGTGGCCGCTGGTAGCGCGCACCGATGCTTCTGAGAAAATACCCTGCAAGGAGCTCAGCATCACCGTCTCGCTTGCGTAGCGGCTCAATGTCCACCGTGATCACGCGCAGGCGGTAATACAGATCAGCGCGAAACCTCCCCGCCTTGACGAGTTCTTCAAGCGGCCGGTTAGTCGCCGAGAGAAACCGCACATCGACGGACCGGTCCCGTAATCCGCCGACGCGGCGTACCATCCGGTCTTCGAGCAGTTTTAAGAGTTTGACTTGAACGCTCGGCTCAGTGTCGCCGATTTCATCCAGGAAGAGAGTGCCGCCGTGTGCCATTTCAACGAGTCCGAGCTTGCGCTCTCGCGCATCCGTAAAGGCACCGCGCTCGTGGCCGAAAAGCTCCGACTCCAGAAGATGTGGAGGCAGCGCCGAGCAGTTGATTTCGAGGAAGGGCCCACTCTCTCTTGATCCACCGAAGTGAAAGGCACGGGCGACGAGTTCCTTCCCTGTGCCGGTCTCCCCCCGAATAAGGACGGCAGGCGGAACTCCCTCTCTCAGGCTGCGCTCTGCATCGAGTATGGCGCTGATCCGATCCCGTAAGCGCTGCATAGTAACGGAGTCGCCGAGGAGCTGCGAAATACCCTGATCCTGTAAGCCGCCCGCGGCGTAGTAGGAAAGAGCCTTCTCAAGTCTTTCCTGACCCAAAGCTTTGTCGATCAGAATTTTCAACTCACTCAAGACAAGTGGCTTCGCCACATAGTCGTAAGCTCCCGCCTTCATGGCATCGACAGCGACTTGAACGCTGCCGTGTCCAGTTATGCAGATTATCTTTACCTGCCGGTCACGACGGCGAATCTCTTCTAGCACGCGAAGCCCATGAAGGTCCGGCAGATTGATATCGAGCAAGACGAGATCAATGTCGGGCTGACGATCGAAGATCGCGAGTCCGGTTACACCCGACCTGGCGGCTGCTACGTCAAAGCCGCGGCGCGTGAGATAGCGTGCGACGTTTTCCGCGAGATCGACCTCGTCTTCGATCAACAGGATGCTCTGGCCCATCCTAAGGACTCTGCGGCAGATTGAGGATGATGCGGGTTCCGCAGCCCTCGCTCGTCTCAAGGCGGATCCGTCCTGCATGCCGTTCGATGATCCGTCGAGCTAGTGCCAGACCAAGCCCTGTACCGTTCGGCTTGGTTGTCATGAAAGGTTCGAATACTCTTCGCGCGAGCGAAGGGCCCATGCCGTGGCCGGAATCCTCAATCACGATCTCCAGATTACCGTCGCGGGTGGCATGGCTTTCAACAACCAGACGTCCGCCCGTTGGCATTGCTTGCACGGCGTTAGTCAACACGTTCGTGATGGCGCGCGCCAGCTGAACACGGGCGCCACGGAGACGGGGCGTCTGGCGGGGCTCGAATGATACCTCGATTTTCTGAACGTCCGTCTCGGCCTTGAGATTGTCGAGGCACTCGCGAATTACAGCCTCGATATCGACGACCTCACGGACCTCGTCGGATCCGATCGAGCCGATCAGCAGTTCGCGGATCCAGGCATCGACACGATCGATCTGTCGCATGATTTTGTTGAACGATGCCTCGGTTCCGGCTCGATCCTCCTCGAGTCCGATTTCCGCTGTAGAGCGTATCGAAGCGAGTGGATTGCGGATCGCGTGCGCCACGGTGGCTGCCATTTCGCCGATTGCTGCGAGCCTCTCGGCCGCGATCAATCGCTCGCGCTGCTCGCGCATCATCGTGTGGGCTTTCCAGACGATGCCGAACAAAGTGACGTACAAGAGAATCCCGCCTCCTGCGGCTGCTAGCCAGACGAGTCGCAAGCCGCTGTCGATAGCTTCGAACAAGGCATTCGGCAGTTTGTAAATCTCGATGACAGCCAGCACCGCCTTTCCGCTCTCATCACGGATGGGGATATAGGCCTCGACAAAGCGCTGGCGGCTATGTGGCCCGGCTGCCGACGCCAGGCCAATATGCTCTGGCTTGCCGCTGGCGATTGCGATCTCACCGGTCTCGACTACGATCTGGCCGGTGAGCGCAATCTCTAGCTCATGATTGTCGGCGAACCGCATGCCTACGAGCTTCGGATTGCTTGACCAGATGACGGAGCGGTCTACACCGTAGAGATTGGCTCGTACGACGTCTGGAAAAGTCGGCACGTGCGCAGTGAACGCGTCAAGCAATGCCTGAGAGTGATTTGGCTCGCGACGCTGAAGATAAGTTCTTGTATTCTCCGTCGCGACAATACCTTCGATGAAATCCCTGCTCAGGATCGCGTCCTGCATGAGGAGCTTGTCTTTTAGAAAATTCGTCATGAAGCTCATCATGGATATGCCGATGACAGCAATCGTGATGAGGCTTAGGATTGAGAACCATCCCAACAGGCTGAAATGCGGTTCCGACGCTGATAGCGTTATCGGATCGTGCCTCGGCTCGGCTCGGCTTGCCAACATCATGGATAGTTCCCACCTCCCACGCGACACTACCGCGCCGGTTGGGTGAACTTCCAGATCAATCGATGTGTGATCCCCGTGGTTTTAGGGGATAGAAGTGGCGCGGCAGCGTCGAGGCGCTCAGTTTCTAATCTATAACCATCTGCATGCGCAGCGGAGTGAAACTTAGAGTGCGGGGGGAATTGAATTCGGCGGGTCGCGCGAAAGGCCACCGGCGTTCACTGCAAGGGGCGGCGACATAGTGAGGTTATGGCCGCCCGCGTCACGTCCGCTTCTGCGGCATCGCCTCGGAAAGCGGACCGACAGCTTTCGGCCAGGCTCGGTCGTTCAAGGCCAATCAGACTGCCGGTAAGCAGACCTTTCGAAGGTTCGAGAAGGGTCGCAAGCGGCGGTTCGGCGCCTGCCGACCCGAGGTCGGCTCAGGGCGCGCCTCAGACCTACAAGCTGAGCTGCTGAAACATCCGCTTCGGAGAAGCCGCCGGGATCCTCTGATCGACCGGGATGGGCGCACAGTTGCCGACCGGGTTTGGCCCACAACAGAATGACGGCTTTCAGCCCCCAACTGCAGAAGCGGACGCTCGTCGCCGCTCGTCCGACAGGGCCGGCGCAGGCACACTGACATGGAAGAGGCCTTCGAGCGGGATCTCGCTCACTGCCGGACCTTTGACATTGCGAACTACGAGCGCCGCCCTGCGCTGAGCCGGTGGTGCGACTCAGCCGCCTGCCTCCTCTCACCTTTGATGTAGGATCCCAACCGGGCTGCCATCTTCCCCGTCGCCACGGCCCGGGAGCCGATCTCAATCTCGATCGCCAACCTGCGAGACGGAGCACCATGGCAGCCGGCCTGACCCAGAACGATCGTTCACCTTCCACGACCCGAACGCCGCTCAGGTCACTATTCAGTACAGCGAGAGGCTACCTATTGCGGATCTGCGTCATGATGCTCGTGATGTTCATCGTTTCCCCTGCGGCTTTTGCAGAAAGTGAACAAGATGTGCAAAATGGTTGGCGCTGGCAGGCTGTTCCGGAACTCACTAGCGCAAGTCTTTCCGCAGCACATTAGCAACTTGTAAGTTCATCAAGCCTTAGCCGGCCAGATGGGAGGCAGGCTATTGTTACATTTTGGACGGCAAAGGTCCTGCGCCCGATTATACGGTGTATTGCATCCTTTGACCGAGACATGAGCCAAACTGACGAGAAATGTGAGCAACCGGCCAAGTGACACCCGCCCCTGCTCGTGAGTTGCCCATGGGTTGCAAAATCGACTTCCTTAAATATCTTACGTAACGTCATGTCGAATCGTGTTCAGAGCATCCGCCTCCTGGCCCGCTCGGGCAGCCTGCAAGCAGGCTGGTAGCCCTGACACTCGACTTTCCGGGCTGGAAGTCGAGGTCAGGGAAACTCCTCAGCAAATCTTTCTTTGTCCGACGCGCTGGCAGCGTCGATCTGGTCGCATCTGCTCAAAGAAACTTCGCAGAGCGACCATGCTGTGAGGTAAGAGAATGAACGTGGTCCTCGGGTCTGCGAAGATCTGCGACATGGCAGAGCAGGAAGCCGATGAGAGCAGGCGACGCAGTCTGCTGTGCGATCTTGAGCGCTGGGCGAAGCGTCGACCTCCGAACAGGGTGGCGCACCGATTGGGCATCAGCATGGCACGCGTCCGTTCCTTGAAGGGCGGCGACTGCGGCCGCTTGTCCGTCGGTGAATTGACCGAGCTGGCGTGCCGGGCTGGCCTGAGGATTTAAGC
>NZ_BJZU01000196.1 GCF_007992195.1 Methylobacterium oxalidis | reverse complement strand
GCCCGGCGATGAAGGCGCTTCCAGATATACGCTCGTAGACGGCTTGACTCTGCGACTTCCTCAATGAGGCGACCGTTGAAGCAACAGACACGGCGAGCAGGGAAAAAATCAAAAGCAACATCGCTCTTCCTAAGAGCCCGCCCCGCCCCCGAGGCATGCTCGACAAATAAATAGGCCGTCTAGGGCCGCACAGCGAATAATGCTTTCACTTCTGCTTAACGGCTAGAGCCTTCGCAAGGAGTCAACGTCGCTGCGCGTCTGACAATGATTTTTCTGTTGAGGGATTGCTCACTGCGGACTCTGTTCGCCCTGCCTCTTTCGCCATTTGTAGGTATGCGAATGCGATTGCGCCCAAAAGCGCGATGACCGCTGCGAGGATGATACCTTGGCGGCTCATGGCTCTACCCGGATCAGATTTTCGAACAGCATACCTCGGCCGAGATCACCGAGCCCTTGTTCTAGAAGGCAGCATTTGTCGCATGCAATCGGCTAAGCCAATTTCCAACGGCGCGACCTCGAAGCCGACATCGGCGGCTGACCCGAAGCCGAGGGCACCATCGGCACCGTTCTGAGAAGCAGTGCGCGCAGCGCGGAGGTCACGGCCGACGATTGAGGGGATTAGGTAGTTGCGCGGTGAAACGCGGGACACGGCCGAGCACCTACGCGAACCCTCCATCAGAGTTGCGCATTAAGCCAAGCGCTTTCGCACAATCTTCGGGTGAGCCGCGGGTCATCTGGGACCTGCGTGGCACCTCGAAATCCCACGGCTATCGCGTTGCGGCCTCGCACTCTCAGGTGGTCGATCTAAAGCGGCCGGAGGACATCATCGGCCCGGACTCAGCCCGGCCAGCGGACACGAAGCCGTCTCCGCGGCCAACGCAAGAGGTTCGGGCAGGCGAGGATGACGAGCAGATCGTCTCGCCGGACATGATCCTGGAAGATTGAGGCGGTCAGGCTGCTGCGTCCCGCCTGCCCTTCTGAGCAAACTGGAGCGCTTCTGCTGCGGGGAGAGGGCGGCTGAACAAGTAACCCTGCACCTCGGTGCAGCCCTTCAGCCGGACGCGCTCAAGCTGATCCACTGTCTCGACGCCTTCCGCCGTGATCGCGATGCCGAGGCGTCCACCGAGCGCCACGACCGCTCGAATGATTGCTGCGGTGTTCGGCTCGGCGATCTCGCGGATGAACGAGCGGTCGATCTTGATCTTGTCGAACGGAAATTGGCGCAGGTAGCTCAGGCTGGAGTAGCCGGTGCCAAAGTCGTCAAGCGCGATGCGAACGCCAAGCGCACGCAGGCGATGCAGGACCGCTATGACGGCCTCAGCGTCGGTCAACAGCACGCTCTCGGTGATCTCCAGTTCCAGCCGACTTGGCGCGATGCCAGCGGCCGACAGAGCCTTGACGACGCTCTGCTCCAGGCCGGGCTGCTGGAACTGAACGGCCGAGACGTTCACGGCCACACGTACGTCGCTCGGCCAAGAGGAAGCTGCGCAGCATGCCTCACGCAACGCCCACTCACCCAGCGGGACGATCAGGCCGCTCTCCTCTGCGATCGAGATGAACTCGGCAGGCGAGATCGCACCGCGCACGGGATGCTGCCAGCGCAGAAGCGCCTCGAACCCGCCGACACCACCCTTCGTGAGATCGACGACCGGCTGGTAGTGCAGGCTGAACCCGCCGCTTTCGATCGCCTCGCGCATATCGAGTTCGAGCAGATTCCGAGTGGCCACCGCGGCGTCCATCCCGGACTCGTAGAACTGGAACACGTTCCGCCCAGCCTCCTTGGCGCGGTAGAGCGCGATGTCTGCGTTCCTGAAGAGGGTATCGGCGTCGTCGCCATCCTGGGGACCGGCCGCAATGCCGATGCTCACCCCGATGTGGGCCATGCACCCGTCGAGGTAGAAGGGCTCACGGATCGCGCTGATGATCTCCTGCGCGATGGTGCCCGCAGTGGTGAGGTCAGGCAGGTCCGTGAGGATGACGACGAACTCGTCACCGCTGAGCCGTGCGACCGTGCCACGCTCACGAACGATCCGGTTCAGGCGCTCAGCCACGCGCCTCAGCAGCGCATCACCCGCCGGATGGCCGAAGGTGTCATTCACCGCCTTGAAGCGGTCGAGGTCGAGGCAGAGCACCGCGAAATGGCCACCACCTTGGCTCATCCGGGCGACCTCATCGTTCAGGCGGTCGCGGAAGAAGGTGCGGTTGGGCAGGCCCGTCAGGGCATCGTGCAGGGCCATGTGCTCGATGCGAGCTTCGGCCTCCTTGCGCCGTGTGGTGTCGAGATGCAGCCCGACAAAGCGGATCGCCTCGCCGGTCTCCTCGTCGAAAATGCCCCGCGCAAACACCTGCACCCAGCGCGGTCGTCCTCCAGGCAGAGGTTCTGCCGTCCGGAACTCGCCGCTGTAGGTTGACTGCTGCTCGATGGCCTGTCGCACCCCGCGCCAGACCTGCGGCAGATCATCCGGGCAGACCCGCGCCTCCCATTCCGCAATGGTCATCTCGACCACGCCGTCCGAACCGACCTCAGGAGCGACGGGTATGCCGTGCATGCGGGCACTTTCGGGCGAGTGCCGCACAATGCCGGTCTGCACGTTCCACTCCCACAAGCCCGCCTCTGCCGCTTCCTGGGCAAGGCGCAGGAGATCGGTTGTCTCCTCAAGCTGCCTGCGGGCGGTGAGAATGTCGTCGATGTCGAGAGCGGTCCCCAGCCATTCCACCACCTCTCCATCGCGTCGAACAGGGATGACGATGAGCTTGTGCCAGCGGTAGACACCATCGCGGCGGCAGAGGCGCGCCTCGATCTCGTAGGACTGACCCACGGCTCTGGCGGCGTCCCATGCCTCCACGAAGCGCGGGCTATCCTCAGGATGAAGACGCCTGAAGCGCTCAGCGCGGGTCGCACCGTGGGGGCCATAGAAGGTCCGAAACTGGCGGTTCGAGTAGGTGGCGTCGCCCCGATCGCCGGACATGACCCAGACCATCTGCGGCAGAGCGTCGGCCAGCATGCGCTGCCGCGCCTCGGCTTCAGCGTAGGACTGTGTGGCCGCGTCGGCTGCACGCTGTGCATCCAGCATCCTGCACAGGATCGGCAATGAGACCGCGACGGCGATGAACGCGAGGAAAGCACCCAGGCCCGCGAGCAGGCCGATGGATCGCGTCAGCGGGGCGACGAGAGCAGCCTCGTCGATGCCGATGCTGACCTGCCAACCGGAAAGCGACGAGCGCAGGAAGTGCACCGCAATGCGATGGCCATCCGCATCCATGCCGGACCATGTACCTTGGCCGGGATTGTGCTCGGAGAAGCATCGCGCGCGTTGGCCGATCATCGAACTGCTGTTGATCGAGCGAGCGATGATGAGGCCGCTACGATCTGAGATCGTGCCGAAATACGGGGCGCGAACGCCCGAGCGCTGAAGGAGATCGGCGAAAACCAGCGGATGCATGCTGGCGTCGAGGATGTAGAGCAGCTTGTCAGCACGGATGACTGGCACGCTCAGCACCACCATCGGCAGCTTCAGGATGTGCCCGGTGGTCAGGTCGGAGATGTAAGGCTTCTTCGTCTCAGCCATGATGCGGTCGGCATCCGCCGGGGTCTGCGGAAGCGGTGTGCCGAACGGCTTGCGGGTATTTACTCGTTGCTGGCCGGCCGGATCGCGCAGGATCACCGCGATGCCTTCAGCTTCGAGCAGATCACGACCTTGCTGATCGAAACGTGCGAAGTCGCCCCCATCGAGCGCGGGCGAGGTTGCGAGAGCCTGGAGCATGCTGATCCGGGCTTCGATGAACCGGTCAATCTCGTCGGCTGCTCTCTTAATCAGGTCGATGGTGGTCGCCTGATATCGCTCCTGCTCTGCGGTCACCCACTGCCGCGTGCTCACGGCGCAGAAGATCAACGTCGGCACGACGAGGGCGAGGGCGAACGCTATCGCGTAGAGAACCAGAGACCGTGTCGGTATCGGCAGGGACATGCAGGACGCTCGATGGTTCGACAGCCACGCCGAACCTCCAACCTGAGCGATAGCGCGGAGTCCGTTACCGCGACCTGTTGCCGGATGCTTAATTTCAGGCGAATGCATCCCCAGAGCGGGCTGGCCAACCAGCCATGTCTCCGAGCTACATCGTGGACCGGAGTACATGCTCTGGAGTGGCTGCTCATCCACGTCCATCCAGGCGAGGAAGCAGTTTGCCGCGGATCAGCGACGTTCGCTGCGGCCACTTGTGGGCCACCATCTTACCGGTGCATCCAATCTGCGTCGTCCGGCGTTGAGCCGTCACGAAGATGGCCTTGCACCCCATCGTCCGACCTTCCGGTCGTTCGTGCCGCGGCGCGACCCGGCGGCTCCATAGGAACCTACAAACCCCATGCCCGACGACAGTAGTCGATCGACCTTGCCGCCATTGGCTGGCTGCGTGATCCGCGCCTGATCGTCTGATCCGGCTCGCCCGCGACCAGCCTTGGCGACTGGTCAGACGAGGTGAGCCATGACCATCCCAAACATGTTTTCGCGCACGGCAACGCCTGCGCGACGCGATCACAGCGCCGCCGCCATCGTCATCATGATGGTGCTGGTTTTCGCGCCCGTGATAGGCATGCATGTCGCTGCCGTCGCCTTCGACTCTGACGCTGCATCTGCCACGAATTCCTGGGCCGCCGATGGTCTCGCAACGCTGTTGAGGCTCGGCCACGGCTCGCCGGGCTGACCCGCAAGCTCGGTTCCTCGCCGCCTACGCGGCTTCACTAGGGATGTCGGTCGCGTGTGAGCGGACGAAGCAGCGGTCGAAGGCGTCCGGATCGTAGACGCGTCCGTGCATATCGCTGACCTGCACGTCCTGCGTCTCGTCGCTCTACAAGCTCCTAGCACGCTCCAACGCCGTCTCAGGTGCCCGCACCTGATAGGCGACGTGTCCGTCCGGCGTGTTCGCTCTGATGATGAACTGCAACAGCTTCCCTCCGTGGCTGATACGGCCGAGCTTAACGAACTGAGGCGTGGATGGCGAGGTTGTGCTCGGTAGGGTGAGGATGCGCACCGCGCCCTTCTCCGAACCGCGTCAGGTTCACACCAGATGCACGACCACGGGCGTCGAAGGCCACTGGCGTCACAGGAGGCTCTATGAAGAAGTTGGCTCTTTCGGCTGTTGCAGCCGCGTTTGCAGGCTCCCTGCTCGTCGCTCCGGCCGCTGAGGCTCGCCCAGGCTACCGTGGCGGACACGGCTATCACGGCGGCTACGGCCATCGGGGTGGCTACCGCCACTACGGCCACCGTCGCGGCTCTGGCGTAGGTGGTGCTCTCGCAGCAGGTGCGGCGCTTGGCATCATCGGCGGCGCTATCGCCGCCAGTCAGGCTCCCCGCTACTACGCTCCGGCTCCGGCCTACGGCTACGATCCCTACTACGGCTACTGAGGGCCGTCGTAGTTCGATGCGAAAAGGGGTGCCTTCCGGCACCCCTTTTTCGTTGCTGCTCAGTGAGCCTTGAGCACATACCCATTGATGCGGTTCTGCACTATGCAACCATGCCAAGCGCAACCACGCATCCGATCAGAGTTACGAAAGAAAAACTGAAGCCTAAGCTTGCCTGAAGCAGCGACGGGCCTGACGGGAGCACATTCCTATATTCAGCATTGCTGCTCATTTATCGTCCCCAGCGTTTGAATTTGGCTTGCAACGCAGGCACAAGCTGAGCGGTTCCATCGGAAGGCGTGCACGATTGCTTAGCTGCTGCGCTTCTCGTCCTCAGCGCAATCACGCGATCGTCTCAGGCAACGGGGTTGGAGCATACCCAGCCCTAGGATGATGATGATCCGCTCGCTCTTAG
>NZ_BJZU01000195.1 GCF_007992195.1 Methylobacterium oxalidis | reverse complement strand
ACCGCTCGACGTTCCCGGCTTCATCATTGAGAAACAGCGCCAATCGGCAGATCGGGCGCGAGAAGCACGAGGGCATGTCGGTGTGCGCCTGCACCGGCTGATAAGGAAAGCCGCACGCGACGATGGCGGCCTCGTTGATGCAGGTGCCGCCGTCCGGACCCGGGAAGAGATGCGAGCCGCGCTTCAGCGTCCAGTTCAGAAGCTGGTGGAAGTTCGTCATGGTGGCCGACCTTGTAGCCATCGCGGGGACGGCCTTGCCGCTCGGTCGTCCTTTCTGCCGCCCGCAGGAGCGTACGCAGACTAGGGACAGGCGCTGAACGGGACGCAGTGGTCGGCTGTCGCGCCGTCAGCGTATCCGGCGACGGGAGTGACTGCAGCGTGCGAGGCTGGTGGGCTGGTCAGAATCACAGACCAGAACGCGACCGCCGCGAGCGCAAACGCGGCTGCGGCCATGGCAAGCTTGGACATGGCTTACCTCCGAATTATCAGGAACGTAGGCTTGGGGCGGGGCAACAGTTCACAGGAGGCGTGCGCTAGAAGGCGTCGTCGTGGTGGCCGCCCTCTGGGTTCGCCTTGACGGTCAGTTCCTGGATGTTGATGCGGGGCTGGACGGACGCCGTGGATTGCGGCGGGACGGTCAGCATGGTGGCCCATAACGCCCCGGTGGCTAGCACGACGGCTGCCGCGAACGAGCTCGTCGCGCGCATGTGCCGCTCCTCTTCGTGAAGAGCAGCCACTCTATACTTATTCTCTAGAAATACTATTCTTATTTTCAAGATTGTCGATTTTAGGTTGTTTACAAAAGATTATGATGGGCATTTTATCAGCGATGTGTTGTGCCCTAAATTTTAGCGCAGATTTCGCCTCTGCTATGCAACTACTCACGGAGAAGGCCAATTTAGGTTTGCAGGCCTAGGCAGCTTTGCCCAAAGGTGGATTTTATATTTTCAGAATTCAAGGTTCGGCGCTTTCTGTACGCTGAAGACCATGGACAGGCTCGGCTCGCAGGCGCACGCTGAGGCATACTCGCGGCCCCTTTCCCTCACAATGTCCGCGAGTATAGAACCGCCCGCACGCGCCCCGTGGGGGCGGTTTTCTCTGTACCTTTATAGGTGCGGTCCGCAAGGCAGTGCCGAGCACATCTAGATACTATCCAGAATGGCATTTTCCGTTTCCACAAACGCGCTTACGCGAGGCGGCTGACTCCATAATGCCCAGCCGGCGAAGGTCCGCTCCTGAGGGCAATGCGGTCCCATGATGCCGCTTGGCTGAATGCCAGCTACCCACCACGACTGTGTGAGAACGCGTTTTGGTGTGTCGGTGCGGAGCGGTGACGGCGCGCGAGGTGCGGCGTGCTCTCACGCCCGCAGGGCGGTGAGGAGCAGTCCGGTTCCGAGGACCGCCAGCACTCTCTTCAGATTGTAGGCCAGGACTTGCAGGCTCATCTCGGTCGCCACGTTTCTCAACTGCCGCGTCCGGAAGTGGGTCGCCCCCACCCCGCTCTTGAGCGTCCCGAACACGTGTTCGACCGTCTGCCGCCGCGTGAGGATCGCGTGAGGATCCGCGTCGAGCCGGCGCTGCACGGCCTCCAGGACCGCCTCGTGCTCCCACCGCGTCACCCGCCGCTCCTTGGCTGGCGTGCAGCGCGCTTTGAGCGCGCAGCCGTGGCAGGCTGTCGTCCAGTAGCGGCGTAGGGTCAGCCCCTCCTCCACGTTCGTGTAGCGGTAGGAGAGCTGCTCGCCGGCCGGACACCGGTAGGTATCCGCCTCCGCCTCGTAGACGAAGTCCTGCTTGCCGAAGCGCCCCTCCGCCTTAGCACCCGAGGTCAGCGGCTTGGGCAGTGTCACCGCGATGCCGGCCTGATCGCAGGCCAGGATCTGCTCGCCCGAGAAGTAGCCGCGGTCAGCCAGCACGCTGAGCGCTTCATGCCCGGTGGCGACCTGGCCCTGGCGGCTCATGTGAGCCAACTGGGTGCGGTCGTGCCCGACGTTGGTGACATCGTGAGCGACGATCAGATGATGCTCGGTGTCGACGACCGCCTACACGTTGTAGCCGACCATCCCCGTGCCCTTGCCGCGCGTGGCCGTCGCCCGCGCGTCCGGATCGGTCAGCGAGATCTGTCGGTCGGGGGCGGCTTCGACGAGCGTCTTCATCGCCTGCAGTTCGCGCATCCGCGTCCGCAGGGCGTCCAGACGTTCCGCGATGCGCACCTTGCGCACGTGGGCGACCTCGTCCTCCTGGCGATCGGCGGTGTCCAGGGCGGCGAAATAGCGCGCGATGCTGGCCTCGACCTGCGCGATGCGGCGCCGGACCGCCGCCGGGGTGAAGTTGCGATCGCGTGTGTTCACCGCTTTGAAGCGGCTGCCATCGAGAGCCACGACACCACCGGCCAGGAGGCCGAGTTGTCGGCACAGCACCACGAACTGGCAGCAGTCGGCCTGGATCGCAGGACCGTTATCCCCCTGGAAGTCGGCGATGGTCCTGAAGTCGGGGGCGAGGCGGCCGATCAGCCACATCGGCTCAACGTTGCGGCCGGCCTCACGCTCCAGGCGGCGGCTGGAGGTGATGTGGTTGAGGTAGCCGTAGAGGTCGAGCTTCAGCAGCGTCGCGGGATGATAGCCGGGCCGCCCGGTTGGGCGGGCATCATGCCCGCAAAGCTCAGGGCCGTGAGATCGAGTTCGTCCACGAACAGGTCGACGACGCGCAGCGGATTGTCTTCGGACACGTAGACGTCCAACCGGTTCGGCAACAGCGTAACTTGGTGGCAATCCGCACCACAGATAAACCGCGCCATACACGCCTCCGCTGCCTTGCAGAGACTATCAGAATCGCTACGTTTTCACACAGCCTCCACCCGCAGCGGATCGTCCATATGGGTACCAAGTTTCAGGTTTTGACCGCTAGCAGCCACCAACATGCGATCTGCGTTCTGACACCGTATTGTATTGTTAAATGGTGACGAAAGGCGGAACGAGGCGATTGCCTCTGGGTTCAAGCCGGCAAAGGTTGCTTGAGGCGATGTCTAATGCGGTTCCTGCCGACGCGCATACATGGCGCCGTGGACTATCTCTGGGGGCTAGCTCTGATCGCAACGCCTTGGCTGTTCGGGTTCGCAACCGGCAGTGCGGCTCAGTGGATAGCCGTAATCTTCGGGGCCGGAGCGATACTCTACAGCCTCATCACTGACTATGAGCTGGGCGTCGTTCGCCTCGTACCCGTACCAGTTCATCTCGCCCTTGATGCCGGCGCCGGCCTCCTGCTGACCATCTCACCCTGGATCTTCGGCTTCGCCGATGAGACGAGCAGGATCCACATGTCATTCGGGCTCTTCTCCGTCGTGGCGAGCCTCGTCACGCAGACCAAACCTGCGCCACGTCAACTCTGAAAGACACAGAGATTTCGCATCCAGACCGCTAGGCAGCCAGATGCATCCTCCATGGGCCGTGAGAGTTGGTACTGCCCACGAAGGCCGACTTTGCAGCCGGGCTCAGCTTCAGCAGAAGTACCGCACGAGGCATGCTGAGCTTCACGATTGGCGGCCAGCTGATTGAGGTCGAGTGGTTCGCTGCGTCGAGCGGCTCTGCAGCAGGAGGCACAGGTCTGAACGGGCCGGCCATTCTGCTTCTGGATGGCGCGGACGGTTTGACCTTCGCCGATGGCTACAGACTGGCCGCACGCACGATCGCAGCTTCGGGTTACCACGTCGCCTTCTTGCTCTACCTCGACCGCACGGGTGACCGGCGTGTCGCTTACTCGCGGCTGCGCCAAGACTATCCGCTCTGGGCTGCCACCGTGCGGGATGCCGTAAGCTGGCTAGCTTCGCAGCCCAGCGTCGACTCAAACCGGCTTGGCATCGTGGGAGTCTCGCTTGGGGCGGCATTAGCGTTCGAGACGGCTGCGTCTGATCTCCGGATCAAAGCGATCGTGGACTACTCCGGCCCGCTGCCAGAGGGCTACGCCATGCGTCAGCCGCGCCTGCCCCGGACCCTGATCCTGCACGGCGCCTCGGATCCGGTCGTCCCGGTCTCGCAGGCACAAGCGATTGAGCGCCTGCTGAAGGAGCTGGGCACTGACTACGAGGTCAAGATCTACTCAGGACAGGGGCACGGCTTTACGGGAGCAGCTCAGTTCGACTCGGCCGCCCGGATCGCCAGCTTCTTGGATCAACACCTCGGACCCGATCAGGCCTGAGATCGCCTCATCCGGACAGCTGTTACCTCATACGCACGGCAGAGGTCTGTTCTCGCGCCACCTGCGCTCTGCGGCAGCTTACCCAGGAGAACACCTTACAGCAAAATCAACGGCCTGCCACAGCTTCCCAAGCTGAATGTCGTCGGTTCGATCCCGATCGCCCGCTCCACTTAAGTCTCTGATCCTGCTGAAGTTCTCGTGACGTGAACGGCCGAGGTGTTCCCCATGTTCCCCATGGTGTTCCTCGCCGTTCCCCATCGCTGGTCGGGATCCACCCCTCGGATCACGGTCGCACGACCGGGCTGCGACACGCCTTCTTTGACCCACCGCCATCGGGCACCGGCTCAATCTCTACGGTTCAAGGATCGCCATCAATGATGGCCCTGCTCCGGTCCTGACGCGAGGTCGCACGACCTAAATCGAACGTTCCGATCGGCCAGATCGAGTGCCGCGGGGTGTTAGGCTGGCTCCCTAAGCGTCCTTTGTTGGCGGCGCCATGCCTCAGGCTGAGGGCAGTGAATTCGAGGCAGCAGGCTTTCGCGCAGTCCTCGACGTTTTCACAGGTGGCAACCAGCCCGAAGGCAGCAGCTTGCCGATGGAGGTGAGAGCCTATTGGCGGTGACCGACGGAACCGATGCTGCGCCCGAAGGTTTCTCGGTGTTCAATCCCAAACGTCGTGAAAGAGCGCAGATGGGCTCCCCTGCTACGAATCTCATTGCGGCGGGGGCTGCGTTCGCTGGTGGTGTCTTAGCGACTGTCGCCTTCGTCTCCCTGAATACCGGCGATGCTCCCAGCTCACCACCAGCACAAACAGCGTCGAGAGTTGCCTCGTCTCCGCCTGCCGATCAGCCCTGGGCCGATCCGGTGACGACACAAAGCGCATCTTCTTCGAGCCGTCAGGAACCGCGTTCGCCGCTCACCTTCGACGTGGACGGACCGCAGCAACAGCGACCGGCTGAACATTCCACAAAGGCTGAAGCCGCGACATCAAACGAGGATCAGGCACGCCCGGATCGTATCAACGCAGTAAAGGGGGACATAGCTCGGCAGGCGGCCAGATCTGACCGAAACGTGGCAGTCGCGACTCGGTCCGAGCCGGCGAAGAAGGATGGAGCGCGGGCTGACCAGCCTCAGGCTGAGATGCTGAAGGCTGATCGGAAGCGGGCAGAGCGGGCGGTGCTGGGGCAGGCAAGAAGGACAGACTTCTCTGGTGTGGCCGAAAGATCGCGGGCTAACGCGGCTCGAGACACGGTCGCCCGATCGCAGGTGCCGGACACGGTTGAGCGCCGTTCCAGCCACGCGGGGCCGAACCTGCATGGTGTTCGGTCAACCGAAAGCCGACGCGAGAGCATGGCAGCTTCCAAGCACGCACGTCGCATCGTAACCCCGCCGGTTCCTGCTTTTGCAGATGCTCAGCTTGATGACGAGGCACGCGGATCGAGCACTGGTTTGCGTCGCCGAGTTCCGGAGCGAGTAGCGCGAGAGCCGAGCCGGCGGATCACATCGGCAGATGCTGGTGGGGTGATGCGATGGCTCATGGAGCCGTGAGGAGGCGAGAGATTGAGACAGCTTGGATGAGCTTGAGGCAGGTCCGTGCTCGCCTGGTGGCCTGCGTGTGTAAGTGAGGAGCGCGT
>NZ_BJZU01000194.1 GCF_007992195.1 Methylobacterium oxalidis | reverse complement strand
ACCGAGCAGCCCGACACCGCGAGGGCGGTGCACAGGAGAAGGGGGAGGACGCGCATCCGGGTTCGCCTGTGGGTTTCCCTGAAGGGACTCGGGTCAGCAGGCCAACGCAAGTCCGCTCAGCTCCTTGTTCTGACGCAAGTTCTTGGTTCTGACGCAAGGTCTTGCCGGAAAGCCGCGCGGGCGCCTCCCCGGAACCCGCTCCCCCGCGGCCCGACCGCGCCCCGGTATGCCGGCACGCGGATCGGACCGGCGGGAGCGCCGGATCCCACGACCCCTAGCCCAAACCCGCCCCCCTGTCCGTGGCGGGTGGGTCACAGTCCCGGCGCGTCCGGCCGGACGACCCCGCCCGTCCCCGCTCCCCACAACCCGGCGCCCGATCGGCCGGGCGTTGCCGCGAAACAGCAGCCCGGGCCCGATCCCGCGCCGGAGGCGGCGACGGTGATGCAATTTAAAAGCGTGTCCTCTAAACAGCATTCGGGGGGCCGAGCGGCTCAAGCAAGACTATAATCCGTGCCGCGGGCATTTCGTCTGATGAACCCATCGCTGAGCTTCACGCCGCCCCACCTTCAGGGACCTTGTCCCGAACCCGTCCGCCGCCGGCACGTCTTCTACATCCCGGGCTACGACCCGGAGGCGCGCACCCGCTACCGGCACCTGTTCGTGCGCGAGCTGAACCGGCACACGCGCCGCTTCGGCGAGGAGCGCCGCGCGGTCTCGGAGCCGCAGATCAGCCCGGACGGGCTCGCGCAGAGCTGGACGGTGGCCGCACCCGCCGGGGCGCCGGGCGCCGAGACCGCCTACGACGTGCTCCTGTGGGACGACATCGTGGTGCGGGACTTCCGCCGCTCCCGCCTCGTCAGCGTGGCGCTCCTCCTGGCGGGCACGCTGCACGCGCTCGCGGCGGGCCTCCTGTTCCGCTTCTACCGGCTGAACTGGAAGTACGGGAACGTCATCGTCTACCCCTTCGCGATGGTGGTGCTGCTGACCCTGCTGTCGGTCTTCCTCGGGACCATGGTCCACGCCCATCTCGGCGACTGGTTCGGCCACAGCATGGGCTTGCCGATCTACCTCTCGCTGCCGCTCGGCGTCGCGGCGGGCATCGCCTGGATCAAGGGCATCGAGGCGTTCCTGAACCGGATCTTCTTCTGGCAGCTCCTCAACGACTGGGTCTTCAACTGGCAGCACGGCCAGGGCTGGCGGCCCGACTACGAGCGGCGCCTCGACGCCTTCGCCGGGCACGTTCTGGCCCGGCTCGGGGCGCGCGCGGCCGCCGGCGAGCGGGTCGACGAGGTGATGATCGTCGGCCACTCCTCGGGCGCGCTGACGGCCGTCGAGGTGGCGGCCCGCGCGCTCGCCCGCGAGCCCGGCCTCGGCGCGCAGGGGCCGGCTCTCTCCCTCGTCACCCTCGGCTCGGGCCTGCCGCTCGTGGCGATGCAGCCGCGCGCCCGCCGCCTGCGGGCGGACGTGGCGAGCCTCGTCACGCAGCGTCACCTCGTCTGGTGCGACTTCCAGGCGCCGCAGGACTGGATGAACTTCCCCGGCTTCAACCCCGTGCGCCACCTCGCCCTCGGCCTGTGCGGGCAGCCCGTGGCGAACCCGCTGATCCGCTCGGCCCGCTTCCGCGACGTCCTCAGCCCCGAGACCTACGCGCGGGTCCGGAACCGGCCCTTCCGGATGCACTTCCAGTTCCTGCTCGCCAACGACCGGCGCGGCGCCTACGACTACTTCGCCATGGTCCTCGGCCCCCAGCGCCTGCGCGAGCGCGTTCTGGCGCCGATCATCGGCCCCGACCCCGCCCCGCTCGCCGCGGCCGGCTGACACCCCGGCGGCCCAATACGGGACGGCGGCCCCGTCCCGCCCTATGACAGGCGTGCCCGCCACGAATCCGGATGCACGCCTTGGCCCCGAACCCGGCTCCTCCACCCGCGCCGCGCATCCTCGTGGTGATGGGCGTCTCAGGGTCCGGCAAGAGCACGGTGGCGGCCTGCCTCGCCGAGCGCCTCGGCTGGACCTTCGCGGACGGGGACGACTTCCACACGCCGGAGCACGTGGCCAAGATGCGCGCCGGCCACGCCCTCGACGAGGCCGACCGGGCGCCCTGGCTGCGGGCGGTGGCGGGCTGGATCGCGGGGCGCCTCGCTTCGGGCGAGACCGGAATCGTCGCCTGCTCGGCCCTGGGCCGGGCCCACCGCGACATCCTCGTCGCCGGCCGGCCGGAGGTCCGCATCGTGCATCTCGACGGGAGCCGCGCCCTGATCGCCGAGCGGATCGCGCAGCGGCGGGGCCATTTCATGCCGGCCCTCCTGCTCGACAGCCAGTTCGCGGCGCTCGAGCCGCCCGCGCGCGACGAGAACCCGATCGTCGTCGGCATCGACGACCCGCCGGACGCGATCGCCGAGGCGGTGCTCGCGCGCCTCGAACTCGAAGGACAGGGGAGGGCGCGATGACGCGGAGCCCGGACCTTGACGCCGCCGCATGGAGGGCTCGATGGAGCGGCCGCGGGATCGCCCTCGTGATCTCGGACGTCGACGGCACCCTGGTGACCACCGACAAGCGGCTGAGCCCGGCCACGGTCGCGGCGGTGCGCCGCCTCGGCGAGGCCGGAATCGGCTTCACGATCGCCTCGAGCCGCCCTCCGGTCGGGCTCGCGCCGCTTGCCGCGGCTCTGTCCCTGCGCCTGCCGATGGCCGCCTTCAACGGGGCGAGCATCGTCGGGCCGGACCTCGGCGTGATCAGCGAGACCCTGATCCCGGAGGAGGCCGCGCGGGAGGCGGCCGGTCGGCTCGCCGCCGCCGGCCTCGACGTCTGGGTGTTCGCCGACGGCGCGTGGTGCCTGCGCGACCCGGAGGCGCCCTACACGGACCTCGAGCGGCGCACCCTCCAGGCCGAGCCGAGGGTCGTCGCCGATCTCGGGCCGCTCCTCGCGGCGGCCTCCAAGATCGTCGGCGTCAGCCCGGACGCAGGCCATCTCGCCGCCTGCGAGGCCGAGGTCGCGGCGGCCCTCGGGGCGCGGGCGAGCGTCCACCGCTCGCAGGCCTACTATCTCGACGTGACGCCGCCCGGCCTCGACAAGGGCCGCTTCGTCGACTGGATGGCCGACCGCCTCGGCATCCCGGCCGCCCGCATCGCGACGTTCGGCGACGCCGGCAACGACGCGGCGATGTTCGCCCGCAGCGGCCTCTCGATCGCGATGGGCAACGCCGACGACGCCCTGAAGGCGAAGGCGGCCCTCGTCACGGAGGGCAACGACGCGGACGGCGTCGCCCGCGCCCTGGATCGCCTCCTCCCGGCCTGACGCCGCCCGCGTCCGGCGCCTCCGACGCCTGTGTCTCGGGAGGCACAGCGGCCCCGGAACGGCCACGCCGCCCACAGGCGACCGCGCGGAAGCCGCTTTCCGGCCTCAATTCGCCTCGACCTAGGCCGTGAAGAACAAGCGAACCGGGTCTCGCGCATGAACCAGCGTCTCCTGCTCCTCGCCGCATGCCTCGCGGCCGCGCCGGCACCCGCGCTCGCGCAGCAGATGGCGCGGGACAACATCGACGCCCTGATCGAGGAGCAGGCCCGGGCGAACGGGCTGCCCGCGAGCTTCGTGCACCAGGTCGTGAAGCGGGAGAGCAACTACAATCCGAACGCGAAGGGCGGCTCGGCGCTCGGCCTGATGCAGATCAAGCACGCCACCGCCCGCGGCCTCGGCTACAAGGGCGAGGCGAGCGGCCTCTACGACCCGAAGGTCAACCTGCGCTACGGGGTGGCCTACCTCGCGGGCGCCTACCGCACCGCCAAGGGCGATCTCGCCCGCGCCTACCACTACTACAACCGCGGCTACTATTACGCGGCCAAGCGCCAGGGCATCTCCAGCGAGGTAATCGACGAGACGCCGTCCCTGCCGGCACCCGCGGCGTCGGCGGGCGCCTTCGCCAACCTGTTCGGCCTGCGCCCCTCCGACGCGAGCGCGGGGACCGGCCAGGCCCTGGCCTACGCCGCCCCGCAGGCGGCGGTCGCCGAGGCGGTCGAGGTGCCCCTGCCGCCCCGGCGGCCGGCCTCCCTCGGCGGCGAGATCGTGCAGGTGGCGAGCCTCGACCCCGCGGCCGGCCTCGCCGGCGCGGCCCCGGCGGCCGTGGCCCAGACGGCTGCCGCCGGGCCGGCGGCGGTCGAGGTGCCCCTGCCGCCGCGCCGGCCCGCCGCGCTCGCGAGCCTCGCCGCCGCGAGCCTCGCCGCCCCCGATCTCGGCGCCCTCTCGGTGGCCGCTCACGCCGCCCCGCCGGCGGGCGCGCCCCAGGCGGCCCCTCAGCAGGCGGGCCCCCAGCAGGCGGGCCCCCAGCAGGCGGCCGCCGCCGAGACGATCGAGGTGCCCCTGCCGCCGCGCCGGCCCTCGGCCCAGCTCCTCGCCGCCGTCGCCCGGCCGCCGGCCCGCAAGGCGCCGGCCGCCGAGACCCCGGTGCTCGAAGCCTCGGCGCTGCCCGCCGGGCAGTAGGGGCGCGGCTTAAATCCGCGGCACCGCTTGATCGGGGCGCCCGGCGTCAACACATCGGTCCCGGCGCGGGCAACGATCTCACGGGCCGGACGGGCCGGTGAATCGCGCCCGCAACGAGCGTCGGCAGGTCATCGATGGCATTGCCGGCGGGGGAGTAGCGGAATTTTCCTTCCGAAGACCGATCATCCGCGGGCGTCCATCCACAGGATGCCGCACAATGCTGCCGTGTTCCGCGTCCGTGGAGACGAGGGCGCGCGGCTCCAGTATGAACACGCTCGCGGGGCACCGACCTTGCTTGCGAGAATGGGATTATGAGCGACCCGATGTCCGGCGCGGCGGAACAAGAAGCACTCTTCCTGACCGAACTCGGTCGGCGGGTGCGCCACGCGCGCACGGTCCGCGGGCTGTCGCGCAAGCTCCTCTCGCAGACCTCCGGCCTCTCCGAGCGCTACATCGCCCAGCTCGAGGGCGGCCAGGGCAACGTCTCGATCATCCTGCTGCGGCGGGTGGCCAACGCGATGGGGGTACGCCTCGACGACCTGATCGCCGGCCAGGACCTCACGCCGGACTGGCAGGTGATGCGCGACCTCGTCGCCCAGGCCGCGCCCGAGCAGATCGCCGCCGCCAAGGCGTTGCTCGCGGGAAACCAGCTCGCGGACGGCACCGTGCCGAAGCCGCGCGTGGCGGTGATCGGCCTGCGCGGGGCGGGCAAGTCGACCCTCGGCCGGCTCACCGCCGAGCGGCTCGGCTGGACCTTCGTGGAGCTCAACGCCGAGATCGAGCGTGAGAACGCCCTCTCGGTGAAGGAGATCTTCGCGATCTACGGGCAGGAGGGCTACCGCCGCCTGGAGCAGGCGGCCCTGCGCCGCCTCACCGAGCATCCGGGCCCGCTGATCCTGGCCACCAGCGGCGGCATCGTGGCCGAGCCGCTGACCTACGACCTGCTGCTGCAGGCCTTCTTCACGGTGTGGCTCCGGGCGCGGCCTGAGGAGCACATGCAGCGGGTGCGCGACCAGGACAACCTGGCGCCGACAGGCGACCACGCCACCGCCATGCAGGAGCTGCGCGCGGTGCTGGCGAGCCGCGAGCCGCTCTACGCCCGCGCCTCGACGGTGGTCGACACCTCCGACGTCCCGATCGAGGTGATGGTGGACCGCCTCACCGCCGCGATCGAGGCCCGGTTCGGCACGCAGGAGCGCCGCCGCAGCGCCTGAGGGCAGGGGCCCTCTCCCGAACGGGAGACGGGGCGGCCTCTCCGGAAAGACCTGAACCCCTCACCCGGTCCGCGTGCCGCGGACTCGACCTCTCCCGAACGGAAGAGGTGGGGCGCCAGCGCCATCGCGGGGCTCGACCCGAAAGAAATGGGC
>NZ_BJZU01000193.1 GCF_007992195.1 Methylobacterium oxalidis | reverse complement strand
CACGAAGCCGCGGGCGCGCTCGGTGTACTTCTCGAAATTCATATTCGACCTCCATCAGACCTCACGCCCTCTGAGAGGCGCGCCAGAACCGAAGAAGATTGCTCAGCGGTATTCGCGGACTGAAAGCCGGCATCTTACTGATCGCCAGCCTCCTTGAGTTGGGTATGGTGCTAATTCATGCAAGGGTCTCGCGCGATCCTTAAGAGTCACAATGTGCGAATTCTTGGTGCGGGCATTCCAGCACGAATCTCGTGCCGGGCTGCGCATCCTGCCACTCGGCTCGGCCGCCAATCTGGCGAACGAGGCTGACGATCAGCTTCAGGCCCAGACTCTTGGACTCTGCAGCGTCGAAGTTGGGCGGCAAGCCCGCGCCCCTGTCACACACCTCAAGCCTAAGATGCCCAGGCCGCGCCTGTGTCACCGAGAGCCTCACTTCGCCAATACCCTCAGGATAGGCGTACTTGAACGCGTTGGTGACCAACTCGTTGACGATAAGTCCCAGTGGCACCGCCTGATCCGTTGCTACCGCGAGCGACTCAACCTCACAGACGAGCGTGTGGTTCAGCCCTGTTGATGCGCTCAACTGTACGCAGAGGTCCTGCAGGAACTCCGCCAAGTCGAGGTGCTCGACCTCGTTCTTACGCCACAGCTGGTCATGCACTCTCGCGATGGTCAGCACCCGGGTCCGTGCATCAGCAAGCGCCGCACACAGCGCGGGATCGGCTGCCGTGCGCCCCTGCATGTCTAGCAAGCCTGCCACCATCGTGAGGCTGTTCTTGACGCGATGACTGATCTCGCGCGTGAGCACCTCTTGATGCGCCAACGCTTCCTGCAAACGGGCTTCACTCTGGCGCAGAGCTTCCTCGGTGCGCTGCCGGTCGATGGCGCCGCCGAGCAGGTTGGCGATCCCTTGTAGGAAGGCGATGTCGGATTCGGTGAACCGTCCTTCCGTTGGGCTGTCCACCTCGAGCACGCCGAAGGGCTGGCCCTCGCTACGGATGATAACGTTGATCGCCCGCTTAATGCCATGCTCCGCCAGGGCCTCGGTTGTTCGGAAGCGGCTCTCGCCCTTGAGGTGATCCGAAATCACTGGTTCGCCGGTCTGAAAAGCGTACCCGGACGGGCTCTCGCTGTCGGCTCCCGTCCTCTTGGCTCCCACAAAATCGGGCTTCCAGCCGACACCGGCCTGCACCACGAATTGATGCTCGGCGGGTAGGTACTCCATGATTTTGCAAAATGGGCTCTGGAGCCCCTCCGAACACAACCGCGTCGCCTCTTGAAGCACGGCATCAATGTCGTGCGTCCTGAGAGCATACAACCCAAACTCAGCGGTGAGCTGTTGCTGGTGAAGCCGGTAAGCTAGCTCCTCGGCGGCCCCACCCCCCTGCTCCGGCGGTATGGCCAGAACGTTCGGTTTGTCTGCGCTCATATCCGGTTGTCTTTCGAACTCGCCCCAGAGCTTGGCAGCTTTGCGCCTCGCTTTTCCTTGTTCCGGTCCCGCTACACAAGCGGGAACGCGCTCTGACCGAAGCAAACCGCCTCACCGGAAAGCGAGGAGAGAGCAGCAGTATAGACATTCTCTGTTCCAACTCCGACATAGGTGATGCTGTTGTTTGGGGATTGAACACGAGAGTACCCATGTCTGAAGGCTTCCACGTTGTTTGTCCTGCATGCGACAGCGTCAATCGGATCCCGCGGGAGCGTCCGGCACAAACGGCAAAATGCGGGAAATGCGGCACGAAGCTGTTTTCCGGTAAGCCTATCGAGATCGGCGGCGAGCGCTTTCGGCGTCACATCGAGCGGAGCGACATTCCGGTCGTCGTCGACTTCTGGGCCTCATGGTGCGGGCCCTGCCGAGCGATGGCGCCGGCATTCGAACGGGTCGCAAACGAGTTCGGACCGAGAGCGCGGTTCCTGAAGGTCGATGTCGATGCGGAACCACAACTTGCCGCTGAGTTCAGGGTCCAGGGCGTTCCGGCCCTATTTGTCTTCAAGAACGGTCGGGTTGCGGCACGACAGGCCGGAGCCATGGACTCGGCGTCTCTTGCGCGTTCGGTGGAGCAGGCGGCCCGCTGAAGCGTGACTGTCATCATTCGCGCTCTGAGATGCGCCGCTCCCGAGTGATCGAACCGAAAGAACAAGTTGAAATCCTGGCCGGGGAGCTTTTGCCCGCCGCTGTCGAGTGCGAGCAGCGCTTGCTCAACCTCATCTAGGCGCGATTCCTCACCCGGCGGCATGCCCTTGCCTGACGCTGTCTCGATTAGCCAAGCATCCCAGGGCCAGCACCGCAAAATTTCGCACTTGTCGGCTCCGGTGAGGCTAGCATCCGCGATAACCTCCTGCGGCGAGCGGAAGGCCGACGCGGGATTTGTCAGAGCGCGATCGAGATCAGGGCGCTGTCTGACTGGGGCGACACCGTAGCGCGGATCCTGCCAACTAAGAGCCTTAGCTGTCGTGTAGAGCGCCTCGGCAGCCTGGCGGCGGCGAATGTCAGCGAGCTTGCGAGCCTGTGCTTGGCGAACTACGTCGGCCTTGGGTGCTGCTCCCTCGACCCGATAGGTGAGCCCTTCGCGCTCGGCGTAGCGGATGGCTTCCTGAAGTGAGTCGAACGTGAGCAGGATCTGCGCGAGCGGGTCGTCGCTCTCCGTCCAGCCCATCAAAGGGTCTAGAGTCGCTGGGGTCCGCCGCTCAAACTGCAGGACCCACTTCTTGTTGCGAGCCGGCCCAGCCGTGTCCACTCCGCGACAGGGCCGATAGATGCGGGCGACTGCGTCCGCTGGCCAAGACTCATGCCAAACCAGCGGTTCCGGTGGCAGTTGATTGTGTCCGATGCCAATGCTCTCCGTGTTCATGGCCGTCTCCATGAGCAAAAGCAGGCTCCAGATATGGTGGCATGCTTCCTGCGGATCTGCTCCACGACGCTCCTCCTCGCTACGTGCGGGAGGCACGGTCCGGGGCGGCCTCGAAAGGCCACCCCAAGGTGACAAGCGAAGGTGCCGCTCAGGCCTTTGCGGCCTCCCCGCCACTGCTGTTGACGCTGATGCGCTTGGTCTTCGACTGCGCCTTCGGCGACTTCGGCAGGCTGACGGTCAGCACACCGTTCTTGAAGGAGGCCTCGACCTTGCCTTCATCAACCTCATAGGGCAGCGGGATGACACGCTCGAAGCGGCCATAGTAGCGCTCGCTGAAGCCACGCTCCTTATCGTCAGTCTCGGCCTTCTTCTCACCCCGGATCGTCAAAGCGTCATCATCGAGCAGGACCTCAACATCCTTCTCGTCCATGCCCGGGATCTCGGCGGCAACCTTCAGCCTGTTGCCAGCCTCGCTCACCTCGACGCTTGGCCACGTCAACCCGGAGCGGCCAAATACGCTGGGCGCATCGAAGCCCCTGAACACGTCGTCAAAGAGCTTGTTCATCTCACGGTGAAGGCTCAGCAGCGGATGAACCTCCTCACCGCGGGTGCTCGGGACCGCAGAGCGGCTCTCATTGCGGCCCCAGGGGATCAGGTCACGAATTGCCATTGTCTCCTCCTGTCGACACTTGAGAGATCAGGTGGGTGCCGGAACGCAGGACCGACTAATCCCAGTCCCGTGTGCCGGCACGCTCAATCAGCTCTTAGGCAGCCTGCTTCGGGGGCTCAGGCTCGTGCTCGATCTGGCCAGGCTGATCCGCCGGCATCGCTGCCTGGCTGCCCGCGGCGGAGGCGATCTCGATCCGCTTCGGCTTGAGCGCCTCGGGCACTTCGCGCTTGAGCTCGATCGTCAGCAGCCCGTTGTTCAGGCCGGCATCCACCACCTTCAGGTGGCCGACAAGCGTAAAGCTGCGCTTGAACGCACGGGCGGCAATGCCGCGGTGCAGGTACTGCACGCCGTCAGGTTCCGGCTGCTTAGCGGCCGAGACTGTCAGCGTGTCCTCCTGCTGCACGAGCTCGATATCCTCCGGCTTGAAGCCGGCGACCGCCATGCTGATGCGGTACTGATCCTCGCCTGTCTTCTCGACATCGTAGGGCGGCCAATCGCCGGCTGACGTCATGCTGCCCGGCGCGTCGAACATGTCGAACAGTCGGTCAAACCCGACCGTCGACCGGTACAGGGGAGCAAAGTCATAGGTCCTCATCATCACATCCTCCTATGAGCAACGTGAATGCGAGGAGTGCCCACGAGGATGGGCACCCTCTGGACAGTGCCGGGCCCGAACAAGGGCGCCCGGCGCACATCGAGTTAGGAATAACTCGTCTGGCCGTCAAGAGTTCGTCAGCAGATTTTTTGCGACATTGCCAGTTTGTGCTTGCGGTTTTGGGCGGGAAGCTATCTACATGATCTCCGGCCGCCTGATCGGCGGGTGCGAATGCAGCACGCACTCTTGTAAAGGCTTGGGGTCTGGGTGTGCACCCCTACCAGAGCAGCCCTTCACAGCCGACCAGGACATACGCGACAGGACCTGCTCCCGCCGAGACCGCCCAGAGGTGTGCCCTACCCGCGACCGCGCCCACGACCGCACCCCTTCTGCGGCGCCATGGACGCCAAGCGTCCTCTGCGCTCATTGGGTCGCCGAGGTGCCAGCGAGCGACAAGCTTCTCCAGCCAGCCAAAGCGCGATGGAACTAAGGAGCAGAGCCGCCTGGGGGAGCTCATAGTCACGTCATCCAAGGCGGCGGTAACGCTCCCTGAAGCTCGGACGGCACCCCCGAACTCACCCGCGGGAAGGCCAGCATGGTGCGCCAGTAGGCTGTCACGGATCCGCCGGATGGCATGCCGGAGCTCAACCTGATCGGGCGCGGCCTCAAGGGCGAGGTCGCATTCCGTATCGTAGCCGAAGGAGCGATTGTTCAGATTGCTTGAGCCGACGCGCAGGAGCCAGTCATCGAAGACCGCGACTTTGGAGTGGACCAGGATTGGCCTTCCGCCTTCCGTGCGAGGCGCACAGACGCGCAGGCGTCCATACCGGTCTGCCCGTTGCAAGCCCGCCAGCAGCGCCCGGCGCGCGGTGTCCATGGTCGCTCTGTCAAACAGATTGGGGCTGTGCTCCGAGACAATGACCACGACCTCTGGTCCGTCTGCCTCTTGAAGGCGAGCGGCTAGCGCGTCTGCGATAGACGAGGAGGTGAAGTACTGGCTCTCCAGGTAGATGACCTCGTGAGCCGCAGCGATGGCGGCGCGGTACAAAGCCTCACTCTCGCGTACTGCTGCTTGCTCCGGGAAAGCGGGCAGAGTGCGAACGATCCCAATCTCTGTGTCGGCCAGGGTAGGCTGCAGGCCTTCCGGCCATAGGCCGGGGTGGGGCCGCTCCTCTACCGGCTGCAGGTTCTCGCCTGTTGCTCGCCTCCAACGCTGCCGAGCTAGATCTGCCAAGGCTCGCGCGGCCGGTCCGTCAACCAGCATCATGACGTCGTGGCGCGGTGGATAGCTCTGGCTAGACGGTAGCCGACGACAGGGCTCTATGTCGCGGTGAGCGGGGGTGTCCCAGCGATTTGTCTCGAAGTCGCTCCCGCCGCAGAATGCGAGCTGATCGTCGACCAGGACGATCTTCTGATGGTGACACGCGCCGAACGGGAGCGTGCTGTCGAGGACATACTGGATGCCAGGTCCGAGTTCCGATCGTATGCGCTCCGGTGTGAATTCACGGCTGGCCGACAGTGGCCAGACCATGTCCCAGATCAGCAGCCGGATCTCGATCTCAGGGCGCTTCGCCTTCAGCGTACGCAGCACGTCGCCGATGGCGTTTGGCTCATGCTGGCCATCGGGGCTCGGCGTCAGCTGCGTGCGCGGATCGAAGCTCCAGCCGACGATCAGGACTGAGCGGCGCGCCTGCTCCAGCGCTACTTTGACGGCTGCAAAGTAGTCGGCGCAGTCAACCAGCAAGGCGGTCCGATCGGCTCTCTCCTGACGCCAGCAAGTCGTGCCTGGCCACAGCAGACTTGAGCTGTCCCGCGACAAGGGCAGCTGCCTCATGTCCGCGATGATGGGCATGGTAGGTGTGTCGGCGCTTGTTGGGCCATCAGCACAATCGCGAGTGCCCCGCTGGGGCCGCAGGTCCTGAAGCGATGCGGGCCTGACGACGGGCAGCCATGCCACTCTGGACGGACTCTTTTACGAAAATG
>NZ_BJZU01000192.1 GCF_007992195.1 Methylobacterium oxalidis | reverse complement strand
CTTAGAGCTCAAGCTGCCGGTAGGCGGACACGCGACGTCAGCACCGTCGGCACGGCGCTCGACCAGTGACTTCACCTCATCGCCGGTTCCTCCGGTCCTTGCTGATCCTCCCCGTCAGCCCAGACCAAAGGCAGCCGGTCAGGACAGACCCAGACGGCTCTTGTGCTATCGTTCTGAAACTTTCGCGAAATCGTCGCGACATGCGCACCCCTTCTAAGGTGGATCTACCAAAGCTGGAAGGACGAACCCATGCAAAAGGCATTCGGCAGCACTAGGGACGAGCTATTCAGGAGCGCCTTGATCTCGACGTTTCAGGCCTGCGCAGTGCGCGGCCGCCCCGCCGTGCGTCACTTTCGCGAAACGCCGACGGCCTACGAACGCGAAGCTGGCATCTCCGATGCGACAGAAGCGAGCGCTTTGACGGACAAGCCCGGAGCACTCTCCACCATTCTCTGCCGGATCCGCCTATGGAACGGATGTGCGTTCGAATGCGCCCTTTCCGAGCGCACCCGCAAGGGAGCTCGTCTCCTGCTCGGCCAACCTTCTCGGATACCCTGCGTCTTCACTCTCGAGATTGGCGAAGAGCCTGAACAAGTTCCAGCCCGCGTTGCCTGGCGCAGGCGGAACGAGATCGGCATCGAATTCTTAGAGGTCGTCTGAGCAGCCGGGGGTCGCCCCGCTATCGCAAGCTTCTCTGCCTCTGACACTCACCATAGCCCGAACGGCATCCGCGGAGGCGCTGATGGCTTCGCTCCTCAAGATGCTCGATTCTGCGCGCCGCTCGAGTGCCTCATGCATCGGCGCGTCGGCGCCGGCCTGCGCCTCCCGTCGGGTCAGTAGCTGCCGGCCAACACCGGCCCAGAGTGGACCGTTCGCTCTAGGATGAAATGCTCGAAAGGCATAAGTCGCACTTGCAGTTGACAGGCGGAGGTAACCGGCCAAAGCGCTCGAAGTGTGGTCGAGGCCGCTCGGCTGCTGGCATGGCTTGCACCGCTCAAGATAGCCGCTTCAGGCCCCGTCGTTCAGCGCCGTCTCAGGACAACCTGAAACAGCAGGCTTCACGGACTTGCCAGGAGACCGACGCGTTGTGAAGCCGCCAGATCTGATCGGGCCGAAGGCATTTCGAGCCACACCCTCACCCTAGATCGTGTTGACGCTGATCCGTGCCATGCAGCGGGCCGACAGGTTGAACTTGGCGCCCAGGATAGCTGCCGAAGCGCACCCCAGGTCCTTCTGGGCTTCCATCCTCCGGGATGAACGTCATGCCATGCGCCTCAAAGCAGGCTTGCAGCTTGAGGAGAGTATCGATGGTCACGTTTGGTGGAATGCCATATACCTTTTCGACGCGACGGATCGTTTTCTCGCCGACACCTGAGCGCTCAGCCAAATCTTCTACACTCCAACGCTGCGCAGAACGTGCCATTCGAACTTGGCAGGCTGTGAGGATAACTCGCTGACGGCTTGCCTCCATCGGGATCTCCCATACCTCTTCTCTTTCAATCCTCTCCGCTTCTAACGGAACAGACACATCCGTCCACTGCCATTCAGCGGAGCAGCGCGGCTATCACCAGCCCCTTGAGCGGCCGAGATCGTGGCCGAAGACGCGATTTGCTTGAAGGCAGATTTTCCATCGCAATCCGAAGCTCTGCAGTACTGCGGCTCGGTCGGAGTTCCCTGTTGACGGGTTTGTACAGAATCGGTCATATATGACCGGATTTCGGACATTGCCGTGGCTTGGTAGAGCAAGCACCGGCCCTCATGACGAAGGTATCGTAGGACCAAATTTTTCGGACTGAGAGCCCGCACACGTCTGGACCTCAAGAGGCTCGGAGGTAGCGCGGCATCATAATGCGCTAGCACATCGACATAGAAGAATGCCGAAGACATAGCTTCGACTGCACGGGGTAGAACTTTCCCATCTTGAAGCTGCTGAAGCCGAAGCAATCCCGGCCATTATAGACGACTGCCGCGATGCATTCATTGGACGTATGAAAAATGAGCTTGCTGCCAGCGTCAGTGATGAAAGCGGAAACGGGCTCTTCCCTGCCAACTTCCTTCTCTAAAAGGACAATATCGGTCGATCCATTCATCCGTCGACTTGAGCAAGCGGTTAAGATCTCGGACATGCAGCGGGAGGCCATACATTCGCTTGCCATAAACCGTCTTGACATAGCGGGGCATCAAGATTTCGTCGGACAAACTAGCGATGCCGGATTTCTGGTGGTGAGCGGCCTAGCATGCCGCTACGCCACACTCCCGGACGGCACACGGCGGATTGCCTCCTTCATCCTTCCCGGCGATCTCGTCAGATCATCAGCGCCGCTGAGATCAGGGATGCCTTGGCGCATTAGAGCCCTGTCCGCCTGCAGCGTTGTCGAGATACTCCACTCAGATCTGCACGCTCTGTGTAGATCCACTGCCGCCGTTGGTCTCGGGCTGCGACGTATCGTGCAAGATGACCTTGACCGCACGCGGGCGTGGCTCTTGAACGATAGTCGGCCTGCCCCGAAGCGTATCGCATATCTTCTATGTGAGTTGCATGCTCGTCTCGACGTCGTGGGGTTCGCTGGCCAGAATGAGTGCGAGTTGAGCCTCTCTCAAGCGGACGTAGCGGACGCGGCCGCCGTCTCGCACAACCATGCCAATCGGATCCTGCAGGCGCTTTTCAGCGAACGATTTCTATCTTTGTGCCGCCAGAAGTTGATCATCACCGACGTGCGGAGGCTTCGGGAGTTTGCATGCTTTGATCCTTTCACTGCCATCTGCGAAAATAGAAGGGACGAAGATGAACACCTCTTCGAAAGCCCTCGATAGCGGGCGAGGCAAGCCCGCTTGAGAAGCATCACAGATAGCGGCCGCTCCAACTTTCAATCGGAACAGACGGCGCAAGCGACGCGCACCTAGGGGTGCGAGAATCGACTCAGAAGGAATCGCGCTATGCAAGAAGAAGTTGGGGGATTCAGCGAGAAAATAGTGGAAATAACGGCGAATATCGTTTCTGCCTACGTCGCTCGGAATCATGTCGCTCCGCGCGACCTTGCCGAATTGATCGTAAATGTTTATTCGACGCTGAGCAACCTCGCTCAGGGCCCCCTCGTCGCTGTCGTTGAGGAGGTCCTTAAGCCAACGTCGGCGCAGGTGCGCAAGTCGATCACGCCGGACGCGCTGATCTCGTTCATCGACGGCAAGCCCTACAAGACGCTCAAGCGCCACCTCTCGACGCACGGGCTCGACCCCTACAGCTACCGCCAGCGCTACGGCCTGCCCAACGACTACCCGATGGTGGCCGCCGCTTACGCCGCCCAGCGCTCCGAGCTCGCCAAGTCCATCGATCTCGGACGGCCGGGCGCGATGGCGGAAGTCGATCATGCGAGCGGCGAACACCGTAGAACGAACTGAATTTTCGACGCTGCTCGGAGGCGGCAGCAAGTTTCCAGTTGCTGTGCCGGCTCCTGCTTGCTGCTCTCCGCAGTGGTCGGGATCCGGTGAGCGCGGCCGACGTTGTGAGATGCAAGGGCTTGGACTTGCCCTGACCTAACCGACATTTCGTACTAAGTATGTTGCGAGGTTGCTGCCTGGTAGCGGCCAAAGCTCGTCGGATGACTATGTTTGGGGCTATAATGGTCGCGTGTAGTCGATAGCTCAAGCGCAAGCGCATCTGCGCGCTGTTCTGTGTGTCTTGTTATGCAACAATGGAGGCGATCGTATTTCGGAGAGAAGCGGGTATAATTGCTCAAGAACTCACGCGTCTCTGCTCGGAGATGTCTGATTTACGAGGCAAGAGACGACGATGCAGTTGCTCTCTCCCGCCTGAATCTTGGTTTGATCCATCACCGGCACCTACTGTTCGGCGCTCGGTTCAGAGCCTCCTCCCATCTCTAAGGCCTCCTGTCCTGGCTGATCCTCTCGATCAGTTCGGTTCGAAACCAGACGGTCAGATCAAGAGCCCATGACCAGAGGCTCGCTCGAATTACCGCACTGACCACATGCGGTTCAGGGCTGCTCGAAGACCCATAAGTCGTACCAGCATAGCCGAAGGTGTGCGGTGCCGGCGGGCGGGTCAGGTGTGAGGCTGCTGCCCGCGCCGCCGGGCTGAACACCGCACCTGCGGCTCCAAGCAGGTCACCAACTCGTGATCAGCGGAAGCGTTGCCGTACCGATGAGGGTCGGCAGCGCAGACCAGAGGGGGACCTGGCCCGCGCTGCCGAGCCGGGCGGCGTACCTGAGGAGGCGAACGACGCTCGGCGCCTCAGCCTACTCCTATGGCCAAGCTTGGCAACAGCGCCCCTCCCGCGCGGTGCCTCAGGTGAGCAGATCCCATCCTCCCATACCAAACAGAGCCACCAGCCAGACGACCATCAGTGGTCTGACGTGTTCTTCGCCGTTATGCCCTGAGGGGGCGGCGAGACGATACAGGCAAGCTCACCAGCGGGCGGATACTGCCACAGCGGTCGCCGCTGCGGCAGCGACGACGCAGCCTCCAATCAGGGAGCGTGTGGGGTTGCTCACGCTAGCGCGTCGTGACCAGCACCAGCAACATAACGGCCCTGGCCATGACCCGTGCGGCGATGATTCTCATCGACCCTTCCCCGCCGAAGCACGCTACGGCGTTTGCGGACTGAAACGCACTGCAGCAGGGCTTTCAAAGCCCATGCGCCCACGCCGCAGCGGCTCCTCATCGGAGGTGTCTAGGGCGGTCGCTCATGCGGTAACGACTCTGAAGGCAGGCCGCTCGGCCCGACGATCCCGGGCCCGAGATAACGGCGGTGCCTGCTGTCCAGCACCCGGACACGGCGGCGGAACCACCAGGATGTCCATTCCGCCGGCGGCGAGGACTTTCTCAGTGACGCTACCCATAAAGGCCTTCCGGATCCCGGTCCGGGCATGCGTGCCCATGACGAGGAGCTCAGAGGGCATTCGCGCTGCGAGCCGGACAATGACCTCGTCCGGGGACCCTTCAACCACCCGCCGCGACCAATCCTGTCCCGCGAGGCCGCCGGCGTCGAGGAAGGCCTCGATCTCCTCCGCGAACGACGAGCGCCAACTCTCGACGTAGCCATCGATATGCTCGCGCGGCATGCCGAAGGCGGACAGCTTCGGCTTGCCCAAGGCTTCGAAGGCGTGGACGACCGTGACCTGGACGTCGTCCGCGACCCCAAGCGACACCGCGCTGCGCAGGGCCCGTGCCGAGGCGTCCGAGAAGTCTACCGGAATCATGACCCCGGCGTAGGGGCTCAAGGCGGACCGCCCGACCACGAGGATCGGGCATGGCGCGGCGAGGATTAGACTGCGGACTGTCCCCCCACAATCGCGAGCAGACCCCTGATGGGGGGCGCCGACCACGATCAGATCAGCTTGGTGAGCCATCGCCGCGTCACGAATCGCGTCGGGAGGGCATCCGGCGACGACAAGCGGTTGGCACGCGACGCGGAAGAGTTCCGGCACGACAGCGACCTGCTCGATAGTCATGCGCTTTGCCTCGCAAAGATCGCGTGCGACCTCCCGGGGGCGGGTGCCGTCCACGACATGCATCAGGACGACGTTGCCTCCATGCTGTCCGGCCAGGATGCCGGCGCGCCGGACTGACCTCTGGGAGCGGGGCGAGAAGTCGGTAGCGACGAGCATACGCAAGAGCTTTCTCCTCTTCGGGTTGGTGTCAGCCCGTAGCTGGGCAAAGTCGGGCGGTGCGCCTGATCTCGGGTCCGCCGAGGTGGGGAGGCGGTTCCCGCATGAACCGGTTTTTGCCGCTGCAGCGTTGGCCACCGCGCGGGCGGCGTCCGGGGTGCTCGGGCTAGGCCTCAAGCGGGGCGAGCACGCCGCGCATGGAGACCGGCTCGTCGACAAAGCGGCAGCCGATGCCCTCGACTGTCACCACGTGCTGGATTCCGAGGCAGTTATCGCAGAAAGGCATCCGGTCCCCTAAGTGCAACCCGAGCAGCGCCGTCCCGAGCGGGCGCGCGACCGAGGGTTCATCGGCTTGGTCGGTGAGGTCGAGCGGGTGAACGAGGAAGTGTCCTTGTATTCCCGGCTCGTCGTCGAGCCGGTAGAGCACCCGGCAATTGACCGAAACCACCTCGGTCGGCAGCGCGCGAGGCGAGCAGAG
>NZ_BJZU01000191.1 GCF_007992195.1 Methylobacterium oxalidis | reverse complement strand
TGGCAAAATGCCCTCTGGCAATTCCGTCATGGCGCCCGATCCTGTTCCCTTGCCCTGAGCGCCAGGGCCCATGTTCCGCTTGCTAGCATTCGCCATGTTTCGCTGCTCTCACTCGCGCTTGTAGAAGACCGCGCGGTAGATGAGGGTGGCGCTCCCTTCGAAGAAGGCAAGCTTAGCGGCGTAAAAATTCGCGCTTGCTTGGTGGGAACTTTCCCAGGCAAGGACGGTTGTGCGGCGCGCAAGTACGGTCTGGCCGGAAGCACAGACTTCTGCGTTCGGAATACGCCTTCGCTTCTCAAACTATCTCGCGGACGAAACGCCTGGATCGGCGAGAGGGATTCCGCGACGCCCTTTTGGCGCGTTGCGGCGCCGGGCGGACATCTCATGCGTATCGCAAATCCGAACGGGGCAAGATCCGCAGAACCGAGTTCGCTCAGCTTGGTTGTTCGAGCGGGTGCGGTTCGGAGAGGACTATGGACACTACGCCGCTCTCGGCGTCCGCGTTCAAGGGACCAGCCATCCTGCTGTCGGGCTCAGTCGACGCCGACATGTACCGGGACTTCCGGCGCCAGCTCGATCAAGCCTCGCAGCAGAGCTTGGTGGTGATTGAGCTGTCCACGCTCGGCGGTGATCCTGAGGTTGCGCGCATGATGGGGGAAGACATCCGCTTCCACAGCGAGCTCGCGCCGGATCGTCGCTTTGTCTTCCTTGGCAAGGCGGTGATCTATTCGGCCGGCACCACCTTCATGAGCTTCTTCGCACGACCCGACCGCTATCTCACTCGGGGAACGCGCCTGATGATCCACGAGCGCAAGCTCTCGAAGGAGCTGAAGCTTGACGGCCCGCTGACGACGTGTGTTGCAAGCGTAAGGGCAGCCCTGAACGAGATCGAGTGCTCGATCGAGATCCAGAACGAGGGCTTCGCAAGCTTGATCCGAGGATCGCGCGTGACGATGGAGGAGGTTCTCAGGCGTGCGCCGGCGAATTGGTACATCGAGGCCGATGAGGCCCGAGAGCTTGGATTGATTGAGGCGGTGATCTGAGGCGAGGCGTTCGGCGCCCGCCCGACAACAAAGCCGCTAAGGGGCCTCACGAGCGGTCATTCCGCTCGATCTCGTCGAGCACAGCGTCCGGTGCGACACCCTTGGATTTTGCGAGGCGCATCGGGCGCAGGGGTGCAGCATGAACGTGCACTCCCACAGCGTATTCGGCTTGTCAAACTGGCTTTGGACTTGCTCCACTAAATTGAGGCAAGTCCATGATCCGCCTGTGGCACAAACAAGGAGCCCCGCCGCTTGAGCTGCGGGGCTGCGCGTATGGTTCGGGTCGCTTACTGGCTGCCGCCGTGTCCGCCGCTTGCGGCACTACCCTGCGGCACGCGCCTGGAAGGCTGGCCAGCATTGCCTCCAGCAGCGGAGTCCGTCGTGATCGTCTCGGCACCATTCGCGCCTGGCGCGATGATCACGTCGCGGGAGTTGCCGGTGGTGTTCGGCTGACTCGTGATGACGGTGCCAGTCGCATCCGGCGATCGCGGGTAGGGGGCTGTCTGGGCTAAAGCCGGCCAAGCCGACACGATTGCCAGAGCAGTAAACGTTCCAAGTTTCTTCATGGTATCTCCCTGCTGACGAGCGCCAGCGTTGAGCCTACCAACCGCGCTTTGTGCAAGAAGTTGCTCTGCCTCTGCCGACATTCTTTTCAAGCGTTATTGAGGTTGATCTATGTAAAATGAAGCTCGCCGCGGCGAGCCGGGCGGGCTGAAGTTGAGCAAATTGGAGACCTATGCCGCTCGGTCAACTAGCGGCGGGACGGGTGGTTCGATCCGAGGCGCGGGTCTGGCGGGAGCAAGCCTGCACAACAAGCCGTACTCGAATGGATCCGCAGTTGCAGCCGCGGGGTTGATCGTCCGTCCCCCGCTGCCCGCCTCAACGCGCACCTGGCGTAACAGGCGGATCAGTGCCTTCCCTTGGTGCTGGCCCGCCACCAGCCAAGCAGATCCATCACGTAATGCAGTGCGCGCACCTTGCACCCTGCTGTGATCAGCCATGTGCGCCGTCGCCGCAGCAGGTGAAAGGCTCTGCCTCTGTGAGGTTGTTGCAGAGTGCAAGACCACGGAGCCAACACACCGGATGATCAGCTCGACGGACGCCACCGAGATCCAACTCGAAGCCAACCCGGGCTTCGAGAGGCGCTGGAACCATGTGCAGACGGCTCTGCAGTGCCTCATTGCGCTCTTCGTCTCTGCGGGGCTGGTCGGCCTCTTCGGCCAAGGCTGGCTTGCGCGGGCAACAAAGGCTTTCGACCGTGCGCCGCTGCAGGTGCATTACGAGCGCCTTCTGCGGGCCAATGCACCCACTGAAGTGCGGGTGACGGTCGCGAGTCCGCTGCCCAGCGAGACCCTTCAGATTGGCGTTGGCTCCGAACTTCTGGAGCACGCCTCAATCAACTCGACACAGCCTCGGGCTGCCTCGATCGATGCAACGGCGAGCGGCGTGACCTACAGCTTCCGGCTCGGTCCTGATCGACAGGGCGCCATCACCTTCAAGCTGGCTCCGCGACGCATCGGCTGGATTGTGGCGCAGCTATCGAGCCAAGGCGAACAGCTCGACCTGCCGCTGTTGATCTATCCCTGAGCACAACCTTGGGTGGGGATTACCACGTTCATGGACATCGTTCTTCGTGCTGCCCTGATGTACCTTGTCGTCCTAGTCCTTCTGCGGCTCACGACACAGCGGATCATGCGCTCTGCCACCCCGCTCGACATGGTGGTGATCTTCTTCTTCGGCGGGATGGCTGTGCCGCCGATCCTGAGCGATGATCGCTCGATCACAGGTGCCCTGCTCGCACTCTGCACGATCGCCGGCCTTCATACGTGCCTGTCGCACCTGAAACGGTTTTGGCCCGTGGTCGGGATGATCACGGAGGGCAATCCTGTGGTGATCTTTTCGAACGGCACCTGGGATGATGCGCAGATGCGCCGCCGCCGGGTCGATCCGCGCGACGTGATGGCGGAGATGCGCCAGCAGGGGATCACGAACTTGGAGGACGTACAGTCAGCAATCGTCGAGCACACAGGCGCCATCACCGTTGTGCCGAAACGTCATGGAACTTGAAGGTCAACGCCTCAACTTGAGATAATCCTTCGCTTTCAGGCGCTCTCGAATTTACTTAGTGCCTCGCCAGGCTCTCGAAACTCTCCTGGGGGGCGAGCTTCTCACAGAAGCGGGCAAGCCGGCCCAAACTGGGTTCGGCGAGGCCACCCGCATTTGCGAAGGTGGCAAGCGCGAAGCTGACCAGAAGCTCCGCTTCCTCATGCGTCACGGCGCGGCCGCTCGGAGTGCTGGCTGCACCTCGCACCGCAGACACGGCCTCGCGCAATGCCGGATTGCCTTTCAGATCCTCAAGGCTTGACGACAACTCACTTTCCTAACACCGCCAAGCCGAGTTCAACCTGCGATGACCAATCCTGGGTTCCATCGCCAGAGCTTCATCGGAGGTGGAAGGCAACCCAGAGGACGAGTGCCAGCATGCCTGCGACGAGCAACCATCTGATGGTTATGGGCATAACGGCCAAAGCCTCAACTCGGGCGGCCCTTCGGCTTCAGGTGCTCGGTGACGGATCTCGCCCCCTCACGCCTCAGCCGCATCCATCTTCACTGAACCCTCCGCACGATTGAGGGCGCTCACGCGCGGCCCACGGGCCTCACCGCTCTGCTGTTCCCAAGCCTTGAGGGCAGCGTTGGCTGCATCGATGATGTCCCGGGGCGTTCCACCCGGGACCTCAGGCCGGATTGCTTCAACAAGCCGCGTCAGGAGTATCTGCTCGTTCTGCTGGCCTGCGCCGCCCTCACCTTGCGGCGTGTAGGCTGCGTATATGTTCTCGGCGATCGTGCGTGCCGTCCGATCAAGGTCAGGGGCGTCCTGCTGCATCTCTCGACCACCTATGAACTGCCAATTGCCTGGGCACCGAACCACCACCTCAGAACCGGCCTGGGATGGGCAGCGAGTCTCTCCCACGAGGCAGAGAGAAGCCCCTCGACCGTTCATAGGGCGGTGGAGCCGGATAGAAGCCTCGCAGCTGGCGATGCACGCCTGCGGGTTGTCCACTTCGCGGTGCACCCGAAACGTTGCGCGGGCCCGCAAAGCCACGCGCACGTTCCGGTCCGGTTGGCGCCGCCTGTTCCGCTGAGGGCTTGTATGACCCGCCACGAGCCAGTGCGGCTCCGTAGAAGCCCGCCGTGGCAACGCATGCCGCACAAAGCAGCCGTCCGATCTGCCTTCGCACCAGCCAGCCTCTTGGTCTGAATTGCTCACTGTCAGCGGACAACCCCGCCTCATCAGGCATAGTTGCTGCGACTCAGATGGCCGGAAACGCGCGAGGCGATCCGCAGGGCGCTGGTCAGGGCTCAGGCGGGCTTCCGCGCCATAGCAAAAGTATCGACTTGGGGTGGGAGCGTGGGTCTACTCTCCCGGCGTCCAGTCGATCGTAGGTCGCTGTGACAGCATGCGGTCGAAGTAGTTCGCCACCGCCTGAGCGCCATCCGAGTGCATCATCGCCACCGGATGCGCAAGATAGGCGCGGGCGAGGTCGGGCGTGATCTGCCCAAACTGAAGAGCGCTGAGCACCTCGTCGATGAAGGCGTCGTTGGCCTCGTTGAAGTCGTTCGAGAGCTTCTTGCGGTCGTTGAGCGCCTTGATGGGCATCCACGTCTCCGATGAGGGTATGGGCTCGTCTGTGCCGTTGGACCTTACCGCTTCCGGTGCCTCTTGGCCTTACCGAGCAGCGCCATGGACGCAACCATGGCCGCAGCCGCGCTGTCCTGCACAGCCATGTCCGGTCGATCAGGCAGCACGAAGAACCAGGCCAGTGCCGTGGCCACAACGACGATCGCGGCTGCGGCGGCGAGCAGTCGGACCTGCTCTCTCTTAGGCTCTGGCAGTGGCTCCGGCATCTGGCCTTTCCAGTGGCAGGGTCTAGCTGACCACGCAACAAACTACGCAATACCGAGGAAAGGCAAAGCTTCTACACCTTGGCTCAGAGACGGCCGCCAAGGGCCGCACGAGGGGTAGGACAATGCTCGATATCGTTCTTCGTCTGGTCATCTCCGGCGCCCTCATGGTCGGCACGGCACACCTGCCGGCACTGACCTCGGTGCATGCCGCGCCTCAGGTTGCCAAGCTTTCGAGCATGTCCAAGCCGACCCGCGCGTGCCCGCCGCAACGGGCTGCGGTCATTCGGACCTGCGTTGCTTGAGGCGAGCGACGATGCTGACCCTGCTCACCCTTCTCGTGGCCGGCAACTTCGCGCTGGCGACACTCTTCTCGATCGCGGCTCCGGTCAGCGACTGACGCAGCACCCTCGTTCTCAGGTCGGAGGCGCCGGCACAAGCCTGACCTGTGCCGGCTCGCATCCTACTCCACGGGAGCCGGCTCGGCAGGCTTGCGGCGGGTGCGCGGCTTGGCAGGAACGTCAGCTGCCTTCTTACGACTTCCACGGCCCTTCGGCGCCTCGGCGGCAGGTGCCGGCGCGCTCACCGTCTCGGTAGTTGCGGCAGCCTTCGTCGCCGCCTTGTTGCGCTGCTGGCCGAGACCGAGGCTCTTGGCGAGCGAGGAGCGCGCCTCCGAGTAGGAGGCCGACACCATCGGGTAGTCGCGCGGCAGGCCCCACTTCTCCCGGTAGCTCTCCGGCGTCAGCCCCCGGATCGTCAGGTGTCGGCGCAGCGTCTTGTAGGGCTTGCCATCCTCAAAGCTGATCAGCGCGTCGGCCGTGATCGACTTCTTGATCTGTGCCGGCGTGAGCTTGACCTGCGGCTCGCTAGTCTCTGGGGGCTGGCTCAGTCCGGACACGGCTGCATGCACGCTCGCGATCAGCCCCGGCAGGTCGGCGACAGATGCGTGATTGTTGGACAGATAGGCGGAGACGATTTCGACCGTCAGGTCGATATGGTTGTTGCTGGCTTCTTCAACGGTGTCGGACACGGCGAGACCCTCTTTGTTTCTCGCCTATACCTGCAAGTTAGATTCTTGCAGGCAATTGCCTTTCGACAAGAAAGCAAGCTTGCCCACAGATAATTTGACTTTACTCTTCTGCTTGAACGTGGCGAAGCCGCAAGAAGGCGTTCCCATGCTCTGCTAAGATGGCCTTCAGTC
>NZ_BJZU01000190.1 GCF_007992195.1 Methylobacterium oxalidis | reverse complement strand
TAATCGATTCAGGTCAGTGCAGGAGGTTCCCGAAACGGACGATGCCGGGCTCGCTCGTGCGGCCCGGCATCGGATCAGACTCTCCGGCGGAGGGCGCGGCTGGCGCCGCCCCCGTTCACCACTTGTAGTTGAAGCCTGCGCGAATCAGGTCGCCCTCGGTGCGGAAGCGCGAGGTGTAGGAGCCCGGGGCCGCAGGAAGCAGGCCGCCCGCCACGAGGACGTTGCGGCTGCCGAGGTCGTAGCGGAGATACTCGGCCTTGATCGTCACGGCCTGGGCGCGCAGCAGCGGGCCGACGAAGTTGAACCGGTTCAGGAAGCTGTCGGTCGGAATCGCGAACTCGATGCCGCCGCCATAGGCGAAGCCGGTCTCGAGGTCGTCGTAGCGGCCCGAGTAGGCGAGGGGGTTGCCCGCCGCGAGGCTGAAGAAGTTCGCCCGGTACAGCACGTTGCCGTAGGCGAAGCCGCCGGTGCCGTAGACGAAGACGCGGTCGAAGGCGTAGCCGACGCGGCCGCGCACGGTGCCGAGCCAGTCGAGCGTCTGCTGGAAGGCGGCCGGGTCGAGGCGCTGGCTGAAGTAGGTCGGGCGCTTGGAGATGTCGGTCCAGGTCGCGTCCGCCTCGAAGCCGACCACGAAGCCGGAGCCCGGCGTGAACTGATAGTTGTAGCCGATGCCGCCGCCGAGGCTCGTCAGCCCGTCCTGCTCGGCGCTGATCCGGGCCGGGCGGAAGCCCTGCCGGACGTTGTTGGTGGTGAACGGATCGTTGCCGAAGGTGCGGATCGGGCCGTTGTCGGTGATGACGTAGCCGGTGTTCGTGCCGATGTAGAACCCGGTCCAGGTGAAGACGGGGACGGGGGTGAAGACCGGCGGCGGCTCGGCGCGGCGGGGCAGGTCGGCGGCGGCGGCCGCGCCGGCGACGAGAATCGATGCGGCGCTCGCGAGGAGAAGCGTCTTGAACACGGTGCGGGCTCCCGGAAACGGGGTTCTGATTGCCCGAGACTAGGGGGAGACGCGGTGCGCCCCTATGCCACCTTTGCCACAGGGTGCCGAGAAAAGTGGCTTCCGGCCCGGAAATCCTCAGTTTGACTGAGCAGGAACACGGCAATGTGAGCGGTCGCGCTGCAAGCGGGCGTCACGATTCCGTGGGCGGCTTGCACGCGGCGGGGCAACGTGAGAGGCTTCCTCCGTCCGATACAGACGATGCGGGAGAGCCCAGTCCGGCGACAGCCGGGCATGGCGCCGACGGAGCAACCACCCCCGGAAACTCTCAGGCACAATCACCGCACTCGTTGGACGATCTGGAGAGAGGCGCCGCACGGCGTCCACCGAAGGAGAAATCTCACCCCCGCCGGTGAGAGAAGCTCTCAGGTAACCGCGACAGATGGGGGCAGGGGCAGGATCCGCTCGGGTTCTGCCTATGCTGTCTGTTGCGGAGAGACCGGATGCGTCCCGATATCGTTCCCGAGACCGCCGTCGAGCGCGATGCTCCGGCGCACGCTGCCCCCGAAAGCCCCGCCCCCGAAACCCTCTCCCCCGAGATCCCGGCCGACAAGCCGCCCGCCGACGCGCTCGCCGAGACGCCGCTGCACGCGCTCCACCTGCGCCGCGGCGCCCGCATGGTGCCCTTCGCGGGCTACGCCATGCCGCTCCAGTACGCGCCGGGGCTGCTGAAGGAACACCTGCACACCCGCGCGGCGGCCGGCCTGTTCGACGTCTCGCACATGGGTCAGATCGAGATCTCGGCCGGCTCCGGCCCGGAGGAGGCCGCCGCGGCGCTGGAGCGCCTGATCCCGGCCGACATCCTGGAGCTCGCTGAGGGTCGCCAGCGCTACGGTCTCCTCACCGACGAGGCTGGGGGCATCCGCGACGACCTCATGGTCGCCCGCCTGCCCGGCCGGCTCCTGCTCGTCGTCAACGCCGCCAACAAGACGGCCGACGCCGCCCACCTGCGGGCGTGCCTGCCGGACGGCATCCGCGTCGCGGAGCTGCCGCGGGCGCTCCTCGCCCTGCAGGGGCCGGGAGCGGAGGCGGCCCTGGCACGGCTCGCCCCGGACACGGCCTCCCTGCGCTTCATGGACGTGCGCGAGACCGCGATCCTCGGCGCCGGGGCGGTCGTGTCCCGCTCCGGATACACGGGCGAGGACGGGTTCGAGATCTCCCTGCCGCCCGAGGCGGCGGAGGCCGTCGCGGAGGCGCTCCTCTCCGACCCGGCGGTGATGCCGGTGGGCCTCGGGGCGCGGGACTCGCTCCGGCTGGAGGCGGGCCTGTGCCTGCACGGGGCCGACATCGACCGGAACACCGACCCCGTGGAGGCCGGCCTCGCCTGGGCGATCCCGGCGGCGCGGCGCGCGGGCGGCGCCAGGGCCGGCGGCTTTCCGGGCGCGGAGCGCATCCTCGGCGCGCTGGCGCGGGGGCCGGAGCGCCGGCGCGTCGGCCTGCTGCCGCAGGGCCGGGCCCCCGTCCGGGCCGGCGCCGTCCTCTACGCCGGGGAGGGGGCGGGCGAGCCGGTCGGCCGCGTCACCTCGGGCGGCTTCGGGCCGAGCCTGCAGGCACCCGTCGCCATGGGCTACCTGCCCGCCGCGCTCGCCGAGCCCGGCCGCACCGTGCTCGCCGAAGTGCGCGGCCAGCGCCTGCCCGTCGCGGTCGCCCGCCTGCCCTTCGTTCCGCCGGGCTTCAAGCGCGGCTGATCCCCCTTCGCGATTCCCATCCCAACATCCCCATCAGGAGACCGTCATGCTGAGATTCACCGACGAGCACGAGTGGCTGAAGCTCGAGGGCGACGTCGCCACGGTCGGCATCACCGCCCACGCGGCCGAGCAGCTCGGCGACCTCGTCTTCATCGAGCTGCCGAAGGTCGGCGCGCGCCTCGCCAAGGGCGACGCGGCGGCGGTGGTCGAGTCCGTCAAGGCCGCCTCCGACGTCTACGCCCCGGTGGCCGGCGAGGTGACGGAGATCAACGCCGCGGCGGTGGACGATCCGGCCTCGGTGGCGGCCGACCCGCAGGGCGGGGGCTGGCTCTACCGGATCCGCCTCGACGAGCCGTCCGCCCTCGACGGGCTGATGGACGAGGCCGCCTACGCGGCGATGCCGAAATAGCCCGCTCTGAGCGGGAGCCGACGCCCGGCGGGCCGGGCACGATCCAGTCACCGACAGGGATCCGGAAGAACCATGAGCGCCGACCGCTACGACCCCTACGATTTCGCCAACCGCCGCCACATCGGCCCGAGCCAGGCCGAGATCGCCGCCATGCTCGCCGTGGTGGGCGCCCCGGATCTGCACGCCCTCGTGGACGAGACCGTCCCGGAGAGCATCCGGCAGGCCGAGCGCATCGATTTCGGGCGCTCGCTCACCGAGCGCCGGGTGATCGAGCACATGCGCGCCGTGGCCGACCGGAACCGGCTCCTCGTCTCGCTGATCGGCCAGGGCTACCACGGCACCACCATGCCGCCGGCGATCCAGCGCAACATCTTCGAGAACCCGGCCTGGTACACGGCCTACTCGCCCTACCAGCCGGAGATCAGCCAGGGGCGGCTCGAGGCGCTCCTCAACTTCCAGACCCTGGTCTGCGACCTCACCGGCCTCGACGTGGCCAACGCCTCCCTCCTCGACGAGGCGACCGCGGCGGCGGAGGCGATGGGCATGGCCCGCCGCGTCGCGACGGCGGAGGCCGACACCTTCTTCGTCGATCGGGACTGCCTGCCCCAGACCATCGCGGTGCTGCGGACGCGGGCGGCGCCGCTCGGGTGGCGCATCGTCGTCGGCGACCCCTTCGCCGATCTCGACCCCGGCGCCGTCTTCGGCGCGCTGTTCCAGTATCCCGGCGTCTGCGGCGCAGTGCACGACTTCTCGGGACCCATCGCGGCCCTGCGGGCGGCGGGCGCGGTGGCCGCGGTCGTCGCCGACCCGCTGGCGCTCACCCTGCTCAAGCCCCCCGGCGAGATGGGCGCCGACATCGCGGTCGGCTCCATGCAGCGCTACGGCGTGCCGATGGGCTACGGCGGCCCGCACGCCGCCTACATGGCGACCCGTGATGATCACAAGCGATCACTTCCCGGAAGACTCGTCGGCGTGTCAGTCGACGCTCACGGAAATCGGGCCTACCGCCTCGCCCTCCAGACCCGCGAGCAGCACATCCGCCGAGAGCGCGCGACCTCGAACATCTGCACCAGCCAGGTGCTGCTCGCCGTGATCGCGTCCATGTACGCCGTCTATCACGGTCCCCGCGGGCTCAAGGCGATCGCCGGGCGCGTCCACCGCGACGCGGTGCGCCTCGCCGCGGGCCTGGAGCGGCTGGGCTTCGCGGTCCACCCTGAGACCTTCTTCGACACGATCACCGTCGAGGTCGGCCCGTTCCAGGGGGTCATCCTGAGCAACGCCCTGGCCAACGGTATCAACCTGCGCAAGGTGGGGTCCGACCGGATCGGCATCACTGTCGACGAGCGCACCCGGCCCGACATCGTGCAGGCGGTCTGGCACGCCTTCGGCGGAACCGACCTCGCCTACGACGAGTCCTGGCCCGAGCCGCGCCTGCCGCAGGCGCTCGTGCGCACCTCGGAGTACCTGACCCACCCGATCTTCCACATGAACCGGGCCGAGAGCGAGATGACGCGCTACATGCGCCGCCTCGCCGACCGCGACCTCGCCCTCGATCGGGCCATGATCCCGCTCGGCTCCTGCACGATGAAGCTCAACGCCACCGCCGAGATGCTGCCGGTCTCCTGGCCGGAATTCTCCGAGATCCACCCCTTCGCTCCCGAGGACCAGGCGGCGGGCTACCGGCAGCTCATCGACGACCTCTCCGAGAAGCTCTGCGCGATCACGGGCTACGACGCCATCTCGATGCAGCCGAACTCGGGCGCGCAGGGCGAGTACGCGGGGCTCCTCGCGATCCGAGGCTACCACCTGTCGCGCGGGGAGGGGCACCGCACCGTCTGCCTGATCCCCTCCTCGGCCCACGGCACCAACCCGGCCTCGGCCCAGATGTGCGGCATGAGCGTGGTGGTGGTCGGGGCCGACCGCGACGGCAACATCGACCTCGACGATTTCCGGGCGAAGGCCGAGCGGCACGGGCCGAACCTCGCCGCCTGCATGATCACCTATCCGTCGACCCATGGCGTCTTCGAGGAGCGGGTGCGCGAGATCTGCGAGATCGTCCACGGCCACGGCGGCCAGGTCTACCTCGACGGCGCCAACCTCAACGCCCTCGTCGGGCTCGCCCGGCCGGGCGACATCGGGGCGGACGTCAGCCACCTCAACCTGCACAAGACGTTCTGCATCCCGCACGGGGGCGGGGGCCCGGGCATGGGGCCGATCGGCGTCAAGGCCCACCTGATCCCGTTCCTGCCGGGCGACCCCCGCAGCGGGGAGGCGGGCGCCGTCTCGGCCGCGCCCTACGGCTCGGCCTCGATCCTGCCGATCTCCTGGAGCTACTGCCTGCTGATGGGCGGGCGCGGGCTCACCCAGGCGACGCGGGTGGCGATCCTCAACGCCAACTACATCGCCCGGCGGCTCTCGGACGCCTACCCGATCCTCTACGCGGGCCGGAACGGGCGGGTCGCGCACGAGTGCATCGTCGACCTGCGGCCGTTCCAGAAGAGCGCCGGGATCAGCGTCGACGATGTCGCCAAGCGCCTGATCGATTGCGGCTTCCACCCGCCGACCATGAGCTGGCCGGTGGCCGGCACCCTGATGATCGAGCCGACCGAATCCGAGACGAAGGCCGAGATCGACCGGTTCTGCGACGCCATGCTGGCGATCCGCGAGGAGATCCGGGCGATCGAGGAGGGGCGCAGCGACCGCCAGAACAACCCGCTCAAGAACGCCCCCCACACGGTGCAGGACCTGATCGGCCCCTGGGAGCGGCCCTACTCGCGGGAGGCCGCCTGCTTCCCGACCGGCACGCTCGGCATCGACAAGTACTGGCCGCCGGTCAACCGGGTCGACAACGCCTACGGAGACCGCAACCTGATGTGCTCCTGCCCGCCCCCGGAGGCGTACGGGGAGGCCGCCGAATGACGCTTCCCGACGCCCGATCGTCCCCGCGCGGGGACCGTCCGAACCCGGCACTTGATCAAAGGACGGGTTGCCTCTAAGCGGACCGCGCCTTTCGCCCGGCTCCGAGACTTGAGGGCGACCGATCAGGCCCGCGCCAGCGCGGGCCTTGCCGCAGGAAAGAGACG
>NZ_BJZU01000189.1 GCF_007992195.1 Methylobacterium oxalidis | reverse complement strand
CGGGCCCGCGCCAGGCGGCGTGAAGGGAAGCCAGCAATGACGAGCGAGCAGCTGATGAAGGCAGGCAGACAGAGTGACCCCGCCGAGAAGGCACGCACAACAGTGGAGCGGACATCGGACAGGGAGCTCGCCGTCACGCGGACTGTCGACGGCCCGGCCTGGATCGTCTTCGAAGCGTGGTCCAGACCGGAGCTGTTCCAGCGATGGTGGGCGCCCAAATCCTGCGGCGTCTCTTTGATCTCGTTCGAGGCCGATATCCGCACGGGCGGCACGTACCGTCTGTTGATGGGCCACCCCTCCTCGGAGCAGCCCATGGCGTTCTTCGGCCGATACGTCGAGGTGACACCCCATGCCCGCCTCGTCTGGACCAACGACGAAGGGGGTGAGGATGGACCCGTCACCACGGTAACCTTCGAGGAAAGGGACGGTGCGACAGACGTCGTCGTGCAAGAGCTCTATCCCTCGAAGGAAGCGCTCGACGATGCCCTGGCCTCTGGCAGCACGAGCGGGTGGGGAGAGCAGTTCGCGCAGCTGGACGACCTGATCGTCCTGCTGGACGCAGAGGTCTGACTGCTATGGGCAGAGTGCGAGCGAGAGGTTTCGCGGTCTCCATCGATGGCTTCGGGGCCGGCCCGGACCGGAGCCTGGAGCACCCGCTGGGCAAGGGCGGCCGGGAGCTGCACAAGTGGTTCTTACCGATCCGGACCTTTCGATCGATGATCGGGCAAGATGGAGGGACCGACGATCGCTTTGCCCGCGCCACGGCGGAAGGCTTCGGCACCTTCATCCTCGGCCGCAACATGTTCGGGCCGGCCTGCGACGATTGGGGCGGGCCCGACTGGAAGGGCTGGTGGGGTGACAATTCCCCATATCACGCGCCGACCTTCATCCTCACCCACCACCCCCGCGCGGCCATCGTGATGGAGGGCGGGACGACCTTCCATTTCGTCACTGGGGGCATTGAGGCAGCGCTCGCCCAGGCCAAGGCTGCCGCCGGCGACTTGGACGTTAAGATCGGCGGTGGTGTGTCGACGGTTCGCCAGTATCTGCTCGCGGGCGCGATCGACGAATTGCACTTGGCGGTGTCGCCCATTGTTCTGGGCCGGGGCGAGCACCTGTTTGCGGGTATCGACCTGCCGGGCCTCGGCTATCGGGTGACAGAGACGGTTCTCACGGAGCTTGCGACCCACATCGTGCTGCCGCGCTGACTGCGGAAGCGAACCCGACACGGAATTTGGAAACACCCGCTGCCGGCGAAGGCCCGGATGGATGTGGGAAGCCGACGTTTGCCGCAATGCGAGGTTCTGGCCGGATCGCGGCCTCATGCGCGTTCAGCTCCGTAAAGACCGGTCAACATACAAGCGAACGGGATAGCTGAGATGAAGGTGACTGTTTCCATAGACGTCCCATCGATCGAAGAGGGCCTGAAGTTTTTTGGTGATGTCTTCGGTTTCGTCGAGATCTCCCGACCTCATCTCGGCTACGCAATGTTGAGCTCGGGTGATGCTACGATCGGGCTCCTTGCGAAACCGGCAGGATCATCACCAGCACCAGGAAGCAATGACCTTCGCCGGTATGAGCGCCATTGGACACCGGTTCACGTCGATTTTCGTGTCGACGACTTCGAAGGAACACTTGGACGCGCCTTGGCAAACGGCGCAAGATCAGAACAGGTGCACCGCGTGTCAGGCTTTCCCCCAGTCGCGTTCTGCAGTGATCCTTTCGGGCATGGGTTTTGCATCGTTGGCGTGAAAAAGCTTTAGAGCCCCAGTAGATCAAGTCAAAACACCTATGACCTTGCGCGAAGCTTGGTCAGGAGGCCTTCGATGGTTCGCAGGACCCGTTGCAAATCAGAACTCTGCCTGCTGCTTGTGATCCAATCTGTGCCGATATCCGCTTGGGAGATGCCGGCCAAGGCCGCTGAATGGCCGAGATGGGCGCAAAGCCGAAGGGCCGCTTGCCAGATGGAAGGCAAGGTTCGGTAGTGGTGCATTCTGGGTCTTTTAACCCAGCGGAACGAAGTTGCTCAGTCGTCCCAGGATGCCGTCAGCGCATCCAGCACGGCCCTAGCAAACAGAGGCGGGTTCTGGAGCATCGCGAAGTGGGAGACGCCCGGCAGGATCACGAGGCGGGCATCCGGGATCGTGCTGGCCATGTAGCGGTCGTGACTCTGCTTAATCGCCTCGTCATAGCGACCGTCCGCGACGACCATCCGGGTACGGATCGTCTTCAGCTGCTCGGTGGTGATGTCCGGCTGCGTCGCCCACATGTCGTGGATCTGCTTCAGGAAGCTGTCGTACTCGCCCGGTGTCAGTGAGAGCTTCCTGTACTCCTCGCTGGCGCGCTTCTCGAACTCCGCGAACACGCCTGCCTTGTCGAAGTCGGCGATCACGCCGTCTGGGACCGTGTTGGCGCCAAAGGCGAAGACGCGGTTCAGGCGTTCGGGATGACGGATCGCCATGACGATGCCGATGATCCCGCCATCGCTCCAACCGACCAGATCCGCTCTCGAGATCTGCAACGCGTCCAGCATCGCCAGGATGTCGGCGGCCATTAGCTCGTAGCTGAAGGGTTGCGCCGATCGCGTGCTTCGGCCGTGGCCGCGGCTGTCCACCGCAATGACGCGGAAGCCTTCGTCTACGAGCAAGGGAATGATCGCGCCGAAGTAGTCGGCGTTCGCGAGGCCGCCATGGACCAGGAGGACGGGCTTACTATCAGGTGAGCCGAGCTCGGCCCGCCACATCTCGATGTCGTTGACGGGCAGCCGACCTGACACGGTTGCGAGCGGCAGTTTGGGGGTTGGCGGCAAGACGGCCCACGGTCGCTCGGTCGACGACACGGAGCCGGCGATGATGAGGGCTAAACCGAGGATCACGCTCCTCAGGACCGAAGCAGACTGAGACATGCTGCCTTTCCGGCTTTCATGTTCGGGGCTGCGTGGGCGCCGAGATGGCTCATGTCGATTTGCAGCCCGAGTAGGCTATCCTCGTTTGAGGAGCTTCTCGAGAGCGCTGTTCGTCGGCTTCTGCGTCTCGTCGACAAGGTTGAACAGCGCTCTCGCGGTGATCGGCGTTTGTGGCGGGGGGCTGTGCAGGTGGCGCTATGCATCGGCGTAGCCGACCGGCGTGCGTAGTTCGCCTCGAGCACAGCCAAGAAAGGTCGGGAGATCGGGCACGCCGAGGGGCAAGCTTCTGATGCTGCAATGACGCACCCGGAACGAAGAGGATGAGCCATCTGCCGCCACCGTTGCACGTGCTCGCCGTCAGGACCTCGAAGACGATCCTCGTTCTCTTCGTCGCCCTGTTCTGCCTCGTCGTGGGCTGCAACAACGTCGTCGATTACGGCTCGAACTACACATTCGTTCAGCACGTGATGACGATGGACACGACGTTCCCGGACAACCGGCTCAAGGACCGAGGGATCTCGTCGCCCCTGATGCATCAGATCGCCTATGGGCTCATCATTGCAGGCGAACTGACGGCCGGCCTCTGAACCTCGCCGGATCTGTCGCCATGTTCCGGCATCTCAGGTCTGACCGGCGGAGCTTTTCGCGCGCAACGGTGCTGCCCGTCGTCGGCCTGACGATCGGGATCGCCATCTGGTTCTTCGGGTTCATGACGGTCGCGTCTGAGTGGTTCCTGATGTGGCAATCCCAGCAGTGGAACGCCGTTCAGGCTGCTTTCCGCTTTGTTATTTGCCTTGCGGTCGTGCTGATCTTCCTGACGCAGATCGAGGCTGACGAGTAGAGGCGGACTCAGGTTGCCAAGTGCAGAAATGCGCGCGGCCCTTCTTGAATCATCGAAGAGCTGCTTGCCGGCAGTTCGATTGGCTTTGAACGGCTGGTTTTGACCGAGAGCTGCCGATCTGCTCCCGGCATCATAGCCGCAGAAGTGGAGATGGCCTTGACGCGTAAGATTCGCCTGAAGGCCGGCGGCCGCAGCAGGAAACACCCGGCGAGGCAACCCCGGTTTATACCAAGGCTAATCAGAGCGGCACGCGAGCGGGATCATCAATTGTCAGAATGACTCCAGAAGTGTAGCCGGATCGTGGCGAGGCCAGGAACGCCACTGCGGCGGCGATCTCTTCGGGCGTGGCTGCGCGCCCGAATGCATTGTTCTTGAACGCGTCCTGCCAGCGTTCTGCATCGCCGGTGGTGCGCTCGGCGTTGGCTCGCAGCAGCATCTCGATGCGATCGGTGGCGACCGGACCAGGGTTAATCCCCACCACTCGCACTCCGTCGCGCGGAGAGCATGCCCCCAGGGCGCGCGTGAATGCCATCAAGGCCGCATTGCCGCTGCTGCCTGCGATGTAGCTCGGCTCGGCACGCTCGCCTGCCGATCCAATAACGTTGACGACAACGCCTCCGCGCTCCTTCAGCGTGGGGTAAAAGGCTCGGGTCAGATCGATATACCCGAAGACCTTCAGGTCCCAAGCGGATCGCCATGTCGCCTCGTCAACAGCCAGGAAATCTCCCGCTGGAATGGCTCCGGCGTTGTTGACGAGGATGTCGATACCTCCGGCTTCCTCAACGACGCGCGCGTGCTCCGCGCTACGAGACAAGTCTGCCGGGATAGCTTGGACACCCACCCCGTGACGCACTTGAGCCTGCGCGGCGCCGGCGAGACTGCTGGAGTCACGCCCGACGAGAACGAGATCGCAGCCTTCCTCAGCGAGAAGCGCTGCCGTCGCAAGTCCGATGCCCTTCGATCCACCCGTGATGAGCGCTCGCTTGCCCTTGAGAGAGAGATCCATGCGGATGTCCTTTAGGCCACTTGGAACAGCACAGGGTTGGGAGAGGAAGTTACAGGACGATTGCAGGGCGCGGTTCCTTGCGTTTGTCAGGGGTGCAAACGGTCGGACCCTCATGACAGTTCGATGGCTGTATGCAGCCGCGCTTGCCGCTCTGGAGATCGCGGGGTTGCGTGGCAAACCGATGATGCTCCCTCTTCCGACCGATCACGCCTTGCCCGACGGCTCGACCCCCGACCAATCTGCCGCCAATCCTCAATGATCTGGTGCCATGCATCGGTGCGAGCATCGGTGACCTGACCGGTTGGCTTTTGACCGGGCTAATTGGGAGGAGCGGAGAAGTCGGAGATGAGGCGAAGTCAGAAGACGAGCGCGGAGCAGATCGTGTCGACGTTGCGCCAGATCGAGGTACAGACGGCACAGCCAGGGACACTGCCGAAGCTCGCGGACGCACGATGCTGATGCTGCTCGGCCGTGGCCTGTTTCGGAACGTGGGCGACCGGACCGAGAACGCCCTCGTCAGCCACCTACCGGTAGGTGACGGTTCGGCTTCTACCGCAAGCCACCTGACACAAGAATATCCTCACCCGTTATCCAGCCTGCATCCGGAGATGCAAGAAACACGGCGACCGATCCAACGTCCTGAGGCTGGCCCATCCTGCCTAAAGGAGTTTTGGAAACGAAATCTCGCGCTGCATCGGAGTTCACCAATCCCATGGCGTGAAGGCCCTCGGTCTCTACTGCACCGGGTGAGATGGCATTCACACGGATATTCCGTGGCCCCAGCTCCTTGGAGAGAACCTGCGTGATCGAGGCGACGGCAGCCTTCGTGGCCGTGTAGACAGCGGATGTCGGAATTGCCACACGTGTTCCCGCGGATCCGATATTGACCACGCTGCCTCCATTTGGCCCGAAGTTCTTTACAGCCTGCTGCGTGCAGAGTAATAGAGCGAGGACGTTTAGGTCGAAATGCAGGCGGAACTCGGATTCTGTGAAGTCGTCGATCGGAGCAAAGCGATATATTCCCGCGTTATTGACAAGTATGTCTAACACCCCAAGCTCTTTCTTGGCTGTCAAGAACAGCTGTTCGACATCGCTGGCCCTCGCGATATCAGCGCGTACTGCGATAGCTTTGCCCCCGCCTGCTCCGATCTCGCCGACGACGCGATCTGCATCTTCTACACTAGAGGCATAATTTAGGGCGACGGCGGCACCTTCGGCCGCCAGCGCCTTCGCAATACCTGCACCGATGCCTTTCGACGCTCCTGTGACGATCGCCACTTTGCCCTGCAGCTTGGTCATGAAAGTACTCCTCTCCCCGCCCAACACTGACGGCCAGCACGGCGATCTACACCGCTCCCGGATCACGTCCGCTCGACTGTCGGTGTAAGAGAAGCTTCTGGAGGGTCCTTGTTGCAGGCCCATTTCAGGACAGTGCCGAGTGGCTA
>NZ_BJZU01000188.1 GCF_007992195.1 Methylobacterium oxalidis | reverse complement strand
TTCGCTGCACGATCTGCTTGGTGTTCTCGCTGGCCTGCTGCTGCAGATCAGCCATCTTCTTCACGCCGTCGCGAGCGGCGTCAGCGAACTGCTTGCCCTGCTCAGCGGTCCTGTCGAGGGTCGCCTTGGCGGTGTCGGCCGCCTTGTCGCTCTGCTCAGCCTGCTTGCTCTGGTTGGAATTCTGATTGAAGGCCATGGTGGCTTCCTTCCCTATAAATTATGAATTCGGGGCGATTATGCCTAAGATAAATGCGCTTATTATCTCAGGTAGCGAAAGATATTATTATTTTTATTGCACTGCACCTAAGTCGCACTTTGGTGATTTATTTTCAAGTGTCGCAGGCTAATTTAGGCAAAATTTACCCAGTGACGGATTTCGTCAACCGTCAGGTTTGGGACGTAAGCCACTGAATGCGCTGCACAACGTCGAGGAAGGGTGCTGGTGGTTCCAGGGCGTCAGCGATGCCGTAACGACGATCCTCGCCGGCTGCAGCGATGGATAGGAACTTGTCGTCGGATGAGCGCAGCTTTGGTCCAGCAGGCGCCGAGGAGGATTAGGCGGATGCCTGGGTGATGGCACGGGCGCAGCAGCACCCGCAGGTTGGGTGTTATGGAGCGCTGACTGCCCTACCGACGCCGGGATCGAGCGGCTGCTAGAGAAGCACGGTTGGGCCTCGCTGCTGAGGTAGGCCGCGAGTGCTACTCGTCGCCCATCTCCTTGTGCTCCGTCACCTCATCCTCATCGGCATCATCGCCGAGAAGATCATCGAGCTCGTCGATCAGGTCCGCGATCTGCTGCTCGGTCGCGGCGACCCGGAAGGTTTCACCACCTTCCGCCTCCAGGGTGATGCGGAACTCACCATGGACCTCGTCGGTGAGAACACGGGTCAGCTTCTTGATCGATGCCATGACGGGGTCACTTCCTAACGATGCGAGCCGCACGAGGGCCATACTCGTGCATCCCGCCCACCTCCACGTCTCAGGAGCTGTCGCGTACCATGGCCTCTGCCTCCTCGAGGGCGGCTCGTCCTTCGGTGCGCGCTTCTTCCTTGCTGGCCAGCGAGTAGCAGGCTTGCCGAACGACGCGGTCGTGGTCCCGGATGATCCAACGATAGAGGCCCGGGTCGCTCTTGCAGGGCTCGACCTGCAGGACGAGGGAAGCCGCACTCTCAGCAGCCATCGTCATGGCCTCCTATCTGGGTGACTGGTCGGCCTCGGCTGAGGGTGGACAGTCCGGAAAAGGCATCCAGTCCGTGAAGGCGTCGGCCGGGTAGCTGTGCTGACAGGAGGCAACGTGCCAGGGGCGGTCATCGCCGAAGCGTGCTGGGTCCCAACGGATCACGGCGCGCGTGTCGGGCTCGTGCCGGTTGATGGCGATGATCCACCGGCCGTCCTGCGGGGCCCGATCCATGGACCTCCAGCTGACCATGGCATGCTCCGGAGCCCTGTTGGGTTCGACCGTCAGGAACGCCCAAGGGCACAGAAACGTTTCGGGCTCTCCTCAGGCGCTTGCCTGCTGATGAGGCTCATGCGGGGCGCCGACGATGGTTGGCGTCCGATGGCCCGCATCGTCAAACTGATCGCCACGCCGAAGGGGTTTCGCCGCGTGTCGCTCACGAGCCCATGGCTGCCTCGATCGGCCCGCACCCCGTGCCTGCATGAACCGCAGCTCCATGCCCTGGCCAGGACGATCGAGAATACCTGCCCGCCGCCATCTGCCCGGGCCATGTCGAGCAACCTGCGCACCGCGCTAAAGCGTTGGCACGCACACCACTTGGTTCAGGAGTAGACCCAGCACGGCTTCCGCCGATGGGTGTTATGGAGCGTCCGCCGGAGCCTGCTTCAGGATCGTTGGTCGCCTAAGGCTTCCAGGATGAGCTGCCGGTGCCGCCGACCTTCACGCCTAAGGCTGATCCGGCCCGTTCGTATCGAGGTGGCGCCCATCGCGATCGAGGTGCAGGTAGTTCGTGTTGAACAGCGCCACACGCTGCAGTGCCTCCAAATCCGGGATTGTCAGCTGGCGCCCCTTCAGGATGATCAGCTCGCTGCCGCGCAGTTCCTGCAGGACGCGGTTGACGTGCACGTTTGACATGCCCGTCGCGTCACCGAGATCAACCTGCGTGACCGGCAGCAGGCAGCTGTCGCCCTCCGTCTGGCCCACTGCCTGCAGCCTGATGAACAGCTCGCACAGGAGGTGCGCGATCCGCTCCAGGCCGGTGCGCTGGCCGAGGTTGACCGTCCATTCCCGCTGCACCGCCACCTGTACCAGCATCTCCCACCAGAGCGCCCGGGTGATCCTCGGATGCCGATCGGTGAGGTCGAGGATGGCGTCGCGCGGGATCTCGGCCAGCCGCACCCGCGTGATGGTGCCGATCGCGTGGTCCATCTCGCGCAGCACGAACACGTGCGGGTCGCACAGATCGCCCGGCAGGAAGAACGAGATGATCTGGCGCCGCCCGTCCTCCAGCTGCTTGTAGCGGCAGGCCCAGCCCTCCAGGATCAGGTTCACATGCTCGGGCGCGTCACCCTCGCTGATGATGTCCTGGTGAGCTTCGAAGAGGCGCACCTTCTGGCTCGCGGCCTCAAGCGCCTGCTTGTCTTCGGGTGAGAGGCGGGTGAACTGCCCCAACTTGCGCATGAGATGGTGCGGCATGCCTGCCTCCCTGGCGGACATCGGCAGCGTAGCGGCGCGAACGCAGTCGGAGCTGCACACAGGTAATTGTCAATCGGCCATAGCGCGGCAAACGTTCGTGCGCTCCCGAGCGGATCTGGAGTGCAGCAAGCGCGAGTTGCCGATGCCCTGGTTCTACTTCCACCTACGCACACCGGCCGGTCTGGACTGCGACGACATCGGGCTGGAGTTGGCTGGAGCGAGGCAGCCTACCTCGACGCCTGCCAAGCGATCCCGACGATGACGGCCGACCTGTCGGGCAAGAAGATTGATCCGCCGACGCTGCCGCTTTGAGATCGCCGACAGCGCGAGCCGGGCTCTGCTGGAGGTGCCGTTCACGGAGATCCTCGACAAGGGCTGCAGGCCGGCTCATCCGGCTTTGCTCGCCCAGCGGCGGAAGGCGGCGGCCGAGATGGAGCGGGCTGCCCGGCTGATCGAGGCCCTTGGTGAGGAGCGCACGGCCTTGCTGGCGGAGCTTCAGAACATGCGCGAACTTCTGGCCCATGCCCGAGAGGTCAGCTCCCACGGCACTTCTCAGCGTCGGACCTGATCAGCGGACGCTCTTACGAGCTGCCAGCTGATGCCTCCCCAGAGTGACCGGTGTTCCAATAGGGCTTCCCCTAGTGGAACGTCCCAGCCCCAGCGAGAGCCTGCTCCAACTGGATGCCTCAGGACGCAGGTTTGTCGGGTGTCTTAGCCCTACTGGAACGAGCATGCGGCTGGCGCATGCCGCAGCTTGTCCGTTGGGGCATACCTCAGCGGACAGCGCCTGCATCGATTGAAGTCCTGTCTGTTAGGCTTGCTTCGCCTTAACGGACGCTCCTTCAGCGGGACAGACCTCAGCGGACGGACTTTGGCGCCCCTCAGGCCTCTGTGTCAGGAGAACCCTGTGAGACAATCGATTGTCCGGACAACGCTCGCGACCGGACAGCCCTCACGCGTTCCGTCAAGGACCGCTTCGGGTCGCTCTGAGGCGTTTACCTAAGCCGTGCTGGACGTCGGCTTATCCATGACCCGAGCCCGGAAGCGGACAGGCCGCTTGCGGCCAAACCCAGCCGGCCGCTCGGCGCCCTTTACAGCCAATCAACGATGGTGGGGCCTCCGCGAAGCGGCCATTCTTGGCTGCGCGGTTCCTCTATGGCTTGTCCGCGCGGTGGGCTATGACGCCGCCGGTGACACAGACAACAAACGATACCTGCCCGCCAAGCTTCGACCCCTGCGAGCCGCGCCGCCTTGCCGCTCTGCGCAGCTACGGCATCCTCGATACGCCGCCAGAGCCGGAGTTCGACGACATCGCGCAGATGGCCGCGCAGGCCTGCGATGCGCCGATGGCGCACATCAACTTCATCGACGCCGACCGCCAGTGGATCAAAGCAGCGGTGGGCCACGATGCCCGTGAGATGCCCCTACACTTCGGCTTCTGCACTCAGGCGATGCGCGAAGACAGCATCCTCGTTCTGCCAAACCTGAAGCAGGAGCCAGAGCTCGCATCCAACCCGCTTGTCACCGGCGAACCGCACTTGCGCTTCTACGCCGGCGTCCCCCTCACCACTGCGGATGGTTGGGCCATTGGCACGCTGTGCGTGCTCGACCGCGAGCCACGCACTCTAACCGCGCAGCAGGAGTTCATCCTGAAGGCGCTCGCCCGGACCGTGATGGCGCAGCTGGAGAGCCGCCGCTCCGCGGCTGCCCTGCGGGCGCGCGAGGCCGAACTCCGGCTGGTGGCCGATGCCATGCCGGTCCTGATCGGCTTCATCGACCGCAGCCTCACCTACCGCTTCGCCAACGCCGCCTATCAGACCTGGACGGGGCGAGCGCCCGAGGACGTCATTGGCCGCACCATCTCGGAGGTGCTCAGCGCAGGCGAGTTGGAGGCTCGGCTTCCTCAGATCGAACGGACGCTTGCGGGAGAGGGCGTGCAATTCGAGCTGAACTGGGCCTGCCCAGACGGCCAGGTCCGGGTCGCCGACATCCGCTACATGCCGCGTTTCGTAGCCGACGGCTCGGTCGACGGGTTCTACGTCTTCGTCCACGACATCAGCGATCGGAAGCGGGTCGAGGATCTCCTGCAAACCCGGGCGAGCCATCTTGAGGCGCAGGTCGCCTCACAGACACGGGACCGTGACCGGATCTGGACCCTGTCGCCGGTGCTGAAGGTTGTCGCCGAGCCAGATGGGCGGATCGAAGGCGTGAACCCGTCCTGGACCCGTACGCTGGGTTGGTCGGAGGCCGAGACGGTGGGACGGAAAATTTCTGACTTCGTCGCAGCCGATGAACGGGAGGCAATCGCCGGCTTTCTGAGCCGCCTTGCCGCGGCAGAGCCTGTCGACGACACCGAAGTGTCGTTCGTGACCTCCGACGGCAGCAAGCGGCGCATTCTCTGGACGTTCGTGCCCGAGGAGGGCGTGCTCTACGGCTTCGGCCGCGACATCACTGAGCAGCGGCAGGCCGAGGAGGCGCTGCGGCAGTCGCAGAAGCTGGAGGCCATCGGTCAGCTCACCGGCGGCGTGGCGCACGACTTCAACAACCTGCTGACGATCATCCGCTCCTCCGTAGAGTTCCTGCGCCGGCCCGAGCTGTCTGAGGACCGCAAGCGCCGCTACCTGAACGCCGTCTCCGAGACGGTCGACCGGGCGGCGAAGCTGACCAGCCAGCTGCTCGCCTTTGCGCGCCGGCAGACCCTCAGGCCCGAGGTGTTCGAAGTTTCCGAGCGTCTTCGGGCCATCTCGGACATGCTCGATTCGGTGACCGGGGCCCGCATCCGGGTTGTCACCGACTTGCCGGGTGAGCACTGCTACGTTCGGGCGGACGCCAGCCAGTTCGAGACCGCACTGGTCAACATCGCGGTGAACGCGCGGGATGCGATGGATGGCGAGGGCAAGCTCACCCTGCACCTCGACGCCGGAGTTCCGATGCCGCCCATCCGAGGGCATGCCAGCGCGTCCGGCCGCTTCGTGGCGGTATCGGTCACCGACACCGGCACAGGCATCGCACAGGCCGATCTCGCACGCATCTTCGAGCCGTTCTTCACGACGAAGGAGGTCGGCAAGGGCACGGGGCTCGGCCTGAGCCAGGTCATCGGCTTTGCCAAGCAGTCGGGCGGTGATGTCGATGTGGGCAGTACCCTGGGTCGCGGCACGACCTTCATCCTCTACCTGCCGCAGGTCGAAACTCCGGCATCCATGGGGATCGCCGCGGCGGATCAACCGGAAGAGACGGCAGGCGAGTCGGGCCTGCGCATCCTGGTGGTGGAGGACAATCTGGAGGTTGGACGCTTCTGCACGCAGATCCTGGAGGATCTTGGTCATAGCCCAGTCTGGACCCAGAACGCGGAGGCAGCGCTCGCAGCGATCGAGGGATCAGCAACCCAGTTCGACGCCGTGTTCTCCGATGTCGTGATGCCAGGCATCGGCGGTCTCGAGCTCGCTAGGCAGCTTAGAGACCGCCATCCGGATCTGCCGGTGGTTCTGACATCCGGCTACAGCCACGTGCTTGCCCAAGATGACGCGCATGGCTTCGAGGTTCTGCGCAAGCCCTACTCGGCTGACGAGCTCGCCCGCGTCCTCCGCCAGACGGTCAAGCGCAGCCGCCCTCACTGAATGGACGAGCGCGCTCTGCAGCAGCGCGCCCGCCAAGAACACCTTTCAGCGGAGCAGCGGATCACGCTGGCGCCGGAGGGCAGCCTTGGTCGCAGTGAAGAGCCGGCCGGAAGAGTGACGGTCGAGGTCACAGCTTAGGACGGCTGGCTGGGATCCTGTCCGCAGCGCCGAGTTACTGCTGACCGAGATAGGCCTTACGGACGCGCTTTTGACCCTCTTTCCGCAAGTCCACTGAGTTATACTGTTGATCGATCACCTCTTCCCCT
>NZ_BJZU01000187.1 GCF_007992195.1 Methylobacterium oxalidis | reverse complement strand
CAGGGGGGGCCCGGTGAGGGGTGCGCTCCTCATGCCGCGGTTGCGGCCGGTGGGCGGCGCCACTAGGTTCGCGGCCAATGCGGCTGCTTCGCGCCCTGGCCCATCTCCTGCTCGCGCTCGCCCTCACCACGGCAGGCGTCGCCCAGGCGCGGGTCGTGAGCGTCGTCCCGGCCGCCGACTTTGGGCGCCACGACCGCCACGACCATCCCGCGGCCGCCGCCCCGGAACACGCCGCGCACACGCACGCCGCGCGGGACCACGTCGCTCACGATCACGCCGCTTCCGCGGACCACCACCCGCCGCACGACCGGGACGGGTGCCGGACGGCGTGCTGCTTCGCGCCCGTGCAGCTCCCGGAGGTCGCGCCCGCGGCAGTCGCGGTCGCGCCCTGCCGGGCCGTCTCCTACCGCGACGCGACACGGCCCGTGACGGGCCGGGCCCACGCGCCCGAACCCGGGATCCCCAAGCGCTCCGCCTGAAGGCCGGCCGCGACCCCGCGGCCCTGCCCCGCCGCACCCGCGTGCGGGGCGCACGTCGTCATTCAGGAGAGAGCCATGCACCCCACGTCGCACCCCGGGACGGGGCGTCGCGTTCCGACGCGCCCATTCACGACCCACGCCCTGACGGCCCTGGCGCTGGCGGCCGGGCTGAGCCTCGTGCCGCTGCCGGACGCCGCGGCGCAGCACGGCGGCCGTCACGGCCACCCGGGCCATCACGGCGCCGGTCCGAGGCCGCAGGCGGCCCCCGCCAAGGCGCGCGGCGCCCCGCGCAGCGCCCATGCCGGGCACGCCGCCTCGGCGGGCGACGGGCCGGCAGTGTCCGAGTTCAAGGCGGCCCATGCCGGCATGATGCGCGGCATGGACCTGCCCTACACGGGCGACCCGGACACCGATTTCCGCATCCAGATGATCCCGCACCACCAGGGCGCCATCGACATGGCGCGGGTGGCGCTGCGCCACGCCAAGGACCCGTGGACGCGCCAGCTCGCCGAGGCCGTGATCGTGGAGCAGCAGCGCGAGATCGCCGAGATGCAGGCCTGGCTCGCCCGGCGCGGCGCGGCGGTGCCGCAGGCAAGCGGGCCGCGCCACGTCCTCGGCCCTGATTCCTACCGCAGCCACACGGAGGAGCCGGGGACGCGGGCCGAGGCGCGCGGGCAGTCCTGGGCGCCGGGCGCGGGCCTGCCGGCCGCCCGCTGAGGCGGCGCAGGGACGAGCGGGGCGTGGGTGCCGCGTCTCGCTGAAGATGTCATGATCCGTGTGTTCTGCTCAGGTCATCGAACCCGGGCAGAACCGGAAAGCTGTACTGGGAGAAGCTGGGCGACGGATACGGTTTCCCGCTTCCTGAAAATGGACGCGATCTGCGAGTCGGAACCGACAAAGCGTTCGACTGCTGAAACCTGACGGGCCTCAGTGCGCCTCTTCCCAGTTGCCCGCCGCCCGCGCCTCGACGGCCAGGGGCACGCGCAGGGTGACGGCGGGGTGCGGGGCCTCCTCCATCACCCGCGCGATCACGGGGAGCGCGCGCTCCACCTCCGCCTCGGGCGCCTCGAAGACGAGCTCGTCGTGCACCTGCAGGAGCATGCGCGCGCTGAGCCTCTCGGCGGCGAGAGCTCCCTCCATCCGGGTCATGGCGCGGCGGATGATGTCGGCCGCCGTGCCCTGGATCGGGGCGTTGATGGCCTGGCGCTCCACGCTCGCCCGCTCCTGCGGGTTGTTCGAGCGGATCTGCGGATAGTGGCAGACGCGGCCGAACAGGGTCGTGACGTAGCCCTTGTCCCGGCAGAAGCGCTTCGTCTCGTCGATGTAGGCGCGGATGCCGGGAAAGCGCTCGAAATACTGCTTGATGAAGGCCGACGCCTCGGGCTGGCCGATGCCGAGGCGGTCGGCGAGCCCGAAGGCCGAGATGCCGTAGATGATGCCGAAGTTGATGGTCTTGGCCCGCCGCCGCAGGTCCGGCGTCATCTCGGTCAGCGGCACGCCGAACATCGCGGAGGCGGTGGCCGCGTGGATGTCGATCCCGTCCTCGAAGGCTTGGCGGAGCTGCGGGATGTCGGCGATGTGGGCCAGCAGCCGCAGCTCGATCTGCGAGTAGTCGGCCGAGATCAGCTTGTTGCCCTCGGCCGCCACGAAGGCGCGGCGGATGCGGCGGCCCTCCTCGGTGCGGATCGGGATGTTCTGCAGGTTCGGGTCGGAGGAGGAGAGCCGGCCCGTGGTGGTGGCGGCGAGCGAGAACGAGGTGTGGACCCGGTCGGTGCGGCGGTCGGCGTGCTCCTGCAGCGAGTCCGTGTAGGTCGATTTCAGCTTCGAGAGCTGGCGGTATTCCAGGATCTTCTTCGGCAGCTCGTGGCCGGCCTGGGCGAGCTCCTCGAGGAGGGTTGCGGGCGTCGCCCACTGGCCGGAGGGCGTCTTCTTGGCGCCGGGCAGGCCCATCTTGCCGAACAGGATGTCGCCGATCTGCTTCGGCGACGAGACGGAGAACGTCTCGCCCGCGTCCTCCTGGATCTCCTCCTCCAGGCGCGCCAGCGTCTGGGCGAAGTCTCCGGAGAGCCGGCTCAGCATGTTGCGGTCGACCCGGATGCCGTGGCCCTCCATGCGGGCGACGACGGGCAGGAGCGGGCGCTCCAGCGTCTCGTAGACGGCGACGCGCCGCTCGGCCACGAGGCGGGGCTTCATCATCCGCCACAGCCGCAGCGTCACGTCCGCGTCCTCGGCCGCGTAGGCGGTGGCCCTGTCGAGCGCCACCTTGTCGAAGGTGACCTTGGCGCGGCCGGTGCCCGCCACGTCCGAGAAGGTGATGGGCTGGTGGCCGAGATGGCGGCGGGCGAGCTCGTCCATGCCGTGGCCGCCCTTGCCGGCGTCGAGCACGTAGGAGATCAGCATCGTGTCGTCGAAGGGGAAAACCGCGATGCCGTAGCGGGAGAGGACCAGCCAGTCGTACTTGAGGTTCTGGCCGACCTTGAGAACGCCCGGGTTCTCGAGGAGGGGCTTGAGGCGCGCGAGCGCCGCGTCGAGGTCGATCTGGCCGGGCAGGAGCCCGTCCGGCTCCCCCGCCCCGTCGCCGAACAGGTCGCCGGCCTTGGCGTCCTTCCGGTGGGCGAGCGGGATGTAGGCGGCGCGCCCCGGCGCGACGGCGAGGGAGACGCCCACGAGGCCGGCGCGGTTGGCGTCGAGCGCGTCGGTCTCGGTGTCGACCGCGATGACGCCCGCCTCCTCCGCCTCGGCGATCCAGGCGTCGAGCTGCTCGAGCGACAGGATCGTCTCGTAGGCCGCCGTGTCGAAGGGCTTCACCGCCTCGGCCGCGCGCGCCGCGACGAGGTTCGAGGGGCCGGGCTCGGCCGGGCCGCGGGGCTTGGGGGCGGCGTCCGGCAGGTCGAGGTCGGCGAAGGGGTCGATCTCGGGCGGGGCGCTCCCCTCCGGCCGGTCCATGCCGCCCGCCGCCGTCTCGGGGTCGGGCGGCACGTCGCCGAAGAACGGCACCGCGTCGCTGCCGCCCGCTTCGTTCGCGTAGGCGTGGGGAGCGCCCCCCGGCAGCAGGCTCGGGTCCGGGCGCACGGCCTCGGGGTCGACGTGCAGCATCTGCGCGATGCGCCGCGTCAGGGTGTTGAACTCCATCGCCTTGAGGAAGCCGACGAGCTTCTCGGGGTCGGGCTTGGGCAGGCGCAGGTCGTCGAGGGGGACGGGGACGGGCACGTCCTCCATCAGCGCCACGAGCTGCCGCGAGAGCCGGGCCTGATCGATGTTGGCGAGCAGCGTCTCGCGGCGCTTGGGCTGCTTGATCTCGCCCGCCCGCTCCAGGAGCCCCTCTAGGCTGCCGTACTCCTTGATCAGCGCCGCGGCGGTCTTGAGGCCGATGCCGGGCACGCCCGGCACGTTGTCCGAGGTGTCGCCGATCAGCGCCAGCGCGTCGCCGATCTGGGTGGGCTGCAGCCCCTCCCACTTGGCCACGATGGCGTCCACGTCGAGGTTGCGCTCGGGCCGGTAGCCGGGCTTGCCCTTGGCGCCCGACTCGAAGTCGTAGAAGCGCACGAGGGGCCCGACGAGCTGCATCAGGTCCTTGTCGGAGGAGACGATGATGACGCCGGCACCCCGCGCCTCGGCCTGGCGGGCGTAGGTGGCGATGAGGTCGTCCGCCTCGTAGCGCTCGAGCTCGACCGCGTGCAGGCCGAAGGCGCGCACGGCCTCGCGCATCAGCGGCATCTGGCGCTTGAGGTCGTCCGGCGCGTCGGGGCGGTGGCCCTTGTAGTCGGGGAACATCTCCTTGCGGAACGAGCCCTCGGACTTGTCGAAGACGATGCCGAGATGGGTCGGGCAGACGCCCGCCGCCCCCTCCTGCACGAACTGGGCGATCTTGGCGCAGAACAGCCGCACGGCGCCGGTCGGCAGCCCGTCCGAGGGCCGGAAATTGTAGCGCTCCGGCTGGTTTATCGACTGGAAGTAGGCCCGGAAGATGAAGGACGAGCCGTCGACCAGGAGCACCTGATCGCCGGGGCCGACGGGCGCGGGGCTGTCGGAGGCGACCGTGGAGGGAGCGGAGGCGGCGTTCGTCATGCGCGATGGTCTGCGGGAAAAACGGCGTTTCGTCGAGGGCGCGGGACCGCGTCGAAACCGTCCGCGGGCGCGACGTGCTCCCTCGCCCTTTCGGGAGAGGTGGGCGGCGGCCCCGCCTGCACAGATCTGAAACGACCGGGCGCGGGTCCCCTCGCCCATTCGGGAGAGGGTGAGGGGTACAGGTTTATACGGAGAGGTCGCACCCCTCACC
>NZ_BJZU01000186.1 GCF_007992195.1 Methylobacterium oxalidis | reverse complement strand
CGGGAGAGGTGGGCCCGCAATCCACAGGAGATCGCCGCCTCAGGTCGCGGCGCCGACCGTGTCGGCCATCCGGGCCTGGCGGGTGCCGAGCGGCTGCGGGTGGCCGACCGTGGTGTCCCGGGAGGTCTGGTGCTCCATCTCCGCGTTGATCTCGGCGCCGACCAGCACGATGATCGTCGAGATCCAGATCCAGGTCATGAAGCCGATCGCGGCGCCGAGCGACCCGTAGGTCTCGTTGTACTTGCCGAAGTTCGAGACGTACCACGAGAAGCCGAGCGATGCAGCGAGCCAGAGCACGGCGGCGATGGCGCTGCCCCAGGTCACCCAGCGCCAGCGCGGCGCGTCGCGGCTCGGGCCGTAGCGGTAGAGGAGCGCGAGGCCGAACAGGACGGCCGCCAGCAGCACCGGCCAGCGCAGCAGCGAGATGTACCAGGCGTTCGCCGACAGCCCGACCGTGTTGAACACCACCGGCAGCACCACGATGCCGACCAGCGCCAGGACGATGAACAGGAGCGCGCCCGCCGTGAAGGTGAGCGAGCGCAGGTTGAGCCACAGGAAGTTCCGCTTCTCGCGCTCCTCGTAGACGATGTTGAGCGCGTCGAAGACCGCCTTCATGCCGCCGTTGGCGCTCCAGATCGAGAGAGCGAGGCCCGTGAAGAAGGTGAGGCCGAGGGTGGTGTCGCCCTTCTCGGCGATGCGCTTGACCTGCTCGCCGACGATGTCGACGGCGCCCTGGGGCATCACGCCCTGCAGGCTCGCCAGATGCTGGTTGATGGTGCCGACATCGGCCACGAGCCCGTAGCAGGAGACGAGCGCCGCGACCGCCGGGAAGATCGCCAGCAGCACGTAGAAGGTCACGCCCGCCGCCACCGAGACGAGGCGGTTCTCGCTGATGTCGTGGAAGACGCGCAGGGCGATGTCCTTCCAGCCGAGCGCCGGGATCTCGGAGGGGGTCGTGGCGTGCCGCCCGCGGCCACCCTCGGTCTCGGCGACGCGGCGGGCCTGGCCGCCCTCGTGCGAATCGGAGGTCTCGCGGGGGGCGCCCGCCGAACTGCCCGCCCCGCCCCCGGCCGGCGCCCGCGCGGGCAGCGCGCGCCGCCGCGGCAGGGCGACGAGGCCGAGGAGCGCGGTGGCCAGCGCCACGGTCCAGACCGTCGAGTTCCGCCGCTCCAGTTTGTCCGCGCCCGCCGTCCCGTCCGTCCGCGTAACCATCGTCTGCCCGTCCTCGCTCGCCGCTTGATCCAGCGCAACAACGGGGCATTGCACGGCGCGGTTTCACGACAATGTGTTCCCACATCTCCACGAAACCTTGGCCGTAGGGCGGCGACATCTGCGGGCTCAGCGCGGTGGCCGGCCGCATCGCGTCGGAAAACGTGCGAAACCACGCCGCCGCGGGACGTTGTCCCCTCGAGATCCGTCATCCCTGTCGGGGGGCGACGATGGTCCGTGCGGATTGGCACGCCGGGTGCCCTGCGGCACGGATTTTGACGCCAAGCTGGGCTAGGACGGCTTCATCCCCGCCCGGATGCTGCCCAGACGCTGCCCGCCGAGACGCCGCGACCCGGGCCCTTCGCCCGGCGATCGCCACA
>NZ_BJZU01000185.1 GCF_007992195.1 Methylobacterium oxalidis | reverse complement strand
AGTTCGGTATTCCGGCCGTCCGCTGGGGTATACCTCAGCGGACGTTGTGCTCTTGGCCGGCAGCATCTCGGCACTCGCAGGTTGGGCGTTATGGGATGTGGAGCGGCAGGGCTGCGAAGCACTCGACGTTAGCGGTGCACAGCAAGCATCGTCCCGATACCCAAACGGCATTATCCCTCAGGACCTTCCGCGCCGATGATCTGACCTGGAAGCGAGGAAATGGTTTCCACGCTTCTCTTCAGAGAGGATCAAGATTATGCGCAGCCTTCTTCTTGCCAGCACCGTCGTCGTCGCCTTTGCCTCTTCAGCCCAGGCCTGGACCCAGTCGATCCTGCATCCCGAAGGACAGGGCAGCGCGGTGACGCTGAATGGGGTCACGCCCCGCTACACGGTCTACGGTCCGGAAGCCGGCCGCTCGGTTCAGTCGGCGCGCCCGGGCAAGTCCGTCCGGATCGCTCCCGCCCCGGGCCCCTTCGCCGACGATAGCGAGATGCTGCACCACCATTCGCATAACTGAGGCCATTGACGCCGCTCTCTGGAGCCCGCGGTGGCCTGCGTCCCGCGCGGGGGGCGCCCGATGCCCCCCGAGAGTGTGAGCCCCGTCACGGCAGGCTCCTGAGAGAGGTGCGATCCTCACGACAAGATAGATGAACAGGAGGCGATTATGGTCCTCACGGTGTTCGATCCCCGCGCCAGCACCCAGATCCGGATCCGGGTCCCCGCAGTTCCTGCCATTCCCCAGCCGGTGCCGGCGGTCGTGGTCCGCCATCCCCGGTTCACGTGCTCGGCAAGCCGGGCTCCGTGATCCCTGGTTCCGAACCGCACCGGTCCCATTGAGACGCCGCTTCTCCGTCACGCTGGTTCAAGGACCGCGCCGGGGATCCATGTCGGGAGGCTCCCGTGAAACGTTCCCATGAGCGCCGTGCCAGATGCGCGGTCCTGCGCGAGCTCGACCGGCTGCTCGCACATCGAGCCATGATCGCGCTGGCTCAACCCGGCTTCACCCGCTGAGCCGAGTGGCGCCTAAGCGTACCGACGGCCGCCTCCCCTCGACGGCGGCTTCGTTGTCAGGACAATGGCAGGCCGATGTTCCACGGCCCCGCCGGGCAATGGCTTGAAGGGGTCGTCGCAACAGCAAGCCCGGAGCCGCCGATGGAGCTCCACGAGATCCGCTACTTCCTGGCGGTAGCGCGCCTCGGAAGCTTCACCAAGGCGGCTGACCACTGCAACGTGACGCAGCCTGCCCTGACCCGGGCGATCCAGAAGCTGGAAGATGAGCTAGGCGGTCTCCTGTTCTCGCGCGAGCGCGGCCACGTGCACCTGACCGATCTCGGCCGCCTGCTGGAGCCCGAATTCGGCGAGATGCTGGAGCGGCGCGAGCGCGCCAAGCGCGCGGCCTCGCGCTTCCTGCGCCTTGAGGGCGCGGAGCTGCGCCTCGGCGTGATGTGCACGATCGGGCCGCTGCGCTTCGTCAGCTTCCTCAACCACTTCCGCGTCACGCATCCGGGCATCGAGCTGACCCTCGTCGAGGGCGTGCCGGCGCGCCTCACCGAGATGTTGCTCGCGGGCGAGCTCGACGTGGCGATCATGGCCGATCCGCGCGGCTTCCCCGAGCCGCTGCGGGCGAGCCCGCTCTACGAGGAGCGTTTCATGGTTGCGTGCGGGCCAGCCCACGACTTCGCCTGCCGCAACGCGATCCGGATGCGCGACATGGCGGGGCAGATCTACCTGCAACGGATCAACTGCGAGTTCCGCGACCACCTAGCCGAGATCCTGCGCGAGCAGGGCACCGAGATCCTGCGCTCCCACCGCAGCGAGCGGGAGGACTGGATCCAGAGCATGGTGGCGGCCGGGATGGGGGTGTGCTTCCTGCCCGAGTTCTCCGCCACTCTGCCGGGCCTCTCACTCTTGCCGGTGATGGAACCGGTGGTCGCGCGGGAGGTCTGCCTCGTCACAGTGAGCGGGCGGCGCTGGTGCTCGCCACTGGCAGCGCTGGTGGCAGCGCTCGGCCAGTACACGTGGCCCGCGAGCCGCTTCTCGCTCGACGAGGAAGCTGCGTAGGAGATGGGCGATGCTCGACGTGTGGAGGAGCCAGCGTTCCCATAGGGCTTGCCCCAGCGGAACGTTCCAAAGCCACCAAGAGCCCGCTGTAGACGCGCAGTCTCGAACGCGGTCACACCCGACATCTAAGACCCTTCTGGAACGGTCATGCGTCTCGCGCATGCTCCAGCTTGTTCGTTAGGGTATACCTCAGTGGACGTACGGAAAGTGGGCCGAAAGCGCGTCCGCAAGGCTTGTCTCTGGTCAACGGACACTCGGTCCTGCGGACAGGATCCCAGCCAGCCGTCCTAAGCTGTGACCTCGACCGTCACTCTTCCGGCCGGCCCTCACTGCGACCAAGGCTGCCCTCCGGCGCCAGCGTGATCCGCTGCTCCGCTGAACGGTGTTCTTGGCGGATGCGCTGCAGAGCGCAGGTGGCGCGAGATCGAACCTCACCCGCGCGCATGGGAACAGCCGTCCGGATGAGGCAGTCTCAGGCCTGATCGGGTCCGAGGTGTTGACCCAGGAAGCTGGCGACCCGAGCTGCCGAATCAAACTGCGTCGTTCCCGTCAAGCCGTGCCCTTGGCCCGGGTAGATCCGGATCTCGTAAGGAGTGCCCTGCTGCTTCAGGAGACGCTCGATGGCGTGCGCCTGCGCGACGGGAACGACTGGATCCAAGGCGCCGTGCAGGATCAGGGTTGGCGGCAGCCGAGGCTGACGGGCGGCCAGGCCCTCCGGAAAGGGACCGAAATAGTCCACTATCGCTTTGACCCGGGCGTCAGATGCAGCAACCTCGAACGCTAGCGCCGCTCCGAGCGAAACCCCGACGATCCCGAGCTTCCCGGCCTCAACACCCGGCTGTGAGGCCAGCCAACTCACGCCATCTCGCACGGTGGTGGCCCAAAGCGGAAAGTCCTGGCGGAGCCGTGAGTAGGCGACACGCCTGTCCTGCGTGCGGTCGAGGTAGTGTGGGAAGGCGACGTGGTAGCCCGAAGCGGAGATCGTGCGAGCGGCCAGTCGGTAGCCTTCCGCGTAGGTCAGCCCGTCCGCACCATGCAGGAGCAGAACGGCCGGGCCGTTCGTGCCTGTGCCTCCTCCTGCTGCAGAGCCGCCCGAGGCGGCGAACCACTCGACCTCGATGCGCTGGCCGCCACTCGTGAAGCTCTGCATGCCTCGTGCGGTACTCCTGATGAGGCTGCGCCCGGCCGCAGAGCCGGTGTCGCATGGGCAGCATCAACTCTCACCGCGGATGGAGGATGCATCCGACTGCCCGATGCCGAGGGTTAGCCGTTCGCGAGACGGCGGCGTTGCGGCAACATCCGCTGTGGGCCTGCCGTGGGGGCTGCCGGGACAACAGCCCCGTGATGATAAAAGAATTACGGTGTTGTCTGTCTCTTTCTTCTCTCGGTCCTGAGTGGTCCCGGGGGAGGGGGCGCAGGCCGCCCCGGTGCGGTCTCATGCACCGACCTTCTCGGATTTATTGGCGGATCAACCCTCGGCTGCGTCGCTTTGCCGCCGCTTCGGAGATCCTGCCCGCAATCGGCTTCCGCTCCGAAATGGCGGCGCACCGACTCCCCACAATCCTACCCACACGCCGCGGTGAAACATGGAATAATGCAGCAAGTAAAGGCACTTGCCTGCATAGATGCGTGTTCTGGGGGACTAGGGGTCGGAGGTTCGAATCCTCTCGCTCCGACCATTTTTTCCTTGATCTTGAGGGGTTTAGGACGGGCGGCCAAAAGGCCGCCTTCGTGTCCTTTCAGTCGTGTCGCCACCATGTCGCCACCGGCTGAATTTTTCCGCGCGGCACCTGACCCCGTCTCTCGATCTATTTAGGCATAGACCCTGCCGACGGCCGGTCGAAGAGCGAACGTCAAAACTCTTCCGCGATCGAACCTTTGGCTGCCAGCTGAACCTCGGACATTCGGCTTTGCAGCCAATGTTGCCGTGCAGGCGGAGCCGGCGAAATCCCAAAAGCGGACGCTCGTTCAGTGAAGGTTTTGGGTCTGGTTCGCGCCATGAGCCGACCTTGGGCCGACAGGCGCTGACCCGCCGCTCCCGACCCCCTGCAGACCTTCAGTCTGGTATCAACGTGCCGCAGCGCGATCATCATTGGGCGATGGGCACGTGTGTTTTCGAGCCGCAGGTCTAGGCGCGTACCAGCCGACAGAGCGGTCCGTAGGAGCCATGGGGATGCATTCTGCCTGCTCAGAAGCCGAGACGAAATCAAAGCTGCGCCTTGCCTGATCGGCATGGTTCCGCCAATCAAAAGCGCCGATGTAGATCCATTTCTCAGGTCTATCTTCCCGATTTAGCCTTCGAACTCTATTCGATGCTGAGCCTATAACGAAAGTTGGTCCGCCAATCGGAGTAATGATCGCTGTTTCTCCCGTTGCCGTTCTATAAACGTTGGTGCGGGCCCAGTGAGACCAGTCCCATAGACCAAGCTTAGCCTTATACCATGTGCCCCGGAGCGATACATGCAGCATCGGGTAGAAGACGTGATCCAAAGTCATTTGGATCTGCGTGCCGTCTTCTAGAATGTGGGACGCGGAGGCGGCTTGGAAAGCCGAACAGGATGAGAGGCCGACGCTGAGTGTCGAGATCGCTAAGGAGAACAGGACGCGAGTGTTTCGAAGCCGCACTCTCCGCGCTTTGCCCCGCCTCGCTTGTCGCTTCGTTGAAGCTGCGCATCCGAGATCGCTGCGGAGCCACGCCTCGGCAAACCACCCATTGCTGCCATGCAGGCGGTCTGGACGACACTCCCGCAGCGGACGTTCGTAAGCTGGACGCTCTCGAGCCACGGAGTTCGCGTAAGCCGACTTTCATGGTGATAGCTGCGACGCTCGAATAGAGCTTGCCCGAGTGGGCCGTTCCGCAAGGCCTCGCGCTCGAACCGTTCTTCGGCACTGCGTGGCTGGCTCCAAATGCTTACATTAGTCTATAGTCGCGAAAATCTTGCGGCAATTAACTCAATTGCCGTGACGGGTCATCCCACTCTCCAAATTGCAAATTTTGAAGCCTAAAAACGTTCGCTTTTCTATTTCGCCTGCCGAGGAGAATTCACTTATGAATGATTTCCTCTAGCTTTGTCTCTAGAATGATCTTTCCTCTCTTGATGACCCATGAGCGCGGCGGAAGGTCCAAGAGCGCATTTGCGACATGGGGTGTGTCGAGGACCACCAAGTCCGCTTGTTTGCCGACCTCGAGCCCGTAATTGTCGCCAATACCCATCGCGCGGGCCGCGTTCGTGGTCGCCATGCGAAGAACATAGGCTTGGTCGTCTGGCGACCCGAGCTGAGCGATATGAGCGAGCATGTTGCCGATCTGCAGTGGATCGACCTTCCCGAACGGTGTGAAAGCATTGCGAATGTTGTTCGAGGCGTAGGTCACGTTCACGCCCGCCTTCCGGAGCGCTGCCACGGGTGTCAGGCCGCGCCGTGGATTGGCCTGATCCTTCCGGCCGCCGAGATAGGTGTCCGTCGCGGGAATCGTAACAATGTTGATATCGGCGCGCTGGAGCAGTTCGAGGACGGGCTGCGCTTGATCGGGCAGCAGAGAGGCGAGGCTGGTCATATGCCCCAGGGTGACCTTGCCCTGATATCCGGTGTCGATGGTCTTCTGCGCGATGTAGGCCGCCGCCGCGAAGCGGGGATCAGAGGTATCGTCGGCGAAGTCGGCGTGGAGGTCGACGGGGCGGTCGTACTTCTGAGCGAGCTTGAAGCACTCGTCGATGTGGCTCCGTGTGTCCTCCCAGGTGCGCTCGTTGTACGGGCAGCCTCCGACGACGCTCGCACCCATGTTGAGCGCTTCTTCCATCATCGCCAGAGTTCCCGGCGCCTTGAGGATGCCCTCCTGGGGGAAGGCGACGATCTGAAGGTCCAGCTCGTTTCTGTACTCGTCGGCCAGCGCCAGGGCGGTCTCGACGCCGATCAGCCCTTGGATGGGGTCGACGTCGGGCTGAGCGCGAAGGGCGACGACGCCGTTGCGTATCGCCATGTCGAGGACTTTTCGGGAGCGATCCAGAACGTCCTCGCGCACCTGCTGCGCCTTCAACTGGCCCGTGATCCGGATCGCCTCCGCCAAGGTGCCGGACTGGTTCGGCATCCGCTGTTCGAGCAATGCCTTGTCCAGATGGATATGCGGCTCGAGCAAGCCGGGAATCGCGGCTCGGCCTTGGGCATCGATCACGCGCGGCGCGGTGGCGGTGAGATTGGGTTGCACCGCAACGAAGCGCCCATTGCCAATGGCGAGATCCACCAGCGGCTTGCGATCGGCTATGCGGACCTGCCGAACCAGGAGCTGGATCTCTCCGTCCGCACGCCCCTCTGCCTGCGCCGCCGCAGCGATGGGCGCCGTCGCGAGGCCAACGGCACCCACGCCGCCCGCCGCAACCATCCCGGCCGAGGCGATGCCCTGGAGGAAGGCGCGCCGGTTGGTGCTCGAACATCCGCATGTGCAGCGTACCCTGTGCATCGTAACCCTCCCGTGCCGGTGCAACGTGCCGCCGAAGCGGGCGATGGGCCCGCGCCGCTCGGCCTCAGATGCCGAGGGCCAAGCCGTCGCTTCGCGGGTCGTGAGCGCCGACCAAGCTGCCATCGGTCTCGATGCGGATCGCACCCGGGTGGCCGGCCAGGGGGCTCTGCGCGGGGATGGGGCTGATCTCATGCCCACGCACCGCGAGTTCCGCGAACACGTCTT
>NZ_BJZU01000184.1 GCF_007992195.1 Methylobacterium oxalidis | reverse complement strand
ACGACTTCTTTGCACTCATCGCCCTCAAGGCTGGCACAGACTTTGAGCGCGTTATCGCCACCTGGGCTGCCGTTCTGATCGGCGTGGTCCTTCATCTCCTGGCGCGCATGACGCTGAATGGTGTCGAAGATTGAGCGGTCTGGACGGGCTTGTCACATTGGGCCAGCCCTGGCCGTTTGGCGGCGCAGTATGACGCCCGCTCGACCGCTACCCCATTGGAGACGCACGAATCGCCATGGTTCCGTGTGCTACTAATGACAAGTCAGAACGTTCAATGTGACAAACCCACAGCTATGGCTTTTGAGAGGTTTCCAGAAGCTCTGACTTCAGCGCCATGAGGGCCAGCAGCGGGGCTGGAAGAGCCACACCGGCTCGGCGCATCTGCTGCCCCACCGCTCGGCAGATCTGTAGATCGTTGCCGCCAGCAGCCTGCTCCACTTTCTGGACAGCCTCAGCCGTGGGCTTCGGCGCCGACGGGGCTGCTGGCTTGGCGGGCGCCGCCGGCGGGGCCGGTTGTCCCTGCGCCTGAGGCGCTGATTGGAGAGTGGGAGCGATGTTGGCGGTCGCTCCGGACGGAGCAGCCGCGTTCTGCGACTGCCCTTGCGGCCCTGCCGCGCCCGGACCAGCGTTCGAGATCTGCCCACTTTGGCCAGAGGTCTGCTGCGGGGTGCCAGCGGTACCGGACGGCTTCGACTCCTCGCTGCCTTGCTTCGGGGCTTGCACGGAGGTGGCCAGCTGAGCTGGTTGCGTGTCCGCCTTCTGCGACGGGTCAGGCTGATGTACGAAGGCGAGCAGCTCCTGGCACAGGTTTGCAGGCTTGCCTATGCCCGCTCCTGGGCTCGGCTGAGGCTGCGGGCTGGCTGCTGGAGGAGCGTCCTGGGCCCGTGCGGCAGCCGGCACGAGGAAGCTGGCTGCGAGCAGGGTGGTAATCAGGATCCGCATGGCGCACCTCCTGATGGTCGCTGAATGGCACTCAGCCCCACCGAAGAGGGAACCTAGCGCGCCAGGAGAGGCGACAAGGCCGCACGCAGGAGAAGTGCGCCCTAGAACACGTCCCCTCCATCCGCGTCGTAGCGGTCGGGATCCATTGTCTCTCTCACCAGCGGAATGTGGACCGCGGGCACGATTTGGCCTCTGGCCACTGACTGAGGTGGCACGGTGAGCATGGTGGCCCAGAAGGCTCCCGTAGCCAGGACGAAGGCCACCGCGAGCATAACGAGCGTGCGCATGGGCGCCTCCCGCATCGAAGACCCTCAGCGTAATGCAATCATCGTGCACATCTCCATGGAAAAGCGGCGGGCTCGCGAAGAAATACAAAATCCAGAATGCCGCAGTGGATCTGGTCTCGGTTCAGTGCTCGAGATGAGCTGAACTTGTCAGTCCGATAGTATCGCGAGAATTGAGAAATTGGCGGAGATGGCCGAGTTCCCGGCAGCGCCGCTGACGAGAATGGTCACGAAGTACTCGTTGAGCGCTGAGAGGGTGCGCAATGGAGAGCGGAGTAGACCTCCTGGCACTGGATATGCCTGAGGCCCCTCGCTTCACGTTTCACATCATGGCCGCAGCGGCCGAGCAGGAAGCCTGCGCGTCAGCGACCGGACGCGAGCCACGCTGGCTGCTGCAAATATGAGGGGCATGCAGATGGGCAGGAACGCAGCCGCACTCAACACCAAACGTGGCGAGCAAGCCGACGACTACGCAGCGAGGCTGCGGCCCGTGCTGATCGAGTTACAGGCCGAGGGCATCACCAGCGTCCGTCGCACGGCGGAGGCGTTAAACGAGCGTGGCGTGCCTACGATCACCGGAGGGCAGTGGCATCCCACAACGGTGCAAAGGGTGTTGGAGAGGCTGAACTCTCAGGTTGCGCAGTAGGATTTGGGCGAAACGAAAATGGTATTGCGAAGAAGGCCGTCGATTGGTGCACTGGGTGCGGCCAATAGGGCAGGGGCCTCGCCACTGGCAGGCCGTGCTATTTGCCGCCCGCTGCGTCCCGCCTGATCAATCGGGGTTCGTCGTAGACCAGCGCCCGCACATGCTGGGCTGCGGTCGCCGCTACCTCCCTTTGTCATTCCGTCCATCATTCGGCCGGTATCGGCAAGCTGATGCCGGACTTGCCGGCGTTGAGGGGTGGCTCACTTGCCTTGCAGGAGCGATCCAAACCTCTGCCTGAGGATTGCCAGCTGGCTCCTTGCCTCACCTGCCCTGCGTTCGTGAATGCTGCTCAGTGCCCTCAATGTCTCAGCCGCTGCCGGTGATCCGCTTTAGGCAACAACCTCGGCGATAGAGGCAACATCCCGTGCGGCCCGCTCGTCGATGGCAACCGCTGCGGTCAGTGCCTCGGCCATTTCTCTTAGGCTCTGACGCGCGGCCTCGCCTGCCTCACAACCTCCGACAGCCTCAGATCCTGCGAAACGGCTTTGGGTCAGGCCACAATGAGCAAGGCCGCAGTCGCTGCATCGACTGCGGCCCGCTTGTGCCAGCGGCCGGAACTACTTGCGGCTGTCCGCGAGTGCCGCCCGCCTGTTGCTGGAGCGACCACTCGCGTTGGAGATCTCAACCTCATCCCGCCGGATCGTGTCCCGCACCGTCTCAACACGCTTCGTGCGCTCCCGACGGACCACGACCTCTTCCCGGACCCTGACCCCCTTGGCCACCAGCGGCACTTCGGAGGTCTCGACCATCTCGACGGTGAGCTCGGTCAAGGTCTCTCCGGTCGCCTGATCGGTCACAGGTCTGCGCCGCTCAACCACCACCTTCTCGTCATACAGCGTCACCTGCTGCTCGGCCGGCACCTCGACGACATAGCGGCGCACCGTGGTCGTGCCGCTGTTCTCGGTGCGCTTGCCCACGATCAGCGTCTCTTCGGCGAGCGGGATGACCTCCTCTTCCTGGCTCGACACCTGGTTCCTGGCAGCCGAGACACTGCCGGACCGCGCCAGGGAGCGGCCGGACGGCACGCCCCACAAACCAAACATCGCGTCGAAGAACAGCGAGCCTGTGCTCAGCGGAGCGGTCGCGACACGCTGCGCGGTCTCGGCAGCGCTCTGGGCCACCTCGCGAGTGCTCTCAGCGGCTGCTTCGACGGTTCGTGCCACCTGCTCGGCAGTCTGCCGGGTGGCCTCTCGGCTCGCCCGCTCGCGATCGGCGGCTTCCTTCTGCTCGGCCAGGAGCTTCTCGGCCTGCTCACGCTCCTGCCTCTGCTCGGCCCGGCGCTGCTCAGCCTCGGCCCGCTTTGCTTCCTCGGCTTCGGCCTTCCCCTCTTCGATCTTCTCGACGATGGCCTGCGCCTCCTCGTCGCTCAGCGCCTTCAGGACCGCCGGGAGCAGGTCCTTGCGCTCATCCCTCACGCTTTGCTGGAAGACCTTCCGCAACTCGGCTATCTTCGGGCCAAATTCCTCGCTGCCCTTTGGTGTCTGCTCCAGCTCAGCCAGCAGCTTGCGGGTTTCTTTGTTGTCGTTCAAAGCAGGGGTGATGAGGTCTTTGGTTTCCTTGTGCTTCCGGAGGACTGGGAACAGGTGCTCCTCTTCCAGCTTGGCCAGGAGCTCCAGCTCTGACTTGAGGTCACCCAGGAGGCGCTCGCGCGTTTTCACGGCATTGTTCGAGGTGTCTGCGAGCGCCGCGAAGAGCTCGTTTGCTTTCGTCGGGCTGGTCTGTATCAGTTGCCTAATCGTGGTCATGATTGCCTCATAATATGTTACAAAATGTTCTAGTAGTGCGTGACAAATCCGATTTTATTTCTGTTCGTCCGGCAACGCTTGGAAGGTTTCTTGCAGTTTGACTGCAGAACTCAACATCGATCCAGATTCCCCTCGGCGGCAACCTGAAGCCGGCCCTCCAGCTTGCTGTTGAGCCTCAATGTGCGCGGCTCAGATGGTGACGCCTCAGCGAATGCTAGTTGAGCTCTGCTGGGCCATGCTGGAGATGGTTTTGCCGGCCTCCTCGACGGCGCGCGCCGAGGTCTCGGTGATGGAGCGGCTGTCCTGCACGATGTGCTGTAGGCTCTCGCGGGCCAGTTCACTCTGGATCGCGGCAAACTCCTGGACCGACTTGGCCCGGGTCAGCTTGTTCAGCCCGTCGAGGTTGCGCTGCCACTGGCTCTGAGCCAGACCGAACCAGCCGCGCGAGGCATCCTGGAAGGCTTGGGTCAGAACCGTGCCGCAGCGCGCGACCGCTTCCATGTTCTGCTTCGACTGACGGGCAAGGCGCTCGCTGTCCTCGCCGGTGAAGCCCAGCGTCCTGGTGAAGCGCTCCGCGACCTCACGTGCCTGCTGCGAGGCGGTCTCGAGCCCGCGCTGCACGATCTTCCGGGTGTTCTCAGCCGCCTGCTCGCTGAGATCGGTCATCCTGTTCATGCCGTTGCGGGCAGCATCGGCGAACTGCTTGCCCTGCTCGGCCGTATTGTCGAGGTTCGCCTTGGCCGTGTCGGCGACCTTATCGTTCTGCTCGCGCTGCTTGGCCTGGGCGGTGTTCTGGTCGAGAGCCATCTTGTCTCCTGCCCGTGAGGATGATGTATTCAGTCAGCTCACATAAGAATATAAGCGTTCCGGCCTGAGGCGGCGAAGGATTTTTAACCTCTCTTCGCGCCGCACCTAAGTTGTGCTTGGGCACAGTCATTCAAGTCTTGCTGGACCAATTGGATCCGAATGAATTTATTCTATTCGCCGTCAAATGTTATAGCCAGGCCGTAACCGTCTGAGTGCACTGCACAATATGCTCCACTGCGGCTCCCCACAGGCATCCGGGAAGCCCGGCAGACGATGGTGCGCCGGTGATCAGGGCCTTCACAGCGTCAGTCATCAGCTCAGCGTGTCATTGCACCCAAGGTCGTCATAGCGACATCGGCACTTGCCAGCCCTAGACCTCACCCTTCCTTGTCTCGGGCGCCAGCTGCCACCACGTCCGGTCCAGCTAACAACCCAGAAAGGATCAGGATGGCACGCTTCATTGCGGTTGAGAGAGGCACAGGTCGCGTCTACGGCGACACGGCTCGATTTGGCTCAGTCGGCAACGTGGTCTCGCCTGCAGACGCAGTTTGCCTGTTCGACCGCTATGCCGGGCGCGTCGCTCGCGGCTTCGGCTACGTCAAACCCGACAGCCATTCCGCACATTACGATGTCTACGAGATCCCGCGCTCTGCTTCCGCTCGCGCCACCGCTAGCGATGCGGAGGCGCAAGCTATGGTCCGTGAGCATGGCTCGCTGGTGACTGCCCTTGTCACCTACAATTCCTAAGTGCGCCCTTTACCGGTCTGCCGGTGCGCATCAGTATAACAGGCGAGCTGCGCTAAGCTTTCCCGCCGTCCCTCCACGACGAAATAGCGGCCCAGTTCGCGTATCGAACCCTGCCAAGCGCGCAGGTGGCAGCGACTGTCGAGCGCTGGCGCACCTAAGTCGCCGATCCCTTTCTCGATGACCTCGTCCGACTTGCGCGCAGCGAGCACCACCACCGCCGCACCTGAACTGCGAGAACCATCGGAAGCCCTGCGGCGATGGGGTAGGCCAGAGGCGTCACATCCTCCCCAGTCAAATGGTCGGCCACCATCCAACTGAAGACTGTCAGGTTGATCATTGCGATCGCCAGCGCAGCCAAGCCATCGTGGGTGGCAGAACGGGGCAGTTTCGGCGCACCTTCGGAGCCAGGTCGGGCGGAGTGGGTCATACGCACGAGATAACCCCCCGGCACGCTCCTCAAGGCGCCGCGGCGTATCAGCCTATCAACTGGGAGTGGAATGGCGGCTGATGCACGCGAGAAACCCTGTTTGCGCGGCGCGGAACTTGAGCGGATCGGGATCCGGTGCGGTATGGCCGGCGTTAACATGCCCTACCGTTTCAGGGGAGGGCATATGCACTCGGATCTGGAGCACGCGCGGCAAGCCTGGGACCGCGCCAAAAGCGTCGTGCAACATCTAGAAGAACGTCTGCCAGGCAACCCGGAGGAGGCGTCCCGGCATCAGGCTGAGCTGCATCTCGCCCGGCTGCGCGCCTACATGGCTCAGGGGCGGGTCATCGCCCTGGAGAGGAGCTGCCTGGCGCACAAGGCCTGTGAGGACGCCCCTCGGGAGCGGCTGAGGGCGTCTGAGGCCTTCGCCGCGGCGCTCGCCGAGCCTTGATCAGAAAACCAGCTTACCGAGACGGCTTCGTCCCACCGCCGAAGCCCTGCTGGAACATGCGAGTGAATGCGTCCTGCACCTGCTCGGCGCCCTGAGGAGCCAGCGACATCCAGCTCCTGAGCAGAGCCTCAGGCGAGAAGCAGTCCATCTCGGCCAAAATCCGCCGCTCCATCTCGGCGAGGATCTTCGCTTGCAGCGGCTGGACGTCGGGCAGCCCGAAGAAGGTTCGCGCCTCCTCAGGCGTGCAGTCAATCTCAACCTTGACCTTCATCGTGCAGACCACCTGCGATCTGAGGTAACCAATCTGGATGGGACCGCGTCCGCTCCAGCCTGCCGACGAAGCGTGCCTATGCTCTGCATCGGCAGGCTGGCATTGCCCGCACCCACAGCACTCGAGTTCTCAAGGTCTGCTCCGGCGATCCACGCGCCGACCAGAACCAGGGTTCCGACTACGATCAGAACGTAGGGCATCATCCCCGTTCCCGCCGAGCACTAGGCGGAGCAGCATAGGAGGCTCCTCCGGACCCGTACAGCAGGCCTGAGGCAATCAGCTGTGTGCTTCAGAGACGCAGAAGGATCGGTAGCGCACCAGCAACGATGATCAGCAGGAAACCCAGGGCCGTGAGCACGTGGGCCGTGTAGTCGCGCGGGTACCGCTCGGTGCGAGATTTGCTGCGCATCGGTTGCCCAGGCTCCTCGCGGAGCAGTGTTGCATCGAAGCCCGGGATTGGATCATTGCTGAACGTCGTTAACAGAATGCTAAGCAACGCGTCTCGACTTTCGCGGCTATCCT
>NZ_BJZU01000183.1 GCF_007992195.1 Methylobacterium oxalidis | reverse complement strand
GGGAGCGGGTGAACGATCAACATCAGCTCTGAGCTTGCGGAGACGGTCCGAAGGGCTGTTTTAGCGTTCCTAAATTGCACTTACGGGAAGGAAGCCTGCCTCATTGCTGAACAGCGAACCTGTGGCAGCCGCTGAGAGGGCGAGGAGTTCAAGGAGGTCCATCGGCGCCTCGCGCTCAGCCCTTGGCAGCTCCAGCTCAAGGAAGGAGCGGCGGTACATCCGCGGTCGCCCCTGCCTCTCACCAGTCGTCAGACCGCACCTATGCGGAGCTTATGGTTAATGGATCGTTAGTGGATCAAGCAGAGGATCATGGCCGTCGCTGATGCACGAGGCCGCCATGAGCCGGAAGCCACCCAACCGCATTGCCGCTGCCTGCATCGCCGAGACGCTTGCAACCGAACTTGCGGCTGGCGCTGCTCGGCATCGGCAAGAGGGGCGTTCAGAGACCGCAGAGGCTCTGCTCCAGCACGTTCGGCGTCACCGGGTGCGGGCCATCAGGTTGCGAGCACTGGCTGGCGCTGAGCACTACGGGGCGATCAGCGCACCACGCTGAGGTGCCTCACCACGGATGCTGCCTACAAATGAGGTCGCCCGGCATGGGAGCGCGGAAGACGTGACGCCTACCGCTCACCCACTCCCGACAGCTGCTTCTCAATCTGCGCCAGCCCACTCTCGCGCGCCTTCGCCTCGCTCGTGAGCGTGCGATCCGAGCGTTGGACCAGCTTGCCGCTTCTGCGGATCGCCCACTGATAGGAGGCACCCTCTGCCTTCGGCGGCAGGACCTCCAGCGTGTAGGGATGGGTGTTGGGCATCGTGTCAGTCTTGTCTGACCCTGTGCCACAAGCGTTCGCCGGCAAAGGCCAAACGCCACCAGCGGACCGACGGGCGGTTGTCCTCGCCTTTTCAGCCCGCACGCATCATAGATCCTCCACCCTCCGCGCAATCCCGTGCTTTGGGCAACGACGCGGAGATCATGATGGTGCATGCAACCAACAACGGCTCGGCTCAGTCGATTTCGGCCAACGACTTCAACGAGCGCGTGAAGCGTCTGCTGGAGAAGAAGCCGGCCCTCGAACCGGCACAGCCGAAGCAGGCGGCACGGCGATTTTTGCGCAGCGGCCCGAAGACGTAGCGGCCGCCACAGCCTACCATCATCGGCAGCTCGTTTTCTCAAACGTGGCGGGCTGGCCCATTCGGCGGTGGCGCAAAACACCGAAAGCCAGCTGCCCCTCCGAACGGGGCGTGGCCGGCGCCTGCTTCGTGCGCTCCCAATCGTAGACACGTGCGGCCCCGAGGCGCATGCCAGGGGCATACGCGCGGCTCTCCTACCTCAACGCTGTCGCGAGTATAGCTTCCGCCCGCGTCCCGCTGCGGGCGGAATTTCTACGCCTCTACTGGCACGACCGGCGCGGCGCGATTTTGGATTTCCGAATACTGTCGGAAAGACCGTTTGTCGTTTCTCGAACGCGCTTACGCGGCATCTCTACAGCCTCACGATAGGCGCCGGCTCTCCACGCGATTTAATGCCATCCAGCTGCGGCTCCTGAGTCCCTGAGGGCAGTCCCAGCCGAGGCTTGCCCATCAACCTTTCTTGTTTGCTAGGCCCGTCCCAATATTGTGCAGTGCGGTCAGCGGCTTGTGGCGAGGCTATAACATTTGACGGAATTCGTCAGAAATTTAAAATGGATCAAATGCGTCCGGTGGCCTTGAACGAGAAGCCGAGATGACAACTTAGGTGCAGTGCGGCAGCGGCAGCAGTGTGCTTCGCTGGCTAAAGCAAATGTGCTTATAGTCTCACCGCCGGCTCTACGAATACTTAATCTCTAGCGGAGGGAAGTGACGATGGCGTTCGATCAGAACAAGCAGTCCGAGCAGAACCAGAAGGCCGCTGATACGGCGAAGGCGAACCTCGACAGGGCCGCCGAGCAGGGCAAGCAGTTCGCCGACGCGGCCCGCGACGGCGCGAACAGGATGAGTGATCTCAGCGAGCAGGCGGCCGAGAACACCCGAAAGATCGTGCAGCGGGGTATCGAGACGGCCTCGCAGCAGGCGCGGGAGGCCGCCGAGCGCTTCACCAAGACGCTAGGCTTCACCGGCGAGGACAGCGAGCGCCTGACCCGCCAGTCGAAGCAGAACCTGGAGGCCGTCACGCGCTGCGGCACGGTTCTCACCCAAGCCTTCCAGGACGCCTCGCGCGGCTGGTTCGGCTTGGCCCAGAGCCAGTGGCAGCGCAACCTCGACGGGCTGAACCGGCTGACCCGGGCCAAGTCGGTCCAGGAGTTTGCCGCGATCCAGAGCGAGCTAACCCGCGAGAGCCTGCAGCACATCGTTCAGGACAGCCGCTCCATCACCGAGACCTCGGCTCGCGCCGTTGAGGAGGCCAGCAAGGCTTTCAGTGCCGCGCAGGCCCCGACGCTGGTTCGCTGAGGCGAGAGCAGCACCTGAACCCGAGCCACGATCTCGGGGTCACTAAAACCTGGGGGCGGTCGCTTCGGCCGCCTCTTTTCTTCTTCAAGTCGCACGGGCTCCGGCGCCTCGCGGCGGGGAGCCCTTGATGTACGATCCCTTTGCCGTCGCCCTACTGGCCCTGAAGGCTCAGAAGGTCGTTGAGCTTCGGCTCATGAAGCTCGTCTGGGGTGGTTCTGAGGGCTGCGCCGAGGCCCAGCAGATGGTGAGCGAGAAGGTCAGCGCCTTCATTGAGGCGTCCGGCACACTGATGACCGGCGGCTCCTGCAACACGGTGGTCGCCCGCTACCGCGAGCATGTCGCGGCCAACACCAAGCGGCTGACCAGCGCCTAGCCCGGGCTGCCGCGGCACAGCGACTTCTGCCTAACCTCTCGCGCGAGAGGCCCCCGAGGATCAAGAAGGATCGGCATGGCACGCTTCGTTGCGATCGAGAGAGGTACCGGCCGCATCTACGGCGACACGGCTCGCTTTGGCTCGGCTGGGAATGTGGTCTCGCCTGCAGACGCCGTGTGCCTGTTCGACCGCCAAGCCGGCCGAGCTGCTCGCGGCTTCGGCTACGTCAAAGCCGACAGCACTGCCGCGCACTACGACGTCTATGAAATCCCGCGCTTTGCTCCCGAAAGCGTTACAGCGAGCGAGGCAGAGGCACAGGCTCTTGTCCGCGAGCATGGCTCGCTGGTGACCTCTCTCGTCACCTACAACTCCTAAGCGCCCGACGTCGATCTCCCGGTGCGCGTCAGCATCGTGGACAGATGCCTTAAGCCTTATCGTTGGGAGCAACGCAGCAGCGTTCGGTCGGAAGGAGCCGGCCATGGACGTGGTCGTGACGCCCACCGGCTCGACCGGAACCGAGTGGCGCCTGCAGGACCGACTCGGGCGACCTCTCGGCCAGATTCGCATCACGCCTTGGGGTAACGCCTTCACCATTCTGCCGGAGCGGGGTAGCCGGCTCGACGGAGTGCCCGTCCTTCATCCGACTCTGGATGCTGCCCTGTCAGCCATCGAGCAGCGCCTTGGCGGCACATGCGAGTTTGTCGGCGGCTCGGAGCACTGACGCTCTCACTGCGGACGCCTGCAAACCCCCTCCCGGTTCAAGAGAACCCGGGAGGGGATCTGCCTCCTCGCCGCTCGATAGGCACTGGGGCACGGCGGGCCGGCGCCGGCAGGCTTGATCGTGGGGCTTTGTACTTACTGATACATTAAGGCATGCCCGTCTTTGTGCTGGCGAGCATCGGCCTTATGCGACCGCCCGCGGCGTTGGGCATTCCTAGCTTGGCTCCTCGTTCAGGAGACGAGGGTGAGTTCGCCTTCCAGCACGGCGCGCTCGCCTGCAGCCGATTTGACTCGGTACGATGGCTCGCCCAAACGCTCCTCCGGCATCAGCCGAACGATCTCAAAGATGCTGCTTGCGGCACTCCCGCCATCAGCAGAGCCCGGCCGCCGTGCCTGCCGCACCCGCTGACCAACCTTGAACTTGTGAGACATCTGCAATCCTCCGGTTTTGGCCATTCCGCGGAACATGGCTGCTCTACCGCCGCGCTCTGGCCTTGCGGGCTGCAAAGCGAGCATCGCGGGCCGCCTTCTGCTCGGCCGCCAGCGCGGCCTGCCGCTCAGCCTTCTCGGCGGCCTGACGGATCCGCTCAGCCTCCTGGCGCTCCAACTCGGCAAGCGCCTCAGCTTCTCGCTGCGCCCCAGCTTCCTGACGGGCCATCTCGCGTTCGTGCTCGCGCACCTCGCGGGCCTGGATGATCGCGCGGCGAGCGGATTGCCGGGCGAGCACAATCGGGTCGTCGGCAGCGGGACGAGCCCGGAACCGGGCTACCGTGGCCTGTCGCGCCTTCGCAGCGGCCTCGAGACGATCGACAAGTTGATTGGCTTTGAATTGGCCCACGTAAGATCCTTGTGTCCACCGCGGCTGTGCGCGGATGGCGAGAAAAAGATGAAGCCGCCCCGGACGGAGCGGCTTCGCAGCATTTCGGGAGAAGTTTAGCTCAAGCAGCCTTCAGGTTGCCAGCCGCCTGCTTCCCGGAGCGGCGGTCGGTCTCCATCTCGTAGGCAACCTTCTGGCCCTCCACGAGGCTGTGCATGCCCGAGCGCTCGACGGCCGAGATGTGCACGAACACGTCCTTGCTGCCATCATCCGGCTGGATGAAGCCGAAGCCCTTGGTTTCGTTGAACCACTTCACGGTACCAGTGCTCATAATTCGCTCCGTATCTTGCCAAGCGTTTAATCAGGTAAGTGCACACGAGCCGTGCGCTCGCTGTGTGTTCAAGCGCATCAAATCTGCAGCTTAGCCAAGCGCGTCGATGACGATCTTGCGCAGCTCCTCGCGGGTGAGACACCCGGGTTCGGGCTGCCAGACTGGGATAAGCTTCTTTTTCACTGAGCTTGCGTGAGGGCAGGGCTTTCCCGCTGCCAGTGTTCGTTGTGTGAAGGTTTGCATGTAAACTCAATGACCGCTTGGCAGTCGCCAAAAGCGGGGGATTTTCGGGATCGCCACGCCAAAAACGCGTGCGATGAACGCGCTGCAACAGGGCAGCGATCAAACTTCGAAATAAACGGGAAACCGGGCTCGGCGCTCAATCAAGAGCATGAGAGCGGGCCGAATGGATCTGGTCCGATAAAACATACCTAGAGCCGGAATGAGACCCTTTCAAGAGGGCGGCCAGGAAAGATGGCCGCCGAGGATCGGGTTCTCGCCCATGACACGCAGCGCGACATTCTTACATTGGCGGCAGGACGGTTAGCAAGCTGCTAACCACATCAGAAGATGCTCTGGAAACCGCCACAGTGTCGGCCGTTTAGCCCTGCGAACTCGGCGGTTGTACGAGTTCAGGAGGCGTCATGGTCATCCTCAATCCGCTCACCGGACAACTCGTTACCGTCGAGGTTCCGAAGCCGCGGCCGTCCCCAAAGCCGGCGGAGTGAGCAAGGAGGTTCACGGGCCTTCCCTGCACAGACCCCGGCTACGCCCTAGCTTGGCCGGCATGACAGGGGACCAGACCATCAGCGTGCTCCTGCGGCAGGGGCTCATCTCTCAAAGCGACGTGGACGCGGCAGTGGATGCGGTCGCAGCCGCACCGTCTACGCGGACCTTGCCCGTGGGCGACGCCTATGTGCTGAACCTCACCGGCTTCCTGCGTATGCAAACCTTCGTGGCCAAGACACTGCGCGATCCCGATGCGAGCCAGACGCTCAAGAAGGCCGCCTTGAACAAAGTGATCCGGACGGCGCGGTTGGAGAAGCGGTGACCGTCTCAAGCTGCGTTCTTGAGCGGCGCGCCTTCCTTCTGCGGACGAGCCAGCAGAATAGCCGTGCGGAGGGTTGAGCGCTTCACGCGAGGCGACACGAGAGAACTCGCCAGGATGGGTCTGGCGAGTGGATAGGCTTCGATAGCCGCCGCCACATCGACCACGAGACCGAACCCAAGCGTGTACGTGTGAAGCCAGGGAGCGGCGAGGTAGTTCTCGGCGAGCCGAGTGATGATCTCAGGCTGCAGAAGCTCCCGATCCAGCAGTTCCAGAACGGTTGGGCCAGAATAGAAGAGGGCTGCAGACATGGCGGACATGGCGTCGGATGGCTGTGCTTCGATCGCTAGGACACTGCTGCCCTGAGCGGTGCGAGCCGCGCCAGAAGCCGAGCCACCTCAACGACCGTCCAACCGCCACTGCCCTTCAGGGCAGGAACGCCACGCCGGTTGAGCCCTTCTGCCAGGCCGACGAGCGACGTGACGCCGTTTTCCTGCAGCTCGCGCACGGCGGGCTCTAGGCGCTGGGCCTTCATACGAGCCAAGGTCAGCTTCATCGAGATTTCTCAAGCTTGCAGCTGAGGACCGCCGAGGCTGATCCGCTTCGACGCGATTGAACGTGGGTTTCCGTACGACGGGACCGTACTGGGCTGCCGCGAGAGATCGTAGAGGGCGTCGCCGATCGGCCCGGCAACTCGGCGCAGGGTCGAAGCCTCGCAGGAGGCCGCGATGCGCACACCAAGGGCGAAGGTGTGACTGCGCCCGTAGAGGTACACCGCGAGCCGCGCTCTGGTCCGTTCCGGGATAGGCGCGATGTGTTCGGCGACCGCCTCCGCATCAGCGCGGTAGATCCGGCCGAGCATCTCCAGCGGCACAGGGCAGGAGGTATCGGGATCGTCGGAGGCACTCAGGCCGGTATAGGTCACAGCATCGTCCGCACAGTTGATGCGACCAAGAAAGCGAGCACATGGTTAACGAGGCGTTACCGGATCGCAGCTTCGTTAATGGGATTGTACGGCTGCCACAGCGCACAGAGCTGCTCGGTTCGTTCCTAGTTAGCTCCGACCTGCCCCAAGATCTCGACAGCCGCAAAAAGGTGAATGCGGCCAGCACACCGAAAAGCAGCGCGACGAGAATGGGATGGCGCGTCATGCCCACGACCCTGCGCGCTGCGCTTGCAGTGTGTCCTAACAAAAGATTAAGGGCTCCGTCCCTGCCCTGTGGCAGGATGGGTTTTCCAGCGCGATTTGCGGGTCGGATAATGCTGTCGGCACTGACAAGAGCCACCCGCTCCCAGCACCTTCTCCGCTTGCTCGGCTTCCACACCGTCAACGCCGGCCTGCGCAGCCATACCCTGCCTTCCAATGAGCTGGCTTGCGGCGCGGCTTCTCTCGACAAGCAGCACCCGACGACCCGCGACTTCATCCTGATGGCGCAGTTCGCGCGGGCACGAGCAGTACCGCAGCCGTAATTACATACAAGGACCGGAAAACGTCACCCGCCGAACAGTTGACATGTAAACCACCTGCAATCATGTGTGCGCCCTTCATCGTAGAAGGGAGACAAACGTGCAGGACGAAGGCGACAGCCCACGCACTGACCTAATGGAGATGACAGCTGAGGTCGTCTCGGCTTACATTGCGCGCAATCATGTCGCCGCGGGCGACCTTCCTGCACTCATCGCCAGCGTTCACGCGACGCTTAATAGCCTCGGGCAGGGTGCCGCTACTTCGGCCACCGCGGAGGAGGTCGAGAAGCCGACGCCGGCTCAGGTGC
>NZ_BJZU01000182.1 GCF_007992195.1 Methylobacterium oxalidis | reverse complement strand
CCAAGCCCCTCGGCCGTTAGGCTCCTGACAGGGAGGCGATTGCCAGGTGTCCGAGCACGGCCGCAGACCTGTCGCGATCCTGGTGGTCGATCGGGAGCGGGTCATCCGTATGGTCACAACCGACCTGCTGGAGGATGTTGGCTTCCGGGCCATCGAGGCTCATGACGCCCGTGAAGCTCTGGACCTGCTAGAGCGCCACCAGGACGTTCGCCTCCTGATCACGGGCCATACCCTGCCAGGGCACACGGATGGGATCCGGCTGGCCCATCTGGTTCATACCCGCTGGCCTGCAATCAGGATCATCGTCACTTCGGGCGGGATGAGCCGCACCCAAGACGAACTTCCGCTCGGCGCAAGGCTCATTCGCAAGCCCTATCAGTTCGACGATCTGCTTCGTGAGGTTGAGGGTCTTCTCGGCCAAAATGATGAGCCTGACCAGGGTGCCCCAGTGCTACCCGAGTCGATCGGTCTTCAGACACCACTGAGCGCTGCAAGCGGAGGCGTAAACATCTCCGGCCCAACTCCAGAGCCTGACAAGACGTGACGAGGACCAAGTTTCCGGGCTTGAGCTTTACAGAGCGTCTTACCGCAAGCCGAAGAATGACAGGACGGCCACGACAACGACGACCAAGCCCACGATGTAGATGATGTTGTTCATGATCTGCTCCTCAAGAGCGATGGCTCATGTTCAACATCAGAGCGATCAGGGCCGTTTCGTTGAATAAACTTAGGTACGGCTCTTTGTAAAGCTGAAGCACAGCCCGATTTCACCGCAAAAATCTCAGAGCCCTACCGCTAACCCCGGTTCACCCTTGTTCCCCCCGTGCCACCCCCTCCGTGCCTTTGTTTTTGCAGGGGTAGGCGGAGGGAACGGCTGAAGTAGAGGGGCGTTTATTTCATGCACGGCTTGATCCATTCCCATCCCCCCTGTTTCGGCTGTGCGCATTAACTGGTCCTCCCCTTAGCCCTGGCTCTTTGCTGGGGCTTTTCTTTGCCGGTCAGAGCTCTCTCGTTAGATCAAAGAGCCACCGGGTGGTGAGGCTTCAGCCCAATCCTGTCCGCTTCCTCTTGGCTCAGCACCTCTTCGGTGGCGGCTATCTCACAAGCTGGTGCAACTCGCTCTCGAACCAACTCAGCAGCCGCTTGAGCACTCTCCGTCAACACAACCCAACGCTTCAAGACGGGCTCCTCTCCTGCGATCCTGGGCGACTGACAGGTGACCACATGGGCTTTGAGGGTGTCGGTCTCGGTAGCTGTGTCCATGGCAAGGCTCTCTTCGGGGAGCCCATTACGCTGAGAGCGACCCGTCCGTTCCCAAGCTGAGCCGATCAGTAGATCCTGCCCTTGTGAGAGGGTGAAGAACTCTGCCAAGCACCTATCACACACGTTGACATTGGATTTCTGATAGCTTCGGATCGCATCCTCTATGATCCTACTGATAGCGTGGAGCACGGGTGATGCTGATCGGGTACGCCAGGACGAGCACGGTCGAGCAGATCGCCGGCTTAGAAGCTCAGGAGCGGGATCTCAGAGCTGCCGGGGTTGAGCGGATCTACCAGGAGCAGACCAGCGCCACCGGACCCCGGAAGGCCCTGAGCGAAGCCTTGGACTACCTGCGCGAAGGGGATGCCTTGGTGGTGACCAAACTCGACCGGCTGGCTCGCTCCGTGGCTGACCTCCTGGGCATCATCAAGAGCATCGAGAGCAAGCGGGCATCGCTGAAGGTGCTCAACCTGTCGCTCGACACCGGCACACCCACGGGCAAGCTGATGCTGAACCTTCTCGGCTCAGTGGCTGAGTTCGAGCGTGACCTGATGCTGGAGCGGCAGCGGGAGGGGATTGCCAAGGCCAAAGCCGAGAGGCGCTACAAGGGCAGGAAGCCGACCGCGATGGCCAAGGCTGACGAGGTGAGGCGCTTGGCTGGGCAGGGTCTGACCCGGGAGGCGATAGCCAAGCAGCTCGGGATCGGAGTGGCCAGTGTCTACCGGGCTCTCAGGGGCGGGACCGGTGCAGCGAACGGCGGGGCTCTGGTGGTGGACTGAGTTGAGCCTCGTGGGCGGTCGTTCCCTGCTTGGGCTGGTCGCTTACCCTGGATGACTACCTTGCCATGCCCGGCGCTGCCCTCGTGAAGCAAACGGGCACCGCGACGCCTTGTGGCTACCTCGGGACAGCTTCAGCGTTAGCCGCATCGCTTCCGTTCGGCCGGTAGGCTTCACGATCATAAACTTCGCGCAGCAGCTTCGATACGTCGAACTTCCATTCGTTCTCGCAGCACTCTTTGTACAAACCCTCTATCGCAGCCCGGCCTCCATCCTTTTCTGCTGCTCTGAGGAAGTCCTCTACATCATATACGATGTCGGACGCACGCATGTCTTCCGCGAACTCGCGACGATGATCCTCGTAGTACTCAAGAGACGCATTGACCACTCTCTCGCTAATCTGGCTTGCAGAGAGGTGTGACAGCTCGCTCTCGTGCGATGCCACCACCGTGAACGGCCACATCATCTGAGCCCCCCTCACTACTGACCTCCGTTGGGCATAGTATCCGAGGCCATGGATCCGCATCGTACCGCCGCTAGGTCGTAAAGAGAAGGAGCTTGAGGGAGTATGTCGAGTATCTAATCACTCGGAGTACCTAGAGTGAGCTATTGGCTGGAGATGCAACCCCGGCAGGGACCTCCCTGGAACCATTGTCGTTTACTCGTGCTGCCTGGCCTCACACGGGCGACCGGCTGATCAGAGCCTCACAGACAGGCGCTTACCTGCTCAGGCCCCCTGAACCTCGGGTCGCACCTTTGCCGTTCCTGAGGGCCGCCCTGGTGAAGGAAAGGGGCGCCTTGGATAAGGGCAAGGCGGTAGCCGCCGGAACCGACCTCGTCCGCCACACCGATCGTGGCCTGCCCACTGACAAGTGCTGACCATTTGGGAGCGGGGACTAAAAATAATCCGAATTCCAATGAGCGCTCAGATCCTTTCTCAGCAGATACTTAGCTGAAAACCGTTACGCTAGCGTAAGCGTCAAGAAAACATTGTGATTGCAAGTAAATTATCTTCCTGTACCTGTGTCCGAGAGGGGCTGCGCCCTCGGATTCGGAGATCACATGAGAAAATGCACTGCAAGCGGTTGTGATGCGAAGGCAACGGGGCCGTTGGGTATTTACTGCACTAAACACGCCAAGAACAAAGCTCGGCATGGAGAGGCTGACCAGCCGGGTATCACCAAGGGTGACCTAAAGCCTTACCTAGCTATCATCTTGGATAAGAGAAAAAGGCAAGAGGGTAAGTCTGGTTGGTCCAACATGGAGGGCAAGTGGCAGGAACTGGTCGGTAGAGCGAACGGTATCGTGGCTCAATCCCGGGAAGGCAAGCCTATGAGCCGCTACAAGCGGATGGCTGCCTATGAGATCAAGAGATTAGGTGACCACGTAGCTGTTCAGAGGGTCATCGATTGCGTCTTGGCTATGTACCTGATGTACGAGCTAGAGCAGCGCCGTTTCCGCAGCGACAATGCTTTCTGGTTCCAGCTTGTTAGACGAGTGAGACGGCTGACCAAGCTGAACGCTGGGGTGTGGACCTACGCTGAGCGGAAGCGAACCTCAGTCACCTACACTGACCTGCCTCCCAAGGCGACAATGGCGATGGCTGTGTGGCTCAAGGAGGCACTTGGCTCGGCCGGGACTTACATTGCGAGGCTAGAGCGGGAAGACAGAGAGCGAGAGGACGAGGAGCGTCGGACCTACTTCGAGTCGCTGAAGGAGTTGGTGTGATGAGCGAGACATCAGACCGCTTCTTCAATCCTCACCGCATCCCAAGGACCGACAAGGCCAGGGCCGTCATTCAAACCGTCATCAGCAGCCTTGATGCTCGCGAAAGGGAGATCAACCCGGAGAAGCGAAAGCGCAGACCCGTTGATCAAGCTACGTTCGAAACGACGATCATGGCTCTCGTGTGTGACCTCATGCACTACCACCTGCTCTACAATGAGCGGAACCTAGTTATACCCCGGTCTAAGCGGGTGCTCGGCAAACGAGATAGGTATGGTCATCCTGCACTGAACCAGAAGCTACCGGATTGGCTGACCCTGCTGAGCAGCAATGAACTCGGTTGGATCACTCAGGAGATCGGTCATGGAATGATCTTCAGCCACAACCAGCGAACCATCATCGCTCCTACAGAGCAGTTCACGGGACTGATGGATCAGCATGGGATCGAGTTGAGGGACATTGGGATCAGCAAGTCTGGAGAGACCATCATCCTCAAGGCCCCAAAGGCTCACCGGAAGGCGAAGGCCAAGCTCCTGCCTTACAAGGACACCGAGCAGACCATCCGCTGGAGCAAGCTAATGGAGACCATCAACGAGTGGCTGTCCAAGGCTGACATCGAGTTCGATGATAGGGTGATGCTGGATTGGGAGCAGATCGACATTCAGGAGCGTCATCTCCGCCGGTCGTTCAACAACGGATCATTCGAGAGCGGCGGTCGCCTTGGCGGTGGCTTCTGGACGAACCTCGGGAAGGAAGACCGGCTCAATGGCCTGACGATCAACGGTGAGCGGGTAGTGAGCTTGGATTACGGGCAATCGGCTCTGCGGATCGTCTACGGGCTGGCAGGGGTGAAGCCTCCTGAAGGAGATCTCTACAACATACCGGGGATTCCTCCGAAGTACAGAGAGGGGATCAAGACCTTAATCAGTGCTCTCTCGTTCACCGATGCCATACCCAAGAGCAAACCCAAGGACACGGCTGACGCACTACCCAAAAGCATGAAAGTCCGTGAGTTATGTGAGCTGATCAACAAGGCTCACCCTGGGGTAGCTCAGTTCTATCCGTCAAAGGTAGGTCACAAGGCTCAGTTCATTGAGAGTGAGATCATCATCTCCGTTATCATGGACCTTATACAAGAAGGTATCACCTCACTCCCGGTCCACGATTGCGTGATAGTTCCTGAGTCAGCTTGGGAGATAGCTCACTCAGTGATGACACGAAGATTCAATGAAATAGCTCAGACAGAGAGTTGCGTCAGAGTTGAGCACCCTTCATTGAACAACAATCCCTATCTCCATGGCATCAACCAGGATGGAGCGATCAGAGTATCACCATAGGTATAACCATATATAATATAACCAGGGACCTAGCATAATAGGGGTTCGTAACTCCCCTTCTGCTCATCCTCGGGCAAGCCACCTCAGCCCCTGATTCCATCCTCGGATCATTCTTCCCTTCAACACAAGCGGCTTCACCCCCGCTTCCGTGAACGATCTGTCATGCCTATCGAAATCATCATCCAGCCATCCAGCCGACACCGGCATCACTACGACGCCTACCTTGGCTCAGCCCATCTCTGCACCTCCCGTATCCCGTTCTTCGATGGAGCCCGGGTGCTGCTCTCTGAGGGGCACGATCCGAACACCCCGCTGACCATGAGGCACCAGGGTTCAGCCCTTGTGTCACTCCGATCCACCATCGGCTCAGCCGCCAAGCTCACGGTGATCGAGAATGGCCGAGACGGGCCAATCCTTGGTGTGTACGAGCCTTACCCGCTGAAGGAGAGACGCAGGGCCGAGAAGCTATCCAGCCGTAGGATCGTATCTGAGCACGAGGGCAGCCTCACCAGCGGCAACGGAGCGAGCTTGGGTGCCTGAGTAGCCCCGGAGGCAAAGCACGGCTGTACGAGGGCAAGGCTCCTGACGAGCACCAAGGGGGAGAGCGGTGGGGTCAGACCTGTTGCTCTCTCCCACCCCAGCGTCCGACAGGGCGTTACGCAACCCAGCAAGCACATCCTCCGAGCGAACCAACAAACCTCATGCGAATGTATACGATCGTCGTACTAGTACGTTCGTGTTTGCTGAGTCACATCTCATCGATTGCCGCCGAGTACGGCGCTTACCTATTGCCAAGCCTTTTGGCCCGTGCAAGCTACCAATGTCCGAGCAAGACTCGCCGGGAGAGCCCAGGTCGGCAGATGCTGACTATGGCGTCGTGGAGCAACCGCCCCTGGAAGCTCCAAGGCACAATCCCGGCAAGTTGGACGATCTGGAGTTCGGTGCGCGTGAGCGCTACCAAAGAGTTGGTCGCGTCTGGGTATCAGGACCACCTCCCAGGTAACCACGACAGATGGGGGCAGCCGAAGTGCTTAGAGCGGGCATTTCGCAAGCCCGCCTGTCGTGGGGTGGCTAGAACATGAACTCTGACAAACTTTCCAATCCGGTAAGCCTGCTGATCTCACTCCTGATGATGCAGGTCGGCTTCGCACTGGTGGTTGTCTGGGCTACCGGCTAGGCTTATCGGCTGTATCCCCAGACGGCCAATGCTGCAATCAAGCGTGAAACGCTATTTTGAGCCCCGGAGCGGCGTCACAGACGGCAACGGTGCGCTTCTGGATGCTTGAGTAGCCCCAGGGCAGAACCAAGGCTGTACGGGGCAGGATCGCTGAAGTGGAGCAAACGGGGAGAGCGATGGGGTCAAACCTGTTGCTCTTTCCCAGTAGACTCCTCTCGAAACCCGATGCTTGCGGCACCAGCATCCGCAGCCTGGGAGATGGAGGCTCCCTCTTGCAGTGCCTTCGCGATAGCTGAGGACATTGAGTCTACCGCTGCCGTACGGGAAACTCCATGATCGTAGATGTATCTCGCGTCCATCCCAAGCTTTGCGTGATAATCTGCTGGAAACCTTTGGCCAAATCGATCTTCCAGATCCTCAATCGCAGCGTTGTACCTGGCTTCGAGTCCCTGATCTCCGTAGACGTTTTCGCTTTGATAGCTGCCGCTCTCCTTCTCATTGGCAGACTGTCGGCTGTGTTCAGCGGACTTCCTCGCCCAAGCCAAGGCACCGCCTCTCGCAATCAGCCACTCCACGAGCTTCGCGGGTAGCTTTGCTATATTGAGGCAAACCGCTGCCAAACTCTGCACGAAATGGGATCTCCTTGCTCACCAACGTCTTTCGCTGATGAGATTGCCGTTGAGGTCGAAGACCCCCTGCCAAGCTGCCTGCCGACTCTGAACGGTAACTCGCGACCGGCCCTCATCGTCCCCGCTGCCTCGCTCCACACGAGACCGCACAAGGCCGAGCTTCATCTCAGATTGAAGCCGCTCAGATGGAAGCCCGAGCTTGGCAGCCAGATCGTCGGGATCGACAACCCAGTTGCCGCTTGGGTCCAGATCGTAACGCATGGGAAGCCCCGGAACAGCTCGGCAGCAGATGCGGGGCTGAGACTGACCCTAGCACATCAAGCGCTGGCAGACCGGTTCAAATGTGAAGACTGCGAGAGGGGGCAATCGGACAGGATGCCATTCGCTCACCAGGGCAGCCTCACCAATGGCGGCCAAGCAAATTCAGCTTCAGACAGCCACGACGCAAAACCACGGCTGTATGGGCCAGCGCAAGCCGGTGCACCAAAGAGGAGAGCGAAGCAACCGAGTAGGCTTGTTGCTCTTTGCTCGCTGCTGCTACCCTGCAAGCCAAGCTAGAAAGTACGCAACCGCAAACTGAACCGGCAGAAAAGCAGTCAGGAGAACGATAGGTGAATAGGGGTAGTACATAAAGCTACGCCGCCTCCAGCACTGATTCCTCCTCTACCTTCAACTAGACTGGGTTCATAGAGCGAGTTCGCTCTCGCACGAGGCATTGCCGGGTACGCACCCTGACCAACCCATTAGCTGCATCAGTCAGCAC
>NZ_BJZU01000181.1 GCF_007992195.1 Methylobacterium oxalidis | reverse complement strand
CTTAGGTCGGCGTCAGCGGGCCGGGGAGTGCCTGCTCTGCCTCCTCCAGCAGTCGTGCCTCGTGCTTGCGCAGCAGGACCACGATCCAGACCAGACCGCCCGTAGCCAGCACGAGCAGGATGATACCCACGGGACCAGTCACCGCCTCGATGCGCGAGCCGAAGAAATAGGCTCCGCAGGCAAACACCGTCGCCCACACCAGTCCGCCCGTGGCATTGAACAGAAAGAAGCGCGGCCACGCCATCCGGTTCGCGCCCGCTAACAACGCCGCCAGTACGCGCAGCACGGCCACGAAGCGGCCGAGGAACACGACCTTGCCGCCGTGGCGCAGGAAGAGGTAGCGCCCGAGCTTGATCTTCTCCGGCGTGATGCCAACGCGCGGCCCGTGCCGGACCAGCGCGCGCTGCCCCACGCTGCGGCCGATCCAGAATCCGACGCTGTCGCCAATCACTGCCCCTGCCACGGCTGCCGCAATGACCGCGCCAAGGGAGAGATTGCCGGTTGCTCCGGCGTAGAGGGAGGCGGTGACGAGACACGTCTCACCCGGGAGCGGCAGGCCCATGCTCTCCAAGCCGATCACCAGCGCCACGATCCAGAGCCCGTGCGTGGCGATCAGATGCGACAGGTCACCGAGGATGAACTCCAGCATAGACCCACCCGGTTTGCTGCTGCGGATATTCGGTCGGCCTCAGGGCGGTTGAGCCCAGCACTGAGGCACCTTCCGAACGCACGTCAGCGTTCACCGCCTCGTTCAACTCAGCGGTAGCTCTCGCTGCTCCGGCTCATGCGGCGAGCCACATCTCGACTCGCGTGGGACTGCCCGAAAATCAACCAAGCTATGGCGAAGCCAAGCGCACCTGCGGCGAACAAGCCGCCGAGCGTCGCACCGTCCATGTTGCCGAGGGCTTGGCTGCCCTGTCGGTAATAGCGCTGACCCTGATCAGAGGCGCTGTCCCACATGTCCGACGCCTGATCGGCCACTCCACGCACCGCGCTCTGCGCCTGATCGGCGAAGCTCTCGCTCCGTTGTTGACCCTGGTCTCTGCCGGATTGCTTGGCTCCTGAAGAGCCTTGCGACGAGGAATTCTGCGCTGCTGTCTCAGGCATGACGGATCTCCTTGTTTCACTGTCCCGGATTGTCGTTGGAGGTGCCGCTTACACCACCTCCAACATCAAAGCCGGGGTGTTCCGCGACGGCGCATGAAGTACCAGACGGCTGCTGCAATCAGAGCGGCCAGGATGAGCAGCCAGAGCCAGTTCGTTCCGCCAGCTGCGTGTGTTGTGGCCGGTGCTGTAGGCTGAGCGGGAGCAGGTGTGGTTGGGGCTGTGGTCACCTGCGCGAGGGCTTGGCTTGCGATGACGAGCCACAGAAATGCGCTTGCTTGTGCCGTTTTCAGCATTGCTTCCTCCCATGTGGGAGCACGTAACGAAGTGCCGGAACAACACGTTCCACCAGAACACCTTTGCGTGGGGCGACAGCTTGACTTGAGGGCTCGCACCTCGTGATTGCAGCTTCTCCGGGCAGCGGGTGCAAGTGAACAGGGGGCCGCGTCCCGCGTTACGGCCGGTTCATCTTAGAGCCTGTTTGAGCCCCTCAGCCGGACGTCCCCATCTGTCTCGTGTGCCAACACAAACTCCGCCTGGCGGGGCGGGCTGGAGAGCAGATGTGGACGGACCGGCATCGGACGCGTCATGAGGCGCGCCTGAAGGACATGGTGCTGCAAGCGGGCTTGGACGAGGTAGCCCGCTTCCTGGAGCGGGCGGACCCGCCGAGCAGTCCGGAGGCAACCCCGGCGCGCAGGGTGCTGGCAGCGATCGCCTGGCACCTGCGGGTGGGCGGCGCGTGGCGAGCATTGCCACCAGGCTTCCCGCCCTAGCGCACGGTCTACGGCTGGTTCCGGCGCTGGGTTGAGCGGGGCTTGTTCGAGGATCTGATGCGAGCTCTGGCTCGCCGACAGCGTCGCCGCTACGGCCGGCAGCCCGCGCCGCGGCTGGCGATCACCGACACGCAAAGCGTCAAGTGCATCGGGGTGCGCGGGCCGCGCGGTTACGACGGGGCCAAGAAGCTGGTCGGGCGCAAGCGCGTCGCGCTGGTCGATGCTGGCGGCCACCTCCTGGCGCTGGCTTTTGTGCCAGCCAACGTCCAGGATCGCGACGCGCTGCCGACCCTCGACGACGGCAAGGTCCAATGGCCGAGCCTGCGTCTGGCCATCCTGGACGGCGCCTTCACGGCTGAGCGTTGCGAAGAGTGGTGCCACTTGCACGGCATGCGCCACCGCGTCGTCGAGAAGAACCCGGAGCAGAAGGGCTTTGTCGTGCTGGAGCGCCGCTGGCTCGTTGAGCGCACGTTCGGCTGGCTGTCTCACTGGAGCGGCTTGCACCGCGAGCGCGCCGGCCGTCTCGATGTCGCAGCAGGCCGGCTCACCTGCGTCGCCTGCCTCATGGCGATCAACGCCCTCAACAATCCCGCCTGAGATCAACCCTCAAACAGATGGGGTGATTGGGGTCAGGCCGCGGTTCGGCTGAAGGCGGCTGCTCCTGTCGAGATGTGAGATCGTGGTCGACGTCGGATCGCCACACGCATCAGGAAGGAGCAGCCATGCGCTACTTTGCCGGACTCGATGTCTCGCTGGAAGAGACCGCCATCTGCGTGGTCGACGAGGCGGGGCGCACCACCAAGGAAGCCCGGGCGCAGAGCGAACCAATCGCACTGATTACAGCCCTGACGGGGCTCGGCTCGCCGCTGGAGCGCGTCGGCCTGGAGGCCTGCTCACTCGCCGCCTGGCTGCACGACGAGCTTCGCGCGGCCGGTCTGCCGGCGATCTGCATCGAGACGCGGGCTGCCAACGCGGCCATGAAGACGATGCCCAACAAGACCGACCGCAACGACGCCCGGGCGCTCGCCCAGATCATGCGCACCGGCTGGTACCGGCAGGTCCACGTCAAGTCGCGCCAGTCCCGGCTCTGGCGCTCGCTCCTGGTGGCGCGCCGCACGCTGCTCACCGAGATGCGCGCGATCGAGAACGTGGTGCGAGCCATCCTGCGCGAGGGCGGGATCAAGCTCGGCACGCCAGCCCGGGCCGCCTTTGCCGGACGTGTGCGCGAGCTGTCCGGCGACGACCCTGAGATCCGGCCGCTCGTCGAGCCGCTGCTGACGGTGCTGGGTACGATGCTGGAGCAGCTCGATCGGCTGAGCCGGCAGGTCCTCGGCATCGTGCGCGGCGAGGCGGTCTGCCGCCGCCTGATGAGCGTGCCGGGTGTCGGCCCGATCACCGCGCTTGCCTTCCGCGCCACCATCGACCGACCCGAGCGCTTCCGCCGCTCGCGGGATGTGGGCGCGCATCTCGGCCTGACGCCGGCGCGCTATCAGTCTGGCGAGACCGATATCCAGGGCAAGATCAGCCGCTGCGGCGACGAACTTGCCCGCACCGCGCTCTACGAGGCGGCCCACTCCCTGCTGGTGCGCAGCCGTAAATGGTCGAGCTTGCGTGCCTGGGGCCTGAAGATAACCAAGCATCGCGGCCTGGCCCGCGCCCGTGTGGCAGTCGCCCGGAAGCTGGCAATCGTCCTGCACAGGATGTGGCGGGACGAGACTTCGTTCCGCTTCGGCAAAGCGCCGGTACCGGCCGCGGCATGAAGGAGGCACGCCTGTCGGATCAGGCCAAATATCGCCCGCAAGGGTGAACCGGATCGTTCCCGTGGGGACGATGGGCGAGGCGATCTCGTTAAGAGCCATGAACCTGCGGCTCAGCCGTAAGGTCGTCGGACAGATTGAGACACCTTGCTCTTCTGACCCCATCATGCGGCGGCCTTCAGCGCCGACCGCGAAGAGAAGCGCGTGACCTGCGGGAGCGATACATCCGGGACTGATGAGGATCAGGAGTAGCTTGCCTCACTGACCCCAATCAGAGAAGGCTCTGAGACGGCATGACGGGCGCGAAGCTCGTCAGCGCGATCGGCCTCGAAAGCTGTTACGGCATCGATGTACCGCTCACCGTGGTCGAGTGCCTGGGCCAGAAGCTGCAGGTCAGCGGGGCTCGTGATCGCGGCCTTCAGGAAGTCTGGCGGTGTGTAGATCACCTGTCCCGTGGCAGTGGCCACGATGCAGAACCGGCTGCCGCGCTGCTCGACGAGATGATTGGCCAGCCTAGCATCAGCTCGCGGCAGCGGTGAAAACATAAAACTCATTGCACTCACGTGTGACTCACGGTCAGCCGACAAAGATCGGCGCCGCGCTACCATCATATGGTGCACTGCACACCAGTTCGCTTGTCTTGGCTGTCCGTGGGAGACGCGACAATCGGCCTTCGGTGCGGGCTGAGTGTTCGGGCACACACGCGTGCGTCGCAGCGGTCCGGCTAAAGCCTATGCACGTCCCTCGCGATCCCACAGCAACGAAGCCGCCGTTCTTTGCACTGAAGAGCGTGTCCGCCTCGCTGACCCGCTCTCACGCTTCCATCAGCGCCGAGACGTGCGCCGCTACGGACGTGGACAAGCCGATCAGGTCGTAGCCGCCCTCAAGCACAGACACGATGCGTCCGCCGCAGACACGGCCAGCGATTTCCATCAGCTGTCGCGTCGCCCAGCCGAAATCCCGCTCAGTCAGGTTGAGGTTGGCCAGCGGATCGCGCCAGTGAGCGTCAAAGCCAGCCGAGATCAAGATGAGATCGGGCCGAAATGCCTCCAGCCGCGGCAGCACGACAGCCGTGAGTGCCTCGCGAAAGACCGCCCCGTCATCGCCGGCGGCGAGCGGCACGTTCACAATCGTGCCGTGCTCACCCTGCTCTCCTGCGGCTCCGGTTCCGGGGTAGAGCGGCATCTCGTGGGTGGAGCAGTAGAGCACGCTGGCGTCGTTCCAGAAGATGTCCTGCGTGCCGTTGCCGTGATGAGCGTCCCAGTCGAGGATCGCGATCCGCTCGGCTCCGTGAACGGCCTGGGCGTGGCGCGCTGCGACCGCCACGGTGTTGAAGAAGCAGAAGCCGGTGGCTCTGGCCCGCTCGGCATGGTGGCCGGGCGGCCGCATGGCCGAGAAGGCATTCTGCACCTGTCCGGTCATGACCTCGTCCACAGCCTGCAGGGCGCCTCCGACACTCCGCAGCACAGCCTCCAGGGTGCCTGTCGACAGAGGCGTGTCGACGTCTGCGCGAAGGGGCCCGCCTCGGCGCAGATCCTCGATCACCATCTGGACGTAGCGCTCGTCATGGGCCCGGCGGATGGGCTCGACAGGCGCTAAGGGCCCCTGCTCGCGCGCCAACGCGGTGAAACGCTCCTGCTCAAGGCTGCGCTCGATCACCCGGATGCGGTCCGCCCGCTCCGGATGACCGGGCTCGGCCAGGTGGTTCAAAGCAGCAGAGTGGTGGAGGTACAGGGTGGTCATGACGGACCAACGCCCTGCGTCTGCAAGCCCGCAGCGGTAGCTCGACGAGCACCCAGATCCGCTTTCAGCGGCGACGGCAGTTCCCTTCCCATGCCGAAGGTTATCACACAGGCTTGAGGCCAAGAGGATCGCCGACGCCTTTTCGACAGTGGAGTCGGCTCAGCAGGTGAGACGCTCACGGTCGTCCGAGGCGGCTGGGCTGCCGCTCTCAGCGAGGGAGCTCGACTGGCGTCAACGTGTCCCCGCCGGCGGCTGCTGCGTCCGCTCAGCCGAGGAGCCTCCGAGACGCACGTAGGCAAAGCCCACGTGTCTGCTCACCGATGTCACATTGCATGAGGTTGGCCGCGCACCCTGCCCGCTATAGCGCTGTCATGCTGAAGCCTCCCAGTGTTGCACGGCTGCCGCATGGTTCCGCTGTAACGCTGGGCCGCTATCCCGCTCCGGTGTGCCCCTGCTATGGCGAGACAGCAGGGGAGGTCAGATGCGCACCATCACACTCGTCACCCAGAAGGGCGGGACCGGAAAGACCACGCTCGCCGCCTCGTTGGCCGTGGCGGCCGCGCAGTCTGGTGAGACCGTGATCGCGCTCGATCTCGACCCGCAAGGCTCGCTTGCCACCTGGGGCGACAGCCGCTCGGTCGAGACCCTGGCGGTCGATCGCCTCTCCAGCGGCCGCTTGAGCCAGTTGCCTGCCATTCTGGCCGCGCTGAAGAACAAGGGCTTCACTGTCGCAGTGCTCGATACGCCCGGTGCTGCCTCGACGGGGGTCAACCTGGCCATGCAGGCGGCCGACCTGGCACTGATCCCGGCGCGACCGTCGCGCCTCGATCTGCAGGCGACGATCCCCACCGTCGAAGCCTTGATGCGCCTCGAGATGCGCGAACGCTTCGCCTTCGTGCTGAACCAGTGCCCCGCGGTTCGCAGCTCGCGCGCCCTCGAAGCAGCCAACGGCCTCAGCAGCGTCGGCGTGCTGGCGGAGCCGAGCGTGACGCAGCGGGTCGATCACCAGGACGCATTGGCCACGGGTCAGGGTGTCACCGAGTACGCGTCGGGAAGCAAGGCGGCCGACGAGATCCGCTCGCTCTGGGCCTGGGCGGACCGGACGATGAAAGGCAGGCTGTCGTGAGCAAGCGTCCCTCGGTCATCGGCGGCCTCAACCTGCCCGGCACGGAAGCGCGTGGATCTGCCGCCGACGTTTCCTCGGAGCAGGCGCGGGCGGCTCCCCCTGCGGGCCGCGTACGCCCGGAGGTGGTTCACACCTCGGTGTACCTGCCGCGCGAAGTGCACCGGCGCCTGCGCGAGATCGCCTTCACGCGGGACTGCAAGGTGCACGACGTGATCATGGAGGGCATTGACGCAGCCCTTCAGAAGCACGGGCATCCGTCCGTAGAAGCCCTGCGCGGCAGCCGAACTCGCAGCGAGTAACGCGCATTGCTCTGACAGCACAGGACGATGCGACTTAAGCGGCATCCTGTTGAGATGCTGTTGCGCTGAGCTGCTATAGCATTACGGCGCTTCAGCGCAGTGGTGGTTTCCTACCGTCACGTATAGGTCAGCTCAGCACTGGGATTGAAGGTTCGGGGAGGTCGCCTCCCGGGACGACGTCTATGTCGAGCTGCGACGAATTGTGATGCATCGCACATCGCATGTCCGCCGAGCGAGGCCGGCATGAACGAAGCTCTCGCGCCTGCAGGAGCGCCGAACCATATCAACGGTACCCTTCTACTCGTTTCCGTGGACTACCGTTGCTCGAGTTCGCTTTCCTGGCGTTCGTGCTCGTCTTTTTCGTGCCGATTGCCGTCTCTGCCACCCTCTACGTCACGCGGAGCCGAGGTGACTGGCGCTTAGCCGATCGTTCTAGCGTTGGACTGCTTCCCGCTGCTGCGGACCATTCCGACGCGATCGTGCGGGTCTTCTCGGCCCGTACAGTCAGCTGGCGCGGCATCGTCGCGACACATAGCTGGATCGTCATCAAGGACGCGGACGGGCGTGCCTATCACCGCTTCGACTACACGGCCTGGGGCGAGCCCATCTGGGTCGACCGCTTCGTGCCGGATGGACGCTGGTTCGGCAGCGCTCCCGAGGTGATCTTCGCCGCCGATGGTCCGGCGGCCGAGCACATGATCCCGCGCATCCGCGAGACGATCCGGACCTATCGCTACGCCAATCCAGGTGATTACCGAGCCTGGCCGGGGCCGAACTCGAACACGTTCGTGGCGGCCGTGATGAGCGCGGTGCCGGAGATGCGAGCCAGTCTGCCAGCAACAGCGATCGGCAAGGACTTCCCCTACGACGAACGCTGGGTCGCGCTAACTCCATCGGGCACGGGGTTTCGCATCAACCTAGGCGGGTATTTCGGTCTGACGCTGGGCTGGATTGAGGGCTTCGAGATCAACATCCTGGGTGCCGTCGCAGGCGTCGATGTGCGGCGGCCGGCGCTCAAGCTTCCTGCACTCGGGAGGGTTGGCTTCTAAGGCGGAGCCGAACTGCTGGCCTGCAAATGCACCGCCGCGCCCGGCTCCGTCATTGATTCAGACTTTCGCCCTTCGAGGACTGTCGCGACAACCCTGCTGAGGATCCGGGCAGCCATTCTGTGCGCCGCAGCCGGACATGTTGTAGGATGAGGCGGCGCAACGGTACTTGATGCCGGCTTCGTTACAGTGAGGTCCATGGGGTGAGTAGCCGTACTCACATTCCCTTGGTGCGGGAGTTTCTCAGGTGTCAGGTCAGACGCCTTGCCGCGCGGATGCCTGCTCTACATGGGATCGAGGCT
>NZ_BJZU01000180.1 GCF_007992195.1 Methylobacterium oxalidis | reverse complement strand
CCGGCCCGCGCCAGGCGGCGTGAAGGGAGGTCAGCAATGACGAGCGAGAAGCTGACGACTTGCCTATGGTTCGACCACGGCCAAGCCCGCAAGGCCGCGGAGTTCTACGCCAGGACCTTCCCGGACAGCCATGTCGGCGTCCCGATGACCGCGCCGTCGGACTTCCCGGATGGATCCGAGGGCGCAGAGCTCACGGTCGCGTTCACCGTGCTCGGACGCCCGTTCATCGGCCTGAACGGCGGCCCCGCCTTCAAGGCCAATCAGGCGGTCAGCTTCATGGTGCTGATCGAAGATCAGGTGGAGACCGACCACTACTGGGACGCCATCGTGGGCAACGGCGGAGCCGAGAGTCAGTGCGGCTGATGCACGGATCGCTGGGGGGTCTCCTGGCAGATCACACCGCGCGCGCTCCTGCGCGCCAACAGCAATCCCGACAGAGCTGCGGCCCGGCGCGCGTTCGAGGCGATGATGACGATGCGCAAGATCGACATCGCTCGGATTGAGGCTGCCGCGCGTGGAGCGGTCCTCAACGCGTAGGAACGTCGGTTCATTCCTCTGATCGCTCGACGGCGTGATCCAGGCATCGGGCAGGCGACAGGCGGTCACGACGCCGAACATCGGGCGCGTGCTGACCTGCGAGCTCACCTACAGCCCGCGCGGGTAGCCCCGAACTTGGCGCCGCACGAGCCGAGCCGTCGCCGGGCCACGGCGCTGTGACGGGTCAAACCGTCTCCCGTACGTATGGCCGCCTCGTCCGGCGTGCCGGCATCTGGATCGCCGGAGCGTTGCGACGTCGATCCCCATGCCAGACCCGGCTCAGTCGGACCGCTGCCTGAGGCGACGGATTCTGGCTGCATCAAGCCTACCCGCCGACGCTGATCTCCACGGACATGTCCAGAAAGGCGTCCGCCGGCCCGGCGAAGCTTCCGACCAGCGGCATGGCCTGTCGGATGTCGCGTGCGACCGCGACCGGGATCAGGTTCGCGCCGCCGACGCTGCGGTTCGTCGGATCGAAGGTGATCCACCCGGCACCCGGCAGGAAGGTCTCCGCCTAGGCATGCGTGGCTCCCGCATCGGCGGAGCCGAGCAGCGTTCGCGACGGGTCGTGGAGGTAGCCGGACACGACCCGGGCTCCGAAGCCGAGGCTGCGCACCGCCTCGACGAAAAGCGTCGCCAGGTCCCGGCACGACCCCATCCTCAGGGACAGGGTCTCGCTCGGCGACTGCGTGCCCTCGTCTTCCCGACCTTGGTAGGCGATGGTGCCGCCGACCCCGGCGTTCAGATCCTTGAGGAGCGACAGGGTGTCGGTTGGGCAGGACGCCACGAACCCCTGCGCCCAGACCCGCACGCTCGGCTCCCCCTCCGGATATTGCGGGATCGTCAGGGCGCCGAGGTCCGTCCACTCGTCATCGGCGTACTGGAACGGGAACGCGATGGCGCCGGCGGCGATGTCGAAGACGGGATAAGCCTCGGCCGAGAGTTCGACCCGAGATACGCTCCCCACGACGAGGCGATCGGTCGAGACCCCGACGTGGCCGTCGCCACGGCGTTGCCGGCGACGTCGTAGGCCCAGGTGACGGTGGCGTCAGGCGACAGAGTAACGGTATTCGACAGCAGGCGCAGGTCGCGGCTCTCCCGCGGCCGCATCATCAGCCGGTGCGGTCCGAGATTGACGGGCTGGCGATAGCGGTACGTCGTCTGGTGGCGGATACGCAGGTCGACCAAAGTATCTGTCCCTTCGGTCCGGTCCGGCTGTGCAGGGCACGCAGGCTGCCCCGAGGCAGCCTAGCATGGATCGGGCCACGTACTGGACCTGAAAATCGGACGATCTGCCCAGATCACGGTTCCATCGGGAGGCAACCTTCCGCTCGCGAGCGGGCTTTAGCTGTGTGACCCATGATTCCAAGGGCGATGCGCCCCACGCCCTCGTCGTCGACGACGACGCCCTGATCCTGATGGAGGCGACCAGTATCCTTGAGGATGCAGGATTCCAGGTGCTGGAGGCGATACAAGTCGTTCCCGCTCTGCGAATATTGGATCAGCATCACAACGCGGTTCAACTGCTCTTCACTGACGTGCACATGCCGGGGAGCGCTGACGGCTTCGACTTGGCAAGGCAGACAAACGAGCGCTGGCCACACATCGCGGTCGTGGTCGCCTCGGGCCGGGCCGCCCCTGAGCCCGGCGACCTGCCGGAGGGCGCGACGTTCATCGGCAAACCGTTCAGCGCCGAGATCGTCCGGCATCATGTCCGCGAAACACTGCCGGACGAGAGGCACCCGAAACAGCTAAGAATGTAGTCTTTCGAACCTGGCGTTTCGTACCTGATGCGAGAGTCTTTTGCGACCGGAAGCAGCTCTTGGAGACGCCCGCCCGCGGGTTATCTGATCGCCTGAAGTTGGCTGTCAGCCGCTGGTCCGTTCCGGAGCAGGTCGGACGGGAAAGCAGAGGCGCTGCTCCACAAGCAACCGCGTCGACTTGGATAGTCCCTGTCGATCCAGGAAGCCGCCTTCTCATATGCTGGCGCTGTCCTGTCGCCGCCGCTGCCGCCGCTTTGAGAAAAACTTCGATAATCAGCCAGGCCTCACCTTTGTGTAAGTTATCTTGGTCTGGGGCCCGCGCCCAGGGAGCGTGAGGAGTCCGCGGCGGCAATGCAGCGATCCCTGTTGCCGAAATTAACGAGACAAGAGGTAGAGCCGAAGGCGGCAAATAATTTGCCGCGATCAGCTCCTTTGTAGCGATGCCGCCTATCGAGAGGCTCAGTATCGGGATAGAGACTGCATCATAACGATGGGAAAAACCTGATGCGAATGGACGGCGCCGAGGTCCTGAAAAGGACGCTCACGGAAGACGAGGCCGCCATCCTCGAAGCCTGGTACATATCTCTCCGGGAAGGGACCTCCCTGCAGAGCGGTCGGATCCGGGAGGCCGAGCTCCAGACCCAGGCCAAGGCCGTGTTCGGCCAGCTTCGGGACGGACTTTCGTCCGGTGGGGTCGACGCGGACGCGGAAAGCTATACCCCGCTGCGCGAGAACCTCGCCGATATCTCGCGCTCGCGGGCGGTCCAGGGGTTCACGCCGACCGACACCGCCAACTTCGTCTTCTCGCTCAAAGAGCCGATTTTCGAGGCACTACGGCGCAAGTCGGCCGCAGACGCGTCGGCCCTGGCCGCAGGCGTATGGGCGGCGGGGAAGGTGCTCGACAGGCTCGGACTGCTCACGATGGAGGTGTTCCTGGCCAGCCGCGAGGAGGTGATCGGGCGCCAGGGGCAGGAGATCGCCGAACTCTCCACGCCGGTGGTTCGACTCTGGGACGGCATCCTGGCGCTGCCGCTCATCGGCACCCTCGACAGTGCCCGCACCGGCGTCGTGATGGAGAACCTGCTGCAGGCCATCGTCGACGAAGAGGCCGAGATCGCCATCATCGACATCACCGGCGTACCGACCGTCGACACCCTGGTGGCGCAGCACCTCCTCAAGACCGTGGCGGCCGCCCGCCTGATGGGCGCCGACTGCATCGTCTCCGGCATCCGGCCGCAGATCGCGCAGACCATGGTCCATCTCGGCGTGGAGCTGAACGTCATCTCGAAGGCGACGATGGCCGACGCCTTCGCGCTTGCCCTCAGGCGAACCGGCCGCAAGGTTGTGCGCCAGCAGGCGGCTGAGGAGCGCTGCTGAGGCCATGGACCGCATCCCGATCCTCAAGCTCGGCGGCACGCTAATCGTCACCATCCAGGTCGACATGCACGACCGCCTCGCGCTGGCCCTGGAGGAGGACCTGACGGCGATGATCGCGCGCACCGGCGCGCGCGGCGTGCTCATCGAGATCTCGGCGCTGGAAATCGTCGATTCCTTCATCGGGCGCATGTTGGTGAGCATCGCGGCCGTCTCGCGCGTCCTCGACGCGGAAACGGTCCTGGCCGGCATGCGGCCGGCGGTCGCCATCACGTTGGTCGAGCTCGGCTTGGAGCTCACCGGCATCAGGACGGCCCTCAACGTCGAGCGCGGCATGGCCTTGCTGAAGGCGCGCTTGGCCGGGGACGGCGCTGGGTATGGGAGCGACCGTGACGGTCTCGAAGACTGAGACCATCCCCGTCCGGTCCGGTGACGACATCGTCCGCGTGAGGCAGCGCGTGCGTGCGCTCGCCATCGACATCGGCCTCGGGCTCGTCGATCAGACGAAGATCGTCACCGCCGCGAGCGAGCTCGCGCGCAACACCCTCGATTACGGCGGGGGCGGCGAGGTCCGCGCGGAGAGCGTCCAGGTCGGGACGCGCAAGGGCCTGCGCCTGACCTTCGAGGACCAGGGCCCCGGCATCGCCGATATCGAGCAGGCGATGACTGACCACTACACCTCCGGCAAGGGCCTCGGCCTCGGCCTGGGCGGGGCCAAGCGCCTCTCGAACGAGTTTCATATCGAGTCGACGCCCGGCGTCGGCACGCGCGTCATGATCGCCCGGTGGAAATGAACATGGACCGGGTCACCGTCACGGAAGCGAGCCAGGTGGCCGAGGCCCGACGACGAGCGGTGGCCGTCGCTCAGTCCGTCGGCTTCGACGAGACCGCGGCCGGCCGCATCGCGCTCGTGGTGACCGAACTCGCCACCAACGTGGTCAAGTACGGCGTGCCGGGCGAGGTCTTGGTCGCCACCTACGAAGACGGGACCGGCTCGGGCGTCGAGATCCTCGTGCTCGACAAGGGCGAAGGATTCTCAAATCTCGGCCTGGCCCTGACGGACGGACACTCCACGGGCGGCAGCGCGGGCGAGGGCCTTGGCGCGGTGCGCCGCATCTCCGACGTCTTCGACATCGTGTCCCGCCCCGGGCTGGGCACGGCAGTGTTGGCGCGCTTGTCGATCGATAGGAAGACTGTTTCGGACGCCGTGCCGGGCTATGGGGCGGTGGCGGTCCCCCTGAAGGGTGAGACCGCCAACGGCGACGCCTACGCCGTGCGTGAGCGCGCCGACGGCTGGACCGCCGTGGTGTCAGACGGCCTCGGCCACGGGCCGGAGGCCGCCAAGGCTTCCGAGGAGGCGCTGAAGCTGTTCCGGAGACACCAGGACAAGCCGCCCGCCGCGATTCTGTCCGCCATCCATGCAGGCCTGTCGCACACGCGAGGGGGGGCGATCTCCGTCGCGCGGTATGAGCGGAACCGGGGCACTCTCGCGTTTGCGGGCATCGGCAACGTGCTGGGTGCGGTCGTCTCCGGCACTGTGACCAAGCGAACGGTCAGCCTCGCTGGGACGGCGGGGCACGCGGCTCGGCGCATCCAGGAGTTCGAGTACCCTATGCGCCCGGACGACCTGTTCGTGCTGTGCTCGGACGGGATCGCCACGGCTTGGTCGCTGGACGCCCACCCCGGCCTCGCAGCCGCCCATCCGACACTCGTGGCCGGGGTGATCTATCGCGACTTCGCCAGGGCCCGGGACGATGCCACCGTGCTCGTCGTGCGGGAGGGCGCGCGATGAGGTGGCCGCTCCTCACCAGTGCCATCCAGCACGAGGACGACATCGCGACGGTGCGCCAGCGCGTGCGCCGGCTGGCCGAGCGCCTGGGCTTCGAGATCCAGGACCAGACCCGCATCGCCACGGCAGTGTCCGAGATTGCGCGCAACGCCTACGGCTACGCCGGGGGCGGTCGCATCGAGTACGGCCTTGATCAGCTCGATCGGGACAGAGGCGAGCAGTTCCTGGTCATCAGGGTGAGCGACAAGGGACCGGGCATCGCCGAACTCGACGCCATCCTTGAAGGTCGCTTCCGCTCGACGACGGGCCTCGGCATCGGCATCACCGGCTCACGGCGGCTGATGGACCGCTTCGAGGTCGACACGGTGGCCGGCAACGGCACTGTCGTGACGTTCGGGAAGCGGCTCCCATCCGGGACCGGACGTTTCACGGGACCGCGTCTCGCGACCCTGGCCGAGGATGTCGCCCGGGCCAGGACTGAGGAACCGCTGGTCGCCTTGCGCGAGCAGAACCGGGAGCTTCTGCGCAGCCTCGCCGCGCTGGCCGAGCGCGAAGAGGAAACCCAGCGCCTGAACCAGGAACTCTCCGAGACGAACCGGGGCGTGGTCGCGCTCCACGCCGAGTTGGAGGCGCAAGCCGTGCTCCTGCGCGAGGCGGGCGTTCTCCTGGAAAGCCAAGTGGCGGGCCGCACTGCCGAGCTTGCTGAGGCAAACGCTCGGCTCCTAGCCGAGGCGGTCGAGCGCGAGCGGATGGAGCAGGACCTGCGGCAATCCCAGAAGCTCGAAGCGGTCGGGCAATTGACCGGCGGCGTCGCGCACGACTTCAACAACCTGCTGACCATCATCCGCTCGTCCGTCGACTTCCTCCGTCGCCCGGATCTGCCAGAAGACCGGCGCAAGCGTTACATGGACGCCGTCTCCGACACCGTCGACCGCGCCGCCAAGCTTACCGGACAACTTCTAGCCTTCGCACGTCGCCAGTCCCTGAAGCCCGAGGTGTTCGAGGTCGGCGAACGCCTGCGCGGCGTGGCCGAGATGCTCGACACCATCACAGGCGCGCGCATCCAAGTCAGGGTCGAGATCTCGGACAGACCCGCCCTGGTACGCGCCGACCTCAACCAGTTCGAGACGGCCCTGGTGAACATCGCCGTCAATGCCCGCGACGCCATGGACGGTAGCGGTACGCTGACGATGCGGGTGGCGGCCGGGCAGGCCATGCCGATGATCCGGGGGCACGCCGGCTCGCGGGGGCCGTTCGTGGCGGTCTCGCTCGCCGACACCGGCTCGGGCATCCCCCTGGAGGTGCTCGGGCGCATCTTCGAACCGTTCTTCACGACCAAGGACGTCGGGCGCGGCACGGGTCTCGGGCTCTCCCAAGTGTTCGGGTTTACCAAGCAGTCCGGCGGCGACGTGGACGTGACAAGCGAGAGCGGCCAGGGGACAGTCTTCACCCTCTACCTGCCCGAAGTCTCGTCCGAGGCTGCCGAAGCCCCTGTCTGCGACCCCGACGCCGCTCTGTCGCCGGTCGGTCTCGGTCAGCGCATCCTGCTCGTGGAAGATAACCTGGAGGTCGGAGGCTTCTGCACCCAGATCTTGGAGGATCTCGGATACGCACCCGAGTGGGTCGTCAACGCGGAAGAAGCGCTCGAGCGTCTCGGGACGGACGGTGCAGGCTTTCAGGCCGTCTTCTCCGACGTCGTCATGCCAGGGATGGGCGGGATCGAGCTCGCCAGAGCGTTGCGCATGCGCATTCCGACCCTGCCGGTGATCCTGGCCTCGGGCTACAGCCATGTCCTGGCCCAGGAGGACAGCCACGGCTTCGAGTTAATCCACAAGCCCTATTCGGCCGCGCAGGTTGGCCGGGTTTTGCGTCGGATCATCGGCACCTCGCCTCACAACCTCTGATGCTCACTCACCGGTGATGCGCTATTCGCAGTCGGCCGTTGCCAACTTCCCACTCATGGTCTCGACCAGATTGCGTACGTTCACGCGGCTCTGAACCCGCGGCATGTCGACGGCTGAAGAGGCGTCTGCTTCCGAGATGCGCTGAAGTGAGGCAGTACGGCGGCAATGGGCGGATTGTGTTGAAAAACTCCTCAGCACGGACCTAGGTCTCTACAGCTAGTAGCTGCCTCTCGCCGCTGCCCCAGGTGTTGTGGGCTCATGCCCTCAGAAGAGGGCCAAACGGAGTTTTTCAATACAATCCTAACGGCGCCTGGGCTGCGGCGTCAGTGCTTGGCGTCGGTCAGATTTCCGTTGATGCCGGCGGGGGCCACATGCGGCGCGGTGGGTGCCTCCCCGTCGAAGATGGTCTCGATGACCAGAGCGACGCTGGCGCCCACCTCCGGCGGCTGGATCGACTTAGCTCGCTCAAAGGCCTCGATCATTAGGGCGTCATGGTCCACGAGGCCGAGACGCTCCCGCTCGTGCAGGAGAAGCGCGTTCATCACCAGCCCCGCGATGGTCTGAGGGGCCATCGCCGTCAGGGCCTTTTCAGCCTGCACAGAATTCTCCGCCTGCATCAGGGCCAGTTCGGTAAGCTGCTCGTTGGTGTAGCCGTCGTCAGTGTCGTTCATGGCATGACCGCGTAGCGGAAGTGCTTGAACCTCAAATGCAACGACCTGCAGCGGATGCACGATTGACCAGCTACGGGACTGCATAATGTCAATCGCGCAACGAAGCCGTCAAGTTCCCACGAACTACTGAGCTGGCAGCCGGCGGTGCCAGGTAACTCGCCGTACGGCCCTCATACAGCCAGTCAAGGAGCCAGTTGCTCAGGCTGCCAATCTTCACGCTGTCCTTCGGCGTCACACGACGGGTTGGCCTGCCGCCACGCGCTCGGCGTCGTGCCCGACCAGCGGCGGAAGGCATGCGTGAAGGCGGCAGGCTCGGAGAAGTGCAGGATAGCCGAGATCTGAGCCAAGC
>NZ_BJZU01000179.1 GCF_007992195.1 Methylobacterium oxalidis | reverse complement strand
CTAAAGCGAACGGGCCGCTAATGGCCAAACTTGGTCGGAAGCTTTGCGCCCATTTCAGCCATTAGGCTGGCCGTCGCCTATATCTCCGAACCGAACATCAGTTGAGGCCGGAACACAGATCAAGCATGCGCCAACAGTAAGTTTTTGAAAGCGAGCTATAGAGGATCCGCTCATGATGCAAGAGAGAACATCGAACAGTTCTGTTCGCCGCGCCGAGGCGAGCACTAGCCCAGCCTCCGGCTGATCGCCTCGGCAATCATGATCGTGGTCACGTTGGTCGGCGCGGAGACGATGTCGGGCATGATCGACGCGTCGACCACGTTCAAGGCTTCCACTCCGCGGACCGCGCCGCTCCCATCGACCACGGCCCAGGGGTCGTCGGGGCCGCCCATTGGGACGGAAGATGTCGGGTGGGCGTATCCGTCTATTGAGGACAGCACCGCGCGCCGGAGTGCCGCGTCGTCATCTATGTCGGTGCCGGGATACATCTCCGCCTCAACCACGTCGCTGAACGGGGCCGTCCGGCCAATGCGCCGCGACAGTCGCACGGCCTCCATGATGCGTCGCAGGTCGCTCGGATCCTCGCAAAAGTTGTAGCGGATCAGCGGCATGGCACGAGGGTCGCGGCTCGCCAGCCGGACCGAGCCTACGGACTTCGGCAGCGTGACCGAGCAGGCCAGGACGATGGCGCCGCCGGTCGGGCTGCGGGCCGGATCGAAGATGTGCGTCCCGGAGATGTGGAGGTCGATCTCGTCCGGAGCGGCCTCGCTCGACCGCGTCCAGATGATCGCGCCCGCGACCGGGTCCATCGACCGCGCTTCCCGCTTCAGCGCGTAGACGTTATAGTAGAACGGATGCTCCTTGAGCCGCTCGCCGACCGGCGCGTCCTGAAGGACGGGGATGTCGAGGTCCTGCAGATGCGTCGCCCGCCCGATGCCCGACCGCATCAGGATGGCAGGGCTGCCGAACGCCCCGGCCGAGAGGATCACCCGCCCGGCCTCGACAGTCTCGCCGCTCGCCAGCCTCAAGCCGCGTGCGCGCCGGCCATCGAACAGCACGGCGTCGACCTCCGCGCCCCCGACAATCGTGAGATTCGGTCGGCGACGAACCGCCTCGGTCAGGTAGGCGATGCCTGTGTTGATGCGCCGGCCTTCGACCACGTTCAGCGGATAGGGAGAGACGCCGTCCTGCTCCGCGCCATTGAAGTCTGCGATGCGGGACAGGCCAGCCGCCTCTGACGCCAGCACGAAGGCCCTCATGGACGGGGTGATCTCCTCCATCGTGCGCTGGCGGATCGGGAAGGGGCCGGAACGCCCGCGCCAGGCATCGTCGCCTGTCGGCGTATTCTCCAGCGCCTTGAAGACCGGGAGCACCTCGTCCCACGACCATCCGTCGAGACCGCGCGCGCTCCAGCGGGCGAAGTCGGATGGCCGCGCCCGCATTGCGACCGCCGCGTTCACGCCGGAGCTGCCGCCGAGCACCTTGCCGCGGATTGCGCGCACGTCGTGACCGAGGCCGAAGCGGTCCTGGGTGTGGTAGCCCCAATCATGCGCCGCGTCGCCACCGACCCGGTTCGCGTCGGCGATGACGTCCGGATAGGCGTCCGGTGCGTAGGCCGGCCCTGCCTCCAGCAGCAGCACCGCCCGGTTGGGGTTCTCGCTGAGCCGGCGCGCGAGCACGGCGCCCGCCGAGCCTCCGCCGGCGATGACGACGTCGAAGGCCTTGGCTGGGATGGCGGCATGTGTCGGCATGCTAGGCATGTCCTCTTCAAGAGCGGCGATGATCAGGATGCGAAGGCGCGGCGCAGGAAGGCGGCGGCCCGGTCGAGGGCCCGGCGGCTGCTGTCGAGGTGGGCGACGTCGAGCTGGAAGACGTGATGCAGGCCCTCCCAGACCTCCAGCCGCACCGGGACACCGGCCTCGTTCGCCCGGGCGGCGTAGCGCGTCGCATCGTCGAGGAGACGCTCGTCGGTGCCGACCTGAATTAGAAGCGGAGGCAGTCCGCGCAGGTCACCCAGGAGCGGCGAGGCCAGCGGATCGCCGGCGTCGAACGTGCCGACGTACTTGCGGGCGCAGTCCTGCAGGTACTCGCGGTCGATGAGCGGGTCCTGCCGCGCCGGATCGCTCATGGATGAGCCGGACAGGGTCAGGTCGGTCCAGGGCGAGAACACGACCCCCGCAATCGGCGCCGGTCCGTCGTTGCGTCGGGCGAGGTTTGCCAGGGTGACGAGGCTCAGCCCGCCCCCGGCCGAGTCCCCGACGACGGCGATGCGTTCGTAGCCTTGGCCGATAAGCCAATCCCAGGCGGCGAGCGCCGCGTTCGGGGCGGCGGGCAGCGTCGCCTCCGGCGCCAGCGGGTAGTCGATGGCGAGGGCGGCGACGCCGGCCCGGCTTGCGACCTGGCTGACGAAGCCGCGATAGGCCGTGGCCGTACCCTGCACGTAGCCGCCGCCGTGCAGGAAGAGGATGGCTCGGCGGACCTCGGCATCCTGCGGGCGCAGCCACCAGCCGCGGACTCCATCTTCGTCCACGGTGTCGAACGTGACGGCATCCGCTAGCGGGCTGCCGGACACGAAGGCGTCGTAGACGACTCGCGGCTCTCTTGTTGCCGTGCCCCAGAAGCGGGCGAACAGATCCCGCAGGGCGCCCTCGCGATGCCGTTCTTCCTCGGCGAGCGGAACCGTGACCGTTCCCGGAATGACGTCGGAACCGAAGCTGTCGGGGCTCATCGCATTCTCCGCTGGCGCATCCGCCCAACTGCCGCCGGGCATGGTTTCACTGCCCGCGCGTCGCTTGGCGCCGCGTGGCGTTCGTGTGTCGGATGATCGGATCTCAGGCCGGGAAGAAGCCGAACTCGCCCCGGGCGTAGCCGGCGAGTGCGCGCTCGACGTCGGCCACCGTGGACATCACCAGCGGACCGCGCTTGACGAAAGGCTCGCGGATCGGTCTTCCGGCCAACAGCACGAAATGCGAGAGTTCGGCGGCTTCGAGGATGAGTTCGGCGTCGGAACCGGCGCCGACCGCCAGCGCGCCGCCCTCCGGCAAAAGGCGCTCTTCTTCACCGCAGCGGACGGACAGCCGCCCCGACACGGCGTAGATCCAGGCGTGCCGTCCCTCGGGCAGCGCTTGGGCGAAGGCCCCACCCGGCTCCAGGAAGCCATCCAGCAGGGTCATCTCTTCCGGTGTGCCGCCCGCGCCGCTGACGTCACCGCTCCGCCCTAGGACGACGCGTACGCGGTGCCCGCGACCTTCGAGGCGCGGGACGTCGGCCGCCCGCACGTGCAGCGCGCGGGCCGGTCCTGCCTTCAGGCGGGCGGGTAGATTGACGAAGATTTGCAGGGCGTGGACCCGAGCGCCCTCCGCCGGCCGCTCCTCGTGAGCGGCACCTGATGCTGCCGCGAGCCAGTAGAGGTCTCCGGGCTTGAGGGCGACATTGCGGCCCAGCGTATCCCGGTTCAGGAAATCACCGGTTGAATCTTCGAACACGGCGGTGACGGCCGAGATGCCGGCGTGGAGGTGAGGGTCGAAGGTCGGACCCGTCATCACGAAGTGGTCCACCATCAGGAGCGGGTCCATGCGTCCGCCAAAGTCACTCTCGGAGAAGTGTCTGGCGGTGAAATTCGACCCTATGCGGTGAGGCTTTCCGTAAGTGGTCTCACCGAGCCGCGGGCGGACCGGCTCCGCCTCCTGGATGGTGTCGAGGGCTGTCATGTCCCACCTCGCTGTGTTCCCGAGCCGATGTAACGGCAGCGCCTGATGGGCGAGAAGGCAGGGATTTAGAGACCTATCGTCCGACCTGTTGGACGATAGGTGTGCTGTTTGAACTTGAAGGTCCGTCCAACGGATGCTGATCGGCGTGGCGCCTGCGCAGCCCTCTCGACCGGCCTCGATGGAGTTCCGGCTACGCTTGAGGCGCCTAGAGCAGCACGGCTTTCGGGAACTCCGCCGCGAGGTGGTCGAGAAAGGCGCGAACGGACGGCAGTAGGCCTCGGCGATAGGGGATGAGGGCCGTCAGGGTGGAGTCGCCCGCGACCCAGTCAGGCAGAACGCGCCGCAGGGCACCCGACCGAACGGCCTGACGGCAGATGTAGCTCGGCAGGGCCACCAAACCGATGCCGCGGATCGCGGCCTGCTGGAGCCCGACCATGTCGTCGCCCATGAGCCTCGGGCTCAGCGGTAGCACCACCTCGTCCCCGGCGCGGCTCGCGTGCCGCAGCCGCCAGACTGGCGCCACGCCGGCTCGCATCATGAACAGCGACGGATGGTCCCGAAGATCGTCCGGGGTCTCCGGTGAGCCGTTCTCGTCGAGGTACTCCGATCCGGCGAACAGGAACCAAGGCGCCGGCGCGAGGGTGCGCTGGACGAGGTTCGAGTCGGGCAGCGGGTCGGTATGGGCCCGCACAGCGATGTCGAAGTTCTCGCCGACAATATCGACGGCACGGTTCGCGCCATGGGCCACGACGTTCACCTTCGGGTAGAGTGCGAGGAAGTCCGCGATGATGTCCCCCATGGCGAACTGCATGGTGGCGACGCCGGCCGTACACCGCACCGTGCCGGTCGGCTCCGTCAGCCGCTGGCGGATCGTCGTCTCCGCCAGTTCGGCCTCGCGGAGCATCGCGACTGCGTGGCGATAGAAGTCCTCTCCGGCATCCGTCATGCCGAACCGGCGCGAGGTCCGGTTCAGCAACCGGACGCCGAGGGCGCTCTCCAACTGCTGGAGGCGATGGCTCAGGGTCGATTTTGGCACGCGCAGGGTACGCCCGGCGGCTGTGAACCCGCCGCGGTCGACCACCTGCACGAAGTAGAAGAAGTCGTTCAGATCGAGCACGTGTCACCCATCGTCCAACTGGCTGTACGCTGAGTTCGGATTGTCGCGGCTTCTGGTCCGTCGGTCCAGCCGATAGCTCTCGCCTGTCGCTGGCCCCGAGGGGCTTTGTGCAGGAGGACACGATGACCGCTCGCGTCTACGAACCGCTCACCGCCGAGAATGCCGCCCTCGTCCTCGTCGACCATCAGGTCGGCCTGATGACGGGCGTGCGGGACTACTCCACGGGCGAGCTCAAGCACAACGTGGTCGCCCTGGCACGAGCCGCCAAGGCACTCAGCCTGCCCCTCGTGGTCACGACGACGGCGCGCGACAGCATGTGGGGTCCGACCTTCCCCGAGCTGGTCGATGCGTTGCCCGGCATCGAGATCATCGACCGCTCCTCGGTGAACGCCTACGACGACGCGCGCGTCGCCAGGGCAATAGAGGCCACGGGCCGCAAGAAGCTGATCTTTGCCGGCATCTCGCTCGAAGTCTGCGCGGCCTTCCCCGCCATGACGGCGGTCGCCCGCGGCCTCGACGCCTACGTGGCGGTCGACGCGTCCGGAACCTTCAGCGAGACCAAGCGCCAAGCCGGCCTTCTCCGCATGGCGCAGGCAGGCGTCGTCCTGTCCGACTACGCGACGCTGATGGTCGAGATCCTGGGGGACAACGGGAGACCCGAGGCGGCCGTCGTCTATGAGGCGCTCGACATGCCCTGGGCAACTCTTGTGGGGCAGATCGCCACCGCCCTCGGCAAGTAGAAGGCTTCACGGAGATACTGCCGTAACCGTGAACGCAAGATTGGATTGAACATCACCGCAATGGAGCTCGTCATGCTATCGCTTCAGGGAAAACGCGCCTTCGTCACCGGCGCGAGCCGCGGCATCGGGGCGGCCATCGCCCGGCGCTTCGCGGCGGAAGGCGCCACGGTCGCGGTCGGGTACGAGCGCTCGGCCGACGCCGCACAAACCATCGCGACAGAGATCCAAACGGCCGGCGGCCGTGCCGTGGCGATCCAGATGGATGCGGCCGATCCGGCCTCGATCAAGCAGGCTGTGGATCGGGCCGCCACCGAGCTGGGCGGTCTTGATATCCTCGTCAACAACGCCGGCATAATTCGCTACGGCTCGGTCGGGGAGATCACGCTCGAAGACATCGATGCGACGCTCGCAGTGAACGTGCGGGCGGTCATCTTGGCGACGCAGGCGGCACTGCCGCACATGTCCGAGGGCGGCCGTATCATCACGACTGGCAGCAATCTCGCCGACCGCGTGCCCGACGCCGGCAAGGCGCTCTATTCTGCCAGCAAGTCCGCCCTCGTCGCACTGACCAAGGGCTTCGCCCGCGATCTCGGCCCGCACGGCATCACCGTCAACCTGGTGCATCCGGGCTCGACCAACACCGACATGAATCCTGCCGACGGCCCCCATGCGGAAGCGCAGCGGCAGCGGATGGCGATCAAGGAGTACGGCCGGGCCGAGGACGTGGCCGCGCTGTACGCCTTCATCGCGAGTCCGGAGGCGCGGTCCGTGAATGGCACTGCGTTCACTGTCGACGGCGGAGCAAATGCTTGACCTCAGCGGCGCGGTGGCGGCCATTCTGGTGGCCTGCGGCAACGGCACCTCGCCGCCGCGAGCATCGCCCGAAGCACGCTGTGCTAGTCCTGCGCGAATTCATAGTCGAGCGCTCGGTCGTCACCGCAATGTGGTCGGAGCCGGCGTGTCCACCCGGATGTAGAGACGTTCCTGACCGATCTCTAAGAGATGTTCCCATCACTAACCCGCAGAGTAGGCTGCTAAGCCCGGTTGGCTGAGCCAAAAGGAAACTCGTCCAGCGAACGGTCTCACTTGATGGACCGCGAAATGGTGATGTCGTGACTGACCTGACCGGTATTTTGGGCCGAGCCACTTGTGAGGCTACTGCATGGTAGCGGACACGGGTAGGCGGAAGGCGAGATCCGGGAAGCTGACGGGCATGGGTGGCCGGTAGCCCAGTGACGAGTGCGGCCGGACGCGGCTGTAGGTGTTCTGCCAGAGACTGATCACAGTCTGCGCCTCCCTCAATGAGTAGAAGATCTCCTGACGTAGGCACTCGTCCTTCAGCTGCTCGCGGATGCCCGACTCTTTGCACGCAAGCGTGATGCCCTTGCCCTGGGCTGTCTGCACCTCGATCTGGCACAGCCTCAGCACCGCCTGCTCGGCACTCGGCCTCTGACCTCGCCTCATCTCCAGCTCCTCCGATCCTGGCTGATCCTCGCAATCAGCCCAGCCCAAAGCCAGCCGGTCAGGTCAAGATGATTAAGGTCGTCGCGAGAGAAGCAAGAAGGGACGAAGGTTGAACCTTGGGCGCAGGACCGCGGGGGCGTGTTGCATCGAAAGAATTCCCTCTGATTGTTTCTTCGCCGGCCCTCTTGATTTGCTCGCACAAATGATGATTTACGCCGCGTGAGGGCGCACGAACTTCGGATCTACAACATGACAGAAAATTCTAAGGGGCAGAGCCCCGACTTCGTTGAGCTCACAGCCGACATCGTCTCGGCCTACGTGGCCAAGAACTCCCTGCCATTTGCAGAACTGCCAGCCCTTCTCACCAGCGTGCACGCGGCGCTGAACGGCCTCACGAGCGGCCTGCCTCAGGCCTCTGCGGACGAGGTTGAGAAGGCCACACCGCCGCAGATCCGCAAGTCGATCACGCCGGACGCGCTGATCTCGTTCATCGATGGCCGGCCCTACAAGACCCTCAAGCGTCATCTCGCGACGCACGGGCTCGATCCGCACAGCTACCGCCAGCGCTTTGGTCTGCCGGGCGACTACCCGATGGTATGCGCCAACTATGCGGCTCAGCGCTCCGAGCTCGCCAAGGCGATCGGCCTCGGCCGGCCAGGTGCACGTGCCGGTGACGAAGAGACTGCTGACGCTCCGAAGGGGCGTGGGCGTCCCAAGGCAGCCTGAGGCATCTTAGTGCGTCACGGCACCGAGCCAAGACGACACCGGATCGACAACGTAGCCAAGGACGGAGGCAGCCCACGCCTTTGCTCGCGCCGTGAGGGTTCGTTCCTGGCGTCGTGCCGCCTTCTCCTCGGCGACCTGAGCGTCGAGGATGGCGGCCACGTAGGCGTCCTCGTGCTGCTTGCACGCGTCGAGTGCGCTGAGCTGTGAGGCTGCTTTGCTTTGGCTGGACCGCTCACGATCGTAGATGTCGCGCACGCAGCCATGCCAGCGCGCCTCGAGACTGCTCAGGCCGGCTGCTGCCTTATCACCCGCCGCTGAAGGCGAACAAGTCACGACCAGGAGGAGGAGGCAGAGCATCAGCCGCATGCCTGCCTTATCGCCGAAACGGCCAAGCCTGCCTAGAACGAATTGGCAACACCCGCTTCCCATCGCGTTGTTCCGGGCTGCCCCGAGACGGCGCTGAACGGCGCGGGTCTCAGGCGGCTACCTTGAGCACTGCGAGCCGCGCGAGCAGACGAGCGACCTAAACGACCTTCCAAGCGCCATTGCCCTACAATACGGGGATGCCCTGCTCGTTGGGCGCTTCTGCAAGGCCGACGAGGGAGGTGGGACTATTCTCTTGCAGCTCGCACACAAAGGGCTCCAAACACACAGCTTTCATACGAGTGAGGGTGGGCTTCAGCCGGCGCGAAACTGTATTCCCGATGTAGCCACTGG
>NZ_BJZU01000178.1 GCF_007992195.1 Methylobacterium oxalidis | reverse complement strand
CGGGAGAGGTGGGTGCCGGCGCGCCACCTGCGCCGACCTGAAACGATCGGGCGCCGTCTCCCTCTTCCGGACGGGAGAGGCGGCCCCGAACCGGCACGGTTGCCGGGCCGGGACCCCTCGTGTAGAGGTCGCCGCCAACGTGAGGACCGCCCGCGGCGGTCGGCCGACGCGCGCACGGTCCCGGGGGGCGCCGGGTCTCCTGCGCCCGGCGCGGACGGCCCGTCCGCCCGGCGACGACTTCAGGAACACGGCGAGAACGCATGTCTGACCAGCCCACCACCGCCACGAGCGCCACCTTCGACCGGGTTGCCGACATCATCGCGGACACCGCCGACATCCCGCGGGACAAGATCACTCCCGAGAGCCACGCCATCGACGATCTCGGCATCGATTCGCTGGCCTTCCTCGACATCGCCTTCGCGGTGGACAAGGCGTTCGGCATCAAGCTGCCGCTGGAGCGCTGGACGCAGGAGGTCAACGAGGGCAAGGTCCCGGCCGAGGAGTACTTCGTCCTCAAGAACCTCTGCGCCCGCATCGACGCGCTGGTGGCCGAGAAGGCCGCCAAGGCCTGACCCGCCGGGCCCGACCCGAGCCGCCCGCCCCGCCGCCGACCCACAGCCGACCATGCGCCTCGAATACTTCGAGATGATCGATTCCGTCCTCCACCTCGACCGCGAGGCCGGCCGGATCGAGGCGCTGGCCCGCGTGCCGGACGCGAGCCCGGTCTTCGAGGGGCACTTCCCCGGCCACCCGCTGGTGCCGGGCGTGCTCCTCACCGAGACGATGGCGCAGGCGTCGGGCTACCTCGTCCTCGCCCATCTCGGCTTCGCGCAGATGCCCTTCCTGATGGCTGTCGACAAGGCGCGCTTCCGCGCCTTCGTGGGGCCGGGCGCCGAGCTGCGGATCGAGGCGAGCCTCGTCCACGACGGCTCGGGCTACGCCGTGACCAAGGCCGCCATCCGCCACGCGGGCAAGCCGCTCGCCGACGCGGAGCTGCGCTTCCGCACCATGCCGTTCCCGCCGGGCCTCGACGCGCCGATGCGCGAGCGGGCCGAGCGGATCGGCCTGCCGCTCGGGGCAGGGACGGGAGAGGGATCATGAGCGCGGCCGAGAGCGCGGCCGAGGACGCGGCCATGAGCGCGGTCATGAGCGGGCGCGAGGTCGTCGTCACGGGGCTCGGCCTCGTCTCCTGCGCGGGCGAGGGGGTCTCCGCCCATCTCGACGCGCTCGAGCGGGGCGCCGTCCCGCGCACGGACGCGGAGACCTTCGCGCCCTACCCGGTCCACCCGGCGCCGAGCCTCGCCCTCGACGGGCAGATCCCCAAGAAGTCCGACCAGCGCCAGATGGAGGCGTGGCAGCGCCTCGGCGTCTACGCGGCGGGCCTCGCCCTCGACGCGGCCGGGTGCAAGGACGACGCGGCCTTCAAGGCGAACCTCCACCTCGTCGTGGCGGCGGGCGGCGGCGAGCGCGACTACGCGGTCGACGGCGCGATCCTGACGGGCCTGCGCGAGGCCGCCGATCCCGGCGCCTACCTCAACGAGCGCCTGCAGAACGACCTGCGCCCGACCCTGTTCCTGGCCCAGCTCTCGAACCTGCTCGCCGGCAACATCGCCATCGTGCACGGCGTCACGGGGGCCTCCCGCACCTTCATGGGCGAGGAGGCGGCGGGCGTCGACGCCCTGCGCATCGCGCAGGCGCGGGTGGCCTCGGGCCAGATCGACGCGATCCTCGTCGGCGGCTCCTACAGCGCCGAGCGGCCCGACGTGATGGTGATCCACGAGATGGGCGGCTTCCTGAGGAAGCCCGATTACCGCCCCGTCTTCGAGCGGGACGGGGCGGGCGGGGACGGCTTCATCCTCGGGAGCTGCGCGGCCTTCCTGGTGCTGGAGGCGGCCGAGGCCGCCGCCGCGCGGGGCGCCCGCGCGCTCGCCCGGATCGGCCCGGTGGCGAGCGACCGCACGCGGCGCGCGGCGGGCAGCGTCGCGGCGAGCCTGTCGGCCCTCTGGGGCCGGGCGGAGATCGCCGGGCCGGCCGCCGTGATCTCGGGCGCGACGGGCGTCGCCCCGATCACCGCCGAGGAGCGGGCCGCGCTGGAGAGGCTGGCGCCGGGCGCCCCCGTCACCGCGCTCGGCGACGTGGCCGGCCACGGCCTCGAGGTCGCCGCCCCCTTCGGCGCGGCGCTCGCGGCCGCCCTCGTCCATGAGCGGGGCCTGCCCGAGGTCGCGGTGACCGCGGTCGGCCACCGCCGCGGGGAGGGCGTGGTGCGGGTGCGCGCCGCCTGAGCGCCACCCACGGGAATCGGGCGGGAATAGGGGCAGCGGCCCAGGGGAATTCGGTTTAAGACGACCCTCATGACAGCTCACCGCAATCGCGACGCGCGCGGCCGGCCGCTGGTGGCCGTCACCGGCATCGGCCTCGTCACCTCCCTCGGGCAGGGGCAGGCAGAGAACTGGGCGGCCCTCACCGCCGGGCGCTCCGGCATCCACGCCATCGCGCGCTTCCCCACGGAGGGCCTGCGCACCACCATCGCCGGCACCGTCGACTTCCTCGACACCGACCCGCTGGTGGCGCCGGTCCTGTCCGAGCGCTTCGCGGCGACCGCCGCCGAGGAGGCGGTCGCGCAGGCCGGGATCGGCCGGGCGGGCGACTTCCCCGGCGCGCTCTTCATCGCGGTGCCGCCCGTCGAGATGGAGTGGCCGCAGCGCCGGGCGCTGGCCGAGGCCGCGGGCTCGGCGGACGCCGTGACCTACGCGGGCCTGCAGCGGGCGGCGGCGAGCCGGCGCTTCGACGCGTGGCACGACCTCTTCATCTTCGGCACCGTGGCCGACCGCATCGCCGACCGCTTCGGCACCAAGGGCTCGCCGATCTCGCTCTCGACGGCCTGCTCGTCGGGCGCCACCGCGATCCAGCTCGGCGTCGAGGCGATCCGCCGCGGCGAGATGACGGCGGCGCTCTGCATCGGCACGGACGGCTCGGTGAACCCCGAATCGCTGATCCGCTTCTCGCTCCTCTCCGCCCTCTCGACCCAGAACGCGGTGCCGGAGGCGGCCTCGAAGCCCTTCTCGAAGAACCGGGACGGCTTCGTGATGGGCGAGGGCGCCGCCGCCCTGGTGCTGGAGGATGCCGAGGCCGCCCGCGCGCGGGGCGCGACGATCCTCGGCTACGTGCTCGGCTGCGGCGAGAAGGGCGACGGCTTCCACCGCACCCGCTCCAGCCCGGACGGGGCGCCGATCATCGCGGCGATCCGGGCCGCCCTCGACGATTCCGAGGTGGGGCCGGAGGGCATCGACACGATCAACGCCCACGGCACCTCGACGCCGGAGAACGACAAGATGGAGGCGCTCGGCCTGATGGCCGTGTTCGGCGAGCGCATGGGCAGGGTGCCGATCTCCTCGAACAAGTCGATGATCGGCCACACGCTGACGGCGGCGGGCGCCATCGAGGCGGCGGTCTCGCTCCTGACCATCCGGCACGGGCGCATCCCGCCGACCATCAACTACGCGGTGCCCGACCCCGCCATCCCCCTCGACGTGGTGGCGCAGGCCCGCGACGCCCGGGTCGAGCGGGTGCTGTCGAACTCCTTCGGCTTCGGCGGGCAGAACACCTGCCTCGTGCTGGGCTCCGAGCCGGCATGAGCGCGGGGACCAGCGCCGAGACCGGCGCGGGGACGAGCGCGCGCCGCGTCCTCGTCACCGGGGGTGCCTCGGGCCTCGGCGCCGCGATCGTGCGCGCGCTCGCCGCGGCCGGCCACGACGTCGACTTCACCTACCGCTCGTCGGCCGCCAGGGCCGAGGAACTCCTCGACGAGATCGGCCGGGCCCATCCCGAGCGGCGCCTCTCGGCCCACGCCCTCGACCTCTCGGACCGGGCCGCCCTCGACGCGTTCTGCGAGCGGATCGAGGGCGAGAGCTGGTACGGGCTCGTCCACAATGCCGGGCAATCGGCCGACGCGCTCGCCGCGATGCTCTCGCAGGAGCGGGCCGAGGCCGCCATGCAGGTGAACTTCTGGTCGCTGACGCGCCTCGCCAAGGCGCTGGTGCGCGGCATGATCCGGGCGCGGGCGGGGCGCATCGTGGCGATCGGCTCGGTGGCGGCGCTCCGGGCCAATGCCGGCAACGCGGCCTACGCCGCCTCCAAGGGCGCGCTGATCTCCTACTGCCGGACGCTGGCCATCGAGTCGGCCAGGCGCGGCGTCACCGTCAACGTGATCGCGCCGGGCTTCATCGACACCGACATGATGGCGCCCTACGCCGCCCACCGCGAGGGGATGGAGCGGCAGATCCCGGCCGGGCGCTTCGCGAGCCCCGCCGAGGTTGCGGCACTGGCGGCCTTCCTGATGGGGGAGGGCGCCGGCTATATCACGGGGGCCGTCCTGCCCGTCGACGGCGGCCTCACCGCCATGATGGGCGTCCACCGCTCCTGAGACCGACGATGCGTCCGCTCCTCGCCCTCGCCCTCGGCTCGTCCCTGCTGGCCGCCGGGCCGGCGCGCGCCGAGCCGGAGCCGTTCCGGGTCGACGGGCTGCCCCGCGGCGAGGCGCTGAGCATCCGCGCCGAGCCCGACCCCGGGGCGGAGGTCGTTGGCGAGATCCCGGCCGGCCGGCGCCTCCTCGGCTTCGGCTGCACCAACGACACGCCGAGCCGCACCACGTGGTGCCGCGTCAAGTTCGGCCGCGCCGTGGGCTGGGCGCGGCGGCGCTACCTCGCGCCGGAGTGAAGGCCGTTGAAGGAGGGCCCGGACCTGCGTAGGTATCGGGCGGAGGCCGCGCGATGGCGACGATGATCATCCGGGACGACGTGCTGTGGGCCCGCCACATCGAGGGCGATCCGGACCTCGCCCGCCGGATCCGCGCCCTGCCGGCCGACGACGCCATCGTCCTGCGCATCGAGGGGCGGCCGGTGCGCTTCCGCAAGATGCGCGACGGGCGCGACGGGCGCCCGACCGCGGGCGTGCGGCCGGACCCCGCCTTCGCGGAGTTCTGGAAGGCGCTCCAGGCCCGGCGCGGCGCGATGATCACGGTCGAGCCGGAGGCGGGCGCCGTCGATCCCTACCTCCTGTCCTTGTCCGCGACCCTGAGCGAGTGGAACAGCCCCGAGGACGCGGCGGCCTATGACGGGCTATGACCGCTACGACGTCCTGACGGCCCTGTTCCCCTTCGTCGACATCCCCCAGCGCAAGCCGCGGCCGATCCTCGTCCTCTCGACGGCCGCCTTCAACGCCGCGCACGGCCACCTGATCGCCGCCATGATCACCACGGGCGCGGGCAGCCGGTGGCCGAGCGACCATGCCATCGCCGACCTCGCGGCCGCGGGCCTGCAGCACCCCTCCGTGATCCGCTGGAAGCTGTTCACCCTCGGCTTCGGCCAGATCGGCCGGCGGATCGGCGCCCTCGCGGAGGCCGAACGGCACGCGGTGCGTGCGCGGCTCGACGCGATCCTGTACGGAGCCCCCGAGGCGACAGCGCCGGCCCATCCCGGGGCGCGCGCGCAACCGGAAGACCCATGATGCAAGCCCTCCAGCTCTTCGGCGACCGCGACCTGCGCCTCACCGAGGTCGAGGACGCGCCCGCGCCCGGACCCGGCGAGGTGCGGGTGCGGGTGCGCGCGGTGGGGCTCAACTTCATCGACGTCTGGGGCTTCCGCGGCATGGCCTTCGCCAAGCGCAGGCTCCCGCTCACGGTCGGCGCCGAGGCCTCGGGCGAGATCGCCGCCCTCGGCCCCGGCATCGAGGGCTTCGCGGAGGGCGACGCGGTCGTGATGTACGGCGCGCAGACCTGCGGCCGCTGCCGGGCCTGCCGCGAGGGGCGCGACAACCTCTGCGAGGAGGTCGGCGGCGTGATGGGCTTCCACATCGACGGCTTCGCCCGCGAGTTCGTGACCATGCCGGCCCGCCTCGTCGTGAAGGTGCCGGCCGGCGTCGGCCACGCCGAGGCCGCCTGCGCGCCGATCGCCTTCGGCACCGTGCAGCACATGCTGTTCGACAACGCGCGCCTGGAGCCCGGCGAGAGCATCCTCGTCCACGCCGGCGGCTCCGGCATCGGCACCGCCGCGATCCGGATGGCCAAGGCGATCGGCTGCACGGTCTACACCACGGTCGGCGACGACGAGAAGGGCGCGAAGGCCGCGGCGCTGGGGGCCGACCACGTCATCAACTACCGGACCGAGCGCTTCGAGGGCGAGGTGCGGCGGCTGACGAAGCGCAAGGGCGTCGACGTGGTGTTCGAGCATGTCGGGCCCGACACCTGGAACGGCTCGCTGCTCTGCCTCAAGCGCGGGGGGCGGCTCGTGACCTGCGGCTCGACCTCGGGCGTCTCGACCACCATGAACCTGATGCAGCTCTTCCAGCAGCAGTACCGCATCACCGGCTCGTTCGGATGCTCGATCCGCAACATCCGGGAGTCGCTCGCCAAGATGGCGGACGGCATCGCGCCGGTGATCGACACGGTCTACCCGCTCGCCGAGTTCGGCCAGGGCCTGGAACGGCTCGAGTCGCGCAAGGTCTTCGGCAAGATCCTCGTGACGTTGTGAGACCGAGCGGGCCACTCCACTTGCAGTCGAGAATCCTCTAAGCGGAGCGCGTCCGCCCCGAGACGCCCGCCCGTCGAGACACCCGTTGCTGCGCCTCGCCTTCATCCTGAACCGCCACCTGCCCCGGATGGCCGGGCTCGCCATGATCCCGCTGATCCGGGGGCTGTTCCTGCTCGCCCGCGCCCTCGGGCCGGAGCGGGCGAGCGCCGCCGGGGCCGCGCTGTTCCGCCTCGTCGGCCCCTGGCTGCCGGCCCACCGCACGGCGCTCGCCAACCTGCGCGCCGCCTTCCCCGAGCGCGGCGAGGCCGAGCTGCGGGCGATCGCCCTGCAGGCGTGGGAGAACCTCGGCCGCACCGGCGCCGAGTACGCGCATCTCGACCGCCTGTTCGACTACGACCCGGCCGACCCCGCGACGCAGCGCATGGAGGTCGAGGGGATCGACCATTTCTACGCCCTGCGCGACGACGGCCGGCCCGGCCTCGTCTTCGCCTCGCACCTCGCGAACTGGGAACTGCCCGCGATCTGCGCGCAGAAGTTCGGGCTGGAGACCACGGCGGTGTTCCGGCCGCCGAACAACCCGGCCGCCGCCCGCCTCGTGCAGGAGGTGCGCCGCGCCACCATGGGCGGGCTCGCCGCGGCCGGGCCCGGCGCCGCCTTCGCCATGCAGGGCGTGGTGGAGCGGGGCGGCCATCTCGGGCAGTTGATCGACCAGCACTTCACCCGCGGCGTGGTGGTGGAGTTCTTCGGGCGGCCCTGCCTGGCGAACCCGCTGCTCGCCAAGCTCGCCCGGCACTACGATTGCCCCGTCCACGGGGTCCGCGTGGTGCGCAAGGACGGGGTGCGCTTCCGCCTGGAGCTGACGCCGCCCCTCGACCTGCCCCGGGACGCGGGCGGCGCCATCGACGTCCAGGGCGCCATGCAGGCGATGACGCGCGTGCTCGAGGCCTGGGTGCGCGAGGAGCCGGGACAGTGGCTCTGGATGCACCGGCGCTGGCGGCCCGCCATGCTGCCGAAGCCCAGGGTGCCGCCCGCCGAGGGGCCGGCCACCGAGGGACCGGCCACCGAATCCCGCCCTGGCGAGGGGCCCGCTCAAGCCAACGTGACTTCCCAGCCCTCCGCGCCCGCGCTCTCATGAGATGATGTCGGATGCAACCACGCCGCGACAGCGGCGCCTGACGCGCGCGCGCGGCGCGGCGTACCTGGCCGGCCTGCTGCCGGCGCTCGTCGCGGGCTGCCTGCCGGCGGCGGCCGAGCCGCTCCGCGCGGTGCTGGAGCTCTACACCAGCCAAGGTTGCGCCGTGTGCCCGCCGGCGGAGCACTATCTCGGCGACCTCGCCCGCCGTCCCGGCATCCTGGCGCTGACCTTCCCGGTCACCTACTGGGACTATCTCGGCTGGAAGGACACGCTCGGCCACAGCCTCTTCACCGAGCGGCAGCGCGGCTACGCCAGCGGCCGCGGCGAGGTCCGGGTCTACACGCCCGCCCTGGTGGTCAACGGCGGCGCGACGCTGCCGGGGGACAACCGCGCCGGCATCGAGCGGATCGTCCAGGAGGCGCGGGCCGGCACCGGCCTGCGCGTGCCGGTGCGCAGCGAGGAGCAGGGCGACCGGATCGTGGTCGAGGTCGACGCGGACCCGAACCCTCCGGGGCGCGCCGACGTCTGGCTGGTGCCGCTCCTGCGCAGCCGCGCCGTCACGGTGGAGCGCGGCGAGACCAAGGGCCGGGTCGCGGCCTACGTCAACGTGGCGCGGGGCCTCTACCGGCTCGGCGCCTGGACGGGGCAGGCGGTCCGCTTCGAGGCGCCGCGCTCGGCCGCGCGGGTCGGCGAGGCCGACACCTATGCGATCCTCGTCCAGGGGGCGCTCGGCGGCCGGCCCGGCCGGATCTGGGGCGCGGCGAAGGGTCCGGGCCTGTAGAGCCCGCACGCGGGGCCCGTCTCGCAGACTGGCGCCTCGAACGCTCGACGTCGCAGGATCGAGC
>NZ_BJZU01000177.1 GCF_007992195.1 Methylobacterium oxalidis | reverse complement strand
CCAGGGCTACTCCCGCTGAATCGACTGCAACGAACGTGTACGTCAGGCTGGCGCTATCGGGATCCGTGAAGGTGCCGGCGGGGACCTGGAAGCTCCAAGTGGCATCCTCGGGCGAGCTCTGATCAGCGATCGCGCTCGCTAGGATCGGAGCCTTATTCGAGGGTTTGACGTAAACGGTGTAAGCTTGATTGAAGGGGATCGTCTCGTTTCCAGCGGTGTCGACCACCTTGAGGATGAGCGATCCGCTTGCTGTAGGCGTAGGCACAGAGAGCGCGAAGGTCGTGCCGGTGACGGTTGCCTGATGCGTCTGCCCATCCAGCGTCACAAACAGCTTCTCGTCGGGCGCCAGCGCCTTCGACAATGAGCCTTTGAGCTCTACCCGCGCTTCGGCAGCTTCAGTCGCGCTGATGATATTATCGCCGGCAAGCAATACGTTCGTGAACGTCTCAGGCGTCACCGTCGTGTCGACCGTGATCACCGCTCCGTGGTTGCTGTTGGTGGTGAGCCCAGAGGCGCTGGTTGCCCGAGCATAAAGGTCGTGGGTGCCAGCATTGAGGACACCCGAGTAGCTCCAAGTGGTCCCAGAAATGGTCGCAGTGCCGAGCTTCGTTGTGCCGTCATAGATGTCAACTGTGGCTCCGGCTGCCACTGTGCCTGAGAGTTGCACATGGCCGTCTTTGGTGATGCGGTCGGTGTTCGAAGCGCCCGTGTCGTTCGCCAGAACCTGGCTCGTGAGCGCGACCGTCGGGGCCGTGCCGGTCACCGTGAAGTTGAAGGCCGGCGAGGCCTTGCTCACGTTACCAGCCAGATCGGTCGCGGTGGCTGTGAAGGTGTACTTGCCAGCGGCAAGCGTGCCGGTATCGACTGTCCAAGTCCCGTTCGCGGCCACAATAGGCGTCAGAGTGCCTGTATTCCCAGCGGCGTCCTTCCATGACACCACCACCGCGCTGTTCGTCTCGGCCTTACCGCTGACGTGCAACGTGTTATCGGGCGTGTTGGTGACGACTGTTCCTTTGTCATCTTTGACGGTGAGAGTCGGAGCACTGGGCGCGACGCTATCCAAAACCCCCTTGAACGTTGACGTGGCTGTATTGCCGGCCTTGTCGGTTGCGACCGCTGTCAGCGTATAGGTTCCGTCGGGAGCCACCGGAGCCTTGAGGCTCCACTTGCCGCTGGCATCGGCGGTGACAGGCCCGAGCGATCCCTTGTTGCCCTTCGCATCAACGTAATTGACACGAACGGTCGCGCTCGCCTCTGCCGTGCCAGATATCGTGATCGGGGTACCGCCCTTAGTCACGCCATCCGTTGCGCTTCGCCCGGTGTCGGGGCCGATCCCTGTGATTGTGACATTTGTCTTAGTGTCCAGGAACCAAGTCGGAATGATTGCGCTGACCGGCTGGGTGCCGGTCTCCTTGACAGTGAGATTATAAGCGCCGTCGTTCAGCGATGCCGTGGTGATCGACCAAAGACCGTTCTTGGCGACCTTGGTCGTGAGAGTCTTCGTCGCCTTCGACACAGGATCGATATATGAGATGATGATGCTATCGTTCGCCGCGCCGGTCCCCGAGATGATCAGAGCGTGATTGGCATTGCCAGACGTGTAGCGGTCAGCCGCGCTCGCCCCGGAATCCGGGGTGACGACATACGAGAACTTGGCCATGGCGTGCCCCTCTGCGCGCTGATAGGATGCGCGAGTGCCCTCATTGGGCGTTTTGCTGATTTCATACGCATTGCAGGAGGGCTGGCAACACAGAAAATAAATAATCGCGAATTTTTATTCGGCGTTCGACTGGAGTGTCCGGTAATATACCAACGAAAAAATCTGTACAATCGCATACAATTCCGGCGGACGGCATTGAAAAATATGGTGAAAAGTTTCCGTGGCGCGTATTAGTACTCTGCCGCAGCAGGTACTAGCTCAATCGACATCGATTCGTGGGTTCGTAGTGATCCGTGATCGTACCGCCGCGTTGGCGCGCCGAGCTTGGGCCTACACCTGCCGCGGCTTTGCCGTTGACCTTACCGGCCGATCTGGCTGCTGAGATCGCTGACCTGCGACGTGTCGACGGGCGGGCCTTCACCCCTCCGGGCCTTCACAAGCTAACGGTGCCGTCGAGGTTGTGAGGCTCAGGCGAGATGCCAGCCCTGTTCAATCTGGCTGAGATGCTTTCCGTGCGCCTCAGCGCTCTCGAAGCGCAGTCGCGGCGTCAGAAGTCACTGGTGATCGCACTCGGTGTCTCGTGCGATGGGCAGGGAGGCCTCAGTCAACGCGATGCGGCGCCCGGAAGCCCACATTATCGGGCAACGCCTTCGTACGCGCTGCGCGGATAATTTCGTTCCCGCTGACGCGCCAAGTCGCCTCAGGCGGATCTGGAGAGATGCCTCAATAAAAATCGATCTAATATACACTGCTAATCCACTAGAATGCTACTCCTGCGTCAGAGCGAATGCGGCAGAAGTTCTTGGCAGCCGACGTTCCGATTTGGAACGCTTTGCCGGGTGGCCGAATTGAGATGGCGATTAACCTGGGAGAACGCCCATGCGCCAGACACTCACCTGCCTCGCGATGCTCACCATGCTCGGTGCCGCTCCAGCCCTCGCGCAGACCACTGTGACTGGTCAGCCTGCACCGGACGCCGGCACCAGCGAGAAGTCCGGCGGTCAGCAGGCCGTCACGCGCCCGAACACTGACAGGCCGGACGCCAACAACCCGGCCACCACGGGCAAAGCATCGAGCGCCAAACTCGAGGAAGGCTCAAATAGCTTCACCGAGGCGCAGACCCGCAAGCGCCTTGAGGATGCGGGCTACAAGGAGGTCAAGGACCTCAAGAAGGACGACAAGGGCATCTGGCGCGGTGCGGCGATGCTCAACGGCAAGTCGGTGAACGTCGGCGTCGACTTCAAGGGCAACGTCGCGGCTCAGTAAGTGAACGTGACGAGACCAGTCCTCAGAACAAACACTCAGGAGGCCGCCATGGCTCAGCAAACCATCACCGCTCTCTTCGATCATTATGATGATGCGAGCGCCGCTGTCGCGCAGCTCGAAGCCGCGGGCGTCGCGCACTCCGACGTCAGCATCGTCGCCAACAATGAAGGTGACCGCCACTCAGGTCTCGTTGGGCGCGGCGACAGGGACCACCACGAGGCGAAGGAAGGCGCTGAGACCGGCGCAGGTACCGGTGCGACGGTCGGTACCCTGGCCGGTGGTGCCTTGGGCCTTCTGACCGGGCTCGGCCTCATGGCCATTCCCGGCGTCGGGCCTGTCGTGGCCGCCGGCTGGCTGGTGACCACCCTGACAGGTGCAGGCATCGGAGCGGCTGCCGGCGGTCTCATCGGAGGTCTGACCGGAGCCGGCGTGAACGAGGCTGACGCTCACACCTATTCTGAGGGTGTGCGGCGAGGCGGAACCCTGGTCACCGTCCGGGCCGATGAGGCTCGCTCTGTCATGGTGATGGACATCCTGGAGCAGCACGGCTCCGTCGATGTGCATGAGCGGGCGCAGACCTGGCGCTCGGAGGGCTGGACAGCACCTACCGTGGCCGAGAGTAGCGGGCCCACGGGCTCAACTGCGGGGGCCGGCCTATCGCCTGCCGGGGCCGTTGAGGGACGCACGCGCGTCCGGTCCTATCCGACGATGCCCTAAGGCTGGACCCGGCACTGCGGCGCGAGGAAGTCCATGCGAAACAAGGGTTGGGAGCACGCGCGATGCTCCCGGCCGCGGCCGCTGTGACCCGGTGCTGGCAGAGCGGATGCGGGCTCGCCTCTCCCACTCACAGGAAGCCGTGCTCGTGCAGCTGGCGGATCGAGGCAGACGCGCTCCGGTGATGGATGAAGACGCCGCCCTCCTTCTCCCAGAGGTGGCGGTACTTGTCGCGGTCATCCACCAGGGCATCGCCCGGGCTGCAGTGCTTGCGCTTCGATGCGGCGCTGGTCGTGATCACCTCGACACCGGGGAAGTGGCGCGCGGCCCAGCGGCGCTTCTGCGGCTCGGCCCAGGCGCCGCGGGGCAATCCAGTCAGGATGACGGGCTTCAGTTCGCGGACCGCGTCGTACAGCTCGATGGCGTCCGGCAGCAGGTCGAGGCTCTCGAAGAAGTCCGGAGTGGATGCCAGCCTGCCCCAGAAGCGCCCGAGGCCGAAACGCTTCTCGAAGGCTGCGGGCAGCATCCCGAAAACGGCGGCAGCGCCCTTGTCGAAATCCGCGAGGACACCGTCGCAATCGAGAAACACAGTCTGCATCGGCACGCTTTGCGCTGGGAGGCGATTGTCTCAGGGTGCGGAGGTTCGCTCTAGCCAGGTGTTCGGTCCCGAAACAACCAGAAACTATAATCACGGGAGCGTGATTGGATCGACCGCTTTAGCAAGCGCACATACCCGCGTGCTGCTTGATCCCCCTCAGCGGCGCGGTGGCCCAGCCACCTCACTCGGCGGCCGCTCCTCCCCGCGGCCGCCGCTTTCGCTGCACCGTACATGCGGAGGCCGGTACCGCTGAGCGCAACCTGAGGGCAGCCAAGCCAACCGGTGCCCACATCGCCGCAGGCCGGACCGTTTCGTCTTCTGCTCTGGTTACCTTGTTGAGATGAAGTCCTAGAGCCCGGGTCTGAGATGACTAGGGCTTATCGCTGCTTGCCCTGCTTCTGCTGCGTCAGACGCGGCGCATGTAGGCCCCCTCCCCCGGAACCGCTGCGCATGCCCGTGCTCTCAAGCCAACCTCACCGTGTTCGCGAGAACGGCCGCGGCTCCCACAGCCTTTACGCGGGCGACGCGGAAGTGATCTCCGGTCTTAGCCACGATGATGTCGTTGCCTTCTACATCGCGCATGTGGAGGGCAGCACGCTCTGCGAGGCAGATACAAGGTCAGTGTCTCAGCGTGCACCTGTGGCTCATGCCGGAGAGAAGGGCAGTTCTGTCCCACTCGCGGCTCAACACCGCTCGCGCCGAGATCGCACGCCTGCTCGCCGTGGCCGGAAGCTCGCGCTCATGCCGCATATCGGGCTGGTGCAATCGGCCATGCAACAGGACCCGCGCATCCGCCCGATGACGATGGCGCTGCTGCTCAACCAGTCCGGCGTCAGGGTGCACTCCTTGCGGCCGGTCGAGAGCATTATGGCGTATTGCAGCCGGTAACATCCGAGCTGTCGCCGCACCTGAGGGAGTGCCTGTAGCTGATCATCGCCATCGAGAGCCGCTACTGTGCGAGGATTTTCTCCTGCCGCTGGGCCTCAGTCAGTGCGCCCTTGCCAAGGCCATCGCGGTGCCGGAGACGCGCATCAGCGAGATCATCCGGGGCCGGCGGTCGGTGTCGGCCGAGACGGCTCTGCGGCTCGCCCGGCATGTCGGCGGAGGTCTGGATGGGTCTGCAGGCGACGTATGATCTGGAGATGGCGCGGGATGCTGCCGCTCCGTCGATCGAGAAGCAGGTTCAACCGCGGGTTGCTTGAAGCAGAGGTTCGAGTCGAGGACCTTTGTCAGCCCCCTGACCTCTTCATGGCTCAGCGCGAGTAGACGGTAAGCTCGTCAGGTACGGCATCGCCGCCAGCGCAGCATCGCCGTATCCGAGTTCGGTTCAGCGGTCAGGCCCCACACAGAGCATCCAGTGCGCGCACAAGCGATTTGCGGCGCGACATGGCTCGGCGCTCGTAGCGCTCGATCCGCGCGAGCTGCCCGATCAGCACGCTGACCCGCGCCGGAGGTTGCGATCGACGGCTGGCCGTCACTATCACGTAGATCTCCTTTTGGTTGAGCCCAGCCTCGAGACCCGCCTGAACCAGCCCTAAGGTTGAGGGCTCCTCCCAATCCCCGTCCATTTCCCGAAGCAGGCGGTCGATGTCCGACAGCAACCCCGCACGCATGCTCCGGATCCTGACGAGGTCGAGTTGCGCCCCGGCCACGCGGCGGGCTGCGGCGAGCGTCGGCCCCTCCCCTGCTCGCGGCCCTGCGATCGCGCGAGCGAGCTCCTCGACCTGCGGGCCCCATTGCGGATCCGCGCTGAGGTCGACGGCGAGCCCGTGCCGGAGCGCGTTGCGGCTCGCCCGATCCTTGCCGGCCCGCGTGCGGGGGCCTGTGCTCTTCCGCGCGTTCTCGCGATTGGCGGCCGTTTTCGTGGGTGAAGTCACCGCCGCGCCGGCCCGCGTTGGTCGTTGGCAGCCTCGACCGCTTCGCCGTCGATGATCTGATCGGAGGCGGCGCGCAGGCGGCTACCCAGCGCAGACCGCCGCCGCTCGATCTCGCGCAGCACGCCGTTCCGGCGGCCGTCCGCGTTGGCGATCATGCGCTCGATGCGGTCAAGGTCGTCCAGCTTGCTCGAGAGCGCCTGGGCCGAGATCGCCTCATCGGTGAGGCCGTGCTTGGCGAGAAGCGCGGCGACTTCGCGCACCGCCTCTGGCTCTCCCGAGCTCCAGCCATGCACAAGTTCACTGCGGTCGTAGCCAAAAGTGTCGCCCGCGGGCTCTCTATAGGCATCCAGTAGGTCGCTCAGGCCTCGCCGGCGCGCCGTTCTCAGCATCGCTGTTCTGAGCCGGCGCAGGCGCTGCGCCTCCCAGAGCAGATCAACGACGTCCTTGACCCACAGCCACTCGATCGTGTCCCGCGGCTCGACCGATACGCCCACGGCCGTCAGCAGCCGGCCGTAGGCATCGGGTTCCTCGTCGGGCAGCGGAGACGGTGGGGTGAGAAGGGAAGCGATCTCCAGCGGGATGAGTGCTCCCAGGCTCCCTGCCAGAACCTGATGATCCTCTCGCTTCGACGCGTTCGACATTCCAAACCTGATCGGTGACTGGTTGCGTGCCGGCCGTCTCTCGTCCGTCAGCGCAGCGGCAAGCTGCGCTGGCGCACCCTCTTGAGGGTTCGCGATTCGTTCCGCCAGCGGTTTTTCGGCTTCAGCCGCTGTCTTCCACAAAGACCGGCCGAATCTGGGCACCCTCTTCGCTGATCTGACGGTTGTACCGGACAGTGCAGCTTCCCTTGGCACGACCGTACCGTTGAGCTTGCGCTTGAGCGGGCTTGTTCTCGAACCCGGCAAGGGGCGCTCGGGTGCCGCCGCGCCAATGTGGCGAAGCTTCTGCCGCTTGGCTTGAGCCGTGCGGGTGTGATCATCGCGTGTCTTCTCGCGGCCGCAGGCCTCGTGGGCTGGTCCCATGTTGGCGATCTCGTCCGCGCCGCCGAGCTCGAGGGCGCGGATGTGCTCAATGATCCAGCGCTCGCGGGCCCCGTCGATGCGCTCGCCGCAGACGACGCACTTGCCGTTGGTGCGCTCCCAGGCTTGGAGCCGGCGGCGTGGGGAGAGGCAGCTGCGCGGGGTCGTGCCGATATCCTCAGGGGTGATGAGGGGCATGGCGCTTGTCCGTGCGGGGTGAGCGGCCAGAGAGGGCATTGAGGGCGCGGTGGGAGAGGTTCTCCCACTCGCAGAGGAGTTGCTCATAGCGCTCGATCAGGGCGCGGACCTCAGCGTCCTGGTCCTCGGTCACGAGCTTGGCGCGGACGCCTAATGAGGCGACGGTCAGGCGTGCGGGATCGGTCGCGCGCGAGCGCGGTCTTCTGCTGGGCATGGTGCCTCGCTGATTGTGAGGGAGAGGTGATGAAGCTAAGCCGCCGGCCGCTGAGCCGAGCGTGGAGTATGGGCCTGGGCTCAGCGCGACAATGGGGCCAGGGGCTGGGGCGTAGAGGCGCGTGGAGCGTTGGAAACTGGGATGCTTGAGAGGGACGCGGATCGCACGTGTTGCTTGGGGCCAAGCACCGCTGACGGCTGTGGGCGGTGTCTCGGTGCCAGGTACCCCTCCCCTGCTGGTGAGATCACGTGGTCCTGGAAGGAGCGCGAATTCACTCGCTGCGCGCGTTCGACGGCTCGACGTGCCTGATGAGCCGCGGATGAACGAGCTTCCTTCGCGGCCTTCCAAGTTCCTTTGAGAGCGGCGGAGAGGCAGATGTTCCAGGGCTCGCTTGTGACGGTGCGACGAGCTCTCGCTGCTTCGATCGCGGCGCACATGATGGCGCTCTTCTGGAATACGCCGTCGATGATGAGAGGAGATTTGCGGCTGTGAGCCAGAGCACGGCGCCCGGCGAGTTTTGCGAACGCCTGCTGACGATACCTGACTCGTTGTTCTGCCGGATCAGAGTGGCTGCGGTCACCGCGGAGATCACGTATGGCAGCGGACCATGAAAGCGAGCGTTGGTGGGCCATGACATTGATCCCATTCAGATCGTTTGATCGTTTTCATATCACTTGATATGGGATCTATCAAGGTGGACCCTGCACAACGCGTTCAGCTTACTGGAGCGCAAATTCGCGCGGCTCGTGCCCTCCTCCGATGGAGTGCAGAGGAGTTGGCGAGTGCGGCGCAATTAGGAGTCGCAACAATCCGAAGGGCTGAGGCTAAGGACGGACCAGTTTCGGCTACACCGGTGAACGTACAAGCAATCAGAAGTGCCCTTGAGCGTGCTGGAATAGACTTCCTGCCCGAGAACGGCGCGGGCGCTGGCGTCCGCTTCCGAGCGAAGCACTCGCGCTCTTCAGAATTGCCGACGTAAGCATCGAACGAGCGGTCCGCGCCGCTGTAAAATGCACTTGTTACAGGATCAG
>NZ_BJZU01000176.1 GCF_007992195.1 Methylobacterium oxalidis | reverse complement strand
TGACGCCCGCGGCGGTAGTAGTGCGTGCCCTGCTCCGAGAGATCATCCCAGGTGTCGGACGCTCTGTCCCTCACGTCCCGCAGAGTCTCCCGCGCTTGATCAGCGACTCCACTCGCACCGCCTGTTTGCTGTTGGGTGTTGCGTCCACTCTGACCGGCGGCCGTGCCAGATGCTGCACCTTGTCGATTGTTAGCCACAAGACCCCTCCGTTCGACAGCGTGTGAACTTCGCTCCCCGACCTCCGATCACCCTGTGGAGCATGAGCGGGGGCGTAGGGTCTCAGCAACGTTCAGCAGCCTCCAAGCGATCCATCACAACCGCGCACCCCAAGGCATTACCCTAGGTAGTCCGATCAGCGCTTACTAGTACTGATTAACTTAGATCAAGTACGCATTCTTCATTGGGGCAACACAGATATGCCCCTTGTTCGCTCTACGAAGTCGTGTAAACACCTCCGCCATGGGGGCTGATATGAACGTTATTCCGCCGATCGTCGCTTCACTGCTTACGCTGGCTGCAAGTGCGGCTTATGTCTCGCTGCGGTATTCGGAACAGGAGGCCCTATTGGAGAGCATCTCTGGGGCGCTTTTCATTGCCGGGCTCGCGGTGTTGGGCGGCAGTCTGCCCCTGTTTCGCTGACGCGCTTCTCGCTCTCGTGGCCATTCGTTGCCCACATTCCTTCACCAGGGCGCGACCACCAGCGGCACCAAGGCAAGACCCAGCGTTCAACCTCAGGAGAGCACGGGGAAGGGCTTTGGGGAGGCTGCCTTGGTGAGCAGGCGGGGAGGCTAGACGAGTATGTGCGTGAGGGTTTCGTCGCAAGTCGAACTGAGCTCAATCAAACTCATTTAAGAGTGGGTCATCGATATCGTAATCATGAGGGTCGCGGTAAGGCCGAATTCTAGCCGGGTAGTAATCATCCTCAAACCCGTAGGTTCGGCTTCGTAATCCTGCCGGCCTCGAATAGAACGGCTCAGGTTGACGACGAGTCCGGGCGGTATGAAATCCACTATCCCTGCTTGCGATCAACGGCTCGATACTACCGCCTATGGTAATGCGCGTATTGGCCGTTCCTTCAGCCCTGACGAGAGCGAACAGGGTGGCGGCATTACCCGGTGCTAGCCGGACACAACCATGCGATGCAGCGCGACCAAGTCGTCTCACATGGTTAGTCCCATGAATCGCATGACCGACCGATGTAAAGAATATTGCATTCGGCATAGGTGCGTTGTCGTACTTTCGTGAGTAGTACATGCGTTCAGTTCGAAGCACTCTAAAAGTACCGCTCGGCGTTCCATGCCCTGGAAGGCCCGTTGACACACGCCAGTTGTATAGTGCTTGCCCGCTAACAGCCACAGACATTCTCTGATTACTTTTGTCTATAGCTATGCGAACGTCTGCTAAAGCCGGATCCGCTGATACGACTACCGCGAGAGTACCGCAGAGCGCCCAGATTGATCGGATACGCATGTTGAACTCACGGTGGGCAACGGCGAAGCTTTAGTTGAGCTACGCTCATCCGAACCTGGAGTTCCATGCCTAAGCAAGTTCATTGTGGTTAGCTCTATCTCCAAGATTTAACCCCATCAGCGTATTGCATCGCCCGGATGATCCGCCAGCCCGTCGCCGCTATCCTCGCCCGGTGAAGGTTCGGCTGCTGCCGCGCCAGGGTCAGAGCTTGCGTCGACTCGCTCAGTCTCTCCCGGTGGTTCAGCCAGCGGCATCCAATGAGTGGGGTTTCGGCCGTCCCAGGGGACAGGCTTCTCACCCGTCCAAAGACGCCACTGACCTTTGTGGCTGTAGTGAGTGAGGACACCTACGAACTGATCCCTGCCGTCGAAGAGCAGGACCTTGGCGCCTTCCTTCGCTGGGGCAGTGTCAATGGGTTGCCATGAAGAACGCATCGTCTCGCCTGCGATTCAAAGATGCAGAGGATGATGATGCATTGACGCGGCGGGCAGTTCCATGCTTGGGCGCAATGTATCGGCCAAGCTGCCGGACTTGTCCTGATCGCTGGGAACCACAAATAGGAGCCATTGGTTGGGTAGAGGCAAAAGCCATAGGAGCTAAGACTTAAAACGCTTTAGCAATACCGCCGATTAGCTGAACTGCGGCTTACGTATAAATCAAAACTTCGCCTGTTTGCCTCTGTGCCAAGATGAAGAATAGCCCGACGTTCACCTCCAGCAACTCAGAAGCAGCAGCCTCGGTCGAGTACCGGAGCGCCATCGAAGAGGCCGCCATTGAGGAGGGCATGAGGCTCGCAGAGCTACATCGGCTAAGCCAAGTGCTGCGGGAGAGTGGGATGCGGCTGGGATCGCTCGGCGGTGACACAGCGGATCACCTGCGAGAGTTGCTCCGTCCATCACGGCTGCTACGCTCAGGCGCCCGTCCTCCTCAATGATACCGCTGCCAACTGGCTCAGCCGCTCCGGGATCCTCATTGGCGGGTCAGGTATGGCCCAGACCGAGCGTACCCGTGGCTAATCAGGCGGTCCTTGGCCTTATCCCGTTCGTCACTGAGGTCATCCAAGGCATCAGAGATGGCATCGTGAAGGGCTCGCACGGCGTCACCCCTGCTTTTGGCGAGGTAGGCCACCGCGATAGCTGCCACATCACCCGGAGTGCGCTTCTTCGTCGTGTCAGCCATGGCTCGACCCTCTGTGAGAACAAAGAGCGAACAATCTGATTCGGTTCCCACGGTCAAGGTTGGCTGAGAGGGGGTCGAACCGGTGGCTGAGCAGGGTGACAGGCGGTGCTCAGATGATCCGTAGGAAGGCGAGCAGAATGGCCGTCAGCAGGACGGAGAACAGGATCGAGCCGAGGCACCCAAGCCGATTGGAGAAGAAAAAGAACATACCGGGGCATACCCGGAGCGAGCCGGGTGGTTCCGATGGGGAGCTAAACGCTCATGCCACCAAGGCTTTGCCTCACCCCACGCAGGGTCAAGCTTGTCACACTGGTGTCACACCGGGCGTCACCAAACGCCTTCCATCGACGGCACCTAGCCCCCTTGCACCTTTCCTCCGTGCTGCTACGTTAGCGATCGTAACAGATTGACCTACATTGGTTTTTCGCATCGGCTACTGAATCCGCCACGGTCAGCACCCGTAGCTCAGCTGGATAGAGCGTTGCCCTCCGAAGGCAAAGGTCACACGTTCGAATCGTGTCGGGTGCGCCAATCCCCTCAATGACTTCAGCAAGATGGCTGGCGGTTTGACCCGGGCCTGTCACTGCGGTTCAGCAGGGCGAGTGTTAGACCGCTCTTTACAACCGATCCTGGCTGGACAACGGCTCCTGCGTGCGATTGCCGCTAAGACCCTGCAATCACGTCCAGCCTTTGAGGCCGGGCAGGCGCACATCCGCGATAGCTGGAGGTTGGGCATCGTCGCGCTGACCGACGAGCACGCGGATCAACCGCTTCTACCGAGCGCGACGCGGCTGATGCGGCCCTGCCGGATGGCTGTCACCGGAGCGCTCCGGCCCAGGTGTTCGAGCCCCGATCTTCCACGGCGTGGGCGATTTCTGAGGCCGCCTTCCAGGCGATGAGCGCGCAGCGCACAGCTTCGCCAGACGTGTCGACCCGCCATGCAGCTTTGGTATGCCAGATCACACATCCGCATGATTGTGCGGCGCGACGTTCCGTGGGACACGCAAATCACATCGCGGCGATGGCGTCGCCGCGCTGGCCCTTCATTGGGCGTTTCCTCCCTAGACTTCGGGCCGCTCTCAATGGGCGGCCCTTTTTCTGTCCGGGTGACGGGCTTTTAGCCCTCGTTCCGTTAGCCGGCAAGCAGCATTGTTCCACATTCGAGGCGATGTGGAGATTTCCTGCGCCGCTTGGCCACCGGCGAACAGGAAGCTCGTGCCGCCCCATGCCAGGACCAGCAGGGTTCACTGGCTGCTCGTCAATCACGACCCGACAATCGGTTGAGGCAATCCCGCCACCATTCCACCGATAAGGTCATCGTCGGCATCTCCAATGCGGAGTCCGGCCTGCAAAAGCACATCACCGTCTACAGGCGAAAATGGGCAAGCGCGTGTGGCGCGCCCGTTCGGTCGGCCTCGATCCCGAGATCCAATCTCGCGATGGTCTTGGCTGCGGCTTGCATGCCACGCTTGAGCGGCAGAGCCTCGTCATTAACCAACCGGTTACCATGCGGGAATAGCGCATTCGTCGGGACGGGCGCGATCGGGCGCCTCTCGAGTGCAGACCATGATGACCGCGGACTATGCTCTGACCCTGTGGAACGCGGCCAGAAGCCATCTCGATCTCTTCGGAATGCTTGGGCTCTCACTCGGCTTTGCTGCCGGCATGATGCCGCGGCGGTTCTGGATCCTGCTCACTTCGGCGGCCTGCTCTGCGTGCTTCGGTCTCCACTACCTGTATCTCGGGGCGCAAACCGGCATGGCGATGTGCGCCATCGCTGTCCTGCAGAGCCTCGTCTCGGCGCGGTTCATCGGCCCTGCATCGCGCGCCGGCTGGGTCGCGCCCCTCTTTGTGACGAGCAGCCTCGTGGCGGCGTGCCTGACCCTTGCGACTTGGGAAGGCTGGGCCTCGGCCTGTGCCGGTGCGGGCACGTTGCTCGCGACCGCGGCCCGCCTTCAGGCAGGTTCTCAGACGATGCGCCGCCTTTTCCTCTGCGCCTCCTCCTTCTGGGCCGGTCATAACCTCATCGTCGGTTCGGTCTTCGGTCTGACCTGCGATCTCTTGACGATCTCCGGTCTCACGATCGCCTTCCTCCGTGCCCGAGAACGTCGAGCTGGCGCCGCCGCGCCGGACGCTGCACTCTCGCTGTGAACGCGAGGACAGCCCTACTCGTCGCCCATGCTCAGCCGTTCCGTGACCTCGTCCTCCCCTTCGGCATCCCGCCCGAGAAGCTCATCGAGATCCCGCATCAACTCCTCGATCTGCTGCGCGGTCGCGAGGACCTGAAGGGACTCCCCGTCATCGGACTCGAGCGTGATCTGGTAGGCGCCCTGCACCTCGTCGGCGGCGAAGCGGGCGAGCTTGCGATTCGGGTTCATGGCGCGTCGCCTCCCCGGCGAACATGATCGAAATTCTGCCGTCAGCGTACCGGAGGACATGTCTGCGCGAAACGGCGGAATCACCGCTCGCGGCACCCCTGGGATGCGGCCGCATCGTGGAATCGCGCAGACGCGAAACCAAAGCCCTGGCACGGCCGCAACGCGCGCTAGGCATCGTCGGCCGCTTGGGATTAACCTGGGTGACGGGGGCATTTCGAACGCACGACGACGGGAGGCGTTCATGGCTCTTCAGATCGGTGACATGGCGCCGGATTTCGAGGCCGAGACCACGCAGGGCCTGATCCGGTTTCACGACTGGATCGGCGACGCGTGGTGCGTGCTCTTCTCGCATCCGAAAGATTTCACGCCCGTCTGCACGACGGAACTCGGCTACATGGCCAGGATCAAGCCCGAGTTCGACAGGCGTGGCGTGAAGATCATCGGCTTGAGTGTCGACCCTGCCGACCGGCACAGCCAGTGGCTGAACGACATCTCAGAGACACAAGGATTCGCACCGAACTACCCGATGATCGGCGATGCCGACCTCAGGATCTCCAAGCTCTACGGAATGCTGCCGGCCGCTGCGGGGGGCACATCGGAGGGGCGCACACCGGCCGACAACCAGACGGTCCGGAACGTGTTCGTCATCGGGCCGGACAAGATGATCAAGCTGATACTCGTCTATCCCATGACGACAGGCCGCAACTTCGATGAAGTGCTGCGCGTGATCGACTCGCTGCAACTGACGGCGCGGCATCGGGTGGCGACGCCCGTGAACTGGAGGCAGGGCGAGGACGTGATCATCGCGGGCTCCGTGTCGGACGAGGAAGCGCGCCGGATCTATCCGGATGGCTGGAAGGCACCGAAGCCGTACATCCGCATCGTGCCGCATCCCGCGGCCTGAGACGCGAGGAGCCGCCGAGGCGTCGGCGGCTGCCAATATCGGAGGTCCGAGCCGCTCGCGCGGAGCGGCTCGGCCTCGCCTCAGTAGCTGTACTCTCGGCGGCCTTCGCGGCGGACCGGGCCGTAGCCGGCATCACGGGGCTTGACGCGGGAACCGTACTCGATGTCTCGCCGCGCGCGCCGGTTGGCGAGGGCGCGGCCGGCCAAGCACCCGGCGACCGCGCCGACCACGCCGCGCTCGGCGAGGTAGTGCCCGGCGATGCCGCCGATGATTGCCCCCTTGATGCAGCCTTTCGCCTCCGCTGCGCCGACGCTCATCAGCATCATGATCGCGATGGCTGATGCTCTGGCCACAATCCGCATGGTGGTCCTCCTGATGAATGCCAGGAGAAACAGCCGGACGGGAACTGCGTTCCGGCGTCCGTCAGGCGGAGCTCGGCAGACCGCGCGAGAGTGTCTCAACGGGTCCCCTTGATCCGGTCGTCCGGGCTCCGCGGCGCAGCCTCTTCCGCGGCGATGACGCTGATCCGGCCATCGCCCTCCAGGGAAGCTTCCCTCACGTCGGCCGGATCGTCGATGCCTTGCTGGCGCAGCTGGCTCATCAGCTCTGCATGCGTGATCATGTTGCTGCGCAGGTTCACCCAGCAGATCTCGCCGTTCATCACGAGCTTCAGCCGTTTCGGCACGATGAAGCGCTCGAAGGCCGGGACGCGGAAGCCCAGCCAGTCGATGGCGTAATTCCAGAACACGATCGTCAGGACGAGCAGAAGCCCTTCCGTCAGGGATTTTTACTCGTGCGCGAATGCATTCTGGGACACGTCCGCGATCAGGACGACGACGAGAAGGTCCGCGAGGCCGAAGGCGCCGGCCTGCCGCTTCATGACGAACCGCATGATGAGGAACAGCGCGAGGTACATGACTGAGCCGCGCAGAACGATCTCCAGGAGCGCGTGCTACGGCACGAACATCGCTCGCCAATCCATCGCACGCGACTCCCAGAGGTGCCGTGAGGAGGCGGGACGCGTCGCCTCGTTCAACATCCATGTGGGGGGCTCACACGCCCTCCGCCCGCTCGGCGGCTTGCTCTCGTCGAGACCTTATTCGACCGGGGATGCGGACGTCGCTTGGTTCGATGTGACCTGAACTCACGGATCGACGCGCACATTCATCGGACGATCTGCGCATCCTCGATATCGAGGCGGACTCCACGCCCCTGCAATACGCGCAGGATGCGGTCACGCATCTCCGGCGCCAGTTCAGGAATCCGCATGTGCACGGTGCTGCCGCTCGCCGTTCCGGTCACCCAGAGGCGGTAGTGCAAGCCCTCCGCGCGCAACTGCCTCAAGAGGCGCTCGGACCCGAGCCGAACCGCTTCGTTGTTCATGGCGATCGTGGCTGGGGTCATCGTCCGCTCTCCGCACCTCACAGAGATCAACGAACGGCACAGGTTGATGATCCGGCCCCGCCCCGCGGCAGCGTGGCCGGCCGAACACGATCGTGCCACGAAGGTGCCCGGGATCCGGCTCGCGGAAGCGTTCCGACGCGTGATGGGGCAGGCCGTTCTCCTGCCGAACGCCGGCGCGCGGTAGCTCCGCCTGCGCCGGGATGGGTGGTCAGCTCAGGCTGCCATTGCTCCGGCTGTATCCGCCGCCACGGGCTCGGGGCTTGCCGCCTCGGCGACCTGCCGGATCAACTTCGTGAACAGTCTGGCGAGGTCGTCGGACCCGGCGAGCTCGCTCCAAGAGGCTGTTGCGGCCCGTGTGCAGGCGGCGTCCGCACGAAACGCCGTCAGCCCGAGCGTCGTGAGTCGCAGTTCGATGATCGTACCGGCCCGTTCACGCTCCTCCTGAGCGTACATCCATGCCGCTTGAAGTACGTGTGCGAAGGCTTCCTGGGTCAGACCCGGCATCGTGCGCCCTTTACGATCCCTAAGCTTACCCCTCACCCTACTTCAACGTTCAGGGCGGAAGCTGTGCCGGCAGGAACACACGGACGCATGAGTCGATCTGCGTGTCGTCGAAGCCACGATGCTGTGAGCGGGACACAGGCTACCCCCAAGCCGACACGGCGCGGAACGTCGCGCTGCGACGCAGCGGCTCCGATCAGGCCGAGTCGAGCCGGCGGCGCTCCTTCACGGTCTCGCCAACCAGATGCATGATGCCGTGACCGCGGTGATTCTCGCAGCGGAGCAGGTGATCGCATCCCGAACATGGAGGCCGTGAACCATGGCTGAGAACAAGGCGAAGTCACTGCGCTCGGCGCAGCACCTGCGGAACAGTCTTATCGAGGCCCTGGACGTGTGTGGGATTCCTGACGGCGACCTGGTCGAGCTGACAGTCCGCTACCGCCGCGCGGAGAACGGGGTCGAGGTGCAGGAGATGTCTCTCGTTCCGCTGAAGAAGCAGAAGACGAGCTATGCGTGAGATCGCCCGCTAAGCCACGCCTACAGCGAGCCATCGGCCGCTTCGGCTTCCTTGAGCGGCGCAGCCGGCTCGAGCGCTGAGGCTTGCCTGTTGGCGCACCGGCCCAAGTGCTGATTTCGGAGATAGGGAAAGCCAACCGACGTCCGACGCCACCGGCAGATGCGTCGCGCCTTTCAAAAAATGTGGCGGCAGATCAATGCCTTACGGAAGCATTGGTGCCCAGGAAAGGACTGGGCGTTTCACAACGTTATGTAAGCAAAATCAACAACTTGCGAACTGCCAACCCAAATTCCTTGTACCACCATCCTGTGCCTCCGTCACGTGGCCCGATCAACGGCGTGGAGAGGGTGTTCCTGCGTCCTGCAGGGCCCACGCCTGCTCTGCACCTATGGTGCCGCAAGGCGCGTTACAGGGTGGTCACGGCCTCGCCGCCCCTCCCTTCGACCGTCCGGAGCACCTCAGCGCGCCGCGTTTGCTGCGCAAATTCTTCGATGCGGCCGAGCGCCGGGGTGTAAGACGCCACCACGAGGGCAAGCAAAATTGCAAACGCGACGAGGCACTCCACAATCGACCTCATGCCCGTGCGCCACCCCTCCGCAACCACCCACTTCTGATCAACGTCAGCAACAAACGCGGACCGCGGTGACTGGTGCGCGCTGACCATCGCGTTCCACTGCGAGATTGTGATCCTTGGTGTTCCGAAGC
>NZ_BJZU01000175.1 GCF_007992195.1 Methylobacterium oxalidis | reverse complement strand
AGCGCGCTCGCGGTGCAAGCCGCTCCAGTGAGACAGCCAGCCGAACGTGCGCTCAACGGTCCGCCGTACAATCTTGCCAATTCGACGTTCGAGTGGTCGGCTCGCATTCCACGCGAGCGGCTGGTTGACGGCTCTCGAACCGATAGCGCCTCGGTTCGGCTGAAGCCTCCTTCCGGACCCGCCGCACCCCGCACCGATGGAGGTGCACATGGGTCGATCGACGCCGCAGGTGGTCGTCGTGGCGCGTATCTCGTTCGAGACCACCAGGCTCAGTCCGCAGTACCTGGTCGAGGCCTACGCCCGCATCCTGCCGGTGACCCGCAAGCCCATCGCATCCGTAGGGCCCGTACCAGTTCAGACGAGGAGGACTGAGCATGGCTGAGGGTGGGGTGGCCTTCTACGCGCGCGTCTCCAGCGAGGCCCAGGCGCGCGAGCATACGATCGACAGCCAAGTCGCCGCTCTGCACGAGCGCATCGCCGCCGATGGGAGCAGGATCGCGCCCGACAATGGCTATGTGGACGAGGGGCAGAGCGGCGCCTCGCTGGTGCGCCCCGCCATGGAGCGCCTGCGCGACGCGGTGGCTGCCGGCGCGATCGAATGCCTCTACGTGCTGGCTCCGGATCGTCTGGCCCGACGGCACGCGCATCAAGCCCTGCTCATGGAGGAGTTCCGACGCGCGGGTGTCTCGGTGATCTTCCTCTATCGTCCGATTGGAGCCAGCCCTGAGGACGATCTGCTGCTGCAGATCCAGGGCGTCATCGCCGAGTACGAGCGCGCCCAGATCCTGGAACGCGGTCGGGCTCGGTCAGCGCGCTGGCTGGCGCGCCCTACGGCTATCGGTACGTCACCCGCGATCAAGGCGGTGGGGTTGCCCGGTTCGAGGTCGTGCCCGAGGAGGCCGGCGTCGTGCGCCTGATCTTCGCCTGGATCGGGCTTGAGCGTCTGAGCCTGCGGGACTCGACACGGACCGGCTGGCGTTACTCGACGAGACGGCCGCGGCCACCACCCCGAGTCGGTGCGGCGGCCCCTCATGCAACCCCACAAAGGCAAGTACAGGCATCTACCTCGAAAGATCAAAATGTCGGGCGCCTGCCATTTCTCAACCGAGAATATCACTATAGATTTTAACATACTCCGCATTCATGATCTCGATTGTCCGGGGCGCCTTAATATTCGCTCGCAGATTCGACCAAGTCTGAGGCCCGGCCAGACAGCGCTCAAAAGTATTCGAGAGATCCAAAGGATCGTCTGGGCGAAAATAGAATCCGTCTCTACCATGTTCTACAGCCTCCCGCATCCCTCCGATGCCAGAACAGAGGACGGGCCGCCCAGCGGCAAACGCTTCCTGAATCACGATCGGCGAGTTCTCCCACCACACTGAGGGCACAACAACCCAGCCACATGTCTGCATATGGCTTATAACAGACTGAGGGTCGTAGACGCCGCGAAACACGATATTTCCGGACCACTTATTCAACGAGGAAGCAAGACTTTGAATAGCCGGAAGACGAAGCGCGCCGGCAATATCGCAGCCATAAATTGAGAAAGTTGCGATGGATCCGAGCTTTTCCAGAATCCTAACAGCGGCTGTTAGGTAAACATCAAGACCCTTATACGGCGTCGTCTGCCCGAAGAAAGCAAAGCGGGCGTGCAAATCTATCGGGCAGCCATGATCAACGTTCTCGGGAGCGGAACAAGAGGTGCCATTTTGAACAAGGAGAATGTCGTTTACCAATCCGGCATCCTTAATCATCTCAGCAAGGAAGCGACTTGGCGCAGTAATAGCCTGAAAACTAGCAAAAAAATGTTCAAACAAGCTGGACCTGAGCCGAAATTCCTCCTTTGAATGTTCAGGAAAACAGAGATGACAGTCGATTGGGGACGCGCGATTACACCGAAGACGCGAATTCCGCCTGATCATCTGACCGTGTTGATAGCAAATCGATAAAAACTCATGGAGCGTTAAAACAAAGGCCGCATGAGGGAAGCGTGAACGTAGATAAGCGGCAGCATTGACTCCAAGTTGGAAGAAGTGGTGGAAATGGAAAACGTTAATTTTTCGTTTATCGCAAATCGAAGCAATATCATCGAGCAATTTCCAGTCATCGGTTGTCCCCAAAAAGTCGTCATACCTGTCTGATTGCAGCAAGAATTCTTCCGAATCATACTCGACGATCCGCTCGTCTCGACTGAAGATTGAGTTCCCGCTTCGCACTCTCAGTGGCACGGCCGTAAATAAGGTTGCATGATCGCAGACCTGCTGTAGATGCCTGAAGGAGCGATGCGCAACGATCTCTCCTCCACCCTTAGTGAGAGCAGGATGGGAATGTGCCAGAACGGCGACTCGCTGAGTTTTCATCAGTGCTTTGCTTCATCAACCGAGGCTGTGGCTTCGACAAAATTTCGTATGAAGTGATCTATCTCGAGCGATTCAAGATGCTGAGGCGGCGGGGCAACCTGCAGGAGGCCGTCCTCGGGCTCAGTAGATATCTCCAAGATATCCAACTCCCGCATTAAATCAAAAACAAGAGAAAGCGTTGAAGTATAGCAGCGGCCACCTGAAAGCACCCAACGAACGTCACTTGCGCAAGCGATCACAGGAAAAAAACTAGTAAGGGGAAAATCTTTGGGGCGCGCAATTGTACCATTGAGCACCGGCAGCACATCCAAGCGTCGCGAATTTTTACTTGTGCGCAGTTGAATAAGCTGTCCCTCCTTCACGTGATTGGCGATCTCCGTGAGAAGAGCGTGAAAGGTGCGCGTCACGAGCGAGCCGGCAGGCAGAAACAGAATCAGGTCGTGATCTGCGAGAAAAGATGCCTCGACTGCATATACCGAAGAGTACGACTGAATTCGCTCTCGTTCATCTGTCGCAGTCTGGGTAAATCCACGTTTACTTCTACTCTGGACGTCCCAAAGACTTGCCACATTACCGAAGCGGTACCAAAGTGAGCCGACCGACGCGCAGGTTGCACGCGCGAATACGTCATTCGAGCTGCAGCAAATTAGGATGCCCACCGACACAGACTTTCGGTTCGCCACGGCTACGTGACGGTATCTGCAGAGCGCGGCGCGCCTACGAAGTCCACCAACTTTATCGACGCGGACGAGATCTGCCGCAGCATTCAAATCCATCGCGGCGGCCCTCCTGAAAAGATCGGAGTTCGCTGCGTCGAACGCGGGCTTTTCTAAAAGTTCTGGACAGATCAAAAACTCTTCCTCGGCACCATCGGTGCCGCGGGACTGCCATAAATAACTCTCGCCCCGCCGCATTTTGATATCAGACGCCGTGCCACTAAAAAAGAAAGTGGTATTCTGTAGCGATATATCACCTAAAGTTTCAGCACTCAATCTGAAACAAGGCTGATCTTTCTTGCCTACAATGTCGCCGCTCCAATCCGGTACATGCCCGATCTCGACTAACACAGATCCAAATCCATCCGCGATGGCGGTCTTCAGCGTGCTCTCAGAACGGGTCCGAAATCCGGAGCTAACCATTTTAGGGGTTTCAATTCTGCTCATTGCGATCTCACGAAAGCAGTCAGGCTAGGACCTTGGTTCAACACACTGACCTATCCCTACCAGCATCCGTTAACAATCTCACTCAGCAAAGGTTTTCTCGCAAGAGGGATCCGAGAGGGCGAAAAGCGGGGATGATCAAGAGATTCTAATACTACTTCGGCAAGCTTATGTTCCGGCGGTCGAACGAGAGCGGAGTCGATGCGAGGGTAGCGCCAGAGCAGCCATTTGCTGAGGTGACCTAGCGTTTGCTTGCCGGACCGGCGGCCTTGCGAAAGGCGGCGGTCGGCCGCTCGGCACAGTATGCGGCCGGTTCGACGCCTCGAGACACCAGCTTGGCGAAAGCTGCTGGACGGTTCGGAGGCGGTGCTCCGCTGCTAGGCGGCTACCACATCGCGCCGATAATCTGCCCGCCCATCGCCAGGAAGCCGGCGTCGCGTGAGGCCGTTTGCTGGGCTGAGAACAGCACGTGGATGGCCGGTTGGCCCACGATCTGAGCACGCCGTGAGCGCCCCCCCGAAGGTCCAGAGCATGTCGGCGTCCAGCACCACAGCACACAAATCCAGTATGGCGCAACGTCGGTGCGGCGGGGTTGGGAGTACCAGGCGCATCGGGAGCGCTTCGAGCGCATTCCAATGATGTGGTCCCGACCTTCGCACTCCCATAAGGCCCGCGGCTTCTGACCCGCCGCATCAGAGGCCGAACAAGTGGCAGCATCCGATCACGCACAGCGCCCGTTCAGAGAATCCGCTTGCACCCGAGGGCCATCCACACATGGTTCTGCAGCACGCTCATCCGGCCGCCCGCGCCTGTCACGCGCCTGGACCTGGCTTTACGCCTATCCACGAACGCTACGAAGCATTATTCTCGAAATGTACTCGACCCGCAATATCCGTCAACTTGGCGTAAATGTTCGTGAAGCATTAGTCGTCAGGGCCTGGAAACCACTTCTGCATGACTTCTACGAACGAACTAACCGAGCTACTCCAGCTAATTTCTGAAACACGGGTACATGCTGCCGAGCTCAAAGCGGAGAGCTTTGATGGATCGTCCACTAATTCCATAAGCACATGAATGAGCTGCTCCGCTACAGCCTTGTCGCTGCCTTCGGAAATGAGCACGCCATCAACCTCATCGTCGATAAGCTCACCGACCGCGCCTACGTCAGTGACAACCGGAACACATCCAAGGCGTTGCGCATCAATGATGCTAAGCGGCGCACCTTCCCATCTCGACGGCAGGATCATTATATCTGCTTCTGAAATCGCGCGGGTGATTAAGTCAGAGTCATATAATGGTTCTTCCACCTTCACCCCGATCGCCTCAAAGCGAGCGCTCCAAGAAATTTGCAAACCACTTTCTATAACTTCGCTCCCGATTATGCGCCACTTTATAGGTAACTGCCGGTGAAATGACTCGCGTACTGCGTCATGAATTCGCTCAATACCCTTTTGCCGGTCAAAACGGCCGAGAAAAATCACAGATAGCGCCTTGCGAATACGCCCTTTACGCTGCGCACAGATTTCTTCGACCGCTTGCGGAGCGAGGCTATAGCTCGGAGCGTTAGGTATGTGCATCAACTTTTGTTGAGGTACACCCATGCTGTGGAGCCAAAAGCAGAGACTTTCCGAGCAGGTAAGCATCAGATGATAAACGTGCTCAAAAGCCAACGCGATATACGGGTGGCCGACATCTCTACGGACATTATTTTTGTCCATCACGTGCCAATAACCAACGATCTTGGCCCCGCGCCGCCGCAACTCAGCCAACACGGCGTTGGCGGGGGCAACCTGACAGTTGACGATGACGTCAAGCCCGCAGAGCAACCCTAAGATGAGATCAGACTGAGCTTCCGGATCACTTCCAAGTAGAATTTCGTGCCCTTGGTAAACATGAGGACCGCCCCATAAATTGTATTCTGCCGCCAAAAAGTTGATGCTTTCGAACACACCTTCAGCATCAGGCACACCTCGATAGGTAGGTTCACCAAAAATGAAGAGATGCAGTTCGTAGCCATTGTCTTTCAGCACTTTTGCAAAAGCGTAGGCGACCTTCTCTACGCCGCCGAAGGATGCAATTGGGAGAAGGATACCAATGGTTGTCCTCTCAGGATTGTGAACCCGCGGCATAATAGGAGAAGCTCCGACCGTCCGTCTGAGGAGCTCATGGTAGGATGATCGTCTCGGAAAATAAGCGTTCCGCCAACTCCAGCGCTTTGCCTTTTCGGAATGATACTCGCTTTCTCCAACTTCCTTGGCGAGCGCGAGCAAAGCCGTCGTGCAGGATATTTGCGCCCCGTTCAATTCTTCGTCGAAGAAGGGAGCGCATACAGTTAGTATGGCAACGTTAGGCGCAGGGTTGCTGCTCTTTAGTGTACAAATCCATTCGTCGGAACTGTCGACGGCACATTGTTCGAACATAGATGATCGTGTTGCCCAACCGGCAGGGACGAAATCCAATGCAGCCCGCTCACCGGCCAAATCCAATCGCATGCTAATGGCATGCTGTTCATATCGAAATCGTACAGCTACGAAATGATGCTGCTCGACTAAATACTCAATTTTCCACAAGAAATTGTGAACAATCCTCATCCTTTTAAGGGCTACGAACTGGATTTGCCGCATCCATAGCAGAACTGGAGGCACACCATACGCGTCTGGCTCTGATCTCTCCGCCCAAAAGGCAGTTATAAAATCGCGGTGTCCGATTTCAGCGACTTGAGATAAAGGATCGGTAAACAACGCAATCTCGTCAAGCCCAGGCTCTATCAACGCATAACGAGGGACTTCTTCGTGCTCCCACTGAAGAAGCATTTTTACATCGAACAGACTTCCATGTTTTCTCTGAATGTATTCGAGGATATTCCCACGTTGTCGATTAGAGTTGCGCAGCATACTCTCAGCGCGCTGTCGGTATTCAAATCCGAAAAACGGAAAATTTGCTCCACGAAACCCGCGGGAGATACATTGAAGCCAAAAGTCCCAATCTTCAAATCCAGCCTTCATCGATTCATCAAAGCGAACACCGCTTTCAAGTAGTCGACGCGATACGAGACTACCAGCTTCGCAAATATTGTCGAATGTCAGATGAAGCAGACGAGAGTACGGTACGTTATAATTGCCGTGCCACTCTAACCCCACTTTATCGATATTCGGGTACACCCAATCAATCGCTGTGTTTTCTCTCAAAAAACCTATCACATTTCGGATAGTCGTCGGCGCGATACGATTATCAGCATCGAGGAAAAACACCGCTTCAACCCTAGGGAAATTCGCTAAAACAAAGTCGATCCCGAAATTACGTGCAGAACTCAGTCCACCGTTCGGCTTACGCAGGTAGAAAACTGAGTCTCTTCCTAAAGCGTAGCTTTGCCCTACCACCTGAGTTTCCGCTGAAAGGCATCCGTCATCTACAATAACTGTTGCGATTCCTTCGTATCCCTCTTGTGCAATAACAGAGTCTACGGCTTCTGCAAGAAAAACAGAATGCTGATAAACAGGCACTACAACAGCAACCGAAATATTCTGAATTTTTTCCATGAACATCATTTCACACATGGTACTTAGTGCCGGCAGAAAGGCGAAGCCGCGTAAGTGTCGCTATACGATTGTGCAGGACGGATATCAGCTGCAGTCTTGCTGAATGAGAGCTGTGATCGCCCTGAATCGAGCCCACGCGAAATCATTATTTCCTTCTTCAGTCATTCGCGTAAATAGATAGATATCAGCCCAGCCATGATACTTTTCTTTTAAGAATAGATTTATTTCCTCAATTGCACCCGGCTTGACGGCTTTCCATTCTGAGCACACAAGGTCCGGCATTCCCGAGCTCGTTTCCGGAGGTATTTTTCTGTCCTCATTGGATGTCTTACATACTCCGATCGAAAAGCTAATGTCCGCGGATTTCGCATTTCCGATTGCTAACTTTGCAGATATACGAACAGCATCGGGCGGAAGGCCATGAGGTATAATAGCGGTTGTCATGCCGTAAGCAGGAGGATGAACAAATACCTCTCCTTCGCTTTTTAGATACTGGACCGCATTGAAGTCAAATGACGCATCGGCGGAATCAAGAATAAACACTTTTGACAGATGGCGCTCAGAGACTCTTGCCTCAACCATTCCCGTATGTGTGTCATATTTCGTAATGCTATGCCAGGGCGTGCTCCACTCCGGGGGCGAGAAGCCGGGAAGTCCTGCCCAAACCTCTAGTGCAAGACTGTTCGATGCGATAGGAGATCCAGTGCGGGCGCTACGAACCCGAAATTGTTCTATCGGTTGCGGGGTGCCCAGAGAGAGTGTCGGAGAACTACCTCCTCCTTCGTATCTTATGCTGAGTTGCAGGGTGCGTTTGATACCATATAGGGCTCGCGGAAGGACGAATGTGTTCCAACCCGAGTTTAGGTCGCGAGAGGGCACCCGCCAAATGGCGAGGCGGCGTCCATCTTCCAGAGAATTTAGTTCTACAAGCAAGTCACCTTCGTCATGACTTAATTCGATTATGTGTATCGACGCTGCGGTCACCCCCGTACTCGCCACTGGCAAAATCTGGATTATGCCATCTATGTCGAAATCTAGACTGAAGCCCGCACCTTCAAGAGCATCTGACCGGAAGGCGAGGTCTGCAGGCTGGATTGATTGTCGCGATAAGTAGGCTTCTACAGCAAAGAAATTGTTTTGAAGCTCCTCGTTTGCGCGCCTGAGTTGGGAAAGCTCACTCATCAGTATCGATGCGTACGAAGCTAGGCTTAGGTTTGACTGAATAAGAGCTGACGCTACATACTGAGCGAGCGGCAGCGCGTCATTTTTCTCAAATATAGCTAGCGGCGGGACGTGCCGCGCACCGAGCGAGATCAAGCTCTCGCGAAATGCTTTGAGATCTTCTTTACAATCTTTGTTGAACGATACGACCCCCACACATAAAACGGGTGCTTGTGTCAGAGGCACGGCAGCCTCGGAAGCGGCCGCAATAACAAATCCTCCTGACGACCGACGGAAGCCAATCGGAACGATCGGCGGGTATAAAAATTCGGCAATGATTTCGATGTCGTTATACGGGACGAAAACACATGGTTGACTTGCAACTGCGAGAGCAGCTTGCTTGATTTGCGTGGTCATCTTCGATATCGATTCTTAGAGGGGCAGGGTCTCAAATGATAACAATTGGAGTACCTAGGTTGGCTTTGGTTAAGCAGATGCGCATAATCCGTCGGGAGAGCCGCAGACGAGTCTGCACGAATTCGGCGGCTCATCAACCTTTTGGCGAACGGTGTGCGCAAGGTGAACCATCCCTGGACCGACGGTCAGGTCGAGAGGATGAACTGCACGATCAAAGACGCGACCGCCAAACGCTATCACTACGACAGCCACGATCAGCTCAGAGACCACCTCCAGCTCTTCGTGGATGCCTACAACCACGCGCGCCGGCTCAGGACGCTGCGGGGTCTGACACTCTACGAGTTCATCTGCCAGGTCTGGACGAAAGAACCCGAACGCTTCAGGCTCAACCCGTCACACCACACCCGGGACCATACACTGGCGCCATCCAGCGCTTCTGCCTCCGCACCCTTCAAGCCGGAGAGACAAAGGAATCAGGACACTAGCTCTTATTAAGATTCAAGCC
>NZ_BJZU01000174.1 GCF_007992195.1 Methylobacterium oxalidis | reverse complement strand
CGGAGGAGGAGGTCGTCGAGATCGCCGGCTCCGGCGCCATCAAAGCACCCGGTGGGGCTGCTGCCGAGTAGGACATCCGAGACTACGGAAATAAATCCTGTGCGGATCAGGAATATACGCGTCGCTCAAACAAATTTGGATCGTAGAAGCCGCCGCGCTCGGAGCTGCGATCAGATCGAGCGTCGACAACCCGACACCAATGAAAATCAGGAGACGACGATGACCCGCTCGGCCCCTCAGAACTCGGTTCAACAAACTCACGCCGGTAACAAGGCACAGGTTCAGCAGGTCCTCGATCGCGTCAAGGCTGATGGTCGCGGCTCGCTGTCCGCTCCCGAGGGGCGGCTGGTCTGTGACGCCTATGGCATCCCAGTGCCCAAAGAAGCCGTTGCAACATCGGCGCAGGACGCCGTGCAGAAGGCCGAGAGCATGGGCTTCCCGGTCGTCCTCAAGATCGTCTCCCCAGACATCCTGCACAAGACGGAAGCCGGCGGCGTCATCGTAGGTGTCTCGTCCGGCCAAGCCGTAGCCGAGGGCTACGAACAAATTTTAGCCAACGCCAAGAGCTACAAGGCCGATGCCCGCATCGACGGCGTCCAGGTCCAACAGATGCTGAAAGGGGGCACCGAGGTCATCATCGGCGCGGTCACCGACGGCTCCTTCGGCAAGCTCGTCGCCTTCGGGCTTGGCGGCGTGCTGGTGGAGGTGCTGAAGGACATCACCTTCCGGCTTGCACCTGCCAGCCGCGAGGATGCGCTCTCGATGCTGGACGGCATCCAAGCCGCCGAGATGCTGAAGGGCGTGCGCGGATCGGAGCCGGTCGATCACGAGGCGCTTGCCGACATCATCGTCAAGGTTTCGCAACTCGTCACAGACTTTCCGGAAATCTCGGAGCTCGACCTCAATCCCGTCTTCGCCACGGCACGTGATGCAACAGCTGCGGACGTACGCATCGTGGTGGATTTCGCCGCGAAACCCACCTCAGAAGCGCGATCGCAGGCGGAGATCGTCGCGGGCATGAACCGCATCATGCGCCCCGACACCGTGGCGGTGATTGGCGCCTCGGCCGAAGCAGGCAAGATCGGCAACTCCGTGATGAAGAACCTCATCAACGGCGGCTACAAGGGCACGATCTATCCGATCCACCCGAAGGCCGACACGATCCTGAGCTTGAAGGCCTACCGGTCAGTCAAAGACGTGCCGGGTTCCGTAGACGTCGCCGTGTTCGCCATCCCTGCCCAGTTCGTGGCAGCGGCGCTCACGGAATGCGGCGAGAAAGGTGTGGCGGGAGCGGTCCTGATCCCGTCCGGCTTTGCCGAGACTGGGAACGACGCGGGGCAGCAGGAGCTGCAGGAGATTGGAAGACGCTACAACATCCGCCTGATGGGGCCGAACATCTACGGCTTCTACTACATGGCCAAGAACCTCTGCGCGACGTTCTGCACGCCCTTTGACGTGCAGGGTCAGGCTGCCCTGTCCTCGCAGTCGGGCGGCATCGGCATGGCCATCATCGGCTTCTCGCGCTCGACCAAGATGGGCGTCTCGGCCATCGTTGGGCTCGGCAACAAGTCCGATATCGACGAGGACGATTTGCTGGCGTTCTTCGAGCAGGACGACTCGACCAAGGTCATCGCCCAACACTGCGAGGATCTAAAGGACGGCCGGAGCTTCGCGGAAGCCGCGCGGCGCGTCTCGAAGAAGAAGCCTGTCATCGTGCTCAAAGCCGGCCGCACCTCGGCGGGCGCGAAGGCGGCGAGCTCCCACACGGGCGCGCTCGCCGGCAACGACAGGATCTACGAGGATGTGTTCAAGCAGTGCGGAGTGATCCGCGCGCGCTCGCTCCGCCAGTTGCTTGAGTTCGCCCGTGGCGTGCCGATCCTGCCGACCCCAAAGGGCGAGAACGTGGTCATCATCACGGGTGCCGGCGGCTCCGGTGTGCTGCTCTCCGATGCCGTTGTTGACAACGGCCTGTCGCTGATGGGCATGCCCGACGATCTCGATGCGGCCTTCCGCAAGTTCATCCCGCCCTTCGGTGCGGCGGGTAACCCTGTCGACATCACGGGCGGCGAGCCACCAGTCACCTACCAGAACACGATCCGGCTCGGGCTGGAGGACGAGCGGATCCACGCGCTCATCCTGGGCTACTGGCACACCATCATCACACCCCCAATGGTGTTCGCGAGGAACGTCGTGGAAGTCCGCGACGAGATGCGGGCCAAGGGGTTCGAGAAGCCGATCGTTGCCTCGCTCGCGGGTGACGTGGAGGTCGAGGAAGCCTCGCAGTACCTCTACGACCACGGCATCCCGGCCTATGCCTACTCGACGGAGTTGCCCGTCGAGGTGCTCGGTGCGAAGTACCGGTGGGCACGCGGCGCAGGCCTTCTTTGAACAAACCGAGCCCTGCAGCTTAGTAGGACAGCATGCTCGGTTGCCGAGCCCATTCAGGAACAGGATGGCGGGGCGGAAGATGAGGAGGAACAGGCTACGATGGGCCACTGGCCGAGCTTGCACTGTCGCCTGATCCCTGCAGATAGACCCGTGCAAGCTTTGCCCGCTGCGTAGGTTGGACGGCTCTCCTCTGCTCCGAGGGGCAGCGCTGCCGGCAGGAATTGCAGCATGGACCGCCGAACGCTCCCCGCTCGCACGTTCAACGTCGGGAGGAGACGCTCTGAGGTGTTGACCTGAGCTGCGCAGAACGTCCGCTTGCCCATAGCTTGAGCCCAGAAGCGGACGAGCCGCTTTCGGCCAAAGTCAGCTGTTCGGCATTGCGCCCATCTCGGCCGCTCAGCCGACTCTCGCGGCTTCTCCGAAGCGGACGTTGCAGAAGCTGTCCTGCGCAAACTCGACCGCGCGACACTGCCAGCAGGTGTCTGGATCCTCATCGCCCCATCACAAACATGTTCAGCATCTGCCGAAGCCGACTTCTCGCCATTCCCTCGAATACCGGCGGCCGGGTACCCTTGGCGATGGCGCCCCTCGTCGATGAGTACGGCCGCGCAGAGATCTACGATGCTCTGACCGAGCTATCCGAGACTGAGGTCGTCGAGGAGAGCAAGTAGGCTAGCGAGCGGAGCAGGCACAGATGAGCACCGCCGACATCATCGTCCTAGCCGTGCGGGGCGACAACGACGCTCTGGAGAAGATCCGCAAGTTGCATCCGCCGACGGCGGGTATCATCGAGCGAACCCGGGCGAGACTGGCGGGCATGGGCGAGCGACTGGCAGAGGAACTGGCTGCCAACGATGATCCCGACGAGTGCGAACGGCTGATCCGGATTGAACTGGAGAAGGCGCTGATCGAGATGGTGCCGAGGCCGGAAAGGCCGAACTGATCGATCAGTGCGTCCGCCCGGCGTACATCGACCAGGCGTTCGGCGCGTAGGGACCGGGGACCTCTTCACGAGACTGGCTCGAGCGGATCGACCTCTCGCGCTCGGCGACCTCAAGGGCGTGGATCACGAGGGCATGCGCCTCGGGATCTTGGGCAACGACGGCCCGGAGAGCTTCGACGAGTTGCTGGTGAGCGTCCGACATGGTTGTCACCCTCCGTGGTGAGTGGGAACGGTTAGAGCGCCCTGCTGCGCTGGGGACTGTGCGCTGCGTCACACCGACGATTTTGGAGCGGGCGGAGGCTTTGTGGGCTCGGGCACCGGCGGCCAAATCGGACGATCAGGACCAATCTCTTTCGGCATTGCGCTCTCTCGTTCGCGCTGAGACTATTTGGTTGAACCTAAACCCCTGCTGAATGGCTTGCTATAAATCGAATGGCGTAGTTGCTTGCAAATAAGACCGAACAAACGTTCAGGCTTACACTAATGCCCGATGGCCGGGTCGGGCCGCGCGACCATTCCCGTTTTGCGCCCTGTTCTTCCTGTTTTTCATAGATGAAGGGTTGGCCCAGGCGGTGGCACAAAGGGGCGACCGAATTGCTCCTTTTGGAGACCTGCTGATGCCAATGCTTCTTGTCTGACCCGATCTATGAGGCGCTGGAGCTGAGCGGGGTGAGATGAAGCGGCGACTGAAGTTGCGGATGGCAGGATGAACATCTTGGTGCTGGTGAGCGTTCTGACCCCGAGTTCAAACCAGGGAAGGAAGAACATCATGACCACGAAGACAATCGCTCTCGCCGCTGCTGTCGCTCTGTCACTGACTGGCGCCGCTTGGGCGCAGACGCCTGCCGGCGGCGGCAGCGCGGAGGGCAACATGAACAGCCCCGGCAGCGTGAAGAGCAACAGCGAGAAGGCGATGGAGCGCTCCACTGGCTCCGCGACCGGCGGCACGGCCGTGGGTGGTGCTCCTGCCACGACCGGCACTGCTGGTTCGACCAGCGGCCACAGCGGCGGTGCCAACATGAGCACGGGTGGTACGACCGGCGGTACGTCGTCCGGCGCCCGCTGATCACTCCCCTGCAGCATACAGTGAGGAGGGCCGGCATGTCCGGCCCTTTTTCATGCCGGCGAGCCGTCTCGGATGAAGCGGCCCCGCCGACGTTGGACAAGGAAAGGAAGACCGGCGAGGCCGCGCCAGAGATGTTCGCTCCGGCTACATCACCCTGCCTCAAGCTTCATCCTCGGCATTCACGCAGGTGAAGCGCGGCAGGAGAGTGCTCTGCGAGCCCTGAGGCTGAGTGCTGATCGTTGCGAAAAGTGGCCCCGCCCCGGCATCTTGGAGGAACACGCGGACGAGGCCACGCCGGCGGCTTGCGCCGCCAGCACGACCAGGATGCCAGCCCTGACTTCGAGACGAACTCACGCAAGTGAAGCGTAGGCGCGAAAACGGCCCCAGGAGCCTCTGCTTGGGGCCGCGTAGCAGGGCGATGCCAGCGAGTAGGATGCCGATCAGCGTCCCTGCTGCGGCATCAGGCTCTGCGCCTGCTTGACCGCATCGCGGCAGCCTTGATCCCCCTTGGCGTTGAGGTCTACCGCTCGCTGCAGAGCCATCTTGGCCTGGGAGACCTTGTCCTCAGTCGAAGGCCCACCCGAGGTGGACTGACCGCCATCTTGAGCGGCCGCTGCTGCCGTGGTGGGCCGGTTCTCTGACTGCCGGCGCACATCCTCGGGCGAGGTCGCGACCCGGCCGCTCGCGACCGCGTCCGCCTGCGTTGAACCCGTGGCTGCGCCGACTGGACCGGCTACACCACCTACTGTGCCCGGGCTGCCGCCCGCCTCGCGTCCCGCGCCGCCGGGCTGCGACCGGTCTGTCTCGCGTGAGCCAACTGTGCCGGTCGTGTTGGCAGCGTTCTTCTGAGCAGCTGTGTCGCTCGGTCCTTTGCGCTGACCGTAGTCCGGCTCGGACACGGGTGCGCCCATGCCGACCTGCGTGCCGAGGCTGCGCTTGAGCGTGGCGATGTCGTCCGTGCAAGGTCCGCCCTCTTGCGCGAAAGCAGCAGGAGCGAGGCCAATGACGGCAACGGCGGTGGCGCCGCAAAGTAAGCTTAGGCGGGTCATGCAAGTCTCCTCCAAGGTTGTTGGTTTGCTCCCGCTCAACCATGGAGGCTGTGGAACTGTTCAACGCCTCCTGAGCGGGTCACAGAGCGCTCGCTCCTGATTACCCGCCGCGGCGAAGAGGAACATGAAGAACCCCGCGCCCTGAGGCTGCGGGGCGAGTGAGAATGAGCGCGCGAGAAGAGTAGAGACGGCCCCGCCAGCATCGAGGGGGAGCAAGGAGTGTCGGCGGGGCCGTGCTGGGGAGGAAACCAGGTCCAGCCAGACCAGCATGCCCAGAGCCTTAGCGATCAGACATTCGCGCAGGTGAAACGTGGCAAGAGAAAGCCCACCACGACGGCGACCACATGTCCTTCACGGCCAAACCCATCTCAATGTATGGCTGGAACCAAAGAGTTTGGTAGGCGCGGAACGCAAAAGCCCAAGGAGCTACCATTTGTGCCGCGAGGTCTGCGGCAGCCCACTGCTCCGGGGTCGGAGATCCATCCGGCTGCTCGGGCATGGTCGCTTTTCCCCATCCTGGTGGAACATTCACCGTCGGACCAACCGGGCAGGCTGTTTGGGGTTCGCCTGCGCTGGCTCGACTGGGTTCGCTTTGCCGCATTGGCCGGACCGGTCAGCTCCGTGGGACCAATTCGTCCAGCAGCACCTGCCGGTGCTTCAGAGCCCGTAGAACCCGCCTGACCATCCACGCCAGCAGGATCAGCCGCGCCTGTTGTACCAGCAGGACCAGCAAGCTTTGTGGAGCCGGTCTGTCGTTGATCTCTCCGATCGCCAAGAGGGCTTTGCGGGCCAAGCGAACCTTGGGAGACATTTTCATCGCAAGGACCTGCGATGCCAAGTGCGCTTTGGGACCCGCATGCACGCCGTAGCGGTAGCGGACCGCACGCACCTGTTGGTCCTGGCGTGCCAAGAGATCGAGCAACTCTTGCGTTTCCTTGAGGTCGGGAAGTTCCTGGGTCACCGGCTTGCCGCTCTCGCCCAGTATTCCCCTAGACCAACTTCGGTTGGTAGGTCTTGTTCATCACGAAGATCAGGCAGTTGCAAAAAAGCCCGCCGCGGCGAACCTGGCGTTCCCCATTCAGTTTGAAAAAGTTGCATGAACTGGCTCGCTTGACCGCCGGACTACGGGGATGAGGCTCATGCAGGACTGCGAAATAACGCTGGCGGGGCAGGTACCACTCTGCCTGCGCGTCGCACAGGTCGGGCTTGCAGGCAGTCTCAGCGCGGGCTCAAGTTGCGGCGGTCACCGAGCAGGCGGCGGCCCGACGCGATGACCTGTACGGTCTGGGCGCCCAAATCCGCATCGCGGGCGGTGCGTTCATATGTTCTAAGGCGCTCGATCAGGCTGCTGCTCGCCTTCTTACCGTTGCTCAAGCAATCAGAAACAGTGTCAGTCACGAGGCTTGACAGCTTCGTGAGATTATCCTGTGTTAGTTCCTGATCCGATTTCATTGCTTCATCCTGCCACTTGGATGAACGTCTTGGACCATAGAAGACCTGCCTCCACTTCAGCGCAGGTTAAGCGCTCGGACGATTTAGTTCGGCTGGAGCTTCGCCTGGGAGCTGGAGCTTGTTCAGAATAGTCCCTATGGGACGGAAACCCTGCGACCTCGGCAGTGGCGAACAGCATCTCTCACCGGAGTCGCCGAGTGATCCAAGCCTTCGCCTCGTCCAGATCGGCGAAGGTGGGTTGATCCGGGCCGGCAAGCTGCCCGAAGCCGGCCTCGAAGAACCATTTGCGGGCCTCCGCGCCGTGCTCGTCCGACAATTGCACCAAAACCGCTACGAGGTAGCCATCCGCGAAGATGAGGCGCCCCTCTTCATCTCCGCTTCCCGTCGCGACCCGCACTGGCTTGAGATCCAGGTTCACGCGGCGGCCTTTCTCTCCATGTGCAAGTAGGTCTCGTCGAACTCGCCGAGCGCGCAGAGCGCGTCCCAGTCGTAGATGACGAGCTCGCTATACCGCGGACCGATGAGCGCCTGGGCGCGTAGATCTTGCAGCATGCGGTTGACGTGCACGTTGGTCAGTCCGAGCGCATCACCCAGATCGGTCTGTGTGATCGGCCAGGGGCAGCGGTGGTTCTCGGCAAGACCGACGGCGTGGAGCTTGAGGTACATCTCGCAGAAGACGTGCGCGATCCGACCGTGGGCCGTGCGGCGGCCGATGCCGGTCATCCACTCGCGGAAGATGGCCGCGTCGATCAGCGTATCGCGCCATAGCGCGGACGCCGCATCAGGGAACCGGACACACAGCTCGCGCAAGCTCTCATGCGGGAGGAAGCCGACCCGGCATTGGGTCAGCGTGGCGAGCCCGTGATCTAGGACGCGCAGGTGCAGGCTCTGCGAATCAGGGATGTCGCCGGGAACGTGGAGGGACAGGATCTGCCGCCGGCCCTCATTCAGGAGCTTGTAGCGGCAGGCCCAGCCCGTCAGGAGGAGACAGCAATGGGCGGGCTGATCCTTGTCGCGGGCGAGGTCCTGTCGCGCCTCCACCACGCGCACGGTCATTGGCAATGCGGAAACGGCCTCGCGCGCCGCGTCCGAGAGATTCGCGATGCTCTCCAGCTTGCGGATGAGCGGCGCCTTCTCGGCGCTAGAACCTGCGGCCATGAACGCTGCACTTTCGCTTGCAGTGATGCAAAGGGCGCGGCCACGTGCCAGCGGCAGCATCGCTCCTGGTGATCAGTTATCACGTACAAGCAGGTTGAACGCCTGCCATTGTCATGTGTTACTTCTAGAGGCCTGATCGCAATCTATTTTATAAATCAACAACTGATAAAATCACCATTCTATCAGTGATACATGTTAAATTCTTCGATCGCGAAAGACCTTGTGGATGAACAATCGGCGGGCGAGACCATATTTCGGTTGGGGAAGGCTACCGCGTCAGCCGCATGCAGAATGAACTCTACAGGGGTCCTAAGGTTGGGCAAGTGCTGGCCAACAGCACCGGAGCGCCCCACGCATCGCCTTCGTCGGCATCTCTACGCAATTGCACTGGCCTCACTCAGCCTCGCGCCGACGCAGGCGCTTGCTCAGGGCGGAGATTGCTGCCGGCCCCAATCAGTAGAACCAGGAAGCGCTGAAGATGCGCAGGGTCAAGGTCGCAGCACCGCCAGCGCTTGCTCTGCTGCCGTCAGTCCAGAGGCATGTGCTCCGCGGGCCGTAGTGAAGGCGTTTGGTGAGGTGGCTTCGCCCGCGAAGAAGAGGCTATCGTTGATCGGCGCGGCGAGAGCCGCCCGCTGCCCCGCAGATCCAGGCCGTGCAAAGGCGTAGGAGCCGCCGATCGTGGGCACATGGCCCCACGCGGTGCAGACCAACAGTCGAGCTCTCTTCCGAAAGCTCTCGCCGAGAAGGGCCACGAGTTCGTCGAGCGCAAAGGCCTCGGCGGCCGCATCGCCCTCATTCTCAAGCGCCCGAGCCAGCGTGCCGCCGAAGTAGCCCTCGATCACCGGGCGACCGAAGGGGCGCAGATGATATGCGCCGGTCTGGTTCGTCCTGGGGTTGCCGATCAGGTGGGCATCTCTCGGAAGCTCCTCGGGCGTGTCGAGCCGCAGGAACACCTTGTTGGCGAGGCCGAGAGGCAGTCCCTGGGCGGCCGCGACCTTGTCCGGCAAGGGCGGATCGAAGCGGACGCCCTCCACTGCCAGCACATTCGTCGGCACGGTCACGATCGCGGTGCGCGCGCGCACAGTCCCGCGCGCGGTCTCCAGCCAGACTTGGCCGGCCCAGCCGTGGTCGATCTTGGAGACGGGCGCGTTCAATGCGACC
>NZ_BJZU01000173.1 GCF_007992195.1 Methylobacterium oxalidis | reverse complement strand
GAGATCTACTTCGACCTGACGAGCAGGCCGTCCTTGAGCAGGTGGCGCAGGTGACGGACCTTGGAGCGGTGACGTGGGATGTTGCGGCACGCTCTGCTGGGACGAGCGTGGTTTTCCGGTAGTGGTCGAGCGCGGAGGTGTGTAGTGGCACGGCAGCCCACCTCTAGGCGATGCCTGGATTGTTGCTGCCGCTGAGTGGCCTTGATGGAGCGGAGTGGGGTCATGGGCACTCAGACGAGGAAACCTGAGAACGAACCTCACCAGCCTGTCGAGGATCCGGCGGCGTTCGGCACCTACAGTTCGCCGCCCTGTTTCATGCACGAACTCGATCCGAGCTTCGTAGGACTAGATGGTGGATCGGAGCGGATCGGTGACCCTCCGCTACCTGCCGGCAGCCTCGATTGGCCGGCGATCAGACAGTGGCGGAAGGCGACGCGCACTCAGTTGATCGAGCGCCGGCTTCAGATCGGGTCCGCGGAGCGCGCGGACTGGAGCGGACGGATCGACAAGGCGCTGGCGGAGGCACTTTCCTCGGCCTCGGGAAAGCTCGTCGGCTTCTATTGGCCCTTCAGAGGGGAGTACGATGCACGCACGCTCCTCACCGGTCTGCGCACGCGCGGGGTGCGCCTCGCGCTTCCCGTGGTGGTGGCAAAAGCGCAGCCACTCCAGTTTCGTGAATGGTGGCCGGGTGTGGCGATGTCCCGGGGCGTCTGGAACATCCCGATCCCAGCTGAGGGCGAGCCGCTACTCCCTGATATCCTGCTCGCGCCGCTCGTCGGCTTTGACGTCTCCGGGTTCCGGCTGGGCTACGGCGGGGGCTTTTATGACCGGACGATCGCGGCGATGCCATCGAAGCCACAGACGATCGGCGTCGGCTTTGAACTGTCGCGCCTGGACACCATCCATCCGCAGCCGCACGACATGCGGATGGACCTCATCATCACCGAGCGAGCCTCAACCCCGTAACGCTCCCTGGCAGACGGGTTTGGTCCAGGCGAACGCTAGGCTTCGAGCTTCCGTACGCACCCCGTGAATAAATGCTCCTCGCATTTTGTCTCTGCTTCAATTGGAGTCGAGCGCGCACTAAGCGAAGATCCGTTCCGAGCGCCCTCCGGGAGAGACAGACCGAGATGTGGCATGGGACGATATCACCAGCCTCGCCGGGCCTACTGCGGTCTCGAGCGGACACTTGGCTTGCCCGTCCCCCTCGGTATCCTCAAGCACTCAGAAGGGCACCGACCTTGGATCGTCGGAGGTTCCGTTGTGCGTGTCGTCAGCTCGGTTCATCTGGTTGTGGGCTGAGGTGCAGACGTGAGGCGGCGCGGTCTCCGAGAACCTGCGGCCCTGCCCGACGAGGGCCGCCCGAGCTTCGAGCAGGTCGTGCTCCCCAACCTCGACGCGGCCTACAACCTCGCGCGCTGGCTCGTGCGCGACGCGCACTTGGCGGAGGACATCGTGCAGGATGCGGTCGTGCGGGGCCTCACCTACTTCGCCTCCTTCCGCGGGGGCGACCCGCGCGCCTGGCTCATGCGCATCGTGCGCAACACCGCCCATTCGGCGCTCGCCGACCGTCAGCGGGCACTCCGGCACTTGGACGCGGAGGTGACCTGACCGGCATTTTGGACCGAGCCAGGTGCGAGGCTACTGCATGGTAGCGGCCATGGGTAGGCGGAAGGCCAGATCCGGGAAGCTGACGGGCGCGGGTGGCCGTACTCCTTGCGCCAGCGGTAGTAGCTCTGCTCGCAGATGCCCGCCTCTTTGCAGGCAACGGCGATGCTCTTGCCCTGGGCTGTCTGCACCTCGATCTGGCGCAGCGTCAGTACCACCTGCTCGGCACTCGGCCTCTGTCCTCTCCTCATTTCCAGCTCCTCCGGTCCTGGCTGATCCTCGCAATCAGCCCGGTCCAAAGCCAGCCGGTCAGGTCACTCGGCACCACGCTGCAATTCGAGACCGCCATGCGGCAGCGGGACGTCATCGGCGAGTGGACGCCGGCGCCGGATGGCACGGCGGCGAAGCCGGGCGAGTTCGTCCTGAATGGCCGGCGCTGGGGGAGGGGGCTCACCTGGGAGGACCTCTCGCGCGACCTCGTGATCCGCAAGGCCACCACCAAGACGGGCGCATTCGCCGCCCACGACCTGAAGCTCTGCCCGCTGGTGCTCGACCTGCTGGAACGGATCCCGCCCGAGCAGCGCAACGGCCCGCTGATCATCGACGAGGCGGCAGGCCGCCCCTATGCCGAATCGGCCTTCGGTCGCGAGTGGCTCATTGTGGCGCGAGCGGTCGGCATCCCGAACCACGTCTGGAACATGGACGCGCGGGCAGGTGCGATCACTGAGGCTGAGGATGCCGGCGCCGACCTCGACCACATCCGCTCGGCTCCGGCTGATTCGCAGACCTCGACGACGCAGCGCTACTCACGCGGTGCGGTCGGCAAGTCACGGAGGGTGGCCGAGATGCGGCTGGCATACCGGAGCTTGAGGAACGGATCCTGACGGGGGAGGGCCGAACTTCGCGTGACCAGCCTCGCGTCCTAGCCTTGTTCGTATCGTCCCACTGTTTCCTGGCAGCAACAGCGAATCAGGCTAGCCGGTGCAAGGTTGCTCCTTGAGGAGTGACACTCCTCCAGCATGGCTACGAGGGGGCAGCCCGATCAATCTCGCGTAGCCGATCGACAAAGCCCCGCAGCTTCACGGCTCGCGGGGCTTTTCACACGGCCGAGCTCACCGGCAAGGGGCTCGATCGAATGGCGGTTCGGTGGAAAGCTGCAGAGCTCGTCGCGTCCGCTCGACGGTCCGGTGTCTAGGCCCGCTGATCTGAACACAGGGCCTCAGAGCTTTCGAAATCAGCTTGCACATTCCGCCTGCGGAACCTTGGCTGTTAAGTGTGATTGTCTTGATGCAGCTAACTGCGGCTGTTGCCGCCGGAGGCGAAGGATGCGTGTCGTCAACCTGCTGATCGCATCGTGCATGCTCGCCACAGCCGGCGCCGGCATGGCTTCCGCCCAGTTCGTAGATCCCTTCAAGGTTCTCGAAGAGGCAAGACGCGATCGGCTCGCGCTCGGTAAGCGCCTCGCACGCGAGGCTTCAGAGCGACCCCAGAAGGAGAAGGCGGATCAAGCGGCAAAAGCGGACGCGCAGCGGAAGCTTGACGAGCAAAGATCTGCGGGAGAGGGCGCTCTCTCTCCAGCTGCGTCAGCGGTGCAGCCAGAAACCTCCCGCACTCATCAGCCCACCTCCGAAGCCCGCAACCTCCCGGCGGTATCCGGAAGCGACGGAAGCAAAACATCCGATCCCAACGCGGCAGAGGCACTGGCAGCTCGTGAGCCTCCTGCGGAAGCAACTCTCCCGCCGGGCCCATCGGACACCATCACTGATAAATCGCCCGCTTCTAACCAGATCGCTACACTCCCGACCGAGGCTGCTCCTCCGGGGACGTCACTCCCAGCAGCCCCAGCGCTCGGTGCTACGTCCGGCATCCCTGCTCCCGCTCAACCTCAACTGACAGAAGCGCCGGCGCGCGATGTCATCGCGCCGGTCGTTGCGGCTCCCCCGCGCGTTCTGATCACGATCGACAAGGCCGCACAGCGGATGCGGGTGACGGTCGATGGCAAGCTGCGCCACTCCTGGTCGGTCTCGACCGCACGGGCGCCCTACAAGACGCCGGCAGGGACGTTCCGCCCCTTGCGTCTGGCCAAGGAGCACTACTCCAGGGAGTGGGATGACGCTCCAATGCCCCACTCGATCTTCTTCACGGCTGCCGGCCACGCCATCCATGCCAGCACGGCGACACGCCAGCTCGGGCGACCGGCGTCGCACGGGTGCGTCCGCCTTTCGCCATCCCATGCCGCCGCGCTGTTCAGGCTGGTTCGGGCTGAGGGCCCAAGCACGACCAAGGTCACCATCACGAACGGAAGATCGGCGGGGAAACCCGCACGCAATTGGGCGGCCGGCGCGCGCACCCGTGACCGTACTCATCATGCTCGGCGAGTCTCCTCCGACATGTGGCAGATTGGGTTTGGGGATGCCTGGGCCGAGTAGGCTAGCTCCGGTCAGTCCGGCCGCGATAGTCGCGCCTGTGCAAGCCTGCGCATCGGCACTGGCGGCAAGCCCAGTGTCGAGGAGCCGGAAGCGGGGCCCTGGCTGGCAGCCCGGTGGCAAGCTGTCTCTACGAGCTCCAGCGAGATCAGGATTGTTGGTTTAGACCGGGCTGGTTGCGGGAATCGACCAGGACCAGCGGTGCCGGAGAAGTACAGCAGCGAAGCGCGGAGCACAGGCTGAGCCCGATGCGGTGCCTCAGGCGATCTGCAGAACCTGTGAGGACAGGGGCAGATCGATCCGGCAGACGAGGCCACTCTGCACAAATCGCACTTTCGAGCAGGCATTGAGGTCTGCCGGCAGGATCTGCTCTAGCAGCCTCAGGCCAAACCCTGTGTGAGATGGCGGTGAGACCGCCTCCGGCACCTCGCGCTCAGCCCACCTGAATACAAGGCAAGGAACGCGCTCGCTGAAGCGGAGCCGCCACCGCACCGAGACGGATCCACCCCGCTCCGACAAGGCTCCGAACTTCAGCGCATTGGTCGTGAGTTCATGAATGGCTAAGCCGAGCATCTCCGCGGCTTGAGGCAAAAGGTTGATCGGCGGTCCAGAGATGCGCACGCGGTCCGGCATCTCCATCTCGAACGCCTGCAACTCGTCGGCAACCAGCCACTCCAGGTCGATCCCGGTCGGTGGGCTTTGCAGCGAGGCACTTTTGAGGCGCTGCAGCGCATCGATCCGGCTGTCGAGGTGCGCGGCATACTCCGCCGCTGTATCGTGGGTCTCGGCAGTGCGGCGCGCGATGGAGCGCACAAGCCCCAGTGTCGTGCGTACCTGTCTCTGTAGCTCGCGAGAGGTCTGGGCTAGTTGGTTCATGAGCTGGCTCAAGTCAGCAGGTGCACCGATCGTGTGAGCTAGTCCCGCAACGGCTTGGTCCATGATTTCGCGGACGCGGGCGACGCGCTCTGAAGGAGCCTCGTGCAGCGGGTCACCGGGCTGGATCTCCCGTTGCAGAGCGACCCAATGCGTCAGGTTTCCGGCCTCGTTGCGCAGCGGTGTGATGTGCCAGTGCATCGTGAAGGTGCTGCCATCCTTGCGGTAGTTGATGGCCGTGCCCTGAAAGGCCTCACGTGTTTCAAGGTCGGCGCGCAGATGGCCGAGGACCGCCCTGTCAGTCAGCGGCCCTTGCAGAATACGCGGCGTCTGCCCAACGGCTTCCTCGGCCGTGTAGCCGGTCATGCGGGTGAAGGCGGGATTGACGTACTCGATGAACGGACCGGGACGCTCCAACTGCGAGCCGGTGATGATGACAGCTTCGCCGATGCCGTCGAGTGCTGTTCGGAAGAGCCCAGTCGGTCCCCCTGCACCTACCGGTGCAGGAGTGTCATTCTGAAGCATGTCAGCGGTCGGGCTGATCATGACGCAGCTCATCAACGCGTGACGCCGCCCCCGGCTGCCACCAGCGTCGCGGCTGGCGGCTCTGATGGGCGATAGCACGCACATAAGCTAACGGCTCCAGCTTGGAGAGGGTTTCCGGTTGCCGAGGTGGAGGCTGGTGCGTCCGCTTGGCGACCGACCCCGTCACGCGGCCGTCGAAGCAGACATCGTCCAGCGCGGCATTGAGTTAATCGCGAGGCGGAGAAGTCTGAAGCGCAAAATGTACTCGCATTACATTTTGCACTGCAACGCGAAGGAACGGTCCGATCTCTAGTCGCTCGTTCTCGCCTATATTGCCTGCTTTTTCGATTTATTAACCAGATAAAGCTTCACTGATCGAACGTCATGTCTCGAGGGGTTGTTGTTGACCCTTCGGAATTGCTTGCGGCCGTTCTGCAAGGAGTGCAGCGTGCATACGATCCTGATCGCAGCTCAGAAGGGCGGGGCCGGCAAGAGCACCCTGGCGGTGCACTTCGGAGCCTTAGCTCAGCAGAGCGGCAAAACGCTCCTCATCGACGCCGATCCGCAGGGGTCGCTGTCGTTCTGGCACCGGCGCCGCGCTGCTCCAACGCCGCACCTGACGAAGGCAAGCGCCGGAGACGTCCCCGAGATCCTGAACATCGCCGAACGGGAAGGAGTGGACTGGGTGGTTATCGACAGCCCGCCTCACAACGGCAGCCTGATCGCCTCGCTGATGAGCAGGGCAACCCTGACCCTGATCCCGGTCCGGCCAGGTCCCTTCGACCTAGACGCGGTCGGTGCCACGCTGACGATGGCGCGCAGCCTCAAGGCACCGCTGGCCTGCATCATCAATGCCGCGCCGCCCATCACGCGCGGCGACACGCAGGTGAGCACGGTGGCCGAGACCCGGGACGTCCTGATCAGCATGGGTGCGCCCGTCCTGCCGGGGCAGGTCTCGCAGCGCGTCAGCCTCTCGCACGCCCTGATCGGCGGCCAGTCGGTCGACGAGTACGAGCCCGAGGGTCGCGCCTGCGCCGAAGTTGGCGCGATGTGGGCGACGATCTGCGAATTGGCGCGCACCTTCCCGCGTCAAGCTCGCTCCTCCTGGCAGGCGAGTTCGGTTACAGCATGCGGTGTCATGGTTCGGGCCTGAAGCGCTCGGGCTGGCACCAGCCGCTCTGGTCGTTGGCGTGCCGGCTCACGGCTGTGAGGACGGGCGGTCTACACTGCATCGTAAGTGAAATAGTAGTCACCAAGCTGTCCGAGTCACAGCACCGGTCAGCGCAAACCGGTTCGTACCTTCCGTACGTTTTGTTTGAGCGGGCTTGCGTTCTCGCCAAGAGGCTTTACTCCGCCACGTCCACACACAGCAGAGGATGTGTTCCGTGTCAGACACGAAGGCGGACGAGAGAAGTGAAGTCGACCTGACCGCCGAGATTGTCTCGGCGTACGTCTCCAACAACTCAGTGCCTGCGGCAGAGCTGCCTGCACTGCTGGCGAGCGTGCACGGCATGCTGAAGGGTCTCGCGAGTTGCACGTCTTGGGCCTCTGCGGAGGAGGTGGAAAAGCCGACGCCAGCGCAGATCCGCAAGTCGGTCACGCCAGACGCGCTGATCAGCTTCATCGACGGCAAGCCCTACAAGGCTCTCAAGCGCCACCTGACGCGGCACGGGCTCGACCCCTACAGCTACCGCCAGCGGTACGGCCTGCCCAATGATTACCCGATGGTGGCCGCCGCTTACGCCGCGCAACGCTCCGAACTCGCCAAGGCCACAGGTCTAGGCCGCGGCGGAGCCCGCGACGCAGACGAGGATCAGTCTCACTCGGCAGGCACCCGGCCCGAAGCCGCGGAGTAGCCGAACGACTCAGCGGCAACTCGCCGGGCGTCATCGCGTTTGAGGATCCACATGGATGCGGTCGTCAAGCCGATTGGGACCGCCGGCACCGAGTGGCTCCTGCAGGATCAATTCGGCTGCCCGCTCGGCCGGCTACGCAAGACAACCGTGCCGGTCGACCCGTTCACCATCCTGCCGGAGCGGGGAAGTCCACTCGACGGCGTTTACGTCTTTCACCCCACACTGGACGCTGCGCTGACGGCAATCGGGAGGTGTCTCGGCGGTACGTGCGAGCTCGTCGAGTACCCGGAGCCCTGACATCGGCGTTCGCCTGGGCCGGGCCACCGCGCGGTGGCCCGGCCCAGCAAGGCGCGACTACCAGTAGCCCCGGCCGTACCCGAAGCGAGGACCGAACCCGAAGCCGACTGGGCGGATCGGTCCGTAGAAGCCGGGGCCGTAGGCAAAGCTGCGACGGAAGGGCGGCCCATAGGCGTAGGGCGGCGGACCATAGTCGAACGGCTCGACGATCACCTCGCGCACCACAGGTGGCGGTCGGTAGAACACGGGCCGCTCAACCACGATCTCGCGGACGATCCGACGCGTCCGGTAAACGGGCCGCTCGACGATGACCTCGCGCACGATGCGGCGAGGGCGATGGGCTGGGCGATACCGCAGCACTGGCCGGCCTTGGTAGGTCCGGCGGCTATAGCCAGCCGGTTCATCGGCGCTGGCCGGCGCGGGGCCAATGATCAATCCCGGGCTGAGGGCCAGCGCGCCCGTGAGCGTGTACACGATCGGCTTCATTTTGCTCCCCTGAGAAGCGCAAGGTCACGCCGTTCGACCCTGCACATGGCTTTACGCTCAAGCTTACCCGAAATGGCGGCAGAACGTTCCTTCACTTCTCGTACGGTACGCAACTCACTGCGAAGTGGGTTGATGATCCACCATCGCGCAGCTGACGCCGCCATGCGGCAAGCTGGATGATGACGCCCTGAGGGCAGACTGCGACTGACCGTTCAGCGCAACGACTCTCAACCAGATGTTGGCGAACAGGGAGAACTCTGTGCGGCTGCCTCGCCGTGATTTGGTCAGACTGGATCAATACGCCTGTGGGAAAGCAGACTTTTTCCGCCCGCGCTAATTGCCGGCAAGTATGGTTTCTGCAGGTGTGTGAGACAAGAGAACGAGGAAGGAGTTCTTCATGTCTGACACTGCCGAAGCATCCAGCATCAATCACATCGACCTGACGGTCGAGGTCGTCGCCGCCTATCTGTCCAACAACCATGCATCTGTTGGTGACCTGCCCGGGTTGATAGCCAGTGTGCATGCTGCCGTGGCGGGCTTAAGCCAGGGCGCCCCTACGAGCGAGCCGGAGATCAAGCTGACGCCAGCTCAGATCAAGAAGTCGATCACGACGGAGGCACTGATCAGCTTTGAGGATGGCAAGCTCTACAAGACGCTGCGCCGGCACCTGACGATCCGCGGCCTCACACCCGAGAGCTACCGGGAGAAATGGGGACTGCCGCGCGACTATCCCATGGTGTCGGCATCCTACTCGGAGGCGCGCTCCTCGCTGGCCAAGAGCATGGGCCTTGGCCAGCAGCGCCGCAAACCCGCAACCAAGGCCGCCGCACCGGTCGAGAAGGTCGTCGAGCCGGCGCAGACTTCCAAGGCTCCCAAAGCCCGTAGCACGCGCAAGAAGGCGGCCGAGGCGCCGACGAAGCCGCGCAGCCAGCGCAAGGCTGCGGAACCGGCTCTCGCGGAGTAGGATGCGGTCCGGCGCAGGCATGCCCTGCGCCGGCTCCTTCGCCCTTCGAGGCAGAGCGCGTGATGCGTTGGGAAGTTGCACCGGTCGACACCGGCCGGGATCCGCAGCCCGGCCAGCTGGTCTACCTCGTCACGGCGCACTCTGACCTGTTTGCCGAGTGGCTCTCGCTGACCGTCATGATCGAGGATGCTGGCGGAGAGGCAGAGAATGAAGCAGCTGCTCTCACGAAAGCCGCGAAATTTGCCGCTCAGTTCGCTGAGGAGGCGAGAGGCTCACAACAACCGACCAGGTCGGGTGCGGCGCGAGGAGCGGACCACGCCGGAGAAAATTCACGAGAACCTACTGACGCAACTCGTGCGTCCAAGAACCGTTCTCCGAGCTCTCACTCAGCTGGGGAGGCAGACATGACGGATCGTGTGACACGCGCCGAAGCTGCGGCAGTCCTCGGCGATGTCGATGAGAAGGTGCTCGTCGATGTGATCGCAGCCGGAGCAACCAAGGCGGAGGTCGCGGAGGCATTTGCCTGGGTCACGAACGACGAAGCCATGCTGAACGAAGGCCGGGCGATGCCGGGCGGCCGAACGGCTCAGGTGATCGCCATCCTAGAAGCGCAGCTGGAGAGCGAGAAGTCAGAACCATAAGAGCAATGCACAAACCGTCGCGTTTCCGGGGCTGGCGGCAGAACCACGCGAAAGCCCTCTGGCACGCCCGTTAATGGGCTCCGCGAGTCGTAAGACCTCGGATTAGGCAGCGCCACAGGCGC
>NZ_BJZU01000172.1 GCF_007992195.1 Methylobacterium oxalidis | reverse complement strand
ACTGGCCGGCCATGGAGAACGTTCTGGGTTCGGCCTCGCTCAGCATCTCGCCCTCGTCAGCCTCGACGGGAACCAGCAGCGAGACGCCGTCCTCGCCCAGCCAAGCCAGGCGCCGCCGGCCGACCTGGAACACCGGTCCGGCCGGACTCGCCCGCTCCTCCACACCCGGCAGAGCGAGGGCGGCACGACGAGCAACCTCGAACCAGATGGAGGGTTTCCTTGCCCGGTGCGGCGGGCTGCTCCGCGATGCTACCCGACCCCGCAGGGCCTCATACCGTAATGGAATGGGATCTTAAAAAGGTGTTTTCCGGCTCCTTCTTGTACAAGTCGCTCCAGCATCCCCTATGTTCAGCTCCAGTTAATCAAATCACCTAAAATCCGTTCGGCCGCGAGAGAGCTGATCGCTGCAAGGAACCGAAAGCATTCCTTAGGCGTCTGGCAGCAACGTACGTTCTGCTGCACGTCATCGGCCGCGGTCGAACATTGCGCGTGTCAACAATGTCAGCTGCCAAAAGCCTGAGCTTTCTGTGAGGGGGAATGTTCTGGAACTCGCGCTTCGCCCGCATCTTCGTCGGGCTCTCGCTGCTCGTCACCGGCATCCTGGTGCTCCTACCGGGCCTCACCGGCCACACCAGCCTCGACGGCACCGTGAACGCTCGCTTCACGGTTGTGTCCGCGCCGATCGAGGGCGTGGTCTCTGAGACACCGCCGAAGGTCGGCACCGCGCTGCCGGAGGACGCTGAAGTCTTCCAGATCAACAACGACCGCATCGCCCGCACAGCCGAGGCACAGCTCGAGGCGGATCTCGGCGCAGCACGCGAGCGCCTGAAGGCGCTGGAGGCGCAGATCGGCCAGTTGGCGGCCCTGAAGAAGGAGCTCACCGGCCGGCTTGCCGACTATCAGAAGGCCAGCATCCAGAGCATCCAGCAGGAGATCGTGATCCGGCAGCAGCGGATCAGCACGGCGCAGGCCAACAAAGCATCGGCCGAGGCGGACCTGAGCCGCAAGCAGACGCTTGGTGCCACGGGCGTCGTGGCAGGCAGCTCGGTCGAGGCAGCCAGGGCCGCTGCGATCGCTTCCGGCAACGAGGGCACGATCGCCAAGGCGGAACTGGAGCGGCTCACCCAGCAGCTCGATGCCTTGAGACGCGGCACGTTCGTGGGCGAGGGCCGCAATGACGTGCCTTACTCGCAGCAGCGCACCGACGAGGTGACGATCCAGCTCGCCAATGTCGAGGCTCAGGCCAAGACCGAGCGGGCGCGCGTCCAGCTCCTGGAAAGACAGCTCCTGATCGAGCGCGCCCGCAACGACCGGCTGTCCCACGCATCCGTGCAACTGCCCTTCAAGGGCGTGATCTGGCGCAACAACGTGGTCGGAGGCTCAAACGTCGTCGTCGGCAACGAGCTGCTGCGGCTCCTCGACTGCCGCGACCTCTTCGTCGACATCCTGCTCGACGAGGTGGATTACGACGAGATCAAGCCCGGCGACCCCGCCGAGGTTCGGCTCCTCGGCACCTCTGAGGTGATTGCCGGCAAGGTCATCTCGGTGCGCGGATCGAGCGCTGCCGTTGAAGAGGTGACGCTCGCAGCCATGCCGCCGAAGAGCCGCGGCAAGAGCGCCCGCATTCGCGTCTCCCTCGAACCAAACCCGATGCAGACCGACTACGAGAACTTCTGCCACGTCGGCCGCACCGTGCAGGTCCGGTTCGCCCGGTCTGCTCCGACCTTCCCGCTCGCCAATTGGGTGAGGAGCCTGTGGTTCAGTATCTCGTAGGGCTGGACCTCTGGCCGCTCGCTCCGACCCTTCTCGTCGGCGCCGTTTTCCTCATCTTCATCACGAACTGGCCGCGGGAACGGACGTGGACCCGGGCGCTGACCTGCGCCTTCGTGCTCGCTGTCGCCCTGCGCTACCTGATCTGGCGGTTCACGCAGACCGTCCTGCCCCATCCTGTCGATTGGAGCTTCGGGTTCTTCTGGACCTGGTTCGTGTTCTGCGTGGAGCTCGGTGCCTTCGCTGACATCCTGCTCTTCCTCATTGCGATGAGCCGGTATGTCGACCGCAGCAGCGAGGCCGACGAGTTGGAGCGCGCCTATTTCGCGCGGCCCGCGGGGGAGCTGCCGACCGTCGACGTGTTCATCCCGACCTACAACGAGCCGCTCGATGTGCTGGAGCGGACCATCGTCGGAGCTCTCGCGCTCGACTACCCGCGTGACAAGTTCAAGGTCTATGTCCTCGACGACAAGCGCCGGGACTGGCTGAAAGCCTACTGCGAGGAGAAGGGTGCCATTCATGTCACCCGCCCGGACAACTCGCACGCCAAGGCCGGCAACATGAACAACGGCCTGACCGTGTCCTCGGGCGAGTTCATCGCGATCTTCGACGCCGATTTCGTGCCCTACCGCAACTTCCTGCGCCGCACGCTGCCCTTCTTCGCCGACCCGAGCATCGGGATCGTGCAGACGCCGCAGCACTTCTTCAACAAGGACCCGGTGCAGTCGAACCTCTCGCTGGAGACCGTCTGGCCCGACGAGCAGCGGCTGTTCTTCGACGAGATGGCGGCCAGCCGCGATGCCTGGGACGTGAGCTTCTGTTGCGGCTCCTGCTCGGTTGCACGTCGGAGCGCGCTCGACGCCATCGGAGGCTTTCCCCACGACTCGATCACCGAGGATCTGCTCACCACGCTGGCGATGCTGAACAAGGGCTTCAAGACCCGTTACCTGAACGAGCGCCTTTCGATGGGGCTCGCGGCCGAGAACCTGAAGGGCTACTTCGTCCAACGCGGCCGTTGGTGCCGCGGCGGCATCCAGACGATTTATCCGCACAACGGTCCGCTGCGCGGCCCCGGGCTGAACCTGTTCCAGCGGCTGATGTTCCTCCCGCTGTCGTGGCTGGTGCAGTACACGGTCCGGTTCGTGATCCTCGTCGTGCCCGCCGTCTATCTCTGGACAGGCGCAGCGCCGCTGTACTTCACCGGGACGCAGGACATCGTCTACTACCAGTTGCCTGTGCTGGTAGCTTACTTCCTCCTGATGGGCTGGCTCACGCCGACGCGCTACCTGCCGCTGGTCTCAAGCGCGGTCGGCGCGTTCGCGACCTTCCGCATGTTGCCGGTCGTGATCTCGAGCCTCGTCAAGCCATTTGGCGTGCCATTCCGCGTGACGCCGAAGGGAAGCGGCAACGAGGAATCGGAATTCGATCGCTACACGTTCTACTCGATCGCGTTCTGGGTCGGCGTGACGGCGCTGGGCTTGGTGATCAACATCGTCCCGGAATGGTCGCGCATCGGTGAGGGTGAGTTCTCGGTGGTGTCCGCCTACTGGGCATTGATCAACATCATCGTCCTGCTGATCTCCGCGCTGATCTGCTTCGAGAAGCCGCGCCCGCTGCTGGACAGCTTCATCACCGACGAGGAAGCGCGCATCGTTGCGGACGAAGGACGCTACCATCGTGCCCGGGTGATGAGCCTGTCACTGGAAAGCGGAATTGCGGAGATGGCAGCCGACACCGCCCTGAGCGAGGGTGATGCGATCATTGTGGAGATGGACCGCTTTCCGCATCTGAATGCCAAGGTCGAGCGGCTCACACGAACCAAGCGTGGGACAATCGTCCGGGTGGCGTTCTCCTACGCTCTCGCAGGCGAGTGCCGCGATCGGATGATCGTCAGGCTCTACACGGGCCAGTACTCGCAGGACGTCCGAGAGATCGACAAGTCGGCGATCGTCAGTGGCATCTGGGCGCGGCTGTTCGGGAGGACCGCGCGTGCGACCTGAGGCTGGTCAGAGCCTACAGAGATGACGGGCGGTTCTATAGCCGGAGATGGACCTGCGCTCTCACCTGCGCTCGCCGTGCACATGCCAAGGTAGCCTCGTAGGCTTGCCTGTACTCCGTTCCCGCGCAAGCCTCCTCAAGTGCGCTGCAGGCCGCTGAAAGGGCTGGAAAGCCCAGCAGCCCGGCCTGCGAGACGAGAGCATGGGCCGCCTTCGCCAGCGCGCTGGGATCGAGCTGCTCTGACTTCGATAACGCAGCGAAAGCCTCGATCTCACGATCCAGCCGCTGCACGTAGTCGCGCGTCTTCTCCGCCCCCAGGAGTTCTGTCAGCTCCGAGAGCGTTCCTTCATCGAGATCATCCGGCGGTGAGGTTACACTTGGCGATCTGGCTTCTCCTGCAGCGTTCTTGGACCAGCGTTCAACGGCCGCGACCAGCTCGGCCGCTCTGAACGGCTTGCCGACATGCCCGTTCATGCCAGCCTGGCGGCACCGGTGTACCTCCTGCGAGAGCACGTTCGCCGTCAGTGCGATGATCGGCACGTCACGCGCGGGGCCGTTCAGGCGCCGGATCGCCTCCGTCGCCGCGATGCCGTCCAGCACCGGCATCTGAACGTCCATTAGGACCACATCGTAGGCCGCACTCTGAACCGCCCGGATAGCCTCGGCGCCATCAGAGGCGACGTCTACATGATGACCTGCCATCTCCAAGAATCGGCGTGCGATCTCCCGGTTCAGCTCAAGATCCTCGACCAGGAGAACACGAGCGGGGCGACCACTTGGCTGGATGCCCCCGTCCTCCAGCATCCCCGCAGCCGCCGCAAGCTCGGCTCGCTGCAAAGTCAGACGGAACCAGAACGTTGAGCCCTCGCCCAGGATGCCCTCCGCTCCGATCTCGCCACCCATGAGCTCAATCAGGCTCTTGCAGATCGCCAGGCCGAGGCCCGTTCCGCCATACTTGCGGAAGGTCGCGGCCTCCGCCTGCGAGAAGCGCTCGAAGAGCTTCCGCTGCACCTCCGGACCGATGCCGATGCCGGTGTCCCGCACCAGGAAACGCAGTTCGTAGTTGTCGCCCCGCTCGGCCTCGACATCGACCTCCAGGGTTACCGAGCCGGCATGGGTGAACTTGATGGCGTTGTTGAGCAGGTTCAGCAGGATCTGCTGCAGACGGGCCCGGTCGCCGAAGACAGCGGCGGGCACGCGCGGATCCACGCGCACCTGCAGGTCGAGCGCCTTCGCCTCCGCGCTGTGCCGCACGATGGAGAGGCTGTTGTCGATCAGCGCCTCGATCGGCAGCGGGTTGAGGTCGAGGTCGAGCTTGCCGGCCGCGAGCTTGGAAAAGTCCAGGATGTCGTTGACCACCGTCAGCAAGGCCGAGGCTGCGCTGTCGATCAGCTGGGCGTGCCGGCGGCTCTCCGCGGGCAGATCGGGATTGGCCAGGAGCAGCTGCGTGAAGCCCGAGATGCCGTTCAGCGGCGTGCGGATCTCATGGCTCATGTTCGCCAGGAAGTCGGACTTGGCCGCGTTGGCAGCATCGGCGGCGGCATAGGCGGCGTGCAGTTGCGCCTCGGTCTCGCTCCGCGCCCTGAGCTCGCGGCGAAGTTCCAGCTCGTCCATGACGATGGCCGCGAGACGCGCCAGGTTCTCGCGCTCAGCCTCAGTCAGCGCCGGGCGAGAAACGAAGTCGATCAGGCAAACCGCGCCCAGGCGCTCGCCGCCGGCCGCCGTGATCGGCGCGCCGGCGTAGAAGCGGATCTTCGGACCGCCCGTCACCAGGGGATTGTCGAGGAAGCGCGGGTCTCGGGTCGCGTCGGGAACGACGAGCACGCTCGGCGACCGGATGGTATGGCTGCAGAACGCGATGGCCCGCGGCGTCTCGCTGACGTCGAGGTTCTGCCGTGCTTTGAGCCACTGTCGGTGTTCGTCGACGAAGCTGACGAAGGCGACCGGCACATCGAACAAGGCACGTGCCAGCGCGACCACACGATCGAAGCTTTCCTCGGCCGGCGTGTCGAGGATGCAGTAGCCTTCGAGGGCACGCAGCCGCCGCTGTTCCTCGTCGTCCTGTCGCACGTTCTATCGCCCCTCTTGTCGGAAGCGGGCCAACCTGCTGGCGCAGCCAGCCAAGCCTTTTAGCCCCAACGGCGGAGTTGCAGCCGAATTGTATGGCTTTAAGGTCGGACCTGCACTGTCTTCGGAGTTGGCCCGAGCGGGACCATGACGGACACGAAGGTCGCCCTCGTTGCCGATGATGACGAGTTCTTCCGCATGGCATTGCGGGCCATCCTGCAGAACCGGCTCGGCTTTGCTGAGGTGATCGAAACCGGCTCCCTCGACGAGGCCATCGAGCATCTTGGTCGCCGCGAGGACATTGCCCTGGCCCTGTTCGATCTGGCCATGCCGGGCATGCAGGGAGCAGGCAGCCTGCGTGCCGTGCGCGAGGTCCGGCCCGAGACCCTGACCGCCATCGTTTCAGCGTCCAAGCGTCGCCAAGACATCCTGCAGGCTCTGGAAGCCGGCGGGCACGGCTACATACCGAAGGGGATCGGTGTGGCCGAACTCGGGCAAGCGCTCGAGATGATCCTGAAGGGCTTCATCTACGTGCCCCCCCTTCTGGCCGACATCAGCAGCGGGCCGTGTCATGAACCTAGTCCGCCCCCGGCTCCAGCTGACGCTACGCTGCCGACGAGCTTCACGCCGCGCCAAAGGGAGGTGCTTGAGCTGATCGTGCAAGGCAAGTCGAACAAGGAGATCGCGCGAGCGCTCAGTCTCGGCGAGGGCACCGTTAAGATCCATGTAGCGGCTCTTTTCCGGACTCTCGGCGTCTCGAGCCGCTCCGCGGCGGCGGCCATCGGGGGGCGCGTGCTGAACAGCGCCCCGTCCGCCTAGGCCGCCAGGGCTGCTGGCGCGCTCCGCTCGCGCGGAGCGGCTTTACGCTGGTCAGGGTGCTCCGAAGGGTCGATCCACATACCGGTAACCCGGAGTGCTGCCTCGTACACGACCTGCCCAGCTTGATCCCGCACCCTCGCCGTGAGGTTGCTCTGCCCGTCGCCGGATCCAGTATCGGCAGCGATCTCGGTCAGGATCTGAGCCACTCGAGTTGCCGCATGCTGGTGGCTAGCGCACTCCTCGCCTTCGCCGTCCGTCACGGAGAGGAGATCATCGGTGATGTCGAAGAAGTAGCGGGCCATGGGGCCTCCTTCCGGGTGCTGGCGCAGCGACGGTGTGCGAACGGATGATGAAGTTTTCTGCCGGCAGCCAGCTCAGCACGGCATCAGCTCAGGTCGTCCACTCTGGCTTACGTTCTTAGCTATGGGACGCAGACGTCGTAACTGATCCTGGCCTCTGTTCTTGACGGTCCAGCGCGGTGCGGCATTGCGTTTTGCCGCCGGGCCACTGCCCTCTCCCTGCAGCACTGCGCGGAGTAGGGCTGCACCCTCAGGATCTGCACCCAGCGCGGCCGCAGTGAAGACTGGCATGGTGCTGGTTCAGCGCTGGGCAGCGTAGGGCGACGGGTACACGACTCGCACTGCGCGAGCCGACATCTCGCGAGAGGGGAGCTGCACCGTTGCGGGCTGCACAACCTCTTGGACGGCCACCTGGGTGGGCTTGGCCGCGCGGGCGATCTCGGCGCCGATCGGCGCAGCAGCTGGGGCCTGCGGCGCAGCCTGTCCCGGCGCAACGATGAGGGCGGCCAGAACCGCAGCCGTGCCAGCGCAGCCAAACCAGATCTTGTTCATCGCCCGCCTCTCCCTCTGCCCGGGTACGTGGCCCGGTCTCATTCGTTAGCGAGGCGTAAACACCACGTCCGGGCTGGCGTGTGTAGTCGGACAGATGGCCGGGTGTCTCACTAGGCCAGGTGGCCTAGCTGTAGCCGGCACAGGAGCCGAGAGCAGGCTCAGTGCAGGTCCACACGGGTCCTGATGGCCTTGTAGGCACGAGCCGAGACGAGCTTGCGCTCAGCAAGCTCGGCGACGCTGCTGTAGGGCCGGCTGCTGATGATCGCACGCGCCTGGCTCTTGACGATGTGCGGCAATCGCCTGAGCTCGAGGAGCGTCGCCGTGTTCAGGCCGACAAGGGGAGCCGACTGAGCCTTACCGGTCACAGTCGCTACGGTGGTTGGTACAGCCTGGACGGCCACTTGCGGCCGAACCTGCACAGCCGCTGTCTGTAGACCCGGTGATGCCTGTCGCATCGCCTCTGCGGTGAGGCTCGGCGCCACGCCCGGCGTCTGCGCCGGCAGCGGCACCCGGAGGACGGAGCTGGGCCGCACCGGCTGCTGCGGTGGATGGTTCATCAGCCTCGGGACCGCTGCAGCAAGTAGTCCAACGGCAGCGAGGCCGAGGCAGCCTGAGGCCAGCACGGGCCAGAGACGCACGGGCTTGCCGCCCGTGTGAATGGCCCCGAGATGCGGATCGACCAAGAGTGAGGAGGCCTGCATAGATTTTCATCTGCCGGTGGAGAGGACGATCTGGCGAGAGGGCTCAGTCGCATTCCTGCACGCGGCGGATCACGATCTTACCCGAGCGGCCGGTCTGGGCCTGATCGACGTAGTAGCAGTTGTCGGCCAGGCTTCGCGTGGCGCAGCCCTGCAGGCACTCTGCGCCCGCCTGCGCAGCGGTTTCGACCGTTCCTGCGCGTGCAACCTGGCTGACGAGCACGGTCCCGAGTGCCGCGACAGTGAGGGTACGGATCAGGGTCGAGCGCGTCAGGATCATGTGTGCACCTGTAAGGCCGAGGAGCGGGCTGGGCTGTGCCAGCCCGATTGGGCTTAGCTGTAGGCGCACGCTGGTTCAGAGAACATTCAGCCAGCTGGCCTAGTCCGACTGGTCTGCTGCTCCGATCCAAGCACAATTCGGCATTATCGTGACACTTGATGGGCAGATCCGCCAATATCCTGCCAAACATACTCTCGTCACATTCAGCTACATTTTGCCGGCCCGTTCACATAACAAACGGGAATGCACAGAATGGTCTCGAACGCTCGCCTGATGCTCCTCGCGATCGTTGCGATTACTTGCGCGACCGGCGCTTGTGCCGAAGCTGGGACGACCGCGCCTGCGCAGTCCGGTGTAGCCTCCTGGTACGGTCCCGGCTTCCACGGCCGGCGCACGGCCAACGGCGAGCGCTTCAACACGCACGCGCTGACTGCGGCTCACCGTAGCCTGCCGTTCGGCACGCAGGTGCGGGTGACCAACAAGAGCAACGGCCGCTCTGTCGTGGTGCGCATCAACGATCGCGGCCCGTTCGTCGGCGGCCGGGTGATCGACCTGTCGAACGCCTCAGCCCGCGCCATTGGCGTCTCTGGTGTCGCGAAGGTCAGCCTCGCTCGCCTGTGACGTTCTCAGCTAACGGGGTCCTTTTCTGACCATGCGAACGGCTCGACGCGCGGCCAATCGATGCCGTGAGAGGCCGGCCAGCAACTCAGCATACGGCTCGGCCGCCCTTCTATGGGGTGGCTCGGCGACGTACCGCGGCCCGGCAGCATCTGACACTTCAAGACGCCATCCTCACGCCCTGACCGGATGGAAAGTGCTCGCCCGCTGGCGCCACGAAGGCATAGGACTGCAGGATGAACAGACCGACCGTTGGAGGCCTTCTCTCGTCCGGTGCGGTCAAGCCTGCGGAGGTGTCCGCAGCTGTGGAGGCCTACTTGTCTCGATCAGAGCCCGGGCTGTTCAAAATGAGCTGTGAGTACGAACTGGATCTCGCGTCTGCCGTTGCTGCGCACCCCTTCACGGTAAGATTGCTGGCCAATCGGAAGTGTGGCGTCGCAGCCCGGCGGGCGGCGGTGCGGACTGCGATCATTCTGGCGCGGCCGGAGAAGCGGGTGGACGCACCCTCTCTCTAGCTTGGGCTTGCCGGTGCGCCATGTAGAGCCGTGATGCTTCTACGATCAGCGCTAACTGTTTCCCTCGCCCTCGCCCTTGTGGCCAGCTTGCTCGCCACCGCCGCAGCCTCTGCGGAGGAGGACTGTCCGGCGCGGTTTCAGAAGTACGGCCTGTTCCTGCAGGCGAAGAAATCCTGCGGGCGCGAGGCCGAGTACCCGTTGATGAAGGTGATGCGGGCCTGCGCCAAGGAGACGCCGCAGGAGACGGCGATCAAGCTGATGGACGAGGGCCGCCGCGAGTGGGCTAGGGGCCTGATGCGCAGCAGCCTCGGCAACATGTGCACGGAGGTGTTCGCCAAGCTGCCGCCCGCAGCGGACAAGCGACAGAACAGTCGCGCGAAATAGCCTGCCTTCGGCTCAAATGTTGTGCGGTGGGCATCACAGACCCAGAAGGATTGGCAGCGCGCCTGCAATGATGATCAGCAGGAAACCCAGGGCCGTGAGCACGTGGGCGGTGTAGTCGCGCGGGTACCGCTCATTGCGAGATCTGCCGCGCATCGGGTGCCCAGGACTATCGCAGAGCAGTGTTGCATCTGAGTCTGAGGCTGATCATTTCACAACGTCGTTAATGCAACGCTAATCGACTTTCCTCGCTGCTGGGTCGGCCCGAGTCTACTTTCAGGACAGCGTTGTCGCCTCTCTTTCGGAGTGCATCTCTGAGCTAAACACGCGCAGGGTGCGTACTAGATCCTCAGGCTAGCGCTAAAAAGCTGCGGCCACTTTCTTGCCGCGATTCCTCAACGGTGCCACTCCTTGTTCCAAGGTGGAACAGTCAGTT
>NZ_BJZU01000171.1 GCF_007992195.1 Methylobacterium oxalidis | reverse complement strand
AAGTGGGCCGGGACCCGCGAGAGGACTTGGACACACTTTTTCTAGCCAGCCCTCGGCCCAGTCGAGGAAGTCGAACTGGCAGTCTGAGCGTCAGCCCTCCAGCCTCACCATCTGGTTCGACCGCTCGGTCGAGCACAATGTCGTCGAGGGCTTCATCTACATGGCCGGCCGCCTGCTGCACGCCGAGACCTACGCACCGGGCGCGATGGATCCAGTCAGCATCGCGAGCTTCCCTATGACCCCGGCCAGTCTTCGACGGGCTAAGGGGGCGGTCGAGGCCACGTTAGGTGCCCGCGCATTGGCTTGAACGGCAGCATGCGCGACCGCCTCGTCGATTTGAATGTCAGGTTTTGTCAAGGTCCAACCTGCATGCGCCGTAGCTTAGCTCATAGAGGAGGACTCTGCTCAGCAGTCAGCCGCTGCAGATCTCCGGCTGCCCACTCAATTCTGGTTGAACGTGCAAGAAAGAAGAGAGCAGATCTGGTGGAAAGCAGAGTTGCGTTGCAACCGGATTTTGCCTCCCAGCCGAGAAGCGGACCTTCCGCTTTGCGCCCATTTCAGCCATTCAGCCGACCCACACAGCGTCTCTGAAGCAGTCATTCGCCGATTGGACGTTACGGAGCTAGCCGCCTCGCGTAAGCGCGTTAACGGAACCGCTCTGGAACTGCCGCCAAGCTCCTGCCCGCAACTGCACAGAGGGTTGCCGTCCGGGGGAGCCGGGCAGAGCATCACCTGCCTAACCCGCAAGGGAGGCACTCATGTCAGTAGTGAAATTCTTGGAATTGTCGGCTCAGTCTCCGCAAGGCTACGAGGACGCGATCAAGCAGGCAGTCGAACGCGCATCCAGCACGCTCCGCGGCATCCAGTCCGTCTGGGTCAAGGAGTTCGAAGCTGTCGTGGAGAACGACAAGGTGACTCAGTTTCGGGTCAATGTAAAAATTTCGTTCTTGCTTGAAGGCGCGGGCGCCGGTTGAACGGCGCTTTCCGGCTACGTTGTTCGGCGGCACTGCTGGGAAGGCGAGCGTCGGCGAGTGTCTGCAATGAGTGCGCAGGCTATCCTTGAGCCACAGATGGTTCTTGTCTGGGCCGGTGTGCTGCTCTTCATCAGTAGCATCTTGCTCACGGCTTTCACGGCGCTCTGGGGCGGACGTTTCAGAGCCAGGAACCGGACGGACAGCGCAGCTGGATTCAAGCCTCGGGCAAACTGGCCCGGACTCGTGATGCTGGCAGTTGGTGTCCTCATGCTTCCCGGCCGCGGCTGCGTTCCGACGCCGGTCTTCTATCTCGCGCGAGGCGCAGTCGCTCACTGAGGCCGCTTCATAGAGCCGGAGAACGCCCCTCCGAACAGTGTTCGGAGATCAAGGCCCGCACGCGTGGGCCGCGCCAGTCGAGACGTGAAACAACCACACGCAGCAGCGAGCGAGCGCATTCTAAGCTCGCAATCCCTCCGAGGCGTACCACTGCACGTCCTGTAGATTTAGAGCTCTCGCGAGCACATGGCATCCAAAAGACCCTCCCGTTGTTGAGGACCGACAATGTTGAAGCCAGCTTCGCCGTTGATCTTTGCCGCCGCCATCGCTAGTGCGCCATCAGCGCAGGCGCTCGGTCTGGACGAGATGAGAGTCCGCACCGCCTTTTTCGCGACCCACTACCTCCAGATCTGGTCGTCGGACAATGCGGCTCCAATTGTCCGGGTGCCAGACATGTATGCTCGCACCGTTACGTTCTACGGTCGCCGCTATACGCAGGATCAGCTCATTGCGGAGAAGCGCCGAGCGATCCAGCACTGGCCTTCTCGGCGCTACGTTCATCGTCCCGGCACGATGCAGGTCACCTGCAACATGCCGGCTCAGAGGTGTGTTACCCGCTCCATTATCGATTTTGAGGTTAGCAACTCCCGTCGTCACGCCGCGAAGCGCGGTTCAGCGAAGTTCGATCTTGGCATCAGCTTCGCCGAGCAAAGCCCTCGGATTGTTCACGAAGGAGGAGGTAGCTTGAGCAGCCGACGGTTTCGCCGAAGAACCTAAATTAAATTGCCGGATCTAGCGAGTATAGGGTGTTTTGGAGCCGTTATAGTCGCCTTCGTCAACCAAGCTGTCACAGCCCGAAAACTTGCATAGGCCTTGGACCACAAACCGGGGCAACCCCAGTCCTGGCTGCTCCTCGCCATCAGCCCGGTCCAAAGCCAGCCCGTCAGGTCAGGCTGCCTTCACCCGCTGATCAGCCTTGCCAAGCGGTCTGGTTGGGCAGAGTGGCAGGAGTCGGCCGCGGCTTAAATCGGCGTTCTCTCTGCGTAGTCGTCCCCTACTATGCGTCCGAGCAGTGTCGCGATGATGATTGCGGTCTGGCGCGCCTCATCCTCCGACATGCGCCACGTGCAGGAGAGATCTTCCGGACTCTCCCAAGCGGCGCGAGTAGAAGCGGGTCTCTCCGAGCTCGTTGAGGCAGTGGCTCGGGCACTCATGACAGCAGCCAATAGGCGCCGAGCACGAGGCCGCGGATCGTGGCTCCGAGGACGAACAGCAGCGCCGCGGTCCCGCCGATGATCTGCATCAGGTTGAAGCGGACCGAAGCGCCTTCGGAGAGCCGCCTCTGCCAAGCGAAGACGCCGACGAGTAGGGCGACGCCGGCCAAGCCGATCAGAAGTTCGTGCATCACGCGAAGCCGCTGTTGACCGCTATACCGCTATGTAGAGGTGGAGCTTCAACGTCATATCGGACACGCGAGCGTCCTGGTCACATGACACAAAGGCGCCACTCGCCTTGTTCACCTCATACCGGTCCAGGCGTGCTGCTGCGCAGACAGGATGAGCTGTTTTGAGTCAGCTGTGGCTTCGCGCACGTTAGCTCTGCGCCATGCCTCACTTCGTTGTCCCTGCCGGTGGGCTTGCATTTCCATGCGGCCGGACGGGCGCTGAGGAGCTTGCCGGCGGCCTGCTCTCGTCCTGCTTCCCGGGCGCGGTGCCATCCTGTGCAGGCTGCCCAGAGAGCTGCTGGTGCGTGTCAGCCAGCTTGCTCTGCGCATCCACGAGCTCCTGGCGCGTTGCGCTCAGGCGGCTGTCCAGCTCAGCCAACTCCTTGTTCCGCGCAGCCAGACTCTCGGTCAGCGTGGCAAGCTGCGCCTGTGCCTCAGCCTGCCGCTTCTGCAGCGCCTCAAGCTCTGAGGTCTGGCTCTGGCGATCCGCGCTCAGCTTCTTGGCCGCTTCTTCGAGCTGGCTGCGCTCGGCGGTTAAGCGATCTCGCTCGGACTGGGCAGCGGCAGCATCTCTCTGCGCAGCGGCCATCATCTCGCGCACCTGCTGAAGCTGCTGCTCAGTCTGGGTGACTGCTGCGGTGAGCTTCTCGCGGCTGGCCGAGAGATCATCGGTGGCCTGCTGAACGTCTCCGCGCTCCTTGGCCAGCCGCTCAGTCTCTGTACGAGCGTCTGCAAGCTCCCTCTGCGCCGCTGCGGCGGCCTCACGGGCCTGCTGCTGAGATTGCTCCGCTTTCGCCAGCTCTGACGACTTGGCAGCGGCCTCCTGTGAGAGCTTCGTCAGATCATCCCGCAGCTTAGCTTCCTGCTGTCGGGCCTCCTCTACCCTGCGCCCGACATCCGCCAGCTCCTGGGTGCGCCCCTTCGCCCCCTGCTCCGCGGTCGTGATCGCCGCCTGAAGCGGAGCCAGCTTCTGCTCGGCCTGCTGGACTTGCGCCTGGAGGTCGGAAAGGCGCTGAGCCTGACTCGCTGCCGCCTGCTCGGCTCCTGAGGTCCGCCGCTCGGCTTCGGTTCTGCGTTGCTCCAAGTCCGCGAACTGCGCTTGGGCTCGCTCCGAGGCCTCAACGGCCTGCCGTCCCTTCTGCTCGGTCTCTGCGATCTTCGTCTGCAAGTCGCTGAGCGTCCCAGCCATGACCCGCTGGCGGCCGAGTTCGTTCTGAAGACCGGTCTTGTCGCTGATCAGGCTGCTCACCTGCTGCTCGTGGTCCCGCCGCTCCCTGCTGTGCCGGATGGCTATGACGATGGTGATGGCGAGCAGCGCCAGAGTGGCGATGGCCAGCGTGAGCGTGATCGGCCGGCGGAGTTCGGAGCGCACGTCGAGTGCCATGGTTCTGACTCGCAGGGTCGCTGGAGGGTTCCTTTAACGCGACGCAGCGGCTTAGGGCTCCGCACAAAACTGCTCGCAGAAGCTTGGAGTGTGCGCTGCGCTCGCGAACCGGCCTCGCTCCCACCGCCGCGGCTGCCTGTGGCGACCAACCGCCGTCAGCCCATCTTGCGTCTCAGCTCCTCGTAGAGCTTGCGGTAGTCGTAGGTTGGGTAGAACTCCGTGCGATAGCCGCCCCAGGCTGCCCGCTCGATCAGGATGTTGACCTCGCGCAGGCGCTCGGGCGCGAAGCGCAGCGTCACCACCTGCCCGACGCCCATCATCACGTACCAACTCACCACTTCGACGCCGGCCGGCGGGAAGTCGCGGAACCAGCCGGTGTGCTTCAGGTGCTCGTTGATCTGAATGACTGTCTTCGTCTGGTCGTGACGCAGGAAGACAGTGAGCATCGTCGTCCCGGGCGGACCCGTAGGCGACTCGTCGGTGACGGCCGTTGGTCCTTCTTGAGCCTCTGCCTGAGGCACGAGAGCGCTGAGAAGCGGCAGCCCTGCGAGGAGCTGCCAGACGGAACGTCGTGTCGCCATCGCGGAACCTCCTACTGCTGTGCGCCGATGTCGAACGAAGAGGCGCGCTGGATCGTTGCTGGCTACCTGGCGCCGCCCGAGCTGCGACGGGCGCAGCAGGATCCGGATTGCGGTGCAGGCAGTTACACCTCCTCCGCTGGGCGAAGGGTCACCCCAGCCCCGTCCGGCCTTCAGATAAGAGCGGAGCTGTGGGCCTCTTCTTTGCCTTGTTCCTTATCGGTGTTCCCCTCGGGCTGGCCGTCTTCGAGTTCCTGCGCATGCGCAGCACCCGTCCCCTCTGATCCGGCCGCGCTGCGGCCGCATGAAAACAGCGGTAATCCTGCTCGTATTCACCGGCGCCATCAGCACTGCGCTGGCGGCGCCTTGCCACAGACAGCCGACATCTGGTTTGGTGGGCGCGGCAAGTGCTCCGGCGAACTCGCGACTTGCTGATGCGCCTGCACTCAGCACGGACAAGGCTGCGCTAGACGAAGCCGCGGTCAGCAAGCGCAACGAGGCCGCGTGAGCCGCGCAGGATGGAGAGTGGGACACTCAGATGAAGCGGACCATGAGTGGCATTTGCCTGGGTTGATAGCTGCCGGAACCGCAGCGGCACGCGCCGCGGCGTTCCCGTTGTTGCGAAGGTCAGTCTCGCTTGCCTCTAACGCCGGGTGGGAAAGCAAGAGAGGAGCGGGCGCGTTAGGTACGTGGCGAATGCGCCGGAACGGTGCGGAAGTGCATTCCGTTAGGGCCCGGATGGCCTGTGAGTATGCCGGGCTAAATGGGGGCGCCGATGCTGCTGAACCAGACCAGCTTTGTCCGTCGTGGCCTCTTCGCCTTCACCTCCACATTCTTGGTGCTCGGCACCGCGGTGCAGGTCCAGGCTGCCGATGAGGGCGGCCTCGGCGGTCTGTTCCAGCAGCTGTTCTCACCGCAGCCCGCGCCAGCGTCGCAGCCGGCGCCTGCCGCACAGCCACCAGCCTACGGCGGCACCTACGGCGGTGACGCCGCAGCGGGGTACGGCTACGGCCGGCGCGAGTGGCGCCAATCCGCTCGCCGGCGACAGCTGAGGGATGCACAGGCGCTGGTCCGGCCCAAGGTACGTTATGCGGCTCTGCCCAAGCCCGAGAAGGTGAAGGCAGCCACGGAGAAGCCGAAGGCCTCCGAGGCTCAAGCGGCACTGTGGCGGTATGCTGGCAATCCGAACGCGGCTCTGATGCACGACAGCACCCTGCGCAAGGGCGACATCGTCATCACCACGAATGGACCGAAGGTGTTCACGGGCAAGACCGAGGAGCGGCATACGGCCGGCGATTTCGAGCCGGTGAGCCGCTCATCGGCGGTGGATCGCAAGACCCGCACGCTCCTGGCTGCGATGGTGGCGCCGCACGGTGCGCTCCCGGCCGATGAAGCCCGCAAAGCGATGGCGAAGCTCCGCCGCCCGTCCGAGCCGGCGGATGTACCGGCAGCTGTACAGGCGCAAGCTTCAGGCCTGCGGGTTGTGTACCCGTCTGCTGCTCAGCCCGCAGTGAAGGTCAGCCTGCAGGGGCAGTAATCCCTTACACCCGAGCATCTGCCGCAGCAGCGACGGGCCCTTGAGACGGCTGCCGTGAACTGTTCGGCTACTCCGCAGCCTTGAGCGATCGAGTACCTTCGCGGTGCAGAACCAGCCAGTCGGGTCCGGGAGGACGAGAGCGAACGTGCGATCTGTAGGAGTTCGCGCTCGTCAGGTTTTCAGAACGACACAGGCGCCACCCACGCTGCGGATCTTCCCGCAGAGCACGTCGGCAGTCTGCCGGCTCTGGGCTGGAATGCGGATCCGGTAAAAAGCCTGTGTACCGCGATTGCGTAGGCGCGTGCCGATGATCATGGGTCGCGCCCCACCAATCACCCGCGCGTAGGCTGCCTGCGTACGCGAGAAGCTCTGAAGCGCGAGTGCTTTCGAGAAGTTGCCGGCGAGTTGAATGCCCCAGGGCCCCCACGGCGGCGGTAGTGCCTTCTCGCCCGCGCCCTGCCCTGGACTGGGCGCGAAGCGATCGCCGCGCGAGGGGATGCGGAGCGCGGCCGTCACCGTTAGGCAGGTCTGCACCGTTTCTACCCTGCTCCGGGCCCGAGTAAGTGCTTCTTTGTCGCTTGGCTTGGTACGCGCCAGCTTCTCGGATGCCTTTTCAGCCTGAGGGCGCTCATTCGCGTGAAGCTCCCCGCCGCTCTCCACCTTCCCCCGAGACTGGACGGTCTTTTCCGTTGCTTTGTCCTCGGGAGGCCCCATCTCGACGCTGCCGGAGCCCGGGCGCCAATCCTCCGCCGGGCGCCCGGTGATCGCGTAGACGTAGGAGCGGGTCTCGGCGGGCAGCCCGCCGGAGCCCGCGAGCCAGTTCGCGACGCGGGTCGGCCCGCCATTATAGGCCGCCGCCGCGAGGCCGAGATTGCCGAACTGGCGCCGGTGATCGGCGAGGAGATGGGCCGCGTGCGGGATCGCCTGTTCCGGGTCGAACGGGTCGAGAAGCCCGCGCTCCCGGGCGGTGCCCGGCATGAACTGCGCCACCCCCTGTGCGCCCGCCGGACTCACCACGCCGACCCGGAAGCTGCTCTCCCGCCAGATCAGCCGGGTCAGGAAGGGGACAGGCAGGCGGTGGGTGCGGGCCGAACTCTCGATCAGCCGGCAGAGCGCCTGCTCGACGGTCTCGGTGGCGCCCTCCGACGGCGCGGCCCTCGCCGACGCAGCGAGGAGCGCAGATCCGAAGAGGACGGCCGGGAGCATGGCCGGCAGGATTGTGATCACCGAAAGTTTGGTGGAAACCATTGCTGGCTGTGTCGTCGCATCGTTGGCTGCGTGAGGCGGTTGAGGGTTGTGGCGAGGTGAAGTCCTGCCGGTTCCGGCCAAGCTGCGCGCAAACCAGGACTACGAGCAGTACCGCTGCGGCCAGAGATGCTGAGCGCGAAGCCTTACTCGCCTTGCTTGGACTTTCTACCGATCTGGAAGCAGGCGAGCGGCCAAGGACATGCGCGACGACAGGAAATGCCTGAGTGCCCCGTAGTCGCTAAGTGGCTGAAAGCAGACCTGGAATAATCATCGCCGATGCTTTCCCTTGGGCTTGATCGAACCTGTCGGGATGTCCGGCTGGAAATCTGGAGGGCCTGCCTGGGCGAAGGTCAGGCGTCCCGGCGCACCGATAGCTCCGATCCCCTGAGCATCGGCTATGGCCCGCAGGGCTGCCGTGTCCGCAGACAGCTGCAGGAATGATGGGGGTGCAGGCGCGACCGTGGCTTGCTCCGCTTGCTTGGAAGCTTCTGCAGGCTCGCCTGAGCCGCTTGTCGTCGCTGGTGAGGTGAGAGACGCGGTCGAACCGTCCGGCTGACTCAGTGAGCGAGCGAACATCAGCCCTCCGCCTACAGCACACAGGCCGATGATGATCAGCAGCAATCGCTTCATCTCTACCTTCCCCCTGAAGCTCATGCGGTAGAAATGTCGCTCGAGCGGAATGGTTCAGCATGGCGTCACCCCTCGATCTTCCAAGCACAGCTTAGCCATTGGAACCGTATTCGTTGCCGCGGTGTTCTGGCGTCAGCGTTTTACACGCCCTTGCCATATCATTTTTGGAGGGACTCGATGGCGAAGACTGCCATGCTGACGTCTGTTGCTGTCATTGTGCTTGGCTCTACGCTCGCGGCCGGACACGCCATGGCACAAGCCGCCCCTCCGGGTTGTGCATCGCCCGGGCACCTCTCAGCCCTTCAGGATGACCCGTTCTGCGAGGAGAGCGTCGGGGACGATGCGGCGGTCGAGCGCAAGACGGTGCGGCGCTCCCGCACGGTCCTGCGGCCTGAGACGGCGGAACGTCGGAGAACGGTTCTGCGGCCCGAGATCGAACGGACCGCTGCGACGGTTCCGGAGGAGGTCGATGTCCCGGTCGCGCGCACGCAGTTGCAGCCCGTCACCGTGCCGACGCAGCGCACGGTCGAGACGCCGGTGACCGTTCGGCGCGCTCGCACGGTGATGCAGCCGGAGCAGGTGCCGGTACAGCGCACGGTCCTTGAGCGTGAGCAGGTGCCTGTCAGCCGCACCGTCATGCGGCCCGAGCAAGTTCCGGTTCAGCGCACGGTGGTTGAGCGTCAGCAGGTGCCGGTGACCCGCACGGTGATGCAGCCGGAGCAGGTGCCGGTGACCCGGACCGAGATGCGGCCGGAGCAGGTGCCGGTGTCTCGTACGATCACCGAGCTCGAGCCGGTGACCAAATCGCACACCGTCATGGTGCCCTACATCGCGTTCCGGCCCGAGACTGTACAGACGACGGAGGTCGTAGCCCGGCCCCGCACCGTCACGGATACCGAGACGGTGATGCGGCCCCAAACCGTCACCGAACTGCAAACCGTCCAGCGCCCCCGCACCATCACAGAAACGCAGGAAGTGGAGCGGCCGCGCACCGTGACTGAGATGCAGACCGTGATGCGGCCTCAGACGGTCACGGAACTGCAAGAGGTGGAGCGCCCGCGCACCGTCACGGAAGCCCGCACGGTGATGCGGCCGCGTACCGTCGTGGAGAACGACACGGTTCTGCAACGGCGCACGATCACTGAGAACCGCACTGTTCTGCAGCCGCGAACGGTGGTGGAGAACCGCACCGTGACCCGGCCGCGAACGGTCGTGAGCAACCGCACGGTGCTGCGCCCGCACACCGTCACCACCCGTGAGCGGGTGCTGCGCCCGGAGACGGAGGTCTCAACGGCCTCGGTCGAGCGTCGCGCAGGCATTCGGAATGCCGCGTTCAGGGATTACTGACAGGCCGAGCTGAGGCCGGAATCCTGGCCTTCTGCTGTAAGCTGATGGGCCGCCTCGCGCCAGCGAGGCGGCCCAGCCCACTCGGCCGGTGGCGTAAAACAGCCGAGAGCTGGCAGCCCTTACCTCGATCGGGGCGTGGCCGGCATTCCCGCTCAATGTCGGGTTGATCCTGCCCTCGGCTGTGACAGACAGATTTGCACGGCTCCTCGCTACAACTCCATCTGATCACGCGGAACCGTATAGATGCCGTCTCCGTATCTGCTCACCGTGGGTGATGAGGCCGACAAAGATACGAACACTGATGCTGAGGGCGATGACGCCCTGGATGTCGATGACGATGGCGACAGGGTCGAAGACGACACCCTCGTGGTCGACGAGGACGACGAGGACACCAGCGACCTGATCGAGGTCAACGACGACGATGACGACCAGTAGCCGCGCTCAAGCTCATCGTCCGAGCATCCGAACACCAATCTCGAAAGCGGTCTCGGCGTCCGGTTGGTCGTGTCGCAGAGGGCGCCATGAGCAGGGCCGATCGCACCGCTATGCGACGCGACGGCTCCTTGGCCTCGGCGTTGATCATGGTCGCGGGCGCGGAGGCGTGAGCTGCTACGGCCGCGGCCAGATCGAGGATGGGGTCTCGCCCGATCGGATGAGCCTGGGTAGTCGGTTCAGCGAGGTAGACGTCGACGGCAGCGCCGACGGCCTCGATCGCGATGCGCTCGGTGGTCACGAGGTCCGAGTGCGTAGCATCGTCAGACATTCGCGACGTTGTACACCCTGCGCTGCATGCTGCAACAACGTGACATTGAGGACCGGACCATCATCAAGGAACCTCGTGAACGAGGCGGTCATCGCCTAACGCAACCACGAACTAACGCTGCTCTCGCTCAGGGGCGGTCATGCGGTCCGTGTACAACCTGTTGTTCAGTCTTGGAGATCGAGGCGCTCGCCAAGCCCGCGGGGATCCTGTGCCGCCACAACACCGGTACGGCGTGCGGGATCTACCTTGAGCGCCCGGAGGCATGCGCCC
>NZ_BJZU01000170.1 GCF_007992195.1 Methylobacterium oxalidis | reverse complement strand
TATCGGGTATGCGGCCGACCCCTACGACTGCGCGGAGGGCGCCGACGCGCTGGTCCTTGTGACCGAGTGGGACGCGTTCCGGGCGCTCGACTTCGATCGGCTGAAGGCGATCATGGCCGAACCTGTGGTTGTAGACCTGCGCAACGTCTACCGCCCCGAGGACATGGCCCGCAGGGGCTTGAGATATACCAGCGTCGGGCGTGCCCAGGATCCGACAGCGTGATTGTTCCGATCTGCCCGGATCGCGCCGCCTTCCTGCCGGAAACGGATGGATAAAGTGGGCTGTGCGGACCTGACGGTTCATGCCGTCACGGTGTGCCCAACAGAATGCGCCTCCGGCCGGGCCACATTCCGGTGCACGGGCAAATGATGCTCGATCGGCAGAGCGTGCGGACAAATTCAATTGCGCGCACACGGCCGCAATTGTGGCAATTTCGGGACGCTGAACTGTGGATTAGGTGGAGATCATCCGCGGCGGACATTCGAATCCTGTCTCGCGATGATCAACCATAGGTGATGAATACGTGTCACAGCCTCGCACCATCTCGGCTGATCCGCCGAGGAGGGGCGCCCTCAGGTTGGACACCATGATAGTGCCATACTAAGGGTGGACGGGATTGGTCCGTGGTCGGCAATCCGAATCGTCCCCCGTTAACGAGCGTGTGCGAATCGAACGTGACACAACGTGCAGACATCGCGATCGTCGGTCGCTCGTGCCGGCTCCCGGGCGCTCCCAGCGTCGATGGGCTCTGGCAGCTCCTGACCGAGGCGCGATGCGCCGTCAGTCACATCCCCGACAACCGCTGGTCGCTCGACCGTTTCGGCCATCCGCGGGCCCAGGAGCGGGGCAAGAGCTACACCTGGGCGGCGGGCGTGCTCGACGACATCTGGTCCTTCGACCCGGCCGTGTTCGGCATCTCGCCGCGCGAGGCCGAGCAGATGGACCCGCAGCAGCGGCTCTTGCTGGAGCTGACCTGGGAGGCTCTTGAGGATGCCGGCCTGCGTCCCTCCGCGGTGGCGGGCGAGAATATCGGCGTCTTCGTCGGCGCATCCTCCCTCGATTACGGCAACCTGCGCATCCTCGACGCCTCGTCGGGGGACGCCTACGCGGCGACCGGCAACACGCTCTCGATCCTCTCGAACCGCATCTCCTACATCTTCGACCTGAAGGGCCCGAGCTTCACGGTCGATACCGCCTGCTCCTCATCCCTCGTCGCCCTCGACGCGGCGGTGGCGGCAATCCGTGCGGGCCGGGTCGACACGGCGATCGTGGCCGGCGTGAACCTGCTGGCGAGTCCCTTCAACTTCATCTGCTTCTCGAACGCGCAGATGCTCTCCCGCACCGGCCTCTGCCAGGCCTTCTCGTCGAGCGCCGACGGATACGTGCGCTCCGAGGGCGGCGTGGTGCTCGTGCTGCAATCGGCCGAGGCTGCCCGTCGCAAGGCCAGCACGGTCCGCGGCGTGATCGCGGCGAGCGGCGTCAACTCGGATGGCCGCACCACTGGCATCTCGCTGCCCTCCGGCTACGCGCAGGGCGCACTGCTCGAGAAAGTCTACCGCGAGGCGGAGATCCCGCTGGACGACATCGCCTTCGTCGAGGCGCACGGCACCGGTACGCCGGTCGGCGACCCGATCGAGGCCAGCGCCATCGGCGGCCGGCTCGGCCGCCTGCGTCGGGCGCCGCTGCCGATCGGCTCCATCAAGACCAATATCGGCCACACCGAGCCGGTCTCCGGTCTCGCAGGCCTTCTCAAGGCGAGCCTCGCCCTCGAGCACGACCTCGTGCCGACCTCGCTGCACGCGGCCGAGCTCAACCCGGAGATCCCCTTCGGCGACCTGAACCTCCGGGTCCTGCAGAGCGCGCTGCCCCTGGAGCGCGGCTCCCGCGAGCGCTTCGCCGGCGTGAATTCCTTCGGCTTCGGCGGCACGAACGCGCACGTCGTCCTCACCGACGGCCGGCCGGTGGCGGCCGGTTGCACGCCTGCGCGCGCGCCGGAGATGCTGCTCCTGTCCGCTCAGAGCCGGGCGGCGCTGAACGAGCTCGCACAGGACTACGCCGACCGTCTCGAGGCGGCCACCGCCGACGAGGCGGCGCGGATCGCCGCCGCCGCCGCGCACCGCCGCGAGCGCCTGCCCGCGCGCGTCGCGATCGCTCTCGACGGCGCGACCGACGTGGTCGCGGCTCTCCGCGCCGTCGGCGAAGCCGAGGACACGGACGCGGCCCTCGTCGGCACCGCCGTCGACCGGGCGGCCGAGGTGGCTTTCGTCTATTCCGGCAACGGCAGCCAGTGGGCCGGCATGGGCCAGGAAGCCTACGCCGAGAACCCGACCTTCCGCGAGGCGTTCGACCGGATCGACGCGCTGTTCCAGCCGCTCTCGCAATGGTCGCTCAAGGACGCGCTGTTCGCGGCGGATCTCGAGGAGCGCCTGATCCTCACCAGCGTGTCGCAGCCGCTGATCTTCGCGATCCAGAGCGCCTCGACCACGGCCCTTCGCGCGCAGGGCCTGAAGCCCGCCTACGTCCTCGGCCACAGCGTCGGCGAGATCGCGGCGGCGGAGGCTGCCGGCATCCTGAGCCTCGCGCAGGCGGTGAAGGTGATCTTCTACCGCAGCCATCACCAGGAGACGACGCGGGGCCAGGGCACGATGGCCGTCATGCTCGCCCCCGTCGAGGAGAGCGAGGCGTTCCTCAAGGATTACCCGACCCTCGACATCGCGGCCTACAACAGCCCGAAGGCGATCACGATCGCCGGCCCCGAGGCGACGATCGACGCCGCACTGAAGGCCGCCTCGCGCAAGCGCCGCCGCGGCCGCAAGCTCGATCTTGCCTACCCGTTCCACGGCCGGATCATGGATCCGACCGAGAAGCCGCTGCTGCGCGACCTCGCCGGGTTGAAGCCGGCCGCGGGTCATACCGCCATGGTCTCGACCGTGACCGGCAAGGTGCTGGCGGGTGATGCCTTCGGCGCCGAGTACTGGTGGCGCAACATCCGCGAGCCGGTCCGCTTCTGCACCGCCGTGCAAGAGGCGACCCGCCTCGGCGCCCGCGTCTTCGTCGAGGTCGGCCCCCGCGCCACCCTGATGTCGCACGTGGGCGACGCGATCGAGCCGCTCGGTATCGAGAACGCGGTGGTCGGCGTCATGCACCGCAAGGCGGCCGGCGGCGATCCGATCCGCAAGGCGCTGGCCGCCTCCCTCGTCCAGGGCGCGGCCGTCGACGAGGCCCGCGTCTTCGGCGACGCGCCGAGGGGCTCGGTCAGCCTGCCGGCCTATCCCTGGCAGCGCCGCAGCTTCCGGCTCGCCGAGACCAACGAGGGCGTCGGCGGCACCGCTCCCCGCCCCTACCACCCGCTCGCCGGCTCGCGCATGGCGGCGGACGGCCTCGACTGGCACGGCTACGTCGATGTCGTGACGGTGCCCGAACTCGACGATCACCGCATCGAGGGCCAGCCCATCATGCCGGGCGCGGGCTTCGTGGAGATGGCGCTCGCCGTCGCCCGCGAGTCGCAGCGCAGCGACGCCGTGGTGCTCGCCGATTTCGAGATCCACGGCCCGATGGTGTTCGGCGAGGAGGCCCTGCGCGAGGTCACCGTCCGCCTCTCCGGCAGCGGCAACCAGCTTCAGATTCTGAGCCGCCCCCGCCTCACCCAGGCGCCCTGGCAGCTCCACGCCTCGGCCAAGATCGTCGAGGGCACCTACGCCCTGCCCGCCCGCGAGGATGTCGAGATCCCGGCCGAGCACGCGGTGACGGGCGAGGCGCTCTATGCCCGCGCCCTCGCCGCCGGCCTCGGCTTCGGCCCCAGCTTCCGCCAGGTGGCGCTGAGCGCCCGGCTCGACGAGACCACCATCGTCTCGGAGCTGGTGCCGGCCGAGGCCGACGCGCGCTATGGACTCGTGCCGGCGCGGCTCGACGCCTGCTTCCACGGGTTGATCCTTCTGTTCACCGATCTCCTCGGCGAGAACTCGACCAAGGCCTACATTCCCGTCCGCTTCGGCGAGGTGCGGCTCCTCCGTCCCGGCGCCGCGATCGCGAAGGCCGTCATCCGCACCCGCCGCTGCAACGAGCGCAGCATCCTGGCCGATTTCTCGGTGCTCGACGCCGCGGGCGAGGTCATCGCGACGATCCGCGAGGGCCGCTTCCAGGCCCTGCGCGCCAAGGGCGGCAACGAACTCGCGGCCTACGCGATCACGCAGCGCCCCGAACTCGCCACCGAGCCGACCGCCATTCCGACGGAGCGCGGCCCCGGCATCGCGGCGGCGATCGAGGTCAGTGCCCGCGGCGCCCGGGCTCCGGCCGACGCGCCGCTCTCACCGGGCCACCTGCTCCTCGAGGGCTGGGCCACCTCCCTCGCCTATCGCCTCGCCAAGGGTCTGGAGCGCGCCGGCGCCGTGGCCATAGACGGGCGCGTACCCGCCGAGATCCGGCCCTGGCTCGTCAACGCCCTCTACGGGCTGGAGAGCAGCGGCCTCGCCGAGCTGAGCGGCCGCAGCTGGACGCTGCGCCAGGATGTGACTCTGCCCGCGCCGGACGAGATCATGCGCTGGATCGCGGCCGACCATCCAGAGCTCTCGGCCGAGCTGGTCCTCGTGGCCGATGTCGGCGCCCTCGTCGATCGACTGATCGCGGGCGAGCTGACCGACGCGCCCGTCCTCCCGCAGAACGCCATCGACGCCTTCACGCTGCGCAGCGCCACGGCCCGCGCCTCGGCGGACGTCGTCTCCGCGATCCTCTCGGAGAGCCGCGATCGGTTGCCGAAGGACCGGGCGGTCCGCCTGTTGCAGGTCGGCTTCAGCCCGCTCTCGGCCCAGGCCGCCGCCTTCGCCGAGAGCGCCGAGGCGCGCCTCACCGTCTTCGAGACCGACCGGCGCCTCGCCGAGCGCGCCCGCCTCGCCCTTCCCCGCGGCGTCGCCGTCGTCGAGGAAGCGGAGGCGCTCGATGCTGCGGCCTTCGACGTGGTGATCGCGAGCGGCGTCCTGCATCGCGGCCCGCGCGAGGTGGTCGCCCGCCTCGCCGACGCGCTCGCCACGGGCGGCGTGCTGGTGGCGGTCGAGCCCGGTGCCTCGCTGTTCCGCGATCTCGTCTTCGGCCTCACCCCCGGCTGGTTCGAGATGGCCGCCGACGACATGCCGGTCGGCCGCCTCGACGACATCACCGGCTGGCAGCGCTCGCTCAGCGCCACGGGCCTCGTGAGCGTCGCCGTCGACAAGGCCGCCACCGGCAATGGCGACGACCTGCTGCTGACGGCCCAGGCGCCGAAGCGCCCCGCGCCCGCGCCCGCGCAGAGCTTCGCCTTCGTGATCGGATCGGACGACGAGTTCGCCGCCGAGACCGCCTCCTCCCTGGCGACCCTCCTCGTGGCGAGCGGCGTCCACGTCTCCATCATCCTCGATTCCGAGGCGTCCCTAATGGAACTGGAGCGCGAGACGCCGGACACGGTGGTGTTCCTCGCCGGCGCCTTCACCCGCGGCGGCGACGCGGCCGAGCGCCTGCGCGACCGCTGCCTCAGCCTGAAGCGCTGCGTCGAGCATCTCGGCAGCCGCCAGACCCGTCTGTGGGTGGTGGCGCCCGGCGCGACCCGCGAGCGCGGCGGCTCGGCGGCCTCCGTCGAGACCGGCGTCTGGGCCTTCACCCGCACCCTCGCCAACGAGGTCTCGAACCTCGACGTGCGCCGGATCGACCTCGCGCCTTCCATGCTCTCGAAGCGGGCGGCCGAGCGGCTCTGCGACCTGATCCTGTCCGGAACGCCCGAGACCGAGATCATCCTCGACGAGGACCGGACCCGCGTCATCCGCTTCAGCCCGGACGTCGTGTCTCGCCGCGCCTCCGCCGACGCGGTGCCGGCCGAGGCGGCGCGCCTGGAGCGCAGCAACACCGGCGGCCTCAACGAGATGGTCTGGGGGCCGGCCGAGCGCCGCAAGCCCGGCCAGGGCGAGGTCGAGATCGCCGTCGAGGCCACCGGCCTGAACTTCCGCGACGTGCTCTGGGCGCTCTCGATGCTGCCCGAGGAGATCCTGGAGGACGGCTTCGCCGGTCCCCGTCTCGGCCTCGAATGCGCCGGCCGGGTCGTCGCGGTCGGTCCCGGCGTCCGCACCTTCAAGGTCGGAGATCCCGTCGTCGCCTTCGCGCAGTCGGGCTTCGCGACCCACATCGTGGTGCCGGAACTCGTCGTGGCGCCGAGCCCGCCCGGGCTCGACCCGCGCGCGGCGGCGACCGTGCCGGTGGCCTTCCTCACCGCCTATTACGGGCTCGTCTCGCTCGCCCGCCTGAAGAAGGGCGAGTGGGTGCTTGTCCACGGCGGCGCAGGCGGCGTCGGCCTCGCCGCGCTCCAGATCGCCAAGCTCAAGGGTGCGCGCGTCATCGCCACCGCCGGCTCGCGGGAGAAGCGTGCCCTCGTCAAGGCGCTCGGCGCCGAGCACGTGCTCGACTCGCGCTCGCTCGCCTTCGTGGATGACGTCCGCCGCATCACCGGCGAGGGCGTCGACGTGGTGCTTAACAGCCTGTTCGGCGAGGCGATGGAGCGCTCGCTCAACGCGCTGAAGCCGTTCGGGCGCTTCGTCGAGCTCGGCAAGCGTGACTACGTCGCCAACACGCATATCGGCCTGCGCCCGTTCCGCCGGAACCTGTCCTACTTCGGCGTCGACCTCGACCAAGTGCTCCAGCACCAGGGCGAGGACGGGGCGCGGCTCTTCCGCGAGGTGATGTCGCTGTTCGACGACGGCGGCCTCAAGCCACTGCCCTACCAGCCCTTCACGGCCGAGGAGACCTCGGACGCGTTCCGGCTCATGCAGCAGTCGGGGCATGTCGGGAAGATCGTCATCGCGCCGCCCGCTCCGGGCCGCGTGCTGGCCCCGGTCAAGCACGCTTTCTCGATCTCGCAGGAGGGCGTCCACCTCATCACGGGCGGCCTCGGCGGCTTCGGCATCGAGGCGGCGCGCTGGCTGGCCGACAGGGGCGCCCGCAACCTCGTCCTCGTCGGCCGCAAGGGCGCGACGACCGACGAGGCGAAGGCGCTGCTCGCCGAGCTGACCGAGCGCGGCGTGACGGTCGAGGCCAAGGCCTGCGACATCACCAGCCGCGGGGCGGTCGACGCCCTGCTGGCCGAGGTGGAGCGCGGCGGCCGCAAGCTCGCCGGCATCATCCACGGCGCGATGGTGCTGCAGGACGGCCTCATCTCCAACCTCGACGCCGAGGCGCTGGAGGCAGTGATCCAGCCGAAGGTGGTGGGCGCCCAGCATCTCGACGCGGCGACCCGCAACCGCAGCCTCGACTACTTCGTGCTCTTCTCCTCGGCCACGACCTTCATCGGCAACCCGGGCCAGGGCGCCTACGTGGCGGCCAACGGCTTCATGGAGGGCCTCGCCCGCCAGCGCCGCCGAGCCGGCCTGCCGGCCATGGCGGTCGCCTGGGGAGCGATCGGCGATGTGGGCGTGCTCGCCCGCAACAAGGCGGTGATGGAGACCCTCGCCGGCCGCGTCGGCGTCACGCCGATGGATGCCCGCCGCTGCCTCGACCTGATGGCCGAGGCCCTGGAGGGACAGGGGTCGAGCCCGGACGAGGCCGTGGTCGCCATCGCGGCGATGCACTGGGGCAAGGCGCGCGAGCGGCTCGCCACCATGCGCTCGCCGAGCTACGCCGATCTCGGCTCCGACCAGCAGGCGGAGGCCGGCGGCGTCGCGACGATCGACATCGCGAGCCTCCTCAAGACGCAGGACATCGACGCGGTGCGCAAGACGGTGGCCGACGCCATCGTCGAGGACATCGCCCGCATCCTGCGGCTGCCGAAGGACGACATCAGCCGCGTGCGCCAGCTCTCCGAGATCGGCCTCGACTCGCTGATGGGCGTCGAGCTCGGCGCCAGCCTGCAGGAGCGCTTCGCCCTCGACGCGCCGCCGGCCGGCATCTCGTCGGGCCTGACCGTCAACGAGCTATCGGAGACGCTGATCCAGTCGATCTCGGCGCCGGTGGACGAGGCGGCGGGCGTGGCGCTCAGCCTCGCGCAGAAGCATGTCGGCGACATCGACGCCGAGAAGCTCGAGCCGTTCAAGACGCTGGTCGAGCAGAACAGCCTGGAGATCAAAGAGATCCTGCCATGACGCAGCCGGTTCGACCGGACGACGGGCGCGCCGCGCTCGCAGGTTTCGTCACCAACCGGATGGGGCGCAGCCCCGCGCGGCCGGCGCAAGGCCGGCCGGTGCCGAAGTCGGGTGACGCGGGCGCCCAGGATTTCGAGACCCTGTCGGGCTACCGCGAGCTCAAGCTCCAGCGCTCGGCGGCCGACCTGATCGGCCTCGGCAACCCGTTCTTCCGAGTCCACGACGCCAAGGCGGGTGCCACCACGCGTATCGACGGGCGGGAGTTCATCAACTTCTCGTCCTATGACTATCTCGGGCTCAACGGGCATCCGCGGATCAACGCCGCGGCCCGCGAGGCGATCGACGCCTACGGCACCTCGGCCTCGGCGAGCCGGGTCGTGGCCGGCGAGCGGCCGGGCCACATCGCGCTCGAGAAGGCGCTCGCGCAGCACTACCGGACCGACGCCTGCGTGGTGATGGTCAGCGGTCACGCCACCAACGTCACCACGATCGGCGCGCTGCTCGAGCCGGCGGACGTGATCTTCCACGATGCGCTGATCCACAACAGCATCGTCACGGGGGCGCAGCTCTCGGGCGCGCAGCGCCGCTCCTTCGCCCACAACGACCTCGACGCCCTGGAGAGCCTGCTCGCCGCGACGCGGCACGAGCACCGGCGCGCCCTCATCGTGATCGAGGGCCTCTACAGCATGGACGGCGACGCGCCGGACCTCGCGGGCTTCGTGGCACTCAAGGAGCGCTACAATGCGTGGCTGATGGTCGACGATGCCCACGGGCTCGGCGTCCTCGGCCCCACCGGCGCCGGGCTGTTCGAGCATTGCGGCGTCGATCCGAGCGCCGTCGACATCTGGATGGGCACCTTCTCGAAGACGCTCTCCACCTGCGGCGGCTACATCTGCGGCCCCGCGGCCCTCGTCGAGTACCTGAAGTGCACGGCCGGCGGTTTCGTCTACAGCGTCGGCATGTCGCCCCCGCTCGCGGCCGCCGCCGAGGCGGCGCTGGCGGTGATGCACGCCGAGCCGGAGCGGGTCGAGCGCCTGCGCCGGAACGGCAACCTGTTCCTCGCCTGCGCCAAGGCCCGCGGCCTCGATGTCGGCACCAGCCTCGGCCTCGCGGTGATCCCCGTGATCATCGGCGACTCGCTGAAATCGGTGACGCTCAGCGATCGTCTGTTCAAGCGCGGCATAAACGTGCAGCCCATCATACATCCCGCCGTGCCCGAGCGCGCCTCGCGCCTTCGCTTCTTCCTGACCTCCGAGCACACGGAGGAGCAGATCCGCCAGACCGTCGACGCGGTGGCGGAGGAGCTCTCGGAGATGGAGAAGGGCGGCTCCCTGATCGAGCAGTTGCTGGCCAAGCGCGGCTGAGGTCGCGCCCCCGGGCGTCGGCACAGGCTATCGGGGGTAGCCTCGGCGCACCGGCGATTCGCGCGGCCGAACGGCACCGCGCACTTCCGCCGGAGCGCCCCGCGGGCTTGCTCAGCCCGAAATTTCTACTTCAGCGTGTATTGTCGAAGAGTATCCGCCGCACGGCGGAACATTCGTCGCGACCGCGCCGCGCGCCGGTCCACCAGACGATGCAACCTCAAATCGTATGAATGCTGAACCTGACCGTGCGAGGTCAGAATGCGCGGAGACGCGCATCGGGTGCTGATTTTTCGGTCGCGTCGACAGAAAATAGAGCACTTTTCGAAATTCCATTCGCAAATTTTGCTCTCCAGCCTTTCCGATCCTGCTATGGTGAGCAATCTTCAGCCTTGCCGGGCCATCGTCGCCGATGGGAGTGGAAATGGGGTCTTCAGCAGCGGCCATCCGGCCGGGGACGTCCGATGCGGACCTGCGGGCCGCCCTGCATGCCTCCGGAGTGGTCGGCGTGTGGGAGTGGGACGTGGCGCGGCGCCGCGTCGTCCTGGATGGGGGCGCTGCCGGACTCCTCGCCGGCGATGCCTGCCTCGCCGGCAAGCCCCTGAACTTCGAGCAGGCGACGGCCTGCATCCATCCGGACGACCAGGACTGGCTGATCGACTATCTCCTCAGCAGCGGCCGTGCGGGCGGCGCCTTCTGCTGCGAGTACCGGGTCTGCCCGCCCGGGCGGGAGGATCGCTGGCTGCTCAGCCGCGGGCGGATCGACCTCGGAGATGACGGGCGTCCCGTGCTCGGCCACGGCATCCTGATCGACATCACGGAGAGCCGCTCCGCCGGCCAGGACATCGCCGCGGCGGCGCAGGAACCGGACGTCCACCCGCTGGAGCTGGCGGCCGACCATTGCATCGCGGCCCGCGAGGCGCTGGCCGGCGCGGGCAACTCGGTCCTGCAGACGCTGATCGACAGCGCGCTCTGGGAGATCGGCCGCGAGCTCGCCCGCCTCGAGCAGGCCCAGCGCCGCCGCTCCATGAACTGACGCGGATCTCGCGCCGGCCGG
>NZ_BJZU01000169.1 GCF_007992195.1 Methylobacterium oxalidis | reverse complement strand
AAGCTGGCAGCCGCCGACGAGGCAGGCGGTCAGCGCGGAGAGCGCCGTGATACGCAGCATGTACTCATCTCCGTCCGGCCGCCGCGAGGCGGGCCGAGCCTTCGCGCGCGACATTCGCGCGCCAAACGCTGACATCCGTTTAACGGTGGCTCAACCACGCGGCGGCCGAGCACGGACGCGATCGGGTCTTCATTCCCGGCCGGCCGCCCGCCCAGCCATCGGCCGACTTTGCGTCACGACCGTGGCACGGCCACGCTCGCGCGGCTCTCGGCCTGCCCGCGGGCGGGGTTCGCCCAGGCGGCGCGCAGGAGCCGGCCGAGGGCGTCGGCCGTGAGATCGACGCGGCCCGGCGCCGGCCCGCGCGGCTCGCCGAAGCGGAAGATCGCGTAGTCGGTGGCGGTGTCGCCGAAGCCCGGCCGGCAGGTCGGCAGGGCGGGAGCGTGGTCGCCGAAGACGCAGAGCGTCGCCCGCCGGCCCGCGAGGCCGCGGACCAGCTCCTCCACCATCTCCCCGGTGTGGACGACGTGGTGCAGGTACTGGGCGAGCGGGTCGTCGAGGCCGGGCAGGCGGCCGGGCTTCCAGGGGCCGTGGTTCTCCATCGTGACCCCGAACAGGAACAGGGGGCCGCGCGCCGCCGCGACCTCCGCCAGGATCCGGCGGCCGAAGGCCCGGTCGTCCACGTAGGGGCCGACCCGCGGGGCACCCGCGAAATCCTCCTCCATCACCAGCCGTTCGAAGCCGAAGGCCCGCATCACGGCGGCGCGCTGGAAGAAGTCGCGGTGGAACGGGTGCACGAAGGCGGTGTCGAAGCCGGCAGCGCGCGCGAGCCGGGCGAGGCTCGTCGGCTCGCGCCCGCCGGCGCTGAGATAGGGGTCGAAGCGCCCGAAGCCGAGGCTCTCGGCGTCGAGGCCCGTGAGCACGGCGTGCTCGGTGCGCATCGTGTAGGCGCCGTGGGCAGGCACCCGCAGGCGGCCGTACTGGTGGGCCTGCCCCCGCACGGTCTCCATCAGGGGCAGCGGCGGGCCGCCGAGACGGGTCGGGTCGATGAAGGATTCGAGCTGGATCACCACGAGCACGTCGTCCGGCCCGGCCGGCGGCGGCGCCGGCAGGCCCGCCGCGACCGCGGCGCCCCGCGTCGCGCGCCAGCGCAGCCAGTAGGCGAGGATCGTCGCGGGCTGCCCGTGGCGAGCGACATCCGCCTCGATGTCGGGCCGCGGGAAACGGCCGGCGATCCATCCCGCCAGCGGCGCCCGCTCCGCCGCGAGCTCGAGGCCCGCCAGCAGGAGCGGCAGGCCGAGCACGCACGCGAGGGCCGGCAGCGCGCGGCCGGGCAGGATCGTCGGCTCCAGCCAGAACCAGAGGCCGACGACGGCGAGGGCCGCCAGCAGCGGCAGCCCGATGCGCGGGTCGGTGACGGGCCGCGTGTAGTAGAGATCCGGGTGGCGGGGCACCTGCGGCAGCAGCGCGAAGTCGCTGAAGGCCAGGGGCTCGCCGATGACGCCGCGCTTCAGCTGGCTGACGACGGCGAGGCCGGCCACGGTCAGGACGCAGGAGGCGGCGGCGAGCCAGGGCCGCCACGAGAACACCAGCCAGAACAGCGTCAGAAGCGCGTAGGCCGCGAGGCGGACCGAGAGGTCGCCCGGCCGCAGGCTGATCGGCCGGAAGGGACCGCCCTCCGCCGCCTCGACGGCGAGGGAGAGGGCGAGCGCGACGAGGAGCGCGAGGAGGAGCGTCGTCACCGGTCCGGCAATCCTAGCGCTGCCCGCCGCCCGGTCCGCGGTTCACGCCGCGGCGGGCGCGCAGGTGGCGCACGATCGGGTTCAGGACGGCGTAGCGGGCCCGCATCGTCAGCAGGGCGAGGCGGCCGATCGACAGCGCCGTGCGGGGCGCCGCCTCGCGGGCCGCGCTGAGGCGGTCGAGCAGGCGCTCGGGCGTGCAGGGCTTGTTCGCCACGGGGTCGAGATAGAGCGGGTAGAGGATGAGCGCGCCCGCCACCAATTCGTCGAGGCCGAGCCGGCGCCCGCGATCCGCGCTCGGGGCGAGATCCTCGGTCAGGCCCCAGCCCGCGTAGAAGGGGCGGCCGTGGACCGCCACCGTGAGCCCGCGGATCAGCGCCTCGAAGCCGGCGAGCGAGGTCATGGTCTCGACGTGGTGAACCCGGTCGAGCAGATCGACGATGCTAAGGCCGCCGACGATCCGGTCGGCGAGCGCCAGCGCCTCGGCCTCGGGGATGGCGCCGGGGCGGAAGCCCGCCTCCACGTCCGGGTGCGGCTTGAACAGGATCAGTGCGTCCGGGTTGCGCGCCCGGGCGGCGCGCAGCAGCTCGCGGTTCGAGCGCACATGCGGCGAGCCGTACATGACGGAGGCGTCGTCCTCGACCTGCCCCGGTACCAGCACGAGGCGCTTGCCCTCGGGAAGGTCGAGGGCGGAGACGTCGAGGCCGACATTGTACTTGCTGAGGCGGCGCGCCACGATCGCCTCGCGCAGGCGGGCGGCGCGGGCGACGAGGTCCGGCGGGAAGGCGCTGCGCTTGAGCAGGACCGAGAGGCCGCTCTCCCGGCGCGGGTCGTAGTAGATGCCGTGGTCGTCCACCACGATCGAGGCGCCCGGCTGCAGGCTGGCACCGAGGCCGACCGAGCGCAGGAAGCCGTCCTCGACCCGGGCGAGCGGCAGGCCGACCTCTGTGCAGCGCGCCTCGAGATGCGCGGGCTCGCGCGTCGCCCAGACCCGGATGCGGGCCTGGTGCAGTATCCCGGCGGCGACCGCGTCCTCCGCGCTCATGGTGTGGATCGGCGGCCCGTGCGGGCCGGCGGCGAAGACGTCGAGGGCCGGACGCTTCCAGCCCGAGACGCCGACGTAGACGATGCGCCGGTCGTTGCCGGCGAAGCGATCGCGCAGCCACGCCACGTGGTCGAGGGCCTGCGCGGCCTCGACCGGCCGGCGGGTCCAGGGATCGAAGTAGTGCACGCCCGCGCCGAAGGCGGCGACGAAGAGCGCCGCGTCCGAGGGGGCCTCGCCGCCTCCGAGGCAGACCGTCTCGGCGCCCGCGAGCCGGGCGCCCCAGCCCGTCTCCCAGCGGTCGACGTAGACCCGCGCCGCACGCTCGAACAGGAGCCAGGGGTTCACGGGGTCGCTCAGCACCGCGAGGCGGCTCGAGAGGTCCCGGGCGATCCCCGGCGCTCCGTCGGGGCCCGCGACGACGAGGCGCTCGCCCGGGCGGGCCGCGAGCACGCGGCGCACCAGGGCGCGGAGGCGCGCGGGCGAGGCCGCCGCGGACCCGTCCGCCAGGACGAGGGCGGGCGCCGGGCGGCCGCCGAAGACGTCGTCGAGGGTGACGCCGGCGCTCGGCGGGAAGCGGTTGCGCCCGTAGAGCCGCAGCCGGCGCAGGGCGCCGGCGAGGTCGCCCGCCGGGACCTGCCCGCCGACCGGCGCGCCGCGGTGGCCGATCCGCAGGCTCGCCATGCCGGTGGCGGGATTGTCGTAGGGGCTGAGCAGCGGGCCGGGCCCGACCACGAGGCCGGGGCGGCCGGCGCGGTCGAGGAGGCGGGCGGCCGGGCTCGCGGGGCCCCAGACGGCGCCCGCCGCCCCCGCGCTCCAGGCGCGCGCGGGCCGCGCGCCGGTGGCGGCCTCGATCTCGGTGCGCAGCCGCGCGACGGTCGGGCCGGTCGCGAAGTACGCGGGGGGTGCGTTCGGCTGCATCTCAGGTTTACGCCGCGACGGCTCCGGGCCGGAGCCGTTCCCGTAGGTCCAGGGGCCGGCGAGGCGCGCCGCGCCGTCCGGGACCGGGTTATTAGCGCAATTCACAGGCTGCGCGCGACCGCCGCATGACGGAATGGCGCGGACACATGCTCGCCGTGTTTGCCGCCTACCCGATACGCACCGGAGGCCGCCGCGGCCAGCGTTGCGGGCGGGCCACGGTCGCACAGATTCACGGTCGTCGCGCCCGGGCCCGCGTTGCGGGCGCACCGGGCCTGTGCGACCTCAGACGACGGACCGACGGCCTGGGCCTGCGTGCCCGGTGAAGGACAAGCGCCTCGTGATGCTGCAGCCTCGCCCCGACGCCTCACCCGATCGCCCCGCGACCTTCCTCTTCCTGCAGGGCATCGCCTCGCCCTTCTTCTCCGACCTCGGCCGCGCCCTGAAGGCGCGCGGGCACGCGGTGCGCCGCATCAACTTCTGCGCGGGCGACTGGCTGTTCTGGCCCCTCCCCTCGGACCATTACCGCGGCCAGCGCGACGGCTGGGAGGGGTACCTCGACGCCTACGTCGCCCGGCACGGGGTGACCGACATCGTGCTGTTCGGCGATTGCCGGCCCTACCACGTCACCGCCCGCGACGTCGCCCGCACGCGGGGCCTGCGGGTGCACGTGTTCGAGGAGGGCTACATCCGGCCGAACTGGATCACCTGCGAGCTCGGGGGCGTGAACGGCCACTCCTCCCTGCCGAAGACCGCCCAGGAGGTCCGCGACCTCGCCCGCCGCCTGCCACAGCCCGGGCGGGCGATGCCCTCCACCGGCAACATGGCGCGGCGCGGCCTCTGGGACGTGGCCTACAACATCGCCAATATCGGCTTCCCCTACCTCTACCCGAACTTCCGCACCCACCGGCCCCGCCACATCGCGGCGGAGTACGCGGGCTGGATCAAGAAGTTCGTCCGCCGAGGCCGCACCCGGCGGGAGGCGATCCGCTGCAACGAGATCTACACGGCGGTCGGCGTCGACTACTTCCTGCTGCCGCTGCAGCTCGACAGCGACTACCAGATCCGGGTCCACTCCCCCTTCCTCGGGGTCGAGGGCTTCATGGACCGGGTGATCAAGTCCTTCGCGGACGGCTCGGTGGCGCCGACCCGCCTCCTCGTGAAGCTGCACCCGCTCGACAGCGGCCTGATCAACTGGCGCAAGTTCGCCCGCGCCTCCGCCCGCCGCCACGGCGTCAGCGAGCGGCTCGACTTCATCGACGGCGGCGACCTGCCGAGCCTGATCCAGGGCGCGCGGGGCGTCGTCATCGTCAACAGCACGGTCGGCATGCTCTCCCTGGAGATGGGCCGGCCGACGCTCGCCACCGGCACGGCGATCTACAACATGGAGGGCCTGACCCATCGGTCCGGGCTCGACAGCTTCTGGACCGACCCGACCCCGCCCGACATGAGCCTGATGCGGGATTTCCGCCGGGTCGTGCTCCACCGGACCCAGGTGAACGGCGGCTTCTTCTCCCGCGGCGCGATCGACCGGGCGGTCGCCGGCGCCGTGCCCCGCATCGAGTCGAGCCTGCCGGACGCGATGGTGGCCGCAGCGCGCGCGGCCCGCGAGGGCGGCGCGGAGGACGGGCGGTTCGCACCCGTCTATTGATCGCGGACCCCCGCCGGGGGTAGCAGGCGGGCCATGTCCGTCATCCTGATCACCGGCGCGTCGAGCGGCATCGGCGCGGCGCTTGCCCGCCGCTACGCCGCTCCCGGAAACCACCTCATCCTCAACGCCCGCGATCCCGGACGTCTCGACGCGGTGGCGCGGGCCTGCCGGGCGAGCGGCGCCACCGTCGAGACCGCGCCCCTCGACGTGCGCGACCGGGCGAGGGTGGGCGCGTGGCTGCGCGACCTCGACGCGCGAGCCCCTCTCGACCTCGTGATCGTCAACGCCGGCGTCAACGGCGGCCACCCGGCCGGCGGCATCGAGACGGAGGAGACGGCCTTCGAGACGGTGGACGTCAACCTCAACGGGGCGCTCAACGTCGCCATGCCCTGCGTGACGCTGATGCTCGCGCGGGGGCGCGGACAGATCGCCCTGCTCTCCTCGCTCGCGGCCTACGCGCCGCTGCCCGACGCGCCGGCCTACAGCGGCACCAAGGCGGCGCTCCTCGCCCACGGCCTCGCCCTGCGCGAGAAGATCCGGCACACGGGCGTGCGCCTCAACGTCATCACGCCGGGCTACGTCAAGACGCCGATGGGGGGCGACTACAAGGGCTGGCGGCCCTTCGAGATGAGCGCCGACGAGGCGGCCGCGCGCATCGCACGCGGGCTCGAGCGCGACCGCGACGTGATCGCCTTCCCCTGGCTGCTCACGGCGGGCGCGCGCGGCGCCGGCCTGCTGCCCGAGCGCCTGCGCCGGCTCGGCATGCACGGCTTCCGCTTCCAGATCCGCAAGCGCCGCTGATGGCGCGGCCCCGCCTCGCCGTCCTCGCCCTGGAGGCGCTGCCGAACGCCCGCGCGCTCCGGGGGTTCGTGGCCGACCACGCCGCCGAGATCGCCCTCGTCGGCCTCTCGAACGCCGAGCGGCCGGCAACCGGCGGCTTCACGGGCCAGATCCGGCGCCACCTCGCCCGCTCGGGCCCCGGCTTCCTGCCCTATCTCGGCGTCAATTTCGGGCTGCCCGACCTCATGCGGCCGCTGGCGCCGGTGACGCGGCGCCTCTCGGGGGCGGGCGAGGCGCCCGAGGCGACGCCCCTCGCTCCCCTCTGCCGCCGCCTCGGCATCCCGACGCTGACGGTCGACGACGTGAACGGGCCAGAGATGGCGGAGGCGCTGCGGCGGCACGGGGCCGACCTCATCCTCACCTTCCACTTCGACCAGATCCTCTCCGCGGCGACGCTCGCCGCCGTCCCCCTCGGGGGGCTCAACGTGCATCCGGGCCTGCTGCCGCGCCACCGCGGCCCGGTCCCGACGATCCACGCCCTCGGCGATGGCCCGGATGCCTTCGGCGTCACCGTCCAGCACCTCGCCGTCGCGATCGACACCGGCGCGATCCTGGCGCAGGAGGCGGTGCGCCTGCCCCCCGACGTCACCGCGACGCGGGCCTCGGTGCTGCTGCACGCGCGCGGGCGCGACCTCCTGGAGGGCGTCCTCGACGCCGCGTCGCGCGAGGGTCGGCTGCCGCCCGGCCGGGCGGTGCCGAGCCTGCCCTACTGCCCGTTCCCGGACCGGGCGATGCTGCGGGACCTGCGCCGACGCGGCCTGAAGCTCACCGACGCCCGCGACCTGAGGGAGGCGGCCTCCCTCAACGCGTAGGGGCCGGGTTCCGGAACAGCCGCGGCCTCAGCGGCTGAACTTCTTGTACTTCAGGCGCTTCGGTAGGATCGAATCGGCGCCGAGGCGGCGCTTCTTGTCCTCCTCGTAGTCCGAGAAGTTGCCCTCGAACCACTCGACGTGGCTGTCGCCCTCGAAGGCGAGGATGTGAGTCGCGATGCGGTTCAGGAACCAGCGGTCGTGGCTGATGATCACCGCGCAGCCCGCGTAATCCTCCAACCCCTCCTCCAGCGCCCGCAGGGTCTCCATGTCGAGGTCGTTGGTCGGCTCGTCGAGGAGCAGCACGTTGGCGCCGCTCTTGAGGGTCCGCGCGAGGTGCACCCGGTTGCGCTCGCCGCCCGAGAGGGTGCCGACCTTCTTCTGCTGGTCGCCGCCCTTGAAGGCGAAGGCCGCGCAGTAGGCGCGGGAGTTGATCTCGCGCTTGTTGAAGTAGATCACGTCGTTGCCGCCCGAGATCTCCTCCCAGACCGTGGCCTTCGGGTCGAGGGCGTCGCGCGACTGGTCGACGTAGCCGAGCTTCACGCTGTCGCCGATCTCGATCTTGCCGGCATCCGGCTTCTCGGCGCCGGTGATCATCCGGAACAGGGTGGTCTTGCCCGCCCCGTTCGGGCCGATCACCCCGACGATGCCGCCCGGCGGCAGCTTGAAGGACAGGTTCTCGATGAGCAGGCGGTCGCCGAACGCCTTGTTCAGGCCCTCGAACTGGATGACGTTCTGGCCGAGCCGCTCCGAGATCGGGATGACGATCTGCGCGGTGGCGTCGACCTTGTCCTGCTGCTTGGCGACGAGTTCCTCGTAGCGCGTGATGCGGGCCTTGGACTTGGTCTGGCGGGCCTTCGGCGAGGCCGCGATCCACTCCTGCTCGCGGGAGATGGCGCGCTGGCGGGCCATGTCCTCGCGGCCCTCCTGCTCCAGGCGCTTCTGCTTCTGCACCAGCCAGGCCGAGTAGTTGCCCTCGTAGGGGATGCCCCGGCCGCGATCGAGCTCCAGGATCCAGCCCGTCACGTTGTCGAGGAAGTAGCGGTCGTGGGTCACGATCAGGATCGCGCCCGGGTACTGGCGCAGGTGCCCTTCGAGCCAGTTCACGGTCTCGGCGTCGAGGTGGTTGGTCGGCTCGTCGAGGAGGAGAAGCTCCGGCTCCCAGAGGAGCAGCCGGCACAGCGCCACGCGGCGGCGCTCGCCGCCCGAGAGCTTGTCCACGGGCTGCTCGTCGCCCGGGCAGCCCAGCGCCTCCATGGCCTGGTCGACCTTCGAGTCGAGCTCCCACAGGTTCTGGGCCTCGATCTGGTCCTGGAGGGCCGTCATCTCGTCGGCGGTCTCCTCCGAGTAGTTCATGGCGAGCTCGTTGTAGCGGTCGAGCAGCGCCTGCTTCGCGGCCACGCCCTCCATGACGTTCTCGCGGACCGTCTTGGTCGGGTCGAGGTGCGGCTCCTGCGGCAGGTAGCCGACGCGGGCGCCCTGGGCGACGAAGCCCTCGCCGGTCCACTCCGTGTCGATGCCGGCCATGATCTTCAGGAGCGTCGACTTGCCCGCGCCGTTGATGCCGAGCACGCCGATCTTGGCGTCCGGGTAGAAGGAGAGGTTGACGTTCTCCAGGACCTTCTTGCCGCCCTGGTAGGTCTTGGTCAGACCCCGCATGTGGTAGATGAATTCGCGGGCCATCGCCGTGTCCTTGCGTCTTGCGGTCTCGTGCGGCGCGCGGCGCCGCGGATGGGAATGGGACGGAGCGCCCGCCGATCGATCCGAAGCATCGATCCGGTTCTCGGCACCCCGGCTCCGGGGCAGCGCGCGGCGCTATCGTCCCTTGTGATGATCCGGCCCGAGTATCAGGGCCGCCCCGCACGGGCAAGGACAGGGGCCGGGACGGGGGACGATTCGCCTCCCCTCGCGCGGGCTTCCGGCGGTGTCCTCCCGGCGGCGCCGGGCGGGCTCAGCCGAAGGGATTGCGCACGCTGCGCGTCGGCTCGGCCTCCTCCGCGCCCGCCGATTCCGGCAGGTCGGCGCCCCCGAGCGCCCGCACGATCGCGTCGACCGTCCGCTTGAGGTCGCGCGCCTGGGCGAGGCCGGCCCGGTCGCGGGTGATCTCGACCTGGCCGTGCACGGCGATGCGCGCCGTGCCGTTCTCGATCGAGAGCCCGCCGACGTTCCGCACCGCCGTCTCGTCGGCGAAGGGGGTGAAGGCGGGCTTGTCCGTGCGGCGCGGCATGGTGGAGCTTCCCTAGAAGATGGAGCGGAGGGCGTCGCGCAGCGCCTTCTGCAGCGCCCGCAGCAGCTCCGATTTCAGCCAGGATTGCCAGTCGTCGCCCGGGCGGCGCGGCTCGCCCGGCTCGCCGCGGGAGAACTCGCGCGGTTCCGGCAGGTCCATGGCGGCAGCTTTCACGCCCTCGGGCAGGGTCGGGAACGGGTCGATGCCGGCTTCCGCGGAAAGCGTCCGCAGGGAGACCGGGCGCCACGTGCCCTCCCCGTCGTTCGGCGCGAGGTAGGCGCCGGCCTCGCGGCTTTTCGGGTCGTAGACCGCCTTGTAGATCCGGGTCGGGACGAGGACCCGCCCCTTGATCGCCTCGACCGAATCACCCTCGAAGACCGGCCCGGTGACGACGTAGAGCTCCCCCCGCTGGCTCGCGAGGCGGCGCACGCTCTCCTCGATGGCGGACCACAACCCACGATTCAAGGCTCGGTTCTGCGGGACGATGTTGGCGAGGCTGAAGGACTGGGCCTGCGCCTCGGCGCTCGGCATGTCGCCGGCCGGCGCCATGTGGCCGCGGTCGAAGCCGCTGCGGACGTAGTCCTCGATGCGGGCGCGCTCGTCCGGCGGCACCCGGTCCTCGTCGTGGAACGCGTCCTCCCGGTCGACCCGACGCGCCGCCGCGACGCTTGCCCGGGTCAGGTGCTCGGCCGCGTAGAGGGGCGTGCGCGACACGCCCGAGTGCAGCACCGCGAAGGCGTCGAAGCAGAGCGGCAGCGTCCGCTGCGAGAGCTTGGCGTTGGTGAGACGGGGCGGCGCGCCGTCGAGGAAGCGGGCGGGGCAGTCCCCGAACTCGGCCGCGACGGCGGCCGGAGCCGCCATCAGGGCTGCGACGAGAACGATAGGGGCCGGCCGGGCGGCGGCCCGAGCGCTCAGTAGCACACGCGGACCTTTCGGGTGCCGGAGGGCGTCTCGCGCCAGCGCCAGCCGCAGGGGCGGCCGAGGCTGCCCTCGAAGGGCTGCACGTCACGGTCGGGCGCTCCGGGCGAGGCCTGGACCGGGCAGCGGCCGAGGAAGTCGCACGCGAACGTGATCTCGGAGCTGCGCGACTCGACCGAAGCGGCCGTGCCCGCGCCGGCGAGGAGGGCCGCGGCCGCGAGGCAGGCGGGCAGGAGGGCGCGGGTCATCGGGCGCGGGTCATCGGGCGCCGCGGGCGCGCGCCGCGCCGGCCGGGCAGAGAACCGGGTAGGGAAATCGAACCGAGTAACATTGATCGTCGCGCCGCCCGTTCATAAGTGCCGCACTCCCGGTTGCACGCGCTCCGCGTCGTCCACGGGGCCCGGCGCGGGCAGGTCCGCAATCATGGACGCTGAAACCGGCGCTGTGGAGAGCTAAAACCGGTTGCGCCGATCACGGGCATTGGAGCCATGCCGTGGCAATGCTGGGCGAGATCGGTATATAGGACCGAAATTCTCATCGATCGCTGCGGTGACTCGATGCCGGCGGCAGGGGCGACGCGGCATCCTTCGGGTCGATGTCAGGGACGAGCAAGCGGGTACAGAGCATTGGCACGTCAGGACACTTTCT
>NZ_BJZU01000168.1 GCF_007992195.1 Methylobacterium oxalidis | reverse complement strand
CCCTAGTCATGCCGTTGGCATGCAGACGTATGCTGCGCCGTCGTACAAGCGGATCAGGCGCGTGATCCGAGTGCCCTGACGTCGGCACGACAGCGAATATAGGCTGTAGGCTAGGCTGTAGGCTTCGCGCTCAGCATCTATCAGAGCAGGGAGATCTGCTGCGCGCGGATGATGATGCTGTCCTGTTTGAAGCGGTTCTCCAGCGTGCGCCGGTAGCCGCTCCTTCAAGACTCGTCGAGATGCGTCATGACCTCGAACACCACGATGTCATCGCGTGCTGTCTACCCGTTCTCTTCCCAAAGGCCCTGCGCCGGACAGCGGGTGAAGGCCATCATGCCTCCGAACCATTCGGTGCGTTCCGAACGGACCCGAGCGTACTCGGAGCGGGAGAAGGGCTCGCCCTTGTTATCGGAGAGAGGCAGGAGGAGCTGGATCAGGTGCTGGGATATTGTGCGAATTCAGAAAAGAGGCGTTTGTCGAAATGCATCACTGCCATCTCCTAGCGCGCGAAAACCAAGCTGCCCTGCTGCTCCGGACGGGCCTGCAGAAAGGCTGCGACAGCCCTTGCGATCTTCCGGCCTCCCTGGACCGATGGCTCGATGGGGTTGGCGAAATCCGCGTCCTCTCCGCAGAGCACGCGCAGGTCGATCAGCGGGGAGCCGCGCGTGAAGGCCTCGCGCGTGATGACGTCGTTGAGCAGCGCGAGGGCCGCTCCGGTCAGACGTCGGCGCTGCGGGTCGGGATAGCGTGGATCGTAGATCGTGCAGATGGCCGCCGCCCGCCCCGTCGCCTGAACCGCGTCCAGCATGGCGCTGTACTCGGCCTGGAAGCGGTCCCGCACCTCGACCAAGAGAGCCAATGCCTCGGCCACGGATCTGGCAGTCCGCTCCAGCACCGCGGACGCCCGCAGCGCATCGTTGCCGCCGACGCTGACCACCAGATGGCTTGCGCCTTCGGGGCATCTGGCGAGCTGTTGCGGCACATCCGCGATGACGTTGCCGTCAACAGCAATGAGGCTCGCCTGCCAGCCGGCAGGCAGAACCGCCCGCAATTGCTGAACTACATCCGGCCCTCCTCCGACGTAGGCGGCATTGTCGAAGACGGAATCACCGAGAAGTGCGACGTGCGGCATGGATCTGCCTTGTGCGGTGAGCGTCGCGGACCGAGCGCAGGAAGGGAATAGGAGCACCCCTGCGGCGAGTAGGCCGCGCCGGCATACGTGGCCGCTTGGCACCAGCATCGGCATGCGTCCACTCTTCCGGTAAACCGGCGCATCACACCCAGCTTTGGAGCAGGGTGTCGGTCGTGACAGTCTCCACCTGCTGGCCGTAGCGGCTGTGATAGAGTGTGAGCATCGCGTCGTGTGCTTGGTCCGACGAACTGCAGAGCCCGTCCGTGACGATGACGATGCGGTAGCCGCGATCGACGGCACCGAGCACTGTGCCGAGCACACAGACATCCGTCTCACCGCCCGTGACTACGAGCGTGTCGATGCCCCGTGCCTGCAGGCGTTCATGAAGGTCTGTCTCGACCCAGGGTGAGTAGACATGCTTGTCGATCGTCTCAGCGGAGGGAACGAACCGGGCGAGTTCCGGCACCAGCTCAATCCGGTCCGCCCCGAGCTGCTCAATTGTCATGGAGGTCCAGCGCTCGTAGTAGCGCTTCCACGTCCCCTCGCCTTGGCCAGGCGCCTGTGCCGGGACGAAGCGCGTGAACACGCTCTGGCGAGGTTGGGCCTCGACGATCTGCTCCACCTTGGGCAGGACACGCGGCATCCACGGCGTGCACCAGTCTGTGTGCTCGGCAAACATTCCCTGCATGTCGACACACAGATGCACGCAGCTATCGCCCAATGCTCCGAAACGAAGCTCGTCGTCTCCTGCCATGCGGCAACCATCCTCAGGTATCGGCATGTCCGTGGAACGTTCAACCGACGCCTGGGCAGCATGTTCCGGGATAAACATAGATCAATTCTCGACAGACTCCAGTATATATAATGTCGAAAGATACATACCGACTGGGAGTAAATATAATATTGATATTATTTGACGGTGCTTTAATGTAATTATTGAGTCGAGATTTGATTTTTTGCTGATCATTGAGCTAGGAAGCTTGTTACGACACCATTCACCTGCGCCGGTTCCTCATGGTGCAGCCAATGGGTTGCCTGCGGCAGCCATAGGATTTCGCCATGCTCGCACAGCTTGAGGCTCTCGGTTGCGAGACCCGAACCGAGTGCCGTGTCCCTCTTGCCCCAGACGATCAGCGTCGGCGCACGGACCGGCCCGGGTTCGGTCCGACGCTTCAGTCGCAGAGCTCGATACCAGTTCAGCATTCCGGTGAGGGCGCCCGGCTGAGCCCAGGCTTCGCGATAGCGCGCGAGGTCGGCCGCGCCGAACGTCCCGGGCCGGCTCGACAGGCGCAGCGCCTCGCGCAGTGCGAGGTAGTCGGCCGCCCGCAAGCCGGCTTCGGGCAGCCACGGCACCTGGAACGCGCCGACATAGGTGCTGCGCAGGACCTGCGACGGGTGTCTGCGGGCGTAGGGAGCGAAGACATCAGGATGCGGGGCGTTCAGGATCACGAGGCGCCGCACCCGCTCAGGCGAGCGTGTCGCCAGCCGCCACGCGACCAGCCCGCCCCAATCATGTCCGACCACTTGGAACGCCTCGGCGCCGAAGCTGTCGGCGAGCGCGAGGACATCGTCCGCGGTCCGGTCGAGGTGGTAGGCGCCGATATCCTGCGGTCTGCTGCTGAGATTGTAGCCGCGCTGGTCGGGAGCGACGACGCGGAAACCTGCCGCGGCCAGCGCATCGATCTGGTGACGCCAGCCGAACCAGAACTCTGGAAAGCCGTGCAGGAGGATGACGAGCGGACCGTCTTGCGGTCCCACGGAGGCGACGTGAAGCGTGACGTCTTGAAGCCGGACGCGTGAGAAGTCCGGTTCGCTGCGAAGAGGCATCGCCGTTCACAATGGATAGAGGTAGGGCTTCGTGAACGCCCAATTCGGTTGGCGGGATCCCACCCCACCTCCGCACTGCCGCCAACGCCGGGCGGATCCGGCAGCGGATGTCGGACCGGTATCGCGGTTTCAGAAGCGAGGCGGTCGGTGTCAGAGGTTCAGCACCGCGAGCGACTTCATGCTGCCGCGCTGTGCGAGGTCGAGCCCATGTTCCGCGATCTCCGCTTCGGTGAGCTCGCGCAGGACCTCGGCAGTGGCGGACGGGCCAGCGGCTTCCGCAGCCAGAAGCAGCGCATCCTGTTCATCCGCGGCGACGACCAGGATCGGCGCCGTCGTCGACTCGGCGGCACCGTGCGTCGCTGCCGTCAGCTGAACTCCGTAGCCCTTGTTCACGGTCCAAATCCTCCTGTTTCGATCGCCGCCACCCGGGGCAGCATTTCCTTTAGGCGGCAGCCTCGGCGCCGCAGGCGGACGCGGACGGAAGGGTCGGCGCCATGTTCCGGCCCGGCCGGACGGCGAGCGGAAGTGTTCCGCTGCGGTCTGTCGAGCCGATCTCATGATGCTGTTCGAGAAGCCCCGAGAGTGCGCTGAGAACCTCCGCTCGATCTACACACGTGCCGCCGTGAAGTTGGGAGCAGTCGGTAACGCCGGAGATGCAGATCCCTGACCCTATCCGCGGCTCCGGCGCCGCCGCATCCCGATCACGCCCGTGACCAGCAGTGAACTCGCGATCGTCGCCGCAATGATGACAAGCCAGAGGACGCCGCCTTCCATGGTGCTGGACCCGATCGCTGTTGCGCGCCGCTGCCGTCAGGGCCTTCCGCCCGTGCCGGGCGCCGTCTCGCGGCCGGTTGCGTTTGGACCAGCGGCCTTGCCGTAGTAGGAATGGCCATCGGGCAGCGCCTTGTTCGAATCTGTTGTGATGCCGTTCCCGCCGATCTCGCCGGTGCCGGATTTCGGCGAGCCCGACGAATCGTTGGTGCCGAGATTGCCGTAGCTGCCGGCGCGACCTGCACCGCCGCCAGTCTCCTGCGCCTGCGCGACGCCTCCCCAAATCCCGCTCACCGCAAGCGCGAGCGTTGTGGCGCCGAGCGCGGTCAGGTTGAGGAACGGCGGATTGGTACGCATCGATGGAATCTCCGTACGACGAATCCTTCGCAGCTCCCGTCCGGCGCCGAGGCTACCCGGCAAGCCCCGTGCCCGCGAAGATACTCAGTGACGTCGCGCCCTTCCTCCTTCGGCCGGAGGGGTATCGGCCTAACCTCGCGGAGCATTCCCTGTTCCGTGAGGTTCGTCGTGAGGGACACCGCAAGACCGGCACCAGCGAAAAACCTGTGCTGAGCAAAGACCGCGGCCGGATCTCAACATCCAGGCTCACCGAGCAAGGCCGCGCATCACCTTTCGCCCAGCGCCACTCTGATCTGCTGTTCCTCCAGATCAAGCTCCGAGACGAGTGCCGCCAGCTCATCCGCCTCAAGCTCGTCCCGGTGGTCGGCCAGAAGCTTGGCGCGGGCTGCCTCGATCGCCGTGAGTCGCAGGCCCAGCCGGGCCGCCAGACGTTGCGCGCCGGTCTCGGCTTCCTGGCTGAGTTGGTCGATCCGTTTCGCCCGCTGTCGCAACTCGCGTAGCAGGTCCTCCGCGGCGGCTGCCTGCTCAGGGCTCAAGCTGTCCATCTGCTCCGTAACTGCTGTCATCGCTGCAACCGTCGCCTCGCTGCGGGCGTCGATCGCCTGCGGTGTCACGGCAGGGTTTGCCGCCTCGCCCGACGGTTCGCTCAAGCCGAGGCGGCGGATGAGAGGACCAGGCGTCGTGCCTTGGAGCACGAGGGTCGCCAAGAGGGCGCAAAAGGCCAAGAACAGGATGATGTCGCGCCCTGGGAAGTTGGCCGGAAGCGCCAAGGCCGCAGCGAGGCTCACCACGCCGCGCATGCCGGCCCAGGAGAGCACCGTGGCATGGCTCCAAGGCGGCATGGGATCGCGTTCCCGTAGCCTGCGTGACATAGCTCGAGGAAGCCGTAGAGCCGGGAATACCCAGACGAACCGGCTGATGATTAGGGCAGCCGACACCGCCAAGCCTAATCCCGCCAAGTGCCAGGGGTCATAGTGCTCCAGGCGCTCCAGGATCCCGCGCAGTTGGAGGCCGATGAGGACAAACACCAGGGCAGTCAAGACGAACTCGACGAAGCCCCACACCGCGTTCATCTCCAGGCGCGTGCGAGCGGTGAAGGCCACGTGCTGCTGCTGGCCGAGCACAAGGCCGCAGGTCACCGCCGCCAGCACCCCTGAGGCATGGACCTGTTCCGCTGCGAGGTAGGCGGCGAAGCTCGCCAGGAACGAGACGAGTATATCGAGCAGGGTGTCCTCGAGGTGGGTGAAGACCCACATGGCGATGCGACCGAGTATGTAGCCGATCAGCGTGCCGCCGACGGCCGCGAACAAGAACGAGACGGAGGCCTGGCCGAGCGAGACTTCGCCGGCCAGCATCGCGGCAACCGCAAAGCGGTAGAGGACGAGGGACGAGGCCTCGTTGAGCAGGCTCTCGCCTTCCAAAATCACGACAAGGTGCTTGGGAATGCGGAAGTCCTTCACAATCGAGGCAGCAGCGACCGCATCCGGGGGGCCACGAAGGCTCCTAGCGCTACAGCTGCTGCCAAGGGCAGATCCGGCACCAGAAGTTTCGCGGTGGCGGCGACGGCCGCGGCCGTGAACAGGACGGCGCCGAGTGCCAAGAACAGGATTGGGCGCAGGTTGAAACGGAATGCCGGCCAGTCAGTTCGGTAGGCGCTCGCCTGAAGCAGTGGGGGCAGGAAGAGGACGAGTGGGAGTTGAGGGTCGAGAGTCACGTTGGGCAAACCCGGGATCAGGGCCAGCGCCATGCCGCCGAGGAGAAGGGCGACCGCCAGAGGGATCTGCAATCGACGAGCGGCTAGGGCGAGAACGACGCAGGCCGCGAGCAGCCCCAGTAGAGTTTTGAAAATCTCCACGCGAGCGTCTCCTCATGCGCAGTTCCTATCCGCGTTGCCAGGTTCAACCTTCCGGTCGGTTTGATGTTCGCGTGCAAACGAGCGGCTGGCGGTCGGGAACGGCAAGGATCGGGCTTGGGTTGGATAATGCCACCCTGAGAGGGACGAGCATGGATCTCTGGCAGCTCATCGCGCGTGACCACGAGAACATCGCGCATCTCATCCATGAGACGCCGTACGCTCTCAACAGCCCTGGGGTGGTGCGTAGCCGCGAGCGGCTCCTCGCTGAGTTGATCGACGAGCTTGGAGCTCACGCGGCGGCCTTGGACGCCAGCCTGTACGCGCCTCTTAGCCGCGACGACGGTACGAGGCACATCATCGAGGAGCTACGTCGCGAGCATCGCGAGTTCATGCAGCAACTTGGCAATCTCGCTCAGTACGCCCTCAAGAACTCGGTCGGCTGGCTCAACATGTTTGAGGACGCGACCACCTTAGTGGACCAGCACCTGTATAGACAAAAGCAGGAACTCCTGCCCGCGGTCCGCGAACTGGTCGGACCGGAGGAGGTTCGGAATGCCACGCGCAGGTACGTGCGCGCCAAGTTGCGTGCGCTCCAGGCACGGCGGCGGGCGCTCGGCGGGCTGGTCTCAAGCGAGATCGCATTCACAGCCACGATCTGCGCTGCCGCAGTCGGCCTCGGTCTTCTCGCGTGGCGCAGGGGATGGCTGAGCGGCCTAGGCTCGGATCAGCGACCAACCCGCAGCCGAGCGGATGAGGGCTGGGGGCAGGCAAAAGGCGCGCTGGCAGAGCCATCGGCGTTAGGCCCCTCAAACACCAGCAACAACCCACAGCCGCGCAAGGGCGAGAGCTCCTATTCGGCGATGTTCAGGCGCGTGGCCGGGCAGAACCAAGGCGTTCCCACGCATCCACTCAGCAGCGTCGATACAGCGTCTCGTGAAACCCGCTACCGAGCCAATCCGCAACGCGATGTTTTGCGTGAGATGGTTTTGCCCGCTCTGGCGGAGGCTAACAAGGGCTGGGAGGAGCACGGGTTTCAGATCTACCTCAAGGATGAGACGCTGACGGAGAGCCGGGGCGGCTCTGCCGATCGTCCGAGGGTTTCGTTCAGGATCGCGCGGGCGACCCTTCCGGTCGATCTCGTCGCCAGCCGTGCGCCTCACTTCACATTCCGACGCACCGCCGAGAATGAGGTGCGTTTTGCCATCCAGCCACCCGGCTCCCCGGCGGTTGACAAAAGTCAGGCAGGCGACGTCGGAGAGGGCGGCGATCTGACACCTGAGAAGCTACGGGAAGTGCTGGAGCATGCGCTGCAACTGGCACTGGCCGACGCGATCTGAAGCTGCCCTACCGCGCCATACACTCGGTCGAACCAGAACCTGTGATCTACCGCTTGGGACGCTCACCTTGGCGGTCGTTAGAGCACGTACGTGCGTCTATTCACACTCGGCATCTTTGTGCCCGAGCCCCTGGTGTTACCCGCCCACCTGGTAACCGGCGAGATTGCATAGCCCACATCTGCGATGAGAGTGGAAGGATCGTATTCCGTGCTCGCCCGCCGCTAACCCCTGAGTGGACGAGACAGCAGCCCTCGGTCAGCCCCTTCGACGCTGATCAACCTGGCCTGCCTGGCATTCTGGTCGGGCTGGAACGCGCACGGACCGAAGCGGGTACGCACGGGTGCCGCAACCGAGGTGCGACGATAGAGGCTGCGCGGCAGGGTCCACACCTCACACCCTGCTCTTCGCCACGCGGTCGTCCGTGCGCCGGAGGAGAATACCACAGATCCACGAGAAAAGCCCTTGTCGATGACATCAGTGCTCTGCGGGCTCTCCAGCGGCGTCGTCTTCGGTATCAAGCCGAGTTCGCGAGCGAAGCGGCGTGTGTCGTGGGCCATGTAGCAACTGCCGTTGTCAGTCAGCCACTCGATCCGGCTCGGCAACTGGTTGACCGGCCCGAAGCGGTGTTCGACGGCTGCCACCATCAGGTCGCGGACGTCCTCGCCCGTGATGCCCGCCGTGGTTGCCACGTAGCCCATTGCCTCCCGATCGCAGCAGTCGAGCGCGAAGGCGACCCGCACACGTTCGCCGTTCTCGGCCGCGATCTCCAGCCCGTCCGAGCAGAGGGCATCCCACCCGGTCGGAGACCGGGCGGGGACCCGCCCAGCGTGTGTTGCGCACGCTCACCGCCGCCTTGCCCTCGTGACGGCGCGTCTCGGCTCCCCCCGCGTGGCGCTGCAGCAGAAGGCCGTGCACCTTCATGACCCGGTAGACGCGCTTCGCGTTCGGTGCAGGCCGACCGTCCCGCTCGGCCTGTCGGCGCAGAAGGGCATGGACGCGCCGATAGCCGTAGGTCGGCAGATCCGCGATGAGCCCTCGGATTGCGCCGAGCAACTCGGCGTCGGGTGCAGGCGGACGGCCGCGTTGGCCCATGGGCTTCTGAGCGGGGGAGGACTGCCTGGATGTGGCGAGGTGCGGGCGCGACACGCCCAAAGCCGAAGCCACCGCGCTCACCGGCCGTCCCCTGGCCACGAGGTCACGCGCGAGGGCAACTTTTTGAGGGCGGCGACCCGCTCCATCGCCTCGCGCAGGATCTCGGTCTCCAGCGTCTTCTTGCCCAGGAGCACCTGCAACTCACGGATCTGCTGCTGGGCAGCACGCAGTTCGGATGCTGGCACAACCTCTTCGCCGGCACCGGCGGCCGTGAACGCGCCGCGCTCCATCAGCCGACGCCACGTGAACAGCTGGTTGGCGTTCAGCCCGTCGCGGCGGGCGACGAGCGAGACGGACTGGCCGGGCAGATAGATCTCCTCGACGAGGCGCACCTTCTCCGGCGTGGTCCAATGCCGCCGACGCTGGACCGAGGGGATCACCTCAACGCGTTCGGCCCGGGGCGGGTCGTTAGAACTCACCATACGGTCGGTCATAGGCACACACTTCCATAAGCGTGAGCCCGTGTCCGGTTGAATTGGGGGCCACTCCACGTGATCAGAAGCAACACCTCCTCATCTCCGAAGCTCCCGCTCGTACCCTAGCGATCCCTTTCGGCTTCGGTGGCTGCGGTAACAGGGATGACAGCAACAGGCGCAAAGTGGCCGCCCTTGGGCGAGAGCGGAACGACCGCTCACCGGCGGATTCACGGGCGATGCGGACATCGCGATGTCTCGCCGTTACCGCGGTCGCTCGTCGCGTCGCCTCCCTTCGGCATTCAGGGCTCGCGGCCGACCCGGTCCAAGGTACCAGTCGCGTCACGTGAAAGAGTTCGAACCTTCCGGCGCCCGTCTCAGCGCTGACGAGGCGATCCGAGTCCCCGCCGTGATCCGACCTGCCTGAGATCGTCTGATCCTGACGAGTGCATAAGGCTCGAGCGCCACCGCAGGGTTCTCTGGACGACGCGGCGATGTCATCCTCCGGCATCCAAGCGATCGTCGTTTTGGCCCATACAGTCGATCTCGCACCGGACGACCGACGCTCTCGAACGGAGTCAGAATGTCCGACGATCGCTACCATAGGACGTCGCTGGGGAGTCGCCCGCTGCATCCCGAGACCCTGATGCTCGGCTACGGCTACGACCCGACCCTGTCGGAAGGTGCCGTGAAGCCGCCGGTCTTCCTCACCTCGACCTTCGTGTTCACCTCGGCTGAGCACGGCAAGGCCTTCTTCGACTACGTGTCCGGACGACGCGAGCCGCCAGCCGGCGAGGCGGCTGGGTTGGTCTACTCGCGCTTCAACCATCCCAATGCCGAGATCGTCGAGGACCGGCTGGCGGTGTTTGAGGGCGCCGAGGCCGGATTGGTCTTCTCCTCCGGCATGTCGGCGATCGCCACCACGATCCTGACCTTCGCGCGACCGGGCGAGGTGATCCTGCACTCCCAGCCTCTCTACGGAGGCACCGAGACGCTCATCGCCAGGACCCTGGCGGGGTTCGGAATCGCGCCCATCGGCTTCGCCGACGGGACCAATCCGGCGAGCGTGCGCGCCGCAGCCGGGCGTGCCATCGCGGCGGGGCGGGTCAGTGTCATCATGGTCGAGACACCCTCGAACCCGCTCAACACCCTCGTGGATCTCGGGCTGATCCGCACGGTCGCCGACGAGATCGGCCGTCGTCAGGGCGGCGAGGCCCCGGTGGTGGTATGCGACAACACCCTGCTCGGTCCGCTTTTCCAGCACCCGCTGAGCCATGGCGTCGACATCTCGGTCTACTCGCTGACGAAGTACGTGGGCGGCCATTCGGACCTGATCGCCGGCGCCGCCCTCGGTTCGGCCGCGCGGATGAAGCCGGTGCGCATGCTGCGCTCGGCGATCGGGACAGGACTGGACGCGCATTCCTGCTGGATGCTCGGGCGCTCGCTGGAGACGGTGTCGCTGCGCATGACTGCCGCCAACCGCAACGGCGAGATCCTCGCCCGGATGCTGGCCGAGCATCCGAAGGTGTCGCGCCTCCACCATCTCGCCCATCTGACGGCCGGCTCGGCTCAGGCCCGGGTCTACGCCGCACAATGCACGGCGCCGGGCTCGACCTTCTCTTTCGACATCGTCGGCGGGGAGGCGGAGGCCTTCCGCGTCCTCAACGCGCTCCGCCTGTTCAAACTGGCTGTCAGCCTCGGCGGAACGGAGTCGCTCGCCAGCCATCCGGCCTCGACGACCCATTCGGGCGTGCCGAAGGTGGTGCGCGATCGCCTCGGCGTGACGGACGCGACGATCCGGGTCTCGATCGGGATTGAGCATCCCGACGACCTCGTGGCCGATCTGTCGGCGGCGCTCGCCACACTCGGTAGAGCGTGAAGGAGCGGCGATCGAGCGGACGACTGCCCGAGGCGAGGCTGATCGAACCGCCTCGACCTTGCGTGCCATCGGCCGGTCGACACCCGGGCGCTCGCTGGTGCAGCGCGTCTGGTGCCCCCGGGTGCTGGGAGCCGGGTTGCACTTTTTTCTCGCGAAGGAGACGGGCAGAGGCGGCGTCTGAACCGGCGAGCCGGCTCCTTGAAACGAAAACCCCCGCGTTGGCGAGGGTTGATAGAGAGGGCGATCGGAATT
>NZ_BJZU01000167.1 GCF_007992195.1 Methylobacterium oxalidis | reverse complement strand
CCCTAGCGGACGGCACCCGAAACCTGCTCGCCGACCTTGCAGCAGGCCGGCTCAGTATGGTCGATGCGAGCGCCTTCGCACCTGGACACAACCTGGCTCTCACGCCCGGCAAGGTGGTCCACCGCAACGCATTGATGGAGCTGATCCAGTACACGCCGACGACGGAGCAGGTTCATCGCACGCCGCTGCTGATCCTGCCGCCATGGATCAACAAGTACTACATTCTCGACATGCGGCCGAAGAACAGCATGATCCGCTACCTGGTCGAGCAAGGCTTCACGGTCTTCGTGGTCTCGTGGAAGAACCCTGACGCGTCGATGGATGCCATCGGCATCGAGGACTACATGGACCTGGGGCCGCTTGAAGCCAGCGATGTGGCCTGCGCGATCACCGGCAGCCCGAGCGTCAACGTCATGGGCTATTGCATCGGTGGCGTTCTCCTGACGCTGACCCTGGCCGTCCTTGCTGCCAAGGGAGACAAGCGCTTTAACGCTGCAAGCTTCATGGTCTCGCCGCAGGACTTCTCGCGCATCGGCGATACGGCGGTGTTCATGGGCGAGCCGACGCTGGATCTCGTCGAGCAGCAGATGATGGAGCGGGGCTACCTGGACAGTCGCGAGATGAGCAACATGTTCAGCCTGCTGCGGTCGAATGACCTGATCTGGGCGAATGTCGTCAACAACTACCTGCTTGGCAACAAGCCGCCCGCCTTCGATCTTCTGTACTGGAACAGCGACGGCACGCGCATGACCCGGGCCGCGCATAGCTGGTACCTGCGCAACACCTATGTCGAGAACAACCTGATCAAGCCCGGCAAGATCCGGCTGAAGGGCGAGCCGATCGATTTGGGCCGCATCCACCAGGATACCTACGCGGTGGGGTGCGAGAAGGACCACATCGTGCCGTGGGACGCGGCTTGGCGCATCACGCAACTGTTTGGCGGGTCGGTTCGATACGTGCTCGCCTCCAGCGGGCACGTTGCTGGGATCATCAACCCGCCGGGTGGCAAGGGAGCCTACCGCGCGCGCGAGGACGGTGCTGCCGCAGGCAGCCCGGAGGAGTGGCTGCAGGGCGCCGATCGCCACGAGGGCAGCTGGTGGCCGGATTGGGTGTCGTGGCTGTCGTCCCGTTCCGGCAGGAAGGGCAAGCCGCCACCTTTTGGCAGTAAGCAGCACCCGCCGCTGGCAGACGCGCCGGGGGCCTACGTCCTTGAGAAGTAGGATCAAGGCTCCGAGCTATTACCATTTTTTACACGGTTAAGTTGATGTGTGATCCGAGCTGTACGGTGATGCGAATGCTCGTAGTACCACTATGAACGAGCGATAGCGGCCGTGAACCAAGGCAGCACGATCTCGGCCTTGGTTTATGCGGCTCGGGCCAGATCACTATCGCGCGGTTTCAGCCTGCGGCGAGCTTCGCAACCAGATCGATCTGTCGGTCTCAACGCAGCTCAGCCTCGACGATATGCCGGGCTGCCCCTTCGAGCGGGGTCTCGTTGACTGGAACGATCATGGCTTCTCCCTGGAAGACTTCCGCGCGGCCGCATAGGCCTCGTTGCTAGAGCATGCGCTCACTAGTCAGATTGCCAGCCTCATCGAAGATGCCCTGCCAGGCTTTTCGCTCGACGCGAACCGTGACACGCCAGTTGCCGGCATCCTCGTCCTGCCCAGCCTCGACACGGCTCGTGACGAGGCCGAGCCTCATCTTGTGCCGCAAGTGACCGGGGAGGATGTCTAATCGTGAGGCGAGTTGCTCCGGATCAATGAACCAGCTGCCTTGCCCGTTGCGATCCAAGTGCATAGGGCGTCCCTCCATCAGCTCAGCGGCAGATGTGGACTGAGACTGACTATACCACACAAAGCCCGAGAGCCGGAGCCTGGGTCGACGTTGGTGCGGGGCCGTTGCTGACAGGTCGACCAACGCTGACAGTGGTGGCGCGAACACGATCTCTGGGCCGGCAACAGATCTGAACATGGGCTGCCAATCCCGACGGAGCGCGGTGGAGCGGACTGGGCGACTCGCCGCCCCGTTCTACCCGTCGGCGCTCAAGGCCCTAGGTCCCGAGGATGGAAGCCGACGACCTTCAGCACCCATCCTTTCGCGTCCTGACCTACCGGGACGGCCAAGAGGTCATCAGCGAGACAGTCGCGAGTGAGGCCGCCGCCCGTATCCGGTTTACCTCGGCGGTCGACCTGTGCCGCACACGCGATGGCGCTCACTCGCATCGCGTGGAGCTCTGGCAGGGCTCGAGTCTTCTCGACGACTGGCCTCAGGCTGACGGCTCGGCCCTCATAGGGCAGTGACCCTGGCGCACGGCAGCGCGCCGAGAACGATCCCGGTGGGTCCGAGGACGCCAGCCATCTCCGGCCGGCAACTATGCGCCCAATTGGAGCGCGGTTAATTGCCGTACAAGCGGCCTCTCTGCGCACTGGCTCGACGCTCATACCTCTCTTGGAAGACGGCGCCCAGCCTCAGTGTCATCCGGACTACGTCAGGCCTCAGCCTTGCCGATCGATCCGCCACCATCGACAAACAGGGTCTGCCCAGTGATGTAGCTCGCCGCGTCCGAGAGCAGGAACGCAATGGCCGCCGCGATCTCCTCGGGCTGCCCGAGGCGCCGCATCGGGATCAGCGACAGGAACCAGCGCTCCGCCTCGCTGCCGGCGGGCGTGTTCTTGCGAAACAGCTCGGTCTCCACCGGACCGGGCGCGACCGCGTTAACCGTAATGCCGGTCTCGGCCAGCTCCATGGCCCAGGTGCGCGTGAGGCTGTTCATCGCCGCCTTGGAGGCGGCGTAGACGCTGCGTCCCGGCGTGCCCACGACCGTCAGGCTGGAAATGTTGACGATCCGGCCCCACCCCCTCGCCCGCATGCCGGGCAGGAGCGCTTGCACGGTCTGGATGGTCGGGTGCAGATTGACCCGCAGGATGTCGTCCACATCCTCGAGCTCGATCTCGCCGAGCCGATGCATGCGGGCGATGCCGACGTTGTTCACGACGCCATCGAAGGGGTAGCGCTGGGCGAGGTCGGCAAAAGCGTCGGCTGAAGCCTTGCTGTCACTCAGGTCGGCCGGCACCAGCGTGCCGGGAAAGTCCGGGTCTAGGCTGCGGGCTATGCCGACGACATGGTGGCCTGCAGCGGCGAGATGCTGCGAGAGAGCACGGCCGATGCCCTTGGTGGCGCCGGTCACGAGGAAGGTCCGCACGGTCACGATCATGCGCTCCTTATGTCGACGAGATGCGCTGAGCCTGCGTCGCGCGCAGCACTGCCGAGCAGATATGCGGGAAAGTCCGTGTAACCCGCCTCGCCATGCCGGGTATAATAAGTCGATCGGTCCGCTTCGGCTAATGGCCAGCCATGCTTGAGACGCTCAGCAAGGTCTGGGTTCGCGATATACGGTCTGCCGAAGGCAATCAGGTCCACCAGCCCGGTGTCGAGCGCAGCTTGGGCGCGCTCGCGGTCAGTGAAGCCGCCGCACCAGATGAAGGCGCCGGGAAACATCGCCCGAGCCCTAGCAAGTAGGGCGGGGTCGAGGTGCCGGGGCTTGAACTCCGCCGTCTCCATGTTTCCGTCGGGCGTCAGTTCGTAGAGCAGATGGATGTATGCCACGCCGCGGCGCCCCAGCTGCTCGGCGACATACAGAAACGTCTCCTCCGTAAGAGGGTCCGCAGGCATCGAGCCGTAGGTGCCGAACGGAGACAGACGAACACCAACGCGCCCCGGCCCGAACTCAGCCACCACCGCATCGACGACTTCCAACAGGAAGCGCGTGCGGTCTTCTACGCGGCCTCCGCCGTAGCGGTCGGTGCGCGTGTTCAGCACCGAGTTCATGAACTGCTCGAACAGATAGCCATTGGCCGCATGGAGTTCGACGCCGTCGAACCCGACCTGCTTTGCATTGGCGGCAGCCTTGGCGAAGGTGCGGACCATGGCCGACACCTCGTCCGTGCGGAGGGGCCTCGGCGTCTCGGTGGGCATGTAGCCCAACCGGCCATCTGGGCCGTGAGCAAACACCGACGAGCCCTCTGCCCGTTGCGCGGTGACGCCGACTGGGGCTTGGCCGTTCGGCAGGACCGAAGAATGGGCCATCCTGCCGACGTGCCACAACTGCAGAAAGATCGTTCCGCCATAACGGTGGACGTCGTCGGTCACGAGACGCCAGCCCTGCATCTGGGCTTCCGAGTGGATTCCGGGTGTCCTCGCGTAACCGTGGCTGGACTGATCCACGTCGGTGGCCTCGGTCACGATCAGGCCGGCACTGGCTCGCTGTCCGTAATAGGTCGCCATCAAGTCATTCGGAACGTCGCCGTCGGTCGGGAGGTCGCCCTCGGACGTTCGCGTGCGAGTCATGGGCGGCATCACGATGCGATTCTTGAGGTGGACAGGGCCCAGATCATAGGGGTGGAATAGCGAGGGCATGGAGAAAGCTCCATCGGTCGGAAATGATTTGTTCCGCCAGTTGAGCTAGTCCTAACTACCGGTGCGCACTAGGTGCTTCCGGATAGACTCACTGTTGCGCCTGGAGCTACAAAGAGCGGATGGGCTCACGATTTGATGGCATCGAGGAGTTCGTAGCCGTCACGCGACTGGGTAGTTTCACTGCGGTGGCTGCAGAGCTTGGCATGACGAAGTCCGCAGTCGGACGGGCGGTGACGCGCCTCGAGGCCCGATTGGGATCCAAGCTGCTGCACCGGACGACACGTCGCCTGATCTTGACCCCTGCCGGAGAGGCGTGGCTCGAGCGTTGTCTCGCCGCTCTCGCCGAGATCGATCGCGGCGAAAGCACACTCCTGATCGCTCGGGACATGCCCTGTGGTGAAGTGCGGATTGATCTGCCGACGGCATTCGGTCGGTTGTATGTGATGCCGGTGCTGCTCGAAGTGGCCGAACGCCATCCGGCACTGCAACTTAACGTGAGTTTCACAGACCGACGGGTTGATCTTGTCGGCGAGGGCATCGACCTTGCGGTGCGAATTGGGAATCTTGAAGATACGGCCGACCTGCTCGCCCGTCCGGTTGGCGTCCAGCAAATGGTGATCGTCGGATCGCCTGGCTATATCGCAAGGCGAGGCGTTCCTCGATCCCTCGCCGACTTAAAGGGCCACGATTGCATCGTGGCGCGACGGCAGGGAAATCTCACTGCTTGGCTGCTGAAACGCCCGGATGATTCGGCCGCACTGCATGTTGTTGCGGTCAAACACGAGATCCAAGACTTCGAGATGGTCCATCTCGCAACGATCGCAGGACACGGCTTAGCGCAGCTTCCATCATGGATGGTTCAAGAGGACATTCGGGGCGGAAAGCTGCTGGCGGTTCTAGATGGAATGTCGGGCGGCGAGCTGCCGATCAATGTCCTTTGGCCGCGTACGAAGACGTTGCCGGCAAGGATTAGAGTTACCGTCGACGGATTGATTCAAGGGATGCGTAAACTATCGGTGCCCAATGTTTCGCGTTCGCCCGAGAGTTCAGGCTGAACGGGCAAGACGTCAGCGAGGTATCATAACGGCTTCTGCGTGGAGGAAGGGGCGGGCGGAAGCAACGATCGCGGCCCATCGACGACCCTGCGCAATGCGTGTCCTCGCCCATGCGCAGGGCTGAGCCGTCGAGATCGATTGGATCGACGCTGCAGTCATCGCCGATCCGGCGGTGGCTATCAATGCGCACGAACGGTTGAAGTTCGGACGATTGGCGGATGCAGGTTTCCCAGGCCCATCGAAATTGGCAGGTCTCGCATGACGACGTTGAAGGAACACGGGCGCACCGCCTACGAGGCGCGCTACGCTGGGCAGACCCTCGGACCGGACGGCCCCGCGCCAAGCTGGATGGATCTGGGACCGGACGAACGCAGGATTTGGGCACAGGTCGAAGCAGCCGTCGTGCGGGATCTGCGCGAGGCAGTACGCCATGCCGTTCGAGCCCACGATGCCATCGGCGTCGCCGTGGAGGCCGAAGCCGTAGATGAGGCGATCGAGGCCGAGAAACACATGGAGGGCGCCGTGGAGCGTCTCCGCGCGCTGGTCGAGGGCGAGGCGGATCAGGAAGGCCCGTAGGGACCACCGAAGCCAAATGCTCATCGCTTGGCTTCAGGTACCTGATGTTGGTGTTCCCGGCGGTGGCCAGCTTCGCGAGGGCCGCCTCCTTGAAGAAGCCCCTCACGTGAGGCGCTCCTCAAGCCCTACCCGCTGGCTTGAGCAAGTCGGGCAAGCCAACCCGGTGCAGCATTTCGGCACGCAGGCGGTCCAGCACCGCGAACCCAACGTCCGCTCCATCTTGGCTCGGATCGTAGTACACGCGGAACGGCCTCTCACCGAAGGGCGTGTCGACCACCTCGGCAATGCGGTCGGCGACTGGCGCTGGATTGGCATCGTCAGGCACAATGGCGGCGAAGGCCTGCTGCACCTGCTCGCCAAAGTTCTCGTAGGGGCCGTCCTCGTACTCGGCGACACGCGCCTCGTCCGCCGGCCGGCCGGAGTGGGCGAAGTGGTTGGTGCCCTTGGTAAAGGCCCCAGGGACGACAATCGTCGTCTCGATCCCCCAGCGCGAGAGCTCGCGGGCATAGAGCACCGCTAGGGAATCCATGGCAGCCTTCGCGGCGAAGTACGGCGCGAGGTAGGGTGGCGTACCGCCCGCCGAGCTGGAGCTCGATACCCAGACCAGCAGGCCCTCCCGGCGAGCACGCATGTGGGGCAGGACGGCGCGGTTGACCCGCTGGGTGCCGAGCACGTTCACGTCGTATTGCTGCGCGAACTGTTCGGGGGTGAAGGCCTCGGCAGGGCCAAACATCATGTGGCCGGCGTTGTGGACGACTACGTCGATCCGTCCGCTTTCGGCGACGAGCTTTCCGACGGCTGCGTTCACAGACTCTTCGGACTGTACATCCAGTTCGAGGGGACGCAGGCCGATGCCCTCGTTCGTCGCCAAGGTGGCCAACTCCGTGGCGCTATGGGCGTTGCGGTTGGCGATGTCCCGCATGGACGCGTAGACGGTGTGGCCGGCGCGAGCCAGGGCCTCGGCGGTCAGCCGGCCGAAGCCGCTCGAGGATCCGGTGACGAGGATGATCTTCTCGGACATGAGGGACTCCGTTTAAGCTTCGGCGTCACCTTGAAGCGGCGCTGTGCAAGGGACCGGGGGATCATCAGACGATGCCGCCGTTTGCCCGCAGGACCTGGCCGTTGATCCAGCCGCCATCCGGGCCGGCGAGGAAGGCCACGGTGTTCGCGATGTCCTCGGGCTGCCCCAGGCGTTCCAGCGGGGCGAGCTTGGTGAGTTGATCGATCGCCGCCTGCGGCTTGCCGTCGAGGAACAGAGCCGTGGCCGTCGGACCCGGCGCGATCGCGTTGACCGTGATGTTGCGCCCGCGCAGCTCCTTGGAGAGGACGTGGGTCAGCGCCTCGATGCCCGCTTTGGTGGCGGCATAGACGCCGTAGGTCGGCTGGTAGAGCCCCACCACGCTCGACGACAGGTTGATGATGCGGCCGCCGTTCCTCAGCCTCCGAGCCGCAAGCCGCATCGTGTTGATCGGCCCTTTAAGGTTGATCGCGATCTGTCCATCCACGACCGCCTCATCGGCTTCGGCGACCGCCGCCAGACGCATGACTCCGGCATTGTTGACGAGAACGTCGACGCCGCCGAAGGCGGCTTCGGCCGCGTCCCACAGCCGGGCGACTGCCTGAGGGTCGCTGACATCGGCCTGCGCCGTCAGGGCGTGGCCGCCGGCCTCCTCGATACTTGCGGCCAGCTTCTCTGCCTCAGAGACCCTCCCGGCGAAATTGATCACGACGGTGAAGCCATCCCGGGCCAAGCGGCGGGCGATGGCCGCGCCGATGCCTCTCGAAGCTCCTGTGACGAGGGCGACCTTTTTGCTGTCCGGCATGTTGTCTCTCCTTGGTGCCAGCGCTTGCTGTGTGAGAGAAGATGCACCTTCAAGCGCTCGGAGGATCTCCTATCCTCAGGCCTCAAAATTCCTCCAGAATGACTCGTCTTTAGTTAGCTCGGTTTGCTCACCATCTGGCACGCATGTGCTGCCTGCGCTCGAAAATCAGGAGCGGAACATTGGCCGGAAGCCAGCGTTGCGGTCGCCCCATCACGAGCGTGAGCGCCAAGACCGATCTTACGACGGCAACTGCTCAGGAACCAAACAGCGTGCTCGCCTCGAAGGGTCACGCCTTCGATATTGTGCGCTGTCGGGAGGAATGGGGTCGGTTCTCCAGCCTGCAGCAACTCGATGAAGTTCCGGGTCTCAGTGACAACGCGGACCGATGGCCGGGCCAATCAGGTCGCGGGGCACCAGAGTTGGCAGGAGAGCCTGCACAGCCGGGTTGGTGGCGAAGGCCCGCGCCGTGCCCCGAGGACCACGAGCGCGTAGACCGGCCAGTCCGCGCCGGTGGGCGATGAAACCCGCTTTCAGCATGATCTCGCGATGTGCCTTGGGAGCATCGATGAATCGCATCACCTGTTTCCAGGTCATGGAGGATTTAACATTCTCCAGGAGCGGCTTAGACGCGATCGCATCGAACAGCTGCCAACTCGGACTTTCCTCCCGGCTCGGCTTGATCCAACCGCCTTGGATCAAGGCCGATCGCATGCGTTCGAGAGCGATGCCGCATTCCAGGATCGGTCCCGCTTCTCGCTCAAACCCTAACGCATCTCGGCACAGCTTAGGCGCGCGGTCCCAGGAGGACCGCGTGCTATCGTGCGGCGGCTAACCGTCATCCCAACTGGCGACGTCGGCGCGGCAGCGTTCGGATGCCGGTCTTGATCCGTTTTGGACCGGAAGGTATCCTATGGCTCCGTCTGCTGCTCTACTAGAGCTCCGGGCAAAGAGAGGCCGCGCGCGCAGAACGATAGCCTCCATGAGCCTTGCCTATGAACCAACGGGAGGGTGCGATGCATGCATCCCCACCTTCTGGCTCCAAGTCAATTCGAGAGACGGATCGGCCAACAGGCCGCGCGGGCATTGAACGGAATGCCGCCCCGGTTGGCCAGGTTACGACCGCGAAGTTAGCCTTGCAGCTCGGGGCGATGGCACGTGACCACCTCCGGCGTCATGTAATGGGAAACTGGCGCATCGAGTGCGGACGCTCCCTGGTGCGCCAGCGCGCGCAGAATGTCGCGCTCCGAGATGATGCCGACGACGGTCTGCCGCTCGTCCGTGACGACGAGGGCGCCGATGCTGTGCTCAGCCAGCAGGTGAACGGCTTCCTCAAGAGTGCGCCCGGGCTGGATTGTGACAACCGAGGAGCCCTTCTCGAGGAGGATATGAGCGACGGTCATGATGTTCCTCTCTGGAGAAACCCGCACAGGATTTGCTCAGCGTCCGTGCGGCGGGTGAACATTTCACGGCTCATGACAACGCCCGGCCTCGCTGGCTGCTCCCAAGTACCGATGGCTGCTTGTGCTTCAGCTTGGCTTGTCAGACCAGGAAAACGAGGGACGACTCCGGAAGGTCGCACGAGATAATGACTGGGCCGCTTGTTTCAGCTATATTTCCTGACAGAACACAGGCGCAGCTTGGCAGGAGTTCTCCCATGGGAGAACAGCCCCTCTACTTTGATTTCCCCTACACCGTCACAATACCCTGCGCCGATGAGGACCCCGCGCAAAGCCTCGCCCATGCTTGGCAGCTTGGTGCGTGCGGTGAAGATTGGGTCTGGTACTGGGCAGACCCCGACCATGTGCGGGTCTCCTTCAAGCGTGAGGTGGATAGTAGCGCTTTTCTATCTCGCGCTCCCTCAGGGTGCAGAGGCATAGGCGGTACGGGGCCCATAGACGGCCGGTGATCGCTTGCGTGACATGCATTGCCAGGTGCCCGGCCGGTGCGCCGAATAATTCAGGACGCTCTCGTGAGGAGGCGCAGCACGCCTGTGTTCGCGCTGACCTGACCGGTATTTTGGACTGGGCCAAGGGAGAGACTATTGTATGGCGGCCATGGGCGGGCGGAACGCCAGATCCGCAACTGCATACGGGAGCGGGCGCAATCATTACCCTTGGCAAGGCCGGCCCCACTGGCACAGTCAGGTTCACCTTGCCCCGTGCGCCTGGAAGATGGTGCGGGAGATCGTCCGAGAGGCTCAGCCACACGATCCTGTTCAAGAACACAGGAACGTTCGAGAGGGAGGCGTTCATGAGAACGTATTACGTCTTCCAAGCTGCAAGCTCCCCTGACTTGCGCGGGTACTCCTATGATCCCACAGGCGAGAGACTGCCCGCCCAACATGGTCCGTGGACCCGTATCCTGCAGATCAGCCCTGATGAGGAGTGGACTCAAGACGTCAGCCGAGCGGTGGTGGCAGGCGGGATCTTGGAGAGTGGCTATTATCTGTGGGGTCCCGTCGATCAGTCTGGTTCGTTGAAGCCCATTATCGAGAGTGATCGCGTCGAAGGGACGGCGGTGTTCAACCGGGACAATCACCAGATTGGCACGATCCAGCGGCTGCTGATCGAGAAGGTGAGCGGGCGCGTCCTCTATGTGGATGTCACGTTCGGGGGCTTTTTGGGCCTGGGCGTCCATCATCTCACGATCCCATGGGCGATGTTGACCTATGACAGCGAGCTTGAGGGCTATCACACGGACATCACGGAAAGTCAGGTCCGAGGCGCGCCGGCCTTTTACAGCGAAGATCGTGTCTGGCTTGGTCGGGAGAGAGAAGAGCAGCTGAAGAACTACTGGAACAGTGTCGCTCAGCACGCCAGTTGAGGGGCGCCCATGTACTGAGTTGAAGGATCCACCGGCCCCGAGAGCAGTACCGTGTGGCTCGCCACCATCACGGGCTGCATCGGCGCCGCGCTGGTAGACTTCCATTTTCGGGATGCGACGCCGTAAGCGCCGCCGGGGTGCTAAGGAGCCCGCGATGCCAGAGGCGCTACTAGGTCTGACTGGTGATCGGCCCATAGCGTGGACCGGACCAATTGAGAAGCTGATTCATGGTGGCTGAAAGGCGAGCGGCGCTCAGGTGTTTGTCACGTTGAGTGCTGTTGCGTGCCCTTAATGGCACCCTGAGCCGCAGCGGTTCATGCGTTTCCAACGGCCTGGCGGGTCGAACCGGCGCCGTACTGCGCCGCCAAACGGCCAGTGCTGGCCCACTGAGACAAGCCCGTCCGGACCCGCTCAGTCTTCGACACCATTCAGCGTCATGCGCGCCAGGAGGTGAAGGACCACGCCGATCAGAACGGCAGCCCAGGTGGCGATAACACGCTCAAAATCCGTGCCAGCCTTGAGGGCGATGAGTGCAAAGAAGTCGA
>NZ_BJZU01000166.1 GCF_007992195.1 Methylobacterium oxalidis | reverse complement strand
GCCGGTCGAAGCCGACCGATGAACGATACAGGGGCGCAACGTCGTAGGTTCTCATAACCACATCCTCCACCGAGCAACGTGACTACAAGCGACGCCGGACACCGCGTGACCGGCGCCGAACTGGCGAGCCCGACTGGGCCTCGCACGCGCGTAACGCACCAGACAGGATACAGTTCCAGAGCAGCACGAGAAATTTGAGTGCTGCTTGCCAGCGGCATCAGCGCGCAGGCTGCGGTAAGGCCAGAAGGGAACCAGGTTTTGATTGCTCATGGGAATAGCTTTGTGAGGTTCAAAACCTCCCGCCAGCGATTCCGCCTTGGACACTCCGCCTGAGCTGGCTGAATGGCCGAGATGGGCGCTTAGGGGAAGGTCCGCTTTTCGGCAGTGAACCAACCCCGGCGATTGGCCCACTGCCGAGCTTCCTACTGCGGAGCTAGCAAGCATCCCGAGCAGTCACTCCACCCTCACAGTCCGCGGACGTCGATGAGCAGAGTGCCGCCGCGTTGGTACAAGCGCCACGTAATGCCGCGCTCACCCGCGTTCAGCGTCGCCACCGCCGTGCAGTACCGTTCCGGTGCCTTCGCGTCGTAGCTCACCTCTTCGATCTCATCGAGCGCCAGCAGCTTCATGCGTGTGAGACGGGAGTCCGCTCCTTCCTCGATAGCGCGGCGCACCAGCTCACGCGTTGTGCTCGCCGTGCACGTCGGAAAGCCCGTCGATGTGCGTGGCCAAAACAACCACAGCAGGAACAACAGCGCCGGAACCTTCCACCACCAGCCGGTCCAGCGCGTGCGTGGCCGGCGCGGCTTGAGCAAGCGGCGCTTCTGGTCCTCGTACTCAGCCTCGGTGATGAGGCCCCGCTGACGCAACTCGGTCAGCTTGGTCAGACGATCCGTGTCCATGATGAAGCAGCTCTCAGGTGAGCGTGCCGGCGCGTCTTTTTTTCACGGCGAGCCAGCAGTTGGAGGGAGGGGTAGGAAAGGGGTGCTGGCTCAGTACTCGTGGCTCAGCAGCACGGTGAGCACGCGCGCCGTGACGCTGCTGTCGGCCGGATCGGACGAGCCACGGGCGAGCGCACGGTCGAAGTAGTCGATCTTGAAGAACACCCGCTCGCCGGCAGCCTCCAGCGCACCGAAGTCGTGCTCGCCGTACGGATCGTTATCGGGGTCGAAGCCGTCGAAGGCCGCGACGGCGGACAGGATCGCCTGCTGACGCTCGCGGCCGAGCGCGACGATGCCGGCGCTGAGCACGAGCGTGCCGCCGCAGAGGGTGCGGCGCAGGATGTCGTTGAGCGCGCGAACGCGGCCCACATCGAGGATGTCGGTCATCAGAACCTCAGGATCTGGAAGAGGGTAGGGGGCGTGCACGGCGCCTCGCGCCCGTGCATCGGCTGCTCGCCTGGGCCGGGCTCTTGCTGCCAGCCCAGGCGAGCGAGTCTTGGGGAGCAGCTAAGCTTGGCTCGGCGGTAGCAGGGCGAGTTCGCTGGCTTTGCGCAGGATGGTCGCGTCGGTCGGGTAGTCGCGCCAGCGCAGGGAGAACACGCTGCCGTTGATGCCGATCACCTCGGCCTCCCACCAGCCCTCAGCAGGTGCCTCCAGGGCCAGCACGAAGCTGCCGAGACCGATCTCGTCGCGATCCTGCGGCAGCGGGCTGCCAACGAAACTACGGTCAGCTGGCCGTGGCTTGCTTTCGGGTGCGGCAGCCGCTGATTTTTCGTGACCGGAGCGCGCCACCGGTGGTGCTGGCTCGGCAGCAGATCGAGTGCTGGGTGCTTTGCCGACTGCAACCGGCTCGATCTTCTGCGGTGCTTGAGAAGGCGCCTTGGCTGACTGGCTAGGTGCGGTGCCGTTGCACGCCAGTACGACGAGGCGGCTGTAGAGCTCGCGCTTGACGAAGGGCAGGAATGCCTTGCCGCTGGCGAGTACGCGCCCGCGGCCGAGCTGCACCGCGAGGCTGCGCTGCGCCTCGTCCGTGAGCGTCAGCAGACTGAGCTGGCTAGTTCCAGCCGCCTCGGTCGCAGCGCGGGCTTGACCGGCATCGTACCAGCCGGCGCGTAGCTTGCCGGCCGCATCGCGACCGAACAAGACCAAGCTAGGAAGCTGCGGCTCGATGGGCGTCTCGGCGGCAGGGCAGGGTGGTGCGGTCATCAGAGGGCTCCTGAAACGACGAAGGCCCCCGGTGTGGGGGCCTTTGCGAATGGAATGGAGCGGAGCTTGCGCCGGTTTGCGCGAGGTCTTGATCGTTGTCGCCTGAGTCCCGCGGGCTGTGGCACGAGCATGCTCCCTGCTTAGCGTTTGCTGGCATTGCTGCTGCGTGGCAGCTCACCAGCCGACGTTGTCAGCATGGCCAATCAGCTGCGCAATGTCAAGAATATAATCCTGTAGCTTCGCCTCGCGGCGCAGAATCCGCACCTCTTCGAGAAAGATTGTAAGGCTGTCGTGAACGCGATCGTCGGCCGGATTGAGGAGGCGCTCGCGGCCGGCAACCGTGTGGAGATCCGCGGCTTTGGGGCCTTCTCGACCAAGAACATGCGGGCGCGCGAAGGCCGTAACCCGAGGACGGGCGAGAGGGTGGTCGTGACGGAAAAGAGGGCCCCCACTTCAGCCTCTGGCCATAGCTTCTGCAGCTCCGTCCGGCCCTGCGTAACCCATCCGCAGAGCTGAACGTGTCGGCAGTGCCGTTTTCACGCGAGGGCAGCGGGCCCTCCAACAACGGCAACTTCGGCTCCGTGGCCCTGCCCGTCCGTGGGGACGCCGATTAGGCGGTCAAGCCGAGGACGCCCGCACCTTCCACCTCCCGCCGAGGGACGTTGACCATGGCTCATCCTACCGATCCCACCTTCGGCCCGTACCCTCAGCAACCGCAGGCTGTCATTCCCGTGACGCCCGGCGGCGTTCCGCTCGGTGGCCCCTTCCGAAAAGCCGTGACAATCAATCCAGGCACGCCAGTGCAACCCGGCCGCAGTGTCCTGATCGCACCCTTCTCGGGTGGCCGGCTCTTCCTGAAACTCGCTGACGGCGGATCCATCGAGATCCCGAACCCTGGCGCGCAGCAGCGCATCGACGGCTTCGCAGTGTTGGACGTGAACACGACAGCCTCGACGGCCAACTCGCTGCCGACTGTGCAGGTGCTGTCCTGATGGCCCCGTCCAAACCGCGTGCACGCTGCCAGAAATCCAAGCTCACGAACGGCACCAGCCTGTTCCTCGGCGATGTCGACGGCCGCTCGGCCATCGCCCGGCGCTTTGGCGACCTCATGCACGAGCTGGAGTTCGAGCGCGGCGGCCCCGAGGCCATGACCTCCCTCCAGCGCCAGGCGGTCCGCGCCTACGCGGCGTTGTGCGTCGAGCGCGAGCGCATCGAGTCCGACATGGCCATGGGCAAGACCATCAACGGCGAGGCCTACGGCAAGCTCTGCGACCGCATGGACCGGCAGTCGCGCCGCATGGGTCTGCCGAAGGCCGCAGAGCGCCGCCCCCTCGCGCCGGGGGAGGTCTGCCCGTCCAGCCGACGCGCGACGCCGCTCCCGTCGTGAACGATGGCCTCGACGTCCACGAGCGGCGCCGTGTGGCTTTGCAGAACGCCTGGAGGGCCACCTGATGACCGTCGTTGCCCTGACTGACGCGAAGGCGAGCGCGCCTGTCATCACCCTTCGCCAGCGCATCGCCGATTCCCAGCCCTGACGAAGCCGACGAGCTCGGGTGAGGTGCGATCCTGCCTCGCCCACGTCCAGGCCGATCTCGCCCGCATGACGCGCGAGCGGACCAAGGCCGGGGCCGCCGCCATGGATCCGCTGGCGACGGAGGACGAGGCCACGGAGGCGAAGCGCCAAGTCGAGCCCCTGCGGTCCGACGACGAGCGCCTGAACACCTCGACGAGCCGCCTGGAGGCGCGCCTGAAGGAGGTGCTAGTCGAGGAGGAGCACGAAGCCTTCCGGCCGGAGTTCGAGGCGACCGAGCGCGAGATGGCGGCCGCGGTCCAGGCCTTCCGGGAGAACTACCCGCGGCTGGCGGGCGAGATCGCGAGCATGCTTTCACGCCTGCAAGCAGCTACCCTGGAGGCCAAGCGCGTCAACATCACGGCGCCGGCAGGATGGCGGAGGACGGTGAAAGGCGCCGAGACTCAGCTTCGCGGCAGAGCGGCTTCCTACGGAAGCACCCGCCGACAGGGTACAATGGCGGCGTGGTGGACGTGACGCCGCTCCGCACGGCCGTTCGGCTGCCCTTCTTGGCTTTCGGCGACCCGCGAGCCGAGCGCTGGACGTGGGTGAATGGTAGGAGCGACGCGCCGGGCATCTGAGGGGGGATCAGTGCCGATCGAGTCTGCGCGCCGCGCACTGTACCATCAAAGAACGTATTGTACCGGAATTAAGATAATAACGCTATCAATCCTCATCCTCAGCTGCCGCCTTTCCTTGATCAGGAAAAGCTTTTCCTTGTGTGATTTCCAGCCCTTCCCGATATAAAGTCGGAACTTTGTAATTTCCTTTAACCGCCTCAAGAAATCCGATTTCTTGAAGCGGTTTTACAATTGAACGAAGATCTCCAATTGGTGTACTAAGAGCAATCGAGAGCGAAGCGTCATTGTGCTCTGCTTTTCCGCCGCGAAATTTTTCGATAATAGGTGAAAGTTGCCCCGCCTCAGCCAGCAGCGTATCGTTAACTCGTTGCTCACTCAGCTGCTTCAACGCACGACGAAGTGACTCAGCCTCAATGATCGGGCTATCTGAACTGTATTGACGAGTTTCGCGCTCTTCAGTTCGCAGTTGGGCAAGCTTTGCCATTTCGATCAAGTCGATAAGATTCCGAGGGGGTTTGATATCATTACCATCGCGGATGCGTCTCATGGCCCAAGTCCAAGTTTTAGGCTTGCGCGTTCCCTGATCGACCTGGTCAGGAAATAGCTTATCGAATATTTCCTGATCAGAAACGTCGTTGATTTCAGCAGAACTGCAAAAATCATTGTTTTTGCGAATCCTGCGGCAGAGGAGATTGAGCAGGTCCTCCTCATCCCAGATGATTTCGAATTTCCTAGCATTTATGTGTGTTAGATTAACAAACCCCCCTTCGGTTACTCGCCGAAATAGATCGCGTCTTACAAATAACTTCAATCGGAAATTATTGAACTCCAGAAGATCTAAATAGGCCCGAAAAAGACCTCGCAACGCAGGTATTTCTACTTCCTTGAAGCCGTGGAACGCCTCATCAAGACGATCTAGTGCAATCCAGAGCGTTAAATTGGCTTCTCGCAGGCTTTCGTCGAGCTTACGAAGGGCGACCTCTACAGGAATCGAAGCGTCGTTCCGCTTTTCTCCAGTAGCCATGTCCACCTTTGGACCGAAAGTATATGAGCCCTCTGGAGAAATCGCCACTTGTGTCTCGGCAGACTTCCAGGCGAACAAGCCGCCTACCTTGCCTACGATGCGCCGGAAAATGTTTTGAGGAGGGGCCGTTTGCTCGCGCGCCTCCAGACCGCGAAGAAGCGCGTCCAGTTCACCCATTCCAGCAGTGAACTCGCCATCGTAAACATCAAGCAGCCAGTTGCCCGCAAGCGATAGGATGTATGCCTTCCAGAGACGCACGTACTCGGCTTCTTCAAGAGGTCCTTTCTCGCCGAGTTGAGTGAATATTGGATTTCCCTGTGGGTTGAACGCAGTCAGAACCTCGACATTCCTCAATTCCGGGATTTTTGCATAACGCTTGCTTAGGATGCGAAAAGCCGCTGTCTTGCCAGTGCCTTTATCGCCTGCAATGATGTCGGACCTATTATTGATCAACGATCGAAATGTTTCAGTTTCTACAAAGTACTCCTCGAGCTGCTCGTCAAATTCCGCAACCGAATTTCCGAGATCCAACCGCCGCAAAAGCTCCTTCACCGCAGGCATTTGCTCAAACTTCCTTTTCACACTCTAGTTTTTCTGAAGATCTTAGTGTTTCGCGGCCTTTATCCGTGATCGTAAAGCCGTCTCCGAAATTCGCGGAGATTTGCCGAACCTCTATTAGGCCTCGATCCTTCAGAAATCGAAACACTGCAGCCGGGCGACCCATGCGAAACGCCGGATTATGTGTTGTGTCATTGATCTGCTGAATTTCTCGCAGCCTGCGCAAAGCGGCTTGGCTGATAGCTTGCAGATTATGTTCAGCGCTCATGACCGGTCCATAAGCTGGCGAGCCATGAGTATGCATCATCTTCGGTTGTATGCCGATGCAGTGTTGCAACGATTGAACCGAATCGATTCTCACTCGTGAGTCACGCACCAATCGCATTAGCTGCAGCCTCTCCCTGCCTCACCCTCTTCGTCGATGAAGATGCATCCTGCTGTTAGTGCGGCACGTACCAGCCTTTGCCGATCGCGCGCATGGCGTCACCGCTCAATCCGGCAAGAGGCCGTCGCGTTGCTACCAGCCGGCATCTGTCGCTCTGCCGCTTCAAGCAGGTTGGCCGCCGCCCGCATGCACTTCGTCAGCGCGTCAGGACCGATGAAGCGGGCTGCCGGCGCCTGCCACGTCTCGGTCGGATAGAGGAACCCGAACAGCAGGATGGCCACGACAGGCTGCAGCATGCCTACTTCTTCTCCGGCCGCGCCAGCAAGATCGCCGTGCTCACTTCAGATAGCCGTCCGCCTTCAGGTGCTCGGTGAGCATCGTTCCGCAGTCTGCGCGCTCGCAAGATCCCACCCTGGCGATCAAGGCTGCCGCGAGAGGCACATAGACCCATCCCAGATCGCTGCCGAAGCTGACGCATGTTGCGAGTGGAGGGGCATGCGGGACATGCAAACAGCTACGCTTCAGCCTATTTCTCCACACCTTGGCGAAGCCCCGAAAACCGGTGTTCCCCACCCCACCTTCCCACCCCTATAGGGTGGTGAGGAAGGTGGGGAAACAGGGGATCGCGCCCCACCTCCACACCTGTCCCCACCTCACCTTGCAAGGTGGGGATGTCCTCGCCAGAGTGCGGCGGAGAGAGGTAGCGAGACATCGGTTCCATGGCATACGACGCTAAAGTCCTTGAGGTTATGATTGCTTCGCCGGGCGACGTGGACGCCGAGCGGCAAATTGTTCGTGAAGTAATCGCAGACTGGAACGCGCTGTACTCTCGAACACAGAACGTTGTTATGATGCCGATTGGTTGGGAAACACACTCGTCACCTGACCTCAGCGGAAGACCTCAGCAGCTTATCAATGACAGAATACTCTCTCATACCGATCTATTGATTGGAATATTTTGGACAAAAATCGGAACGCCGACAGGAACGGCGGCAAGTGGAACTGTTGAAGAAATCGAAGGGCACTTGGCGGCCGGAAAGCCTGTCATGCTCTATTTCTCAAATGCGCCTGTAAGGCCAGATAGCGTGCAGCCTGAACAGTACGAAAAACTGAAAAAATTCAAGAACTGGGCCTACCCTAAAGGCCTTGTGCAAACTTACGGAGACAAGGACGAATTTCGCGAACTATTAAGGAGACAGCTTCCTCTGACACTTCGGGACAACGCCTATACAAAATCTATCCTTCCCCAGGGCGCAACAGAAGCGCTCTCGGTGGCGGTAGAGACGCCTGGTTCCTCCAGCACTGGAGCCGAACTAAGTGCTGAAGCTAAGGCTCTGTTAGCCGCGGCGGCAGCGTCGGATGGCATGATACTAAGGCGGAGACCTCTCTCCGGTGTAAAGATCACCGCCGGTGGCCGGCAAATGAATGACGCCAACCACCGTTCCGGCGCCATTTGGGCAGAAGCGGTAGATGAACTTGTAGCTGCCGGACTTGTTCGCGATGTGAATGGATTTAGCGAAATATTTGAGATAACGGCTCTCGGCTACAAAGTGGCAGGCCCATCCGTCGAAACTGATGCCGTGCAAGTGGCCGCGGGCACTGCCACTTAGGGCCTCTAACATTACTGCTCAACCTAATGCTGGTTCACCCACTTCAACATACGGCCGCTCGTGCCCTTCGCATCCTTGCCGGTGACGACGAACATCGCGCTCCCGATCCAGACCTTCAGCATGCGCTTGATCCGCTCGCGGTGCTGAGGGTCGTCGGGATCGAGGTGCAGCGCTGCGGCAATCGGCCGGCCGATCCAGTCACGTGCCTGGACGTTCTCACGCCACTGCCCGGCGCAGACTGCAGCCTGTGCAGCCCGCAGATCCTCGACGCTGACCTCCGCCAGCGGATCCGGCCACTGCCATGGCTCAACGACGGCGACATGGTCGCTGAGGTCGAGCGGGCCATCAGGCCCATTGCCGCGAAGCGTGAACCTGGAAATTCAGCTCTTGGCGCCCTTGCCGGTGACCTGCAGCCACAGGCCACCACCGTCGCCGTACATGCCAGGCGACTTGGGTCGGGCCACACCCAGGGCGGAGAGCTTTCCCTGCACGCCATCACCCACGCTGCTACCTACATCGTAAACACGGATTTGGGCGAACGCCATCGAACCGCCGCGAAGAGCAGTTTCCGGATCGTGCAGGAGAATCAGTGATTTAGTGGATGACCCCGAACGGCTATGAACAGGTAAGCGGCGGAGACGGAGGGATTCGGCCCCACTTACATCTGCCAACGATTCCTACCCAAAGGTTAAGCAGCAAACAGCCGAGGAGCACCCATTGTGATGAACTCCCGTCGCTTGGCCGCGAGCACTTTCGCGTAGGTCGTTTCGATCATACGGACACTCGTGCCGCAATTCTCGGCCACCACGTTCAGCGGGACCCCGGCCTCAATTGCGCGCGAGATGTACGAGTGCCGCAATGCATAGAACGTCCCTGTCGGATCCAACTTCGCCGCCACGAGGGCTCGCTTCATCGGCCGCACCTGATGGCTTGGCCCCCAAGCTGCGCCATCGGTACGGGAAAGCAGCGGTGCCTCGTGTGGACGGTTGGATGCCAGACGCGCGAAGAATGTCACCGCCTCAGGTTGCAGGATGATCGTGCGTGCGCCCGTCTTGCCGCTTGGCACATGCAGGGTCTCGCCATCGGTGTCGAAGTGTCGGACTTGGCACGCGGCGAGTTCTCCGTAGCGAGCGCCGGTTAGGAAGCCGGCTGTCAGCAGATCCCGGAAACACGCGTCCTCACAGCCGTCGAGCAGCCGCAGCACCTCTGCTACCGTGAAATGCACTTCGCGCGGTCGACCCACGCGCTGAAACGGACGAACAAGGCGCCACGCGCTGTCATCACTCAAGCCGTTGGCCGGATCACCGATGGCGTGGTTCAACATTGCCTTTACGATGCTGAGCACCCGATTGGCAGTATCCTGGCTGCGACGCCGCTGCTCGGCATCTTCGTTCGTCCGCACCAAGCCGTCTCGCCACTCTTCGAGCTGACGGCGCGTCAAATCCGAGACGTGCTTGGCGCTGAAGCGCGGTAGGAACAGGCGATTGAGGCGCAGCCGCGCATCGTGCGCGGTGCGGCGATTCCGGATCTCGAGGCTGGCGAGATAGGCAGTCGCGGCGCGCTCGACGGTCAGCGGGGCCCGTGGCGCCGAGCCCGGCGCCGCACCGCGTGCCATTGCCTTGGCCAGGGTTTGAGCCTCCCAGAAGGTGAGAACGCTATGCGCATCGCTGTCATCGAAGTCATCAGCGACACCAATGCGCTTCGTCCAGGAGCTGCCGCGGCCATCAGCAACCCGCAGCACCCAAGTGCCGGCCGTCTCATTGCGGCGGTAGCCCAGCGAGATACCGGGCGCTACGCGCACATAGGCTGGCTTTTTGGCAACCGGCAGTTTGAGGCGGCTGGTGCGCGTCTCGAGTTTCGGAGCGCGAGTGCTGCGAGCCATGGTGTCCAGTTAGTGTCCCGTTTACGTTCCCGGATCGTGCCACATCGCGCCGGACAAGCCAATGCCCGGTCGAACAAAATTTCGTTTACTTTGAGCGGTTTAGATGGACTCAGCCGGACGTTATCGGACGATCTGCTACGCCCTTTCACGGCGAAAACACGGGTTCGATTCCCGTAGGGCGCGCCAATCATTTCAAGCACTTAGCTCGGATTGGCTGGCGCATCTCACACGTAGGTCTCACACAGCGGCCATCCAGGGGCGTGCGGCACGATCACGTGCGGCCGGTGTCCGTCGGCTTGGCATGCTCGATCAGTGCCGACATCTCGATCGGTGCGCGGAACACCGTCCCGTCGGCCGCCTCGACGTAGACATTCGCCGCGCCCATCCCGGAGAATGTCATGGCTCTCTCGGCAGCTCTGACGCCGATGTCGTGCTGCTCTGAGGTCGGCCCTGAGGGCGTGGTATAATGAACTGTGTAGGCCATTCCGGTCTCCTGCTAAGCGCTGATTGATGGATCAGCGGACGAGGCGACGCGGGGTTCCGCGGTGAAGTCCGTGGTTCGGTTCAAGGCGCAACGTCATTTGCTGGTCGCAAACTGTATCGTGCTGTTCGAGCGGCTCTCGGCTGGCAAGATACCGAAAGCATCCCTGCTGACGCGTGACAACGGCGAGGCATGGGCTCGGCGCCGTACCAGCGGAACTTCAAGGAGGCGCTCGCATGGGCGAAGCTCGAGAGCATCACCCTGCACGAACTCCGGCACTCCTAGGCTAGCGCGATGGTGCGCAACGGTGCTCCGCTGATCGTCGTTGCGGAGGCGCTTGGCCACTCAGGCACGCGGACGGCCGAGAAGCACTATGCGCATCGCGCGCCCTCGAATGTGGCGGACACGATCTGGCGGACGGCGCCCAACTTGGAACTGCCGACCAATCGCAACTTGAGCATGAAGGCGGCGGCGGCTTGGGCGTGTTGGGACTGAGGGGGGACATCTGCAGCAGCGGAAAATCTCGTGCCCGTACGCAATCCGACAGAGCTGCGAGATGAATAGCTTAGACTATTGCCATAACATTTGTTGATTTTGCCGCAAATTATAGTCTTAGCTAAGATGAATTGGCGCTGGGGAGCGTATTTACCGGAGCCAAGACCATGGCGGATCAGCCCCAAACCCACGAAGGCGCCGCGGCCAGAATTTCCTTCGACCTTCTGCGAGAAGCTTACATCGATCTCGCGCACAGGCTGCTGAGCATTGAAGAGGAGCCGGCTCGCGAGCTCCTGCGCAGTGTGGAGCAGCGGGCGGTCCTGAAGATCAGCACACTCTGCGACTCGGAGGCGGTTTTGATGCCCAATCCGGAGGTGCTCGCGGCAGCTGCCGCCCCAGTTTGCGCCGTTCTGCGGGAGGCGCAGATTGGTGAGCCTGAGCCCTTGTGGATGCGCTGGGAAGAAGACGATCATCGGCGCGTCTCTCCTTCAGCCCCTCGCGCCACGCAGTAGAGATCGTCCGTGCAGAGGCGTGCTTCGGCCAGGGACGGAGCGGCTCGGTCAATCACGTCGATGTGCTGGATCGGCGCGAAGAGCATCAGCCGGTTCCCGCCTCTCAGCGCACGGCACGAAATGGTACGCCGGGCCGAAAACTGATCCGTCTTAGGG
>NZ_BJZU01000165.1 GCF_007992195.1 Methylobacterium oxalidis | reverse complement strand
CCCCGATGCCGCGGGCCGTCGAGCCGTTCGGGGGGACTTCCTGGCCGCCTTCCAAAAGGGCGCGGAACGCTGTCGACATGGCTCCCTCCTTGGTCTGAAACCTTGCTGCTGATCGCTTGCCCCGCAGGAGTGCGGGGATCGCCCGCCGAAACCCTGATGAAGCAGGGCCAACTCAATCGAGATCCTCACCCCCGTTCCGCAGCGTTTCGGTCGCCCTCAACAGCAGACGGCGCACGTGCGCTCGAACCACGTTCGATCTCGGACCGGAGAGTTGCAGTCTCAAATGATGCTGCTCCGGCGGACGAAACGTCACCGCCTCCCCACCGAAACATGCGCTTCCCAACAAGGTTGAGAGGTCATCTGCGGCCAGCAATCTGGTATTGCGAGGTAGAATCTCTTTAATCATCGGGAGAACTCCCTGTGAACGGTAGGTCAATGGTTCGTCTGTGAAAGATATACTCTGTTGGGCCGAACCTTGGCCAAGATGAGCCGACAGGCGGACGGCTTACCGTTCTTCGGTGAAGACCTCGCAGCCGACGCGACTGGCGGTGGGCGATGGTTGGCGCAACGCTGCGTCAGCCCTGCTTCTTCTCAGACACCTCCTCAATCTGTCGGGCGACCTGCTCAGCAACTGCCTGCAGGCGTGCGCGGTCGATCGTGCCGACGACCGCGTAGCCGGATCCGTGCTCGGTCCAATAGAAGCTCTGAACGTCCCCGCGCCGCGCGAAGCTGAGATCGTCCGCGCCGGCCTGACCAGTGGACACGTAGACGGTGACCCGGTTGCGCGCTTCGTCCTCGAACATAAACTGCGCTGCGATGTTCTGCGCGGCCGGCAGGACCCTGCCCCCGACCAGATTCAGGCCGAGGGAGGTGAGGTCTGGGATTTGCAAGCTGCGGCCGAGGCGTTTGCTGACCCACTGCTTGAGATGCGCCTGCTCGCTCGCCCTGACCTCGACGGGGTGAACAACCTCGACCGCGAAGGTCCGGTGCGCGTCGATGGCTTCCTGCGCCATGGCGCTCGAGCGTGGGCCGAAGCTTAGATGCCCCTCGACGGTGAAGAAGTCGTGGGCAGCCCACCCGACGATCCCGCCGAGCGCCATCCAGAGGCAAGCCGCCGCGGTGGCAGACAGCCAGCTCTTTCGCGCCCGCCGCTGCGCGGCCAGGATACTGTCGATGCGCAGCCGCGCCGGAATCGGTTCCGCGGCCTTGAACCGCAGGCGGGCGCGCAGGGCTTCCTGCGTCGTCCTGTAGTCGGCGAGGCGCCGCGCCAGTTCCGGCTCATCCGCAAGCATCGCATGCACGGCATCCTGGCGCTCCGGATCGAGGCGCCCGTCGATCCAGGCTTGGAGGTCGTCCTCGCCGAGCGGAGGGCCGTGCCGCGTCATTTCACCCTCCTGAGGCGCGGCATCTGTCCCGTCTCAAGGTAGGCCTGCAGGCGCTCGCGGCCGCGGCTCAGGCGCGACATCAGGGTGCCGACCGGAACACCAAGCACCTGCGCCGCCTGCGCGTAGGACAGCCCCTCCACGCCGACGAGCAGGATGGCGCCCCGCTGCTCTGCCGGCAGCGAGTCGAGCCCAGCGAGCAGGTCGCCGATGCCGGTCTGCTGCTCCGGAGACGCCGAGCCGGGAACGGCGCGCGCCTCGTCCAATCCGACTTGGATGCCGCGGCGAGCCCAGCGCCGCTTCGCACTGACGAACAGGTTGTGCTCGATGCTGAACAGCCAGCTCCGCACGTCCCCATCCTGCCGACGCAGGTTCCAGCGGCGGATCGCGTGTTCGAGCGTGTCCTGCACCAAGTCGTCAGCGGCGTCATGGTCGCGCAGCAGCGCCCAGGCGTAGCGACGCAACGCCGGGATGGTGGGCTCGATCAGGGCGGCGAGGTTATCCATGACGCCGCTGCGCGTGTCCGAGATGCGTTTCCGGGCCATAGACGCCAGGCATCGGGCGTTATTCCGCCAGCAGCCGCTCCCCCGATGCGCGCGTCCGAAGACGTACCTGTGACGGCACCCGGAGCTTCGTGCTGCGCTTTGAGCTGGGCATTACGTTTGCTGCTTCGCAACGCGAGGGCAGAGAACAAAGGCCTTACCTGTGGACGATCTTAACCCCCTTCTCTTCTCTGACTTGGACGAGGCGCAGGAGTAGATCATCGGACGGCTGGTGCCGGCTACCAGCTAAGGGGCGAGGGCTGAGCCGAACCCACGGGGATCCGAGAGATCCACCGCGGTCCGTAACGTCCAATCGGCGAATGGCCGCTTTGGAGATGCGGCATGGAGCGGCTCAACGGCAATTATGGGCGCGAAGCAGCCGCTCGGAGAGGATGCGAGAGCCTGTCTGCTCCTGGGCATTTGCGGAGCCGGTGTGGACGGAAGTGGGGGCCACCTATTGGCTGCTGACGCAGCTGAGCAGCCTCCGCTTCCGACACCTTCGTTCGGCGCGAATGTCACAGCCATGGCCGCCGCCTCGTCCTACCCGCATGGCGCGCATGGTGTTGCCCGGACTCGCCGGACACCCGCGCCATGCGAAGGACAGAGCATGAGAAGCTTGGAGATTTCCGAGGCCGGCGCGAGCGTGTCGGAACCGGTGGCACGGGGCAGGCATGCGCCCGAAGAGGCGGTTCCATCGCGCTACGCGCTGCAGATCGGCGAGATCGACGTGCTGGTGGTCAGCGACGGCGTACTGCCGCTGCCCACCGCAATGTTGGGCCACAACGCCGAGCCTGCCGACCGGGCCGCCTGGTTGAAGGACATGTTCCTGCCACCGGACGCTTTCGATTGGCCGCTCAATGCGGTGCTCGTCAGGAGCGGTGAACAGACCATCTTGATCGACGCCGGGCTGGGGCTCGACCCGGACTTGCACTTGCCGCGTGCCGGCCAACTCGCCCTGCGCTTAGAAGCTGCCGGCATCGATCTCGCCTCCGTGACCGATGTGGTGCTGACCCACATGCACATGGACCATATCGGGGGGCTGCTCGTGGATGGTGTCAAAAGCAGGTTGCGTCCGGATCTGCGGATCCACGTGGCAGCCGCCGAGGTCGCGTTCTGGCAGACCCCCGACTTTTCCCAGACAGCGATGCCGCCCGGGTTCCCGGACGCACTTCGATCGGCCGCCAAACGGTTCACGAACGCGTACAGCAAGGAACTGCGGCCGTTCGACGAGACGCACACTGTGGCACCGGGGGTCGTCGTCCACCGCACCGGCGGCCACACGCCCGGACACAGCTTTGTTCGCCTCACCTCGGGCAAAGACCGGCTGACCTTCGCCGGAGACGCTGTGTTCCCGGTCGGGTTCGAACAACCCGACTGGCACAACGGCTTCGAACATGATCCCGAGGAGGCTGCCCGCGTCCGGGTTCGTCTTCTCGAGGAACTGGCGGGGACCGGCGAGTGGCTTGTGGCCACGCACTTGCCGTTCCCGTCCATCGGGCGCGTCGCTCGAGAAGGCGAGGTCTTTCGGTGGGTTCCGGCCTTTTGGGACTACTGACCAGCTCCACAGGCGTCGAACATGTAAGCTTCTGAAAGCAGGCGCAGTGGACAGAAGGCGCCTTAGCGTCCCCGAGTTCGTCTCGGGGACGCAACCCCACGCATCTCCACCAATAAAGATTCGGAGAGCGTCGGCCGCCTCGAAGTTCCTACCCGAATCTTCCGGGTCACCTGTCGAGCACGGCGGCAACGTGCCGAAGCTTGTCAGGATTGCGCATCATGTAGATCGCGGTGATGCGTTCGTCGCTCAGCTCGAGAGCGGTCGTTTGGAGCACGCCCCCTCGGTCGGCGCTGACATAGCCCGGCAACCCGTCGATGATCGCGGTGCGAAGAAGGACGGGCTGGAAATAGGCCTTGCCTGAGAGACCTGCAAAGAGCCGAAGAATTCGATCGATGCCATGGATCACGTTGGGATAGGCGAGAACGCGTCCACCGCCGTCCGAACGGAGCTCGACATCGGCCGCGAGCAGCGATGCCAGTGCTGCGGTGTCGCCGTCGCGCGAGGCGGCGAAGAAGGCGCGCGCGATACGATCGGCCTCCGCTGCATCCACGCGATATCGTTGGCGCCCGGACTCGACGTGCTTACGGGCGCGCACCGCGAGCTGACGCACGGCCGCTGGAGCGCGGTCGAGCGTCGCTGCCACCTCGGGCAACGCAACCTCGAACACGTCGTGCAGGAGGAAAGCTGCCCGCTCAAGCGGTGACAGGCGTTCCAGCGCCAGCATCAGCGTCATCGTCACATCATCCGTGACTGCCTCGTCTGGCTCGATCGTGCCCATCAGCGGCTCGGGAAGCCAGGCGCCGACGTAGGTTTCGCGCCGAGAGCGTGCCGATTTCAGTTGGTCGAGGCAGAGCCGCGTGACGATGCGCGTGAGGTAGGCAGCAGGCGTCGCGATGCCGTCCTGAACGCCTGACCAGCGCAGCCAGGCCTCCTGAACGATATCTTCGGCCTCGCTCAGTGAACCGAGCATGCGATAGCCGAGGCGCAACAACCTTGGCCGCTGCGCCTCGAACTCCGAAATTCGCGCATCGTGCCGCGCTGACGGTTCACCTGAGGATGCAGAGAGCATAGCGGCGCTCCTTGGTGTCGTCGCGAGATCCCTCGCACACAGGTCATTACGTCAGGACAGGACTCTCTTCGGCGGACGCCAGCCCGCGCTGTGCCCAAACGACCAGCGCGGCAGCGATGATCGCCGGCAACGACACGGCTGGAAAGTCGCGGGCAAGGGCGGACGGCGCGCAGATTCCGACCAGTACCTCCCAGACATGGAAGAGCGCGTGGCCGGCGAGCCAGAGCGTCACGGCACCCCAGAGCACAGTTCGCATCGGCGGCCTCAGAACACCGACCAGCACGGCGCCACCGAGTAGAACGAAGATGAGGCCGATGTCGCGCAGGAAATGCTGGTTGAACGGGCCGGTGGCGGGCACGCCGGGCACCATGTCGTACCAGGCCATAGGTGCGACGAGCATGAAGATGCCGTTCGTCGCCAGGATGAGCCCGTACAAGGTCGCGAAGGCGAGGCAGGAAGATGAGGTACGCATCATTCGCTCCTTCCATTGCCGGACGAGGCGCTCAGCCAGGCATCGAACCGCGTCGGCATGATGCGCGCGTTCGCTCCTGGGGTCAGGGTAGTGTCCGTGATCGGGACGCCGAAATAGGGCGCCGCCGGATCGACTACGATGCGGCGGGAATCGTCGCGGTGGCCAAGCCAGGTGGCAACGAACTCGGCGAAGGGGGCGCGTTCCGGTCCGGCGATCTCCTCGATGCCGTTCATGGGTTCGGCAAGCACGGCTTCCGCAAGCGCTTGCGCGACGTCGCGCGAGGCGACCGGCTGCATCGCTGCCGGAGAGAGGCGGACGAGATCGCCTCGTGTTCCCTCGTCCGCGATGACGCCCATGAACTCGAAGAACTGCGTCGCGCGGATGATCGTGTAGGGGATGCTCGACGCCTCGATCAGTTGCTCCTGCGCCAGCTTGGCCTGCAAGTAGGCTGGGGCATGCGGTCGGTTCGTGCCGACCACCGACAAAGCGACGTGGTGGCGAACGCCAGCCTCTGCTTCAGCCTGAAGAAGGTTGCGCCCCGAAGTCTGGAAGAAGGCCATTACGGCAGCATCCTCGAAGGAAGGCGAGTTCGCGACGTCGACGACGGCCTCAGCATCGTGCAGGGCCACGGCAAGCCCCTCACCGGTCAGCGTGTTCACGCCCGAAGCGGGCGAAGCGGGTATGGCATCGTGGCCGAGCCTGCGCAGGTTTGCGACGACTTGGCGGCCGATCAGGCCGGTGCCGCCGATGACGACGATCTTCATGGTTGTCTCTCGTCTGCTGGCGCCGGTGCCGAGACCGGCTCAAGCTCTGACGAGGCAGCGACTACCTATGTGACATCTGCGGGCGAATGGCGTCTGCCGGGTCGGACACAGCTGACTCGACCGGCCTGCCGTGGGAACTGCCGTGTTCCGTCACCGCTCGATGTCACAGGCAAGGCAGGCGCCTCGTCCCTGTTGCGAGCACCGGGCGCAAACAGCCTCGGGCGGCAAACCGGTAAGCGGCATGGAATTGGGAAACGGCAACCGGCCGATCAGGCCACCGGCATCCGGCACGTTGCGGGCTGGGGAACCTGAGGCGAGCGCACTCAGTCGGCGTGTTGCAGCGGCGCTCACCGCCGAGCGGCAACGAAGCGGGCGGCTCGGCGCACACGCGCTCACGCTGGCCTACGTCGTCATCACAGTCTGGTGTGCTCTGGTCCATCCCTGGCCCGGGTCTGTCTTCTACCTCGGTCTCGCGGCCGCCTTCGTTGCATTGGCGCTCACTTGGCGCCACCTCTCACTTCGGCCTCTGCCATGCTTCATGATCCTTGGCTTCGTCCTGGCGAACGCTGCCTTGCTGACGGCCACCCTGCTCGTCCCGAACCCGCTCGATCCGCCACCCTGGCCCATCCAGATGAAACTGCGGCCGCCCGCTTTCCCGTTCTTTCTGATGCTGGTCGCTTGGTCGACCTTCACGCTGTCGCCGCGGCTCGTGCTCGGCTCAGGGCTGATCGTCATCGCGACGTGGAGCGTTGGGGTCGGCATCGTGGCACTCCAGCCTGCAACCCAGCTCGGTTTCGGGTTGCCGGGCGCGGGCCCCGCAGCTCTGGCGCACTACCTCGATCCAGCCTTCGTCGATGCCGCCGCCTGGGCGACAAGCGTGTTCACAGCCTGCCTGATCACCGGGATCCTTGCGGTTGTCGTGCACCGCACGCAGCAACTGGTCGCGGCGCAGGCTCGTGTCGAGCGCGCCCGCGATAACCTTGCACGCCACATCTCCGCGAACCTCGTTGAGGAACTGGCTGAACTTGATGAGCCGTTCGGCCCCGCTCGGATCCAGGACGCCGCAATCCTGTTCGCCGACGTCGTGGGATTCACGAGCCTGTGCGAGGGACGCCCGCCGCAGGCCGTCATGGCGATGCTGCGCGGTTTCCACGAGCGAATGGCCGAGTGCGTATTCGAGGCCGGAGGAACGCTCGACAAATTCGTGGGTGACAGCGTGATGGCGACCTTCGGGACCCCGAAGCCAGATCGTCGAGATGCTGTCAACGCGCTCGGCTGCGCTCGCAAGATGCTGGCTTGTCTCGACGCGTGGAACATCGAGCGTCGCGCTCACGGTGAGCTGGTTCTGCAAATCGGGATCGGTCTGCATTTTGGGCCGGTGGTGCTGGGTACGATCGGCCACGAGCGACGCCTCGAGTACGCGGTGCTCGGCGACACGGTGAACACTGCAAGTCGCCTCGAAGCGCTGAGCCGCGATCTCCGGACGCCGCTTGTGAGCAGTCATGCCCTGATCGAACAGGTTCGCGCCGAGGTTGGCGAGCACGCCGTCAAAGGCATGCACCGGCACGCATCCGTAACCGTCCGGGGGCGGGCGCAGGCAACGGACATTTGGATCTTGGCCGAGCAGGAATGCAAGGCCCGATCCACCCATCTCGAAACTGGATCTGCAACTGCGGCCTAATTCGCGCGAGACTGAAAGGGATCTGGAGTGGGTATGTCCGCTTCCGAGCAAGCTCGTTTATGCCTCGGATGACCGACTTGGACGCAATGCCGAAGGTCTGCTTTCCCGGCGGCCCCGCTTCCGCTTGCGACGCCCCGCCGAACATCGAACCACACCTCTGCACTCAACCCTCGAGCCACGCCATCGGCCCTCCGCTTGAAGAGTAGGCGTAGGTCGGCAAAGTTCGATGATAGGGTGAGATGGCTGTGTAGGTTGAGCACAGAGGTCCGCGGCGGTTTTACCCACGCGATAGTCACAGGTCCTAACCGCGTCGGGGACCCCTGGGTATCTCACCCATCGGGTCCCCGGCTCTGCTAGAGTGCATTTCCAAACCGAACGCAGAGCGGATCCGCTGACGGATCGCGTCGCACGCAGCCTCAGGGCATCGTCGGGTAGGACCGAACGCGTGTCCGACCTTCGACCGCGCCTGCTGGCGACAGACCCGCCCCCGCCGTCGAGCCAGTCGGCCCGCTGCTGTCTGCAACAGTGGGTGCAGTCCAGCCTTCCGCTCGCCAGGTCTGAGCCCGTTCATGCACATCGACGGAGCCGTGCTGCTCCAAGATATCCATCACGGCGACGGTGCGAGCCTCATCAACTCGTACGGTGACGAGTGTGCCGCCCCGCCGCACGCCCTCCGAGTAGGTGTGAGCGTCGGCCTCATTCACGCCAGCTCCGGTCAGACCGCCGATGAGGCCACCGGCGGCCGCACCGATGCCTGCACCTGTCAGCGTGGTCACCAGCCAGCCGGCGGCCACGACAGGCCCGACGCCGGGTATGGCCATGAGGCCGAGTCCAGTCAGAAGGCCTAGGGCACCTCCTGCCAGCGTGCCGACCGTTGCACCGGTACCTGCGCCGGTTTCAGCCTCTTCCTTCGCCTCGTGGTGATCTCTGTCGCTTCGCCCAATGAGACTTGAGTGACGATCGCTCTCGTTGTTGGCAACGATGCTGATGTCGGAGTGAGGCACGCCCGCGGCTTCGAGCTTTGTGACAGCGGCGCTCGCATCCTCGTAGCGGTCGAAAAGTGCAGTGATGGTTTGCTGAGCCATGACGGCCTCCTACGTGCTTGTTCAGGCAGGCTGGTACGAGAGGCCCCTCATTGGGTTGCGACGTTGCCCTTGAAGTCGACGCCGACGCTCACCGACTTGCCATTGAGCATCGCAGTGCCGCGCCAGATGCCCTTGTCGTCCTTCTTGAGATCCTTGACCTCCTTGTAGCCTGCGTCCTCCAGGCGCTTGCGGGTCTGCGCTTCGGTGAAGCTGTTCGAGCCCTCCTCAAGCTTGGCACTAGACGCCGTTCCGGTCGTGGCGGGGTTCTTCGCGTCCGGCCTGTCGGTGTTGGGGCGTGTGACGGCCTGCTGGCCGCCGGACTTCTCGCTGGTCTCAGCGCCGGTGGCCGGCTTGCCGGTGACGGTTGTCTGCGCGATGGCTGGGCCGACGCTGAGCATGGTCAGCATCGCGAGCGTGGTAAGTGATGGGCGCATGGGCTGCCTCCAAGAATAATCGCCCCCTCAATGCCAGGGGCTGAGAAAGCGTTCCAAAAAGGGCCTGACCTGGGAGCCAAGCAATCGCACGGCATTTGTTTCGCGATCTGAGGGAGGAACTCGACCGGCCGGCGGCTGGGATCAAGCAAAGTGTTTCCGCGCGTGCCTGAACTTCGATCGAGGAACTTCGTGCCTCGCCGCCGGGGCGCCGTTCTTCACACGGCACACCTCAAGAAGATGCTTGCAAGCGCGGAGCGAATGGCCCCCAACTCGCGTTAGTGGATGCCCTCCTGCCAGCTCGCGAGACAGGCTCATGGCTCTGGACCTTCGGTCAGACTTCCGCCGCCCGGTCACGCTGACACTTGCCGCCGTCGCAGGATTGCTGCTCCTCAGCACGATCGTCCTGGCCGTCCTTCGGACTCAGGACAAGCGCCAGCATCAGGATGAGGTCGCAGGTCTGCTCGGAGTTCAGTCCGCCATTCAGGCCGACTACGATCGCCTGAAGGCTCTGGCCGGCACCGCGACGGAGATCCAGGCTCGAATCGTTGCGGGCGAGCGACACATCCAGGAGGCGAGCCAAACCCTCGCACTGACACGAGCACAGATTGGCAGCCTCGAAGACCGCCGGAAGGAAGCCGAGCAGAAATCCGCGGAGATCGAACAGGCTACGTCTGGAGAGAGTCAACGCCTTGCCGGCTTGCAGGCGCAGGTGCAGCAGGCCGACCAGAGCCTGAAGGCTCTCCTAGCTGCTGCTGCGCTTTCCGAGCAGACCGCGAAGAAACACATCGAGGATGCTGCGGACGCTGGGCGCAGGCTGGAAGAGGCGCGACAGCAGGAAGCCAAGCTGCGCAGCGACATCCTCACGCTGACGCAGGAAGCGGATACCAAACGCGCTGCCCTCTCAGAAGCCGAGCGGAACCAGCATCAGGCCCACTCCACGATAGAAGCGGCACAGCGCGATCTCACCGGAGCGAGAGCGGAAGCGGAGCGGCTTGCGCAGCAACGCGCCGAGCTTCAGCAGGCCATTACCGTCCTCACAGCCAACCGGGAAAGACTGACGAGTGAGAGCAAGCAGGCTGAGGAACAGGCCCGGCAGGTCCAAGAACAACTCGCAGAGGCGCGGCAGCAGGACGCGAAGCTCCGCAGCAATCTCACTGCGACAAGTCAGGAAATGGCAGCGCGTACAGGCGACCTGAAACAGAGCGAGCAGCAGCTCCGGCAAGCCCACGAACGACTGGCAGCAACACAGAAGGAGGTTGCCGATGCGCAGACCGTGCGCGACCGCTTGGCAGCCGAGCGCAGTCAGCTGGAAGGAGCAATCAAGACGCTGAGCGGTGACCGCCAGAGCCAGGCCTCCGAGCTGGAGGCGTTGAAGAAGCGGCAGGCTGAGGCGCAGGCCCAGCTCGCCACGCTCACCGACAACATGGCTGCGCGGAACAAGGAGCTGGCGAACCTTGAGGAGCGCCTGAGGTCCACGCGCCAGGAACTCGCGGATGCCCAGAGCAGCCTCGCGAACACCCGGCAGCGACTTTCGGATCAGCCCACCACTCCTAGGGCTCCGATTGAGCAGGGTGGTTCCAGCGCGATATCTCCTTCGTCAGGAGGAGCGGGCGCATCTCAATCGAAGCCGATCGAGCTGCTGAAGTAGCACTCTGGAGTCTGACCTGACCGGCTGGCTTTGGACCGGGCTGGTTGCCGGGATCAGCCCGGATTGGAGGAGTGGGAGATGAGGCGAGGACAGAGGCCGAGTGCCGAGCAGGTGGTGCTGATGCTGCGCCAGACCGAGGTGCAGACAGCCCAAGGCAAAAGCATCGCCGTCGCGTGCAAAGAGGCTGTGCTGGTGAAGGAATACGACGGGCCCAAGTACTCGTTCTGCTCCCCCTGGGTCGAAGTCGCGTACGATTATCGATCAGCACTGTTTCGCTTACCAAAACCGTTGGCCGCATAAATATATTTTGTCGCGATATTCTGCGAGCCTGCGCAAATAATTGGGCAGACGTTTTACTGTCTTCTCAGAACTCTCGAAGTGCCCGCTCTTCTGCGCTAGCCGAGACCGAGCACCTGTTCACACATGTTTTCTTGGAGTGGGTGAGCCGGCAGGAAGCCGCTACGACATTTGAACCTCATGGAACCAAGAGCGTCCATAACCCAGGGCCGTTATAGGCTGCGGAGCAGACGTTTAGAGGCAAGGCAGATTGAGGCTGCTTCTGCAGCGACTCAGACCCGTGGCCTAAGCCGTCACCGCGTCTGATTCCGGGGTGCGATCAGTGGCGGCTGAATGACGGCAGTGGGCGCACAGTCGTACGTCCGCTGTCCGACCGGGGCCCAAGACCTGGCTCTGGCGGGCGCTGAAAGCACCTCTACAGGTTGCGAGCTTGCCTGAACCGAGTGGCGTCTGAAGCAAGGTTGAGACTTTTACCTACGCCGGCAGGACGACCACCTTCGTCTTGACCGGCGTCCGTGCGTAGAGGTGGATCATGTCCTGGCTGAGCAGGCCGACGCAGCCGCTCGTGATGCCCGTGCCGATCGATTCGGGCTCGCTGCTGGCGTAGATGGTGTAGAGCGTATAGGCGCCGTTCCGGTAGAGGTGGAGGGTGCGGGCGCCGAGCGGGTTGTCGAGGCCGCCCGGCATACCACCGGCGTATTTGGCGGCCTCGGGCTGACGCCGGATCATCTCCTTCGGCGGTGTCCAAGTCGCCCATTCGGACTTACGACCGACATAAGCGTCACCGCTCCACAAAAACCCATCGCGGCCGACATTGGCGCCGTAACGGGTGGCGGCGCCGTCGCCTTCGATGCGGTAAACATAGAAGTTGTGGGGATCGACGATGATCGTGCCAGGCGCCTCTTTGGATTCGTAGCGAACTGTCCGGCGATAATATTTCGAATCGACCTTGCTGACATCGACCGCTGGGATCGGGAATTTCTCGTTTGGCATCGGCCCGTAGACCTTGGCCGCCTCGGCGAGGATCACCCCGTCGGACGTCGCGCAACCGGCTAGCCCTAGGGCACCGAACCCGGCTGCCGAGCCGACCAGAAATGACCGGCGGTTGAGAAACCCCGTCCGACGTCCGAGCGAGGTGATTTCGTCTACTTCGCCGAAATCGGCATTTCCATCGTCCCTGATCATGCTTCCAGACTTCCCGCGTCCTGCGGCCAGATGAGAAAACGCTCCGGCATACACCCGTCAAGCGTACTGCTAAGCTGAGATTGCCGGCCCCTGGCTCGACTGACAAGCCCGTCTGTCGCGGTGTGGCGCTTGCTGCGCGCCGAAGCTGGCCATCTCCCCGCGATATCACTGTCCTGTTTGAGCTGCCTTCGACCAAGACATGCAAATCGCAATATTAACGGTCTCTTGATAATTTTTCGGCACTGAGTGCCCAAGTGCAGGCAAAATGGGCCGAGAGCGTGGCAGATACCTCTCAGCGTCGGAGATCGGCCGCCGATAGCTACTCCTGAGCACCCTTGCCGCGATGTGCACTTCTGGGCAGTGCACCAATTTCTGCCTATTGCGCATGGTTGCTGGCCGGGTTTGGCCGAATGCAGCTGGTCTGCTATTCGCATCTGAGCCAGAAAAACAGCCATTCGCTTCGACTCAGGCGATTATACCGCAGTGTTCAGAATGCACCTCGGCAACGTGTAGGTCGCAAGTCCGAACGCGAGCGATTTTCGGCCGTGTCGGCATCGGCCTTAG
>NZ_BJZU01000164.1 GCF_007992195.1 Methylobacterium oxalidis | reverse complement strand
CCATGAGAGCCGGATCCACCCTGCGCTTCCTCGCCTTCCTCGGCTGCAACGCGCTCGCCCTCCTCCTCGTCAGCGGCCTCATCCTGAGCCCGGCCCTCAGCCTGCTCTCCGACCAGCAGGAGGCGATCGCCCGGATGGGGCCGCGCCTGGAGCAGGCCCGCTCGGCCATCGCGCGCGACGCCGCGCTCTCCGAGCAGGATCCGGCGGCGATCCGGGACATGGCCCACCGCTTCGTCCAGGGCGAGAGCGAGAGCCTGCTGCAGGCGGATCTGCTCCTGCGCCTGCGCGAGATCGCCGAGAGCCACGGGGTCAGCTTCACCTCGGTGGCGGGGCTGCCGGAGCGGGAGGCGATGGGGCGTCGCGCCGTGGGCGCGCGCATCGAGTTCCAGGCGAGCGACCACCGCGTCGCGGCCTTGCTGTCGAGCCTGGAGCGTGGGCCGGCCTTCCTGTTCATCCGCCGCGCGCAGCTCTCCGCCGCGGGCTCGGAGGAGCTCGGCGAGGACGCGGTGACGGCGAGCGTCGAAGTCTACGGGGTGACGGGATGGCCACGCAGCTGAGATCCGCACGCGCCCTCGTCCTGACGCTCGCCTGCGGCGCGCCGGCCCTGGCGGCCTCCCTCTGGGCGGCCTGGGCCGGCCTGATGGGACCGATCGGGCCTGCGACCGGCGCCGAGCGCGCGACCCGCCTTGGCCGGTCCGCTCCCGCCATTCCCGACCTGCACGCCGCAGCGGACGCCAACCCGGCCGAGATGCTCATCGCGAAGCCGCTCTTCTCGCCGACGCGCACCCGCCCGGCCGCGAGAACCCCCATCATGGTAGCCCAGACGGTCGAGGCGCCGCCGCCCCCGCCGCCGGTCACGCCGCGACCCGTACCGAACTATACGATGGGCGGCGTCCTCATCTCCGCAGCCGGCCGCAAGGTGTTGCTCCGCAAGCACAAGGGCGACCGCGGGTGGTGGATCGGCGAGGGAAAATCAACCGCTGATGGGTGGAAAGTATTGACCGTCACGGCCGAAAACGTGAACCTGTCTTGCGACGGCCAGGAAGTGGTCCTCTTCCTCCGCCCGCATAAGTAGGGTGACCGGGGGCGGACAGTGCGATGTTTCTGCCAGCACATCGGGCGGGCCGTCATTTGCGTCGACTGAGACGCGACGCCCTCCTTCCGCCGTCCCGCTCTCCGAACTCTTTCCTAGCCGTTTTCCTGCTCGGCGCAGTTCTGATCTGGAACGGGGCGCCCGGCGCTTCGGCGGCTCCCCGCGGCGGTGAGGTGCCGGAATGGTCCGGCCGCGTGCCCGCCCCGGTTGTGCCCGACGACGGCAAGCGCCGCGTCGGCGCGAGTCCCCGCACCTCGGATCCGAGCGCGCCCGCCGCACCCGACAAGGTCCGGGTCGGCATCGGCTCGGGCAAGTTCTACGGCGAGCCGCGGCCTGCGCGGGCCCCTGCGGAGGCCGCGGCCGGATCCCACACGCTGAACCTCGTCGACGCCAGCATCCAGGAGGCCGCCGCGGCGGTGCTCGGCGACATCCTCGGCACGAACTACACGATCGACCCGAAGCTCGAGGGCCGGGTCACCCTGCAGACGACGCACCCGGTCACCAAGACCGGCGCCGTGGAGCTCTTCGAATCCGCGCTGCGCAACGTCGGCGGTGCGCTCTCCCGCAGCGGCAACGTCGTGCGCATCGTGCCGGTCGAGCAGGCGACGGCGGGAGGCCGGGTCGGGATGGCCGACCGCGGTGGCTCGGGCGGCGCCGGCGTCGGCAATTCCGTGAAGGTCCTGCCGCTGCGCTACGTCGCGGCGGCCGAGATGAAGCGCCTCCTCGAGCCGATCGCCTCCTACGGCGGCGTCGTGCGCATCGATCCCTCCCGCAACGCGCTGCTGCTCTCCGGTACCGACCAGGAGATCGCCGCGATGCGCGACGCGGTCGCCGTCTTCGACGTGAACTACATGAAGGGCATGTCCTTCGCCCTCGTGCCGGTGCGGTCCCTCGACCCGGAGGACGTGGTCGACAACCTGAACAAGGCCTTCGCGACGAACGGCGAGGGCGCCATGAGCGGCATGGTGCAGTTCATCCCGAACAAGCGCCTGAAATCCGTGCTCGTGATCTCTAAGCAGCCCGAGTACCTGCTCAGCGCCAAGGCCTGGATCCGCAATCTCGACGGCGTCGCCTCCGGCAACCGCAAGGAGTTTTTCACCTACGTCCTGCGCAACCGGCAGGCGAAGGACGTCGTCGACGTCCTCAACGCGATGTTCTCGGACGAGACGAGCGCCCGCGAGGTCCGCTCCGCCCGCACGGGCCGCACCGGCCTCGGCGACGGGCCCCCGAACGGCGGCTCCCTCAACGGCGCGGATGCCGGGCCCGGGGGCGGCTTCTCGGTCGGCGGCGGGGTTCCGTTCGGCGCGCCCGTCGGCGGGCTGGCGGGCGGCGGGCTCAACGGCGCGGGGCTCAACGGCGGCCTCGGCGGCGGCCTGACCTCGGAGCGTTTCCTCGACGGGCCGCTGCCGCGGGTCGACGAGAACGGCGGCTACCGCTCGGCCGGCATCGGCGCGGGCGACAACGGCGAGCCGCGCATCAAGATCGTCGCCGACCCGTCGCAGAACGCCCTCCTGATCCTCGCCTCCGAGAGCGACTACCGCCGGGTCGAGCGGGTTCTCGCCAACCTCGACGTGCTGCCGAACCAGGTGCTGATCGAGGCCACCATCGCCGAGGTGCAGCTCAACGACGACCTGCGCCTGGGCGTGCGCTGGTTCTTCCAGAACCGCAACGGCTCGCGCTCGGGCACCTTCTCGGATCTCCTGACCGGCGCGGTCGGCTCGGCCTTTCCCGGCTTCTCCTTCGTGGCGCGGGCCGCGGGCGGGCAGGTGACGCTCAACGCGCTCAACGACGTCACCCGGGTCGACGTCCTCGCCTCCCCGAGCCTGATGGTCCTCGACCGGCGCACGGCCGTCCTTCAGATCGGCGATCAGGTGCCGATCCAGACGCAATCCTCGCAGAGCGTCCTTGTCCCCGGCGCGCCGGTGGTGAACTCGATCGCCTACAAGGACACCGGCGTGATCCTCTCGGTGACGCCCCGGGTGAGCGAGTCCGGCCGGGTGCTCCTCGACATCGAGCAGGAGGTCTCGAACGTCCAGCGGACCACCTCCTCGAACATCGACTCGCCCTCCTTCGGCCGGCGCAAGGTGCGCACCACGGTCGTCGTCAACAACGGCGAGAGCATCACCCTCGGCGGCCTGATCCAGGACCGGACCACGGTCGGCGAGACGCGGGTGCCGGTGCTCGGCGACCTGCCGATCATCGGCAACGCCTTCAAGGAGAAGCAGAACCTCGTCGAGAAGACCGAGCTCCTCATCATGCTGACGCCGCGCGTCGTGCGCGACCTCAACGAGGCGGCGGCGGTCACCGACGAGTACCGCAACCGCGTCCGCAGCGTGCTGCCGACCCGCGATCCGGTCCAACGGCTGATGACGAACGTCAAGCGCACGATCGAGTGAAGCGAGGCAGGCGGGATGGAACAGGTTCGGCCCTCGCTCCTCGGCCTCGATCCCGCCTCTTCCGCCTTCGCGGAGCGCTTCGGCGCCTTCCTGGCGCAGGAGGGCCTGCTCGACCGCGCCGCCGTCGAGCGGGCGCGCCGCGCCGCCGCCCTCTCGGGCGACCGCTTCGACGCCGTGCTGACGAAGCTCGGCCTCCTCTCGGAATCGGGGCTCGCGGCGGGCCTGTCGCGCTTCCTCGGGCTGCCGCTCCACGTCCCCGGCGAGGGACCGGGCGAGCGCCTCCTGGCCGACGCCCTCCCCGGCCGCTTCGTGACCGAGAACCGGATCCTGCCGGTGCGCCTCGCGGGCGGCGTGCTGACGCTCGCGGTGGTCGACCCGTTCGACCGGATGCCCCTCGACTCGGTCGGTCTCGTCGTGGAGCACGCGCTCGACGTCGAGATCATCGCGCCCGCCGATTTCGAGCGGATCGCCGCCCAGCTCTACGCGGATCCGGAGGCCACGCCCGCGCGGTCGGCGGCCCACGAGGCGGACCACAGCGACACCGACCTGCAGCGCCTGCGCGACAGCGCCAGCGAGGCGCCCGTCATCCGCCTCCTCGACCAGATCATCGCGGGCGCCGTCGATGCCGGCGCCTCCGACATCTACATCGAGCCGGCGCCGGGCACCTTGCGCGTCCGCTACCGGGTCGACGGCGTGCTGCGGGTGATCGACGAGGCGCCCGCCCGCGTCTCCGCGGCCGTCGTATCGCGCGTGAAGATCCTCGCCCGCCTCGACATCGCCGAGCGGCGCCTGCCCCAGGACGGGCGCATCAAGATCCCGGTGCGCGGGCACGAGGTCGATTTTCGCATCGCGACGATCCCGACGATCGACGGCGAGGCGGTGACGATGCGCGTCTTGGACCGCAGCCGCGTCACCCTCGACTTCCAGAGCCTCGGCTTCGACGCGGACCAGATCGCCGCCATGCACCGGCTCGCTGGCCAGCCGAACGGGATCATCCTCGTCACCGGCCCGACCGGCAGCGGCAAGACCACCACCCTCTACACGATGCTGCGGCACGTGAACCGGCCGACCGCCAAGATCTTCACCGTCGAGGATCCGATCGAGTACCAGCTCACCGGCATCAGCCAGGTCCAGACCCAGGAGGCGATCGGCCTCGACTTCCCGGCGATCCTGCGCTCGATCCTGCGCCACCACCCCGACATGATCATGATCGGCGAGATCCGCGACGAGGAGACGGCGCGCATCGCGGTGCAGGCCTCGCTCACGGGCCACCTCGTCTTCTCGACGCTTCACACCAACAGCGCCGCCGAGACCATCACGCGCCTCATCGACATGGGCATCGAGCATTTCCTGCTCGGCTCGACCGTGCGCGGCATCATCGCCCAGCGGCTCGTGCGGAGGCTCTGCCCGGCCTGCGCCGCGCCTCACCCGGATGCGGATGTGCTCGCCGCTCACCTCGCCGAGCGCGTGCCTGCCCTGCCGGGCCTCGGCCCGCCGCGCCTCAGCCGCCCGGTCGGCTGCGAGGCCTGCCAGGGCAGCGGCTTCGCGGGTCAGCTGTCCATCGCCGAGCTGATGCCCGTCGACACGACGCTTCGCGACGCCGTGCTGCGGCGCTCCTCCGGCCCCGAGATCGAGGCGCTCGCCCGCCGCGGCGGCGTGCGCTCCCTCTACGAGGACGGCGTCGCAAAGGCGTGGCAGGGCCTCACCGCGGTCGAGGAGGTCCTGCGCGTCACGAGCGGGATCGAGGCGGGCCCCGCATGAGACCGGCTCCGGAGCGCCGGGATGGAGGCTGGAGGCGGCCGCTGCGCGCCCCCCCGGCATCCGCATGAAGTTCCGCTTCGAGGCCTTCGACGAGGCTGGGAACCTCGTGGCGGGGGAGATCGAGGCCGCCACGGCGGACGAGGCGCGCGCGCTCGTGCAGGCGAGCGGGCCGACCCCCTTCGCCGTGCGCGAGGCGCGCGCTCTCGACCTCCTGTTCCGGGACATCCGCCTGGAGATGCCGGGGGGCAAGGCCGCCGACGCGGCGCTCGCCCGGCTCGCCCGCGACCTCGCCGTGCTGCTGCAGGCGGACGTGCCCCTCGACGCCGCCCTGCGCATCGCCTCGGCCACCGCCGAGGATCGGCGCATGCGCGACCTCGCGCTGCGGATGCGCGACGGCGTCCTCAGGGGCGCCTCGCTCGGCGAGGTGATGGAGGGCATGCCGGACGCCTTCCGGCCGGACTATGTGCGCATCATCCAGGCGGGCGACGTCAGCGCCGATCTCGGCGCCGCCATGCAGGATCTCGCAGACCTCCTCGACCGCCGGGTGGAGATCCGGACGCGGGTCCGCTCGGCTCTGGCCTACCCGGCCCTGCTCGTCGGGCTTGCAGCAATCTCGCTCTGGATCGTGCTCGGCCTCCTCGTGCCCGCGGTGACGCCGATCTTCCACGAGAGCGGCATGGAGCTGCCCGGCATCCTGGCGGTCCTCGACGGGCTGCGCGCGCATTCCACCACGATCCTCGGCCTCGGCGCCGCGCTTCTCGGCGCCCTCGGCCTCGCACTGATCCTCGGCCGGCGCAGTCCCGCGATCCGCCTGCGCCTCGACCGCCTGCTTCTCGCGGTGCCGGTCACCGGGCGCATCTCCGAGACGCGCGAGGCCGCCCGCTTCACCCGCACCTTCGCGACCCTGATCAAGGCCGGCGTCGCCCCTCTCCAGGCGCTCCAGACCGCCTGCGCGCTCGTGCGCAACGGCTTCCTCCGCGCCCAGCTCGAGGCCACCGTGGTCGACGTGCGGGCCGGCGCGACGATCGGCGAGGCGATGGAGCGCGCGGGCGCCCTGCCGCTCGCGGCCCGCCACATGATCACAGTCGGCGAGGAGAGCGGACGGCTGCGCGACATGCTCATGCGGGCGGCCCTGATCCTGGAGCGGCAGGACCAGACCCAGACCGCGCGCCTGCTCGGCATCCTGACTCCCACCGTCACCGTGCTGGTGTCGGGGATGATCGCGGCCATCATCCTCTCGGTGATGAGCGCGATCCTCTCGATCAACGACCTCGCCCTGCAATGACCGTCTCCCGGACGGCCCCGGGCGTGCCCGACTTCCGGGATCCCTGCCGAAGCCGCGCCGGCTTCAGCCTGATCGAGATCCTCGTCACCGTCGCGATCCTGTCCGGGGTCGCCCTTCTCGCCGCGCCCCTGCTGCGCCGCCCGCCCGCCGAGCTGCAGCTGCGCGCCGATCTCGGCCGCCTCGCCGCCGCCCTGCGGATCACCCGCGCCGCCGCGATGATGCGCAACGAGCCCCTCGGCCTCCTCCTCGACACGGAGAGCCGCCGCTTCGTCTCCCCGGCGGTGCCCCGGACCACCCTCGACCCGCGCACGGAGGTGACGCTCGCCCTCCCCGACCCGGACGAGCGCACGGGCTCCCGCGGCCGCATCCGCTTCTTCCCGAGCGGGCGCTCGACGGGCGGCCAGATCCGCCTGCGCCTCGGCCGGTCGGAGGGCAGGCTCGACGTGGTGTGGGCGACCGGTCAGATCGTGGCGAGCGAGGTCGTCAGCCAGGTCGGGCGCCATGATTCCGGGCGCTGAGGAACGCCGGGAGGGCCGCTCGGGCGCGCAGGCCGGCTTCACGCTGCTGGAGTTTCTGGCCGCCTTCGCGATCCTGGTCCTGTTCCTCTCCGCGATCCTCGCCGCCCTCGCGGTGGCGATCCGCGGCGACCATCAGGCAGCCTTCCTGACGCTGGCCAGCGCGCTGGCCAAGGGCCGGCTCGCGGCGGCCGGCGTCGACTACCCCCTGCGCCAGGGATCGGCCGGGGGCGTGCTGCCCAACGGCTATCTCTGGCGGGCGGATATGGACCGGTCCGCCCGCGTGCCCCTCGATGCGGGCCGGAGCGCGGCCGGGTACCGCGTGGCGGTGACCGTCGCAGAACCGCCGGAGCGCGGCGGCCGCGCGCTGACCCTGCGCTCGTTCGTGCTCGATCGGGAGGGCCGGCGATGAGCCGTTCCCCGAAGGAGGCGGGCTTCGCGCTCGCGGAGGCGCTCGTGGCGCTCCTCCTCCTCGCTCTCACCCTGGGGCTCGCGGCGGGCGTGTTCAGCTTCGGGCGGCGGATCTCGCAGGCCGGGCACGGGCGCGACGTGCTCGCCCACACGGTCGCCGGCAGCGGAGCCCTCGGCGGCTGGCTCGCGGCCGCCGCCCCGATTCGCACGGTGACGCCGGCGGGGCCCGGGCCGGTGCTGTTCGAGGGGCGGCCGGACCGCCTGACCTTCGTCACCGCGAGCCGGGGCGACGCGCAGCCCGCGGGACTGCTCGCCGTGACGGTCGGATTCAACGGCCGTGACCGGGGCGGCCGCACGGGCTCGATCCTGTTCGACGTCACCCCCCTCGCCTTCGGCGAGGCGCTGCTGCCCGACCAGGTGGCGCGCGAGACCCTGATCGCCCACGTGGCGGGAGCCCGCTTCAGCTATTTCGGCGCCCTCGCGGAGGGGCGGCCGGCGGCGTGGCACGACGACTGGACAGACGCGACCCGGCTGCCGCAGCTCGTGCAGTTGCGGGCGAACCTCGATCTCGGCGGCCGCGTCGAGCCCCTCGACCTGTCGTTCCGCGTGCCGGGCTCGTGAGACGGGCGCTCAGCCCAGCGCCCGGTCGATGAGGTCGAGGACACTCGTCCCGCTGCCGATCTGCAGGGCGGCGACCGCCGCCGTGCCGAGGGCGAGGAAGGGACCGAACGGGATCCGGCCGCCCGTGTCGAAGCCGGCATCGAGGAGGCGGCGGCCGCCCATGTAGGCGAGGGCCGAGAGGCTGGCGAGGAGCAGCATCGGTGCGAGCCCTTCGAGCCCGGTCCACGTCGCGGCCGCCGTCACGAACTTCACGTCGCCGAGGCCGAGTCCGTGATAGCCGCGTCGCGCCCGGAAGGCCCACCGCACGCCGAGGAGCAGCCCGCCTCCGAGGAGCGCGCCGGCCAGCGCCGAGACCGGCTCGACGGTGCCGAGGATGATACTCGCGCCGAGGCCGGTGACGAGGATCAGCAGGTTGACCGCGTCCGGGATGATCATCGCCCGGATGTCGCTCGCGGCCGCCGCGCCCGCGAGCAGCAGCAGGACGAGGAGGGCGCCGGCCTCGGGGTGAGCGCTCAGCACGGAGCTCCCCCGCCGGATCCCGCCGGCGCGAGCGGGGCCTGCGGACCGCCCTCGCGCCATTCCCGGATGCTGTAGGCCACGGGCGGACCCGGCGTGAACTCGACGACCGCCTCGCGGGCGACGCGGGCGCCGGTGCGCGTCACGGCCTCGCCGCGGATCAGGAAGACCCGCCCGGGCGCCTGCGCGAGGAAGAAGGCAGCGTTCGCCCGCTCGGCCTCGGCGCGGCTCCTCGCGCCGGTGACCGCCAGCAGCGTTGCGGTCGCGGCGACCTGCGCGTTGAGGCCGGGGCTGCCGGTATGGGTCGTGACCATGGGCAGAAGGGTCTCGAACAGGGCCCGGTCGACGCCCGGCACCCGCGCGAGCTCCACCGCCGAGCGGAAGGCCGGCGTCTCACGGCTCTCCTGGGACTGCCGGACCTGCCCCGCCTGGAGCTGCCCCGCCTGAGCCTGCGGCGTCTGATTTTGCTGTGTCTGGGCCTGATCCTTGGCGTTCTGCGCTGCCTCGCGCAGGCGCAGGAGGCTGCGCACGGCCGCGCGCGCCTCCGGCGCGACGCCCCGGATGAGGGCGGCGACGAGGTCGGGCGTCGCTCCGTTGAGATCGACCTTGCCGCTCTCGTTGGCCACCGCGACGGCGAGGATGGTGCCGTCCTCGAGCGCGCAGAGCCGCGGGCGTCCGCCCGATCCGAACCGGGCACCCATCGACTCGCCCTTCGGCAGGTCCGCGAGCAGGTCGAGAATGGCGAGGTTGACGGCGCCCTCCGCGCCGGCCTCGGCGCGGGCGATCTGCGCGGCGGCGCGCGCCTCGATCGCCCGGTAGCGCGCCGCCGCGATGTAGGTGACGAGCATCAGCCCGATCAGCCCGATCATCCAGATCACCGCGATCAGCGCGAAACCGGCCTCCCGGCTTCCCGGCGGGGCGACTGGATCTCGGAAGGCTGCGGGCGGCGGGACCATGGGAGGGCTCGGGACGGGCAGCGGAGCGGCCGCCCCGTCGATCGAGCTTGAGCATAGCACAGGGTGGCGGCGCCGGCTCCCGCTTGCCCATCCTGCCCGCCCGCTCCTACCGTTGCCGCGGCCCGTGCTGCGCCGACCAGGCGCCGCCGGCGTCATCCCGGAGGCGAGGCATGGACGATCGGGCGATCAAGGACGTGGAGGAGGTGGCCGACGCGATGATCGACCTGATCGCGCGGCGCCTGAATTCCGGTGTGCGCGCGACCTCGATCGCGGCCGGCATCGCAGTGGCGCTGACGCGCCTCGGCGAGACCGGAGCGCGGGGCGCGGAGCTGCGCGACGCCATCGCCGCCCTGCTGCGGCCGAAGCCGCCGGGCTGACGCCCGGCGGGACGGCCGCTCGGGAGATCGATCCGGTTCTTCCGGCGTGGGGCTCGTGTTCCTGCCGATGTCAGATGTGCCAAGCCTGCTCGACTTGCGCGACGAGATGGTGGTGTGCCTCGACCGAGTCGGTGATGACCGCGGCGATCGAGGCGCGGGAGGCACCGTGCTCGAGGGCATCCACCCAGCCGCGAGATCCTGGATCGTCCGCGTGCCGACCCAGGGCGTGAAGATACAGGTCGTCGATGTAGGCCGCGTTGCCGAGCCCGGCCGCGCGGCCCTGATACTCGGTGGAGCCGAGGAAGCCCTGGGCAACCTCGTGCAGCGAGGCCCCGTGCTCGATCGCGTCCCGCCACGCGTGCAGTCCGCCCGCGTCAGGTACCCGGCCGAGAAGTCCGTAGTACAGGCGCGCGACATCTCCGGCCTCGAATACGCCCTTCAGGTGAGCGAGGTGCTCGTCGGCCAGCAGGATTCCGCGCGCCACATCCTCCCGCTCCACACCGTGCCTGAGCTGGTCGGTCCAGTAGGCCATACCGGCGTCATCAGCTCCGCGGTGCAGGTTGTCCTCGTAGAGCTTGTTGACGAAGCCGCGATCGTCGAGCCCGTCGTGGCGCGCCCGGCCCTCGGTCGATTTCAGGAACCTCTCGATCACGTCGTGCAGCGTGTCGAGGCCGCTGACATGCCCCATCCAAGACACGAGGCCGGCCGGATCCGGGGCTCGCCCGAGCAGGCCGTCGTACAGAGCATATACCAAGCTGTCGTCCGCACCGACCAGATCGTCGAGGCCCATCGTGCCCTCCCCTCCACCGCGTCGGGATCGGAGAGCGCTCCGTCGCGTCGCTCGAGCCGAACCGGGCATAACCCTCGCACCCGAGACCAAGCGCCGAAACGGCCTTTCGTCCTGCGTGGTCCCGACCAAGGTCTGAGACCTTGGTCCCTCGGCAGAGCGCGACGACGTATGCGCACGCCTACCCGGTCTCGAACCGGACGGAGGCCGCGCGATCCGGGCGCCGCCCGACCCTTCTCAGGCGGGGCGGACGATGCCGGGCAGGCCGCCGAGGCTCGCGAAGCCGGCCGTGGTGCGGGCTGTCACGATCGCGCGCAGAGTGGCGTCCGAAGCTCCAGAGGTCAAAGCCCGCAGTTCCAGCATCAGAAGGCTGAGAAACAGCCTGTCCGCGCCACCCGCGCGATCCTCGCTCAGAAGGTGCAGGAGCTCGCGCATGTAGGCGCAGGCGGGAGCGTTCGAGGCCGGAAACGTTTCGGAGGGCGAGGCCGAGGGGGGCTCTGTCGGCATGAGTGCACAGCTCCGGCGCACAGCGCCCCGCCTCTGCGGGACCGAATCACTGTTCCGCGGATCGGGGGGCCGGCGCCATCACCCAGGTTAACGTAACGTTGGTCGCCGCCTCGACGATCCTACAGGACCGGCTCGACCCATCTCAGCACGGCCGCGAGACGCTCGGCCTGAGCACGGGTCAGCCCTGAGCAGAGGGCAGTCCCGTTCTGAAATACGGCGAAGCTGCCGTCGGCGGTGAGGCGAATCTTGATCGAGGCCATCACGCGTGCCCACCGGAGAGGCGCTCCAGAGCGCTCAGGCCGCACTCCGTGATCTGCCAAGTCGCGAAGGCGACTGCGAGGGTGGGTTGCAGGTCAACGGAGCGAATATCGCCCCGGCTTTCGAGAGCGAGGAGCCTACTGTGGTCGCTGGGCCAAGATCTGTCCGGCTTCTGCTTGATCGAGATCTGACGGTCGGCTGCCTCTGCAGCTTGTCTGAGGAGGCGTCTCTCGTGATTGATCAGCATTTATTCTCCAGGTCTGGGAAATGAATCGATCGCTCTACTTAGGTAGAGACTGGACCATATGGTTAAGCTTGGCAACCCGCTTCGGCGCAGCGGCCGACAAACGGGTGGTGACGAGGCAGGGCTGAGGCTCGGATGCAGGTCAGCGTGAGACTGCATTACGCGAGGTGAACATCCTCAAGGGCTACGACCGCCGAGCGCGGGCCTTCGAGAACCACGCCCGCAAGATTGTCCTCGGATGCGCCACAGGCTCCGCAACGTAAACGAGCGGTGCCGGGCATGACGATCGTGTGCGGTCTGCCTTATTGAACGGGTCCTCCATCGACATCTGAGATGACGGCGGAGAAGGAGATGCTGGCCAGAAGTGTGATGCCGGAATCGATCCAAGACCGTAGACTTGCGCTGCGGTTCCCGACTCGATGGGACGGTCTGGGATTTTCGGATGGCGGCAATGGGCACAACTCCGCCTGCTGGTTGCGCACGGATGAAAGGCAAAGAACAACCCGAAGCAGACTTCGACACGCGCACCAACGTCAGATCGAGGTGCAGGCAGCCCAAGGCAAGAGCCTCGCGGTTGCCTGCAAAGAGGCAGGCATCGTGGGCGCCGGTCAGTCCCTGCGCGTGTGGTGCCAAGCTCGGTCGCATGGGTGACCTGGAAGCAGAGGCGCGTCAGGGAGAGACCAACATCCTTGGTCGCAGCGCCGATCTCTCCCGGGTCATCGCGCACCCGATCCGTTGATCTGGCGCCGCAGGCTCTCGATGAGGACGCTCGGCCTCGGATCGCCCGGAGCCAGCTAGGCCAGCCGCTCGGCATAGTCGAGGGCGCTCGCCAGATCCCCGGCATCACGGCTGAAGCCGATCAGCGCCGATAGGGTGGCGCGATCGGCCGGATGTCGCGTCAGGGTGTCCTTCAGGACCATCATCGCCTCGCCCGCCTGCCCGGAGGAATGCAGGCCCACGGCATAGACGTAGGCGTAGCGGGCTTGGTCAGGGGCGAGCTCGGCGGCGCGGCGCAGATCGTCCAGCGCTTCCGCATGCCGCTTCAGGCGGATCAGCGTCAGGCCGAGCGTGTGGTGCAGCCCCGCGTCGCGCGGCGACGCGGCGCGCGCCTGGCGCAGCACGCCTTCTCCCTCGCCGTCCCGGCCCATTCCCCGGTAGAGATCCGCGAGGTTGATCGCAGCTGCCGCATATTGTGGGCTCAGGCGAAGCGCCGCCTTGTACGCAGCCTCGGCCTCAGCAGTGCGGCCACCAGGTGCCCGGCGGGCCGCCTGCTCGGCTCATGGGACGGCCGACGATTCAGCGCGCATCCGGCCGGATTCGGGGCGGTCCCCGGCCATCCATGTCACCGTCAACCGTGCCCGTCGACCCAGGCCCGACGAACGGAGCAGTGGCGGCGTCCGGATCGGCAGCCTCAACATCGAGCGGCGCTCCGGAACTGGTGGCTGCGCCGCCGCTGTGTCCGCCGCTTGGTACTGGCGCGCGGCGCGTCTCGCCCGGCCAGCCTTCTTGGGCGAAGCTGGCACTGCCTCCGGTCGCGAGAAGGGCGAGGGCGAGAAGCAGGGCGTACAAATTCTGAAGGGTCATATTAGGTCTCCTCAATGATCATGGGTGACCTCCGGGGTTAACTCTGGGCGGTATCAACGGTTTTCGCATTGCGTTCCGCCGACGCTGTGTAGCCTTACGATTTTACTTTCTGCCTTTCCGATCAGCATCACGGAGACCACTGACCAGGACGTGCCCGGCGTCAAAACTTGGCGACGAAGCGCTGCGGTCAGCATCCT
>NZ_BJZU01000163.1 GCF_007992195.1 Methylobacterium oxalidis | reverse complement strand
GCTGGCCCGATCAGGCGGTCCCCTAGGCCGCCGCCAGCCTTCGGAAGCCCGGCCTCGCGGCCGGGCTTCTCCTGTTTCGGGCCCAGCCCAAGGCGGCTCGCGGCCGCGCTCCGGTTTTCATCCCGGCGCCCGCGCACAATCCGCCGCGGCCGAACATCACGGCGAAGTTTGCGGGCGGCCCCCTGACAAAACGCCCCACCGCTACCCATGTCGTCCTCGCCCGCGCGGAGTGCAGACAGCCTCCCGCTTGCCTGTAGGAGGACGACTCCATGAACAGCGAAGAACGCGACGTCATCACCGGCATCTTCCAGCGCCTGGAGCAGGCGGCGAGCCAGCCCCGGGACGCCGACGCCGAGCGCTTCATCGCGGACAAGATCCGGGCCCAGCCCTACGCGCCCTACGCCATGGCGCAGCTCATCTACGTGCAGGAAGAGGCGATCAAGAGCCTGAACGAGCAGCTCGAGGAGGCGCGCCGCCAGCAGCAGGCGCAGCCGCAGGGCGGCGGGGGCGGCTTCCTCTCGAGCATCTTCGGCGGCGGCCAGCGCCAGCCGGAGCCGCAGCCATACCCGCCGCAGTACCAGCAGCGGCCGGGCGGCCAGCCCTGGGGCAACCAGGGCGGCTACGGCGGCCCGCCGCAGGGCTACCCGCAGCAGCAGGGCGGCCCCTGGGCCGGCCAGCCGCAGCAGGCGCCGGGCCGCGGCGGCGGCTTCCTCGCCACCGCCTTGCCGATGGCGGCGGGCGCGGCGGGCGGCATGCTGCTCGGCAGCGCCCTCTCGAACGCCTTCGCGGGCGGCCACTCGCAGCTCGGCAGCGCCGCGGCGGCGGGCCTCGGCGCCCCGGCCGCGGGCGGGACGGAGGATCTCGGCGCGGCGCTCGGCGGCAGCGGCGGCGACTTCCAGGACGCCTCCTTCGACAACGACCCCGGCGGCGACTTCGACGGGGACATGGGCGGCGGCGACGACAGCGACTGGGTCTGATCCCGGTCGCGCGCCCGCGCACCAAGCGCACGAGCCGCGAGGCTCGGGGCCCGGCCCCGCCGAACAGGCGGGGCCGGGCCTTCGCGTGTCGGCGCCGTGCAGGCGCGCGCGGACGGACCGCGGTCCGCGGCGGGATCGGATCTCGACCGCGGCAGCGAGGGGCATGGGCGAACGGACTGGCGGCCGGTCGCGCCCGGAGAGAGGCCGTCATCCGAGGATGGAGGCGCGGCATGATGCTGTTCGAGAAGGCCCGCGAGAACGCGGCCGCGATCCGGCAGCTCGGCGAGCGCGCCATCGCGGAAGCGAGGCGGGCCGGTGTGCCGGCCTTCACGGACCCCTCCCTGGGCGAGGGCATCATCCGGGAGATGCCGGACGGCACGCGCCACCGCCTCGTGAGAGTGGGGGACGAGGACGTCGTCGTCGAGAGCTTCGGCCCCCGCCCCTGAGGACGGCCACGTCCCCGCCTGCACGATCCTCGCCGGCCCGAACGGGTCGGGGAAGTCCAGCCTCTTCGAACGACTCGGTCCGGACGGCGAGTTCGTCAACGCCGACCTGATCGCGCGGGCCTCAGGGCTCGGCGACGCGCAGGCGGCGAAGCGGACGATCCGACGCCTGGACGCGCTGCTGAAGGCGCGCAAGAACGTCGTCTACGAGACCACGCTCAGCAGCCATCACGCAATCGCCCTGATGCGGCGGGCGCGCGATGCAGGCTACGAGGTCGGCGTCGTCTTCGTAGCGCTGCTCAGCGTGGATCTGAACGTGCGCCGCGTGGCCGAGAGGGTCAGCCGGGGTGGGCTCCACATCCCCGAGGAGGTCATCAGGCGCCGCTATCCGCGCCTTCGGCAACCTGGCGAAAGCGGTGCCGCTCGCGCACGGCAGCCTGATCTACGACAATAGTGAGCCCGTGCCGGTGCTTCTGCTGCGCATCGCCGCCGGCGTCGTGGAGGAGAACCACCTCGACGGGGCGAGAAGCCACCACGTCTTGATCGCGGGGGCCATTGCGGAGGCGCTGGGTCTCGAGCCGGCCAGCGTCCTGAAGGCAGCCGACGTCGATCGCCCGGCCTGATGCCCAGGAGGTCGCGCGCCTCCACGACGCCGGACGGCGGGCGCTCCGTCCTCGACCTACTGGGGCCGCCGGCCGCAGCCTCGGTGCGCGGATGCAGGCTGCCCGAGCTTGCGGTATGGTTCCGGCGTGAGCGATCGAATGACCCAGGGCGGGCTCTCTCCGTCGCTCGACGCGGCGGTGGAGCGTCTTCGTGCTCTGGCTCCGGTCGAGCGCGTGATCCTGTTCGGCAGCCGTGCGCGCGGTGACCACGACCACGACAGCGACTGGGACCTGTGCGTCCTCCTGAACGACGACATCCCTCCCGGTATCTACACGCCGGGCGCGATGTGGCGGGCGGTGCGGGACCTCGGGTTGCCGATCCATGTGGTTCCGATGCGCAGGAGCGTGTACGAGGCCAAGCGTCTCGACGTGAATGCCCTGGCGCACGACGTGGCGCGGGAGGGTATCGTCCTGTTCGATGAGGCCGCGGGCCCGCGGCCATGAGCGGGGCCTCGGATCCCGGCGATTGGATCGAGAAGGCGCGCCAGGACGCGCGGTCCGCGCGACGTCTCCTCGCCGACCCTCCGGAACTGGAGGACGCCGCCTTCCACGTGCATCAGGCCGTCGAGAAAGCCGCCAAGGCGCTTCTCGTGGCGGACGGCATCCGATATCCGCGCGGCAGGGGTGCCGGGCACGATCTCGTCGCACTGGCCCGGCTCATCCCGACCACCCATCCTCTTCACGCGCCGGCGAGTCGCCTCTCGGACCTGACTCCTTGGGCGACTGCCTTCCGCTACCCGGTCGACGATCCGCTCACGTCGGAGCCGCTCCCTACGACGGAGGAGATCGTGCGCCGCCTCGTCGAGACCGAGATGTTCGTCGAGGCCGTCGCTCGGCAAGTCGGGGCCACCCGATGAGGCCGGTGCGCCGGCGTTCCGAGGGGCGCCCGGACAGCGCGGCCGCCGATCCGGGCGGCCCGCCGACCGGCGCCCGCTACAGCACCTCCACCCGTGTGCCGACGCTGGTGCGCTCGTAGAGGTCGACCACGTCCTCGTTCATCATCCGGATGCAGCCCGAGGAGACCGACTGGCCGATCGTGTGCGGCTCGTTGGTGCCGTGGATGCGGTAGAGCGAGGAGCCGAGATAGAGCGCGCGGGCGCCGAGCGGGTTCTCGGGGCCGCCCTCCATGTGCCGCGGCAGGTCGGGCCGGCGCCGCAGCATCTCGGGCGGCGGCGTCCAGTCCGGCCATTCCCGCTTCTGGGTGATCGTCTTCAGGCCCGCCCAGGTGAAGCCCGGCCGGCCGACGCCGATCCCGTAGCGGATCGCCTGCCCGCCCGGCTGCACGAGGTAGAGGAAGCGCGCGGGCGTATCCACGATGATCGTGCCCGGCCGCTGCGGGCCGGAATAGGGCACGACCTGCCGGGCGAATTGCGGGTCGAGGGCGCGGGCCACCCGCGGCTCGTCGGACCCGCCCGGCCCCGGCACCGCCGCGACGCGGGCCGGCTCGGCGTAGCCCGGCGGCACGGGGTCGCCCGATTGCAGGCGCGGGCTGCCGGGACCGCCGTAGCCGTAGGCCGCGGGGTGCCCCGGCAGGGCCGGCCCGGGCGCGCCGACCGGGCTCTGGCGCAGGGCCCGCGGGCGCGGCGTCTCGCCCGTCATCAGGAACTCGATGAAGCCGCCGCCGTAGCTCCCGGCCGCCGCGTGCTGCTGGTAGCCGCGCGCCTGCGCGAGAGCCGGGCTCGCCGAGCCCGCGCCGCAACCCAGGGCGGCCAGAGCCGCCGCCACGCACCACGCCTCACGCATCCCCGCCCCCTTCCAGCCCCGAGCTCCGCGGCCCAGTGGGCCAGTCCCGAGCAAGGTTTCGCGAAGGCCGCGTCGAATCCGGTGAAGAAACGTGGTGAATCGTTCACGCAAGAGGCGTTGTCCGCGCCCCGATCTCCAGCATCCTCAACGCCGCGTAAAAGTGAGGATCCGGCGGCGGCCATTCAGCAAGTGGCAACCAGTTTCCGTCACTTTCGCCATCGTCCCTCATGCCGGTTGATCCGAGACGATGACCACCAAGCGCTACCGCATCGAAGACATCCTCGGATTGGCGCCGCAGATGCCGGCCGCGGCCCCGGCCGAGGTGCCCGCCGCCCAGGGCGCCCGCCTCGACGAGATCCTCTCGGCGATCCAGGACCTGCGCCGCATCACCCAGGCCAGCACCAGCGAGACCATCGACGCCTGCCGCCGCGAGCTCTCCGAAGCCTTCTCGATGCGGGGCGAGCTCGACCTGATGAAGGACGCGATCACCCGCACCAAGCAGGAGATCGCCGCGCTCCACCGCTCCGAGCATTCCGGCAAGGGCATGCGGCGCGCCGCCGACGAGCTCGACGCGGTGGTGGAATCGACCGAGCGCGCCACCTCCTCGCTGCTCGGCGCCATCGAGGACATCGAGACCAACGCCAACATGCTGCGCGCCTCCCTCGGCAAGGCGGGGCAGGAGAACGTCGACGTCATCCTGGAGAAGGTCATCGTCGCCTACGAGGCGTGCAACTTCCAGGACCTGACCGGCCAGCGCATCAGCAAGATCTGCGGCGTGCTCAAGTTCGTCGAGGACCATCTCGACCGGGTGATCGAGGCCTGGAGCGGCCTCGACAGCTTCCGCGACTTCGCGAGCCTGCAGGACAACGGCCCGGACATCGACGACGAATCCTCGCTCCTCAACGGGCCGAAGCTCGCCGAGGACATCGGCCACGTCGACCAGACCGACATCGACGCCCTGTTCGACTGAGCGGGGCGGCCCGCCCCTTCCCACGCGAATCGGCGGGCCTTACATCTGCGGCATGAGCCGCAGAGCCCGGACAGACGTTCCTCCCGACACGTTCGACGACGGCGAGGGGCCGGAGGATTTCTCCGACGCCGCCCCCCTCGACGAATCCCCCGAGATCGACTTCGACTTCGAGCCCGGCGCCGTCACGGCCGGCACCGAGGTGATCCGCCGGTTCTGGACGACGCTGCCGACCTCGCCCGGCGTCTACCGGATGTTCGACCACAAGGGCGACGTCCTCTACGTCGGCAAGGCCAAGAACCTGAAGGCCCGGGTGGGCTCCTACGCGCGCGGCCAGGCGCACTCGAACCGCATCGCGCGCATGATCTCGCAGACGGCGGCGATGGAGTTCGTCACCACCGCCACCGAGACCGAGGCGCTGCTCCTCGAGGCGAACCTCATCAAGCAGCTCAAGCCCCGCTTCAACGTGCTGATGCGGGACGACAAGTCCTTCCCCTACATCCTCGTCACGGGCGATTCCGAGGCGCCGCAGATCGTCAAGCACCGGGGCGCGCGCCGCCGCAAGGGCCAGTATTACGGGCCCTTCGCCAGCGTCTGGGCGGTCAACCGCACTGTCAACGCGCTCCAGCGCGCCTTCCTGCTGCGGACCTGCTCGGACAGCTACTACGAGAACCGCACGCGGCCCTGCCTGCTCTTCCAGATCAAGCGCTGCTCGGGCCCCTGCACGGGCGAGATCCCCCTCGACGAGTACCGGGGGCTCGCCGACGCGGCCAACGCCTTCCTGGCCGGCAAGTCGAACGCCGTGAAGGACCGCATGCGCGCCGAGATGGAGGCGGCCTCCGAGGCGCTCGAATTCGAGCGCGCGGCCCGCTTCCGCGACCGCATCGCGGCGCTCTCCGCGATCCAGGGCACGCAGGGGGTCAACACGCAGGGGGTCGAGGAGGCCGACGTCTTCGCCCTCGACGAGCAGGCCGGCCAGTTCTGCATCGAGGTGTTCTTCTTCCGGAACTTCCAGAACTGGGGCAACCGGGCCTACTTCCCCAAGGCCGACCGAACCATGACGCCGGACGAGGTGCTGGGCTCCTTCATCGGCCAGTTCTACGACGACAAGCCGGCGCCGCGGATCGTGCTGACGAGCCACGCCATCGAGGACGCGGAGCTCGTGGCCGCCGCCCTGTCGAGCCGCACCGAGCACCGGGTCGAGATCCACCAGCCCCAGCGGGGCGAGCGGAAGAACCTCGTGGACTACGCCCGCCGCAACGCCAAGGAGGCGCTGGCGCGGCGGCTCGCCGACACGGCCTCGCAGGGCAAGCTCCTCGCCGCGCTGGGCCAGGCCTTCGGGCTGGAGCGGGCGCCCCGCCGCATCGAGGTCTACGACAATTCCCACATCATGGGCACGAACGCGGTCGGCGGCATGATCGTGGCCGGGCCGACCGGCTTCATGAAGCCCCACTACCGCACCTTCAACATCAAGTCGGAGGAGCTGAGCCCGGGCGACGATTACGGGATGATGCGCGAGGTGCTGCAGCGCCGCTTCAAGCGCCTCGTCAAGGAGGCGCCGCGCACCGCCAACGAGGCGGCCCTGGCCGCCCTCGAGGGCGGGCCGCCCGAGCCCGTGCCCGAGCCGCAGGCCGAGTCCGACGCCTTCCCGGCCTGGCCCGACCTCGTGCTGATCGACGGCGGCAAGGGCCAGCTCGACGCGGCGCGGGGGGCGCTGGAGGCGGTCGGCGTCACCGGCGTGCCCCTCGTCGGCGTCGCCAAGGGCCGCGACCGGGACGCGGGCCGCGAGACCTTCTTCGTGCCGGGCCGGCCGCCCTTCAGGCTGCCGCCGCGGGACCCGACCCTCTACTTCGTGCAGCGCCTGCGCGACGAGGCCCACCGCTTCGCCATCGGCAGCCACCGGGCGAAGCGCAAGCGCGAGATGGTGCGCAACCCGCTGGACGAGATCGCCGGCATCGGCCCGACCCGCAAGCGCGCGCTCCTCCACCATTTCGGGACCGTGAAGGCGATCCAGCGCGCGGCGCTGGAGGACCTCGCCCGGACGCCGGGGGTCAACGCCGCCACGGCGCGGGCGGTCTACGACTTCTTCCATGCCGGCGCCTGACCCGGTGGATTCCGGGCAGCGGGCCGGGCCGGAGACCGGGGACGGGAACGGGCGGTTGACGCGTTCACCGCCCCGTGATTTCACCGCGCCGATGAACGCCGTCCTCCCCCGACGTCGGTCGCAGGCTTGGACGCTCGCGAACTGCCTCACCTACGGCCGCCTCGCCGCGGTGCCCGTCATGGTGGGCCTGCTCTACTGGCCGGACGAGGTGGGCGCCCGCTTCGCGGCCTTCGCGGTGTTCGTGCTCGCGGCCATCACCGACTATCTCGACGGCTACGTGGCGCGCACCTACGCCCAGAGCTCGGCGCTCGGGCGGATGCTCGACCCGATCGCCGACAAGCTCCTCGTGGCCGCCTGCCTGCTGATGCTGGCCGCCGACCACACGGTCGCCGGCTGGCACCTGTGGGCGGCCATCGTGATCCTGTGCCGGGAGGTGCTGGTCTCGGGCCTGCGCGAGTACCTCGCCGAGCTGAAGGTGAGCGTGCCGGTGAGCCGCATCGCGAAGTGGAAGACCACGGTGCAGCTCCTGGCCATCGGCTTCCTCGTGGCGGGGCCGGCGGGCGAGACGGTGCTGCCCGGCACGATCGCGATCGGCCTCGCGCTGCTCTGGGTCGCGGCGGCCCTCACGATCTGGACCGGCTGGGACTACATGAGGGCCGGGATCAAGCACGTGATCGACGATCCGCGCTGAGGCCGGAGGAACGCTGTGGTGAAGCTCGTCTATTTCGCCTGGGTGCGCGAGCGCGTCGGCAAGCCCGAGGAGAGCGTCGAGCTGCCCGCGGGCGTGGCCACCGTCGCCGACCTGATCGCGTGGCTGAGGGGGCGCGGCGAGGAGTACGCCTACGCCTTCGAGAACGCGGGCGTGGTGCGCGCGGCGATCGACCGGGTCCACGCCAAGCCCGACGCCCCCCTCGCGGGCGCGGCCGAGATCGCCTTCTTCCCGCCGATGACCGGGGGATAGCGCCGCCGCCCCTT
>NZ_BJZU01000162.1 GCF_007992195.1 Methylobacterium oxalidis | reverse complement strand
TCCCGGACGGGAGAGGTGGGTGCCGCCCTCGTCCCCTCCGGCACCGGCTCGAAAAAATCGGGCGCGGGTTCCCTCCGCCGGACCGGCGTGGTGAGGCTCAGCCGCGGCCGAGGGCGGCCGAGAACTCGCGCAGGTTGCTGCGGATCATGTCGAGATAGGTGGGCGCCGGGCCGGAGGGGCCCGACAGGGCGTCCGAGTAGAGCCGGCCCCCGATCCGCGCGCCGCTCTCGCGGGCGATCTGCTCCATCAGGCGCGGGTCGGCGATCGTCTCCAGGAACACGGCCGGGACCTGCTCCTGGCGGATCTGGCGGATGATGCGGGCCACGCTGCGCGGGCTCGCCTCGCTGTCGTTGGCCACCCCCTGGGGGGCGATGAAGCGCAGGCCGTAGGCCGCGCCGAAATAGCCGAAGGCGTCGTGGGTCGTGATCACCCGCCGGTGCTCGGGCGGGATCGCCGCGATGGCCGCCCGCACCTCGCCGTCCAGGGCGTCGAGCTTGGCGAGGTAGGCGGCGGCGTTGCGCGAGAAATCCTCCGCGTGGGCCGGATCGGCCTTGGCGAGCCCGTCTCGGATGTTGGCGACGTAGACCTTGGCGTTGGCGATGCTCTGCCAGGCGTGCGGGTCGGCCTCCGCGCCGCCCGGATGCGCGTGGCCGTGCTCGCCCGCGTGGTCGTGCCGGGCCGCGATGGTCTCGACCCCGCGCGCCGCCACGATCACGGGCGCGCGGGCGCCGGAGGCCCGGATCAGCCGGTCGAGCCAGCCCTCGAAGCCGAGCCCGTTGACGAAGACGATGTCGGCCCGGGCCAGCAGCCGGCCGTCGCCCGGGGCCGGGCTGTAGCCGTGCGCGTCCGCGTCCGGCCCGACGAGGCTCGCGACCTCGACCCGGTCGCCGCCCACCTGCCGCACGAGGTCGCCGAGGATCGAGAAGGTCGCCACCGCCCGCAGGCGCTCGGCCGCCTCCGCCCGACCAGCCAGCAGCATCGGCGCCGCCGCGAGGAGGACGGCCAGGGCCAGGAGTAAGCCGATCCGCCGCCGCACCATCCGCCCCCGCATCGCGTCTCTCCCCCGTCCGATCGGGGCTGCATAATGTAATAGTATTACATTTCCAAGCCCGGTCCGCCCGGCGAAGATGACAAAGCTTTCATGCGGGCGACAGGCCGCGGCCATCCGACCTTGGCCATTCTGATCCCCGCGGCCCCGTCCCGCCTCGACGGCGCGGCGGTGCGCGAGTGCCCCGCCCCTGGGGCCGGAGGAGAGCGCCATGCGCAGATTCGTGACCGTCGGTTTGATCCTCGTCGGCATCGGCGTCGTCGGCGGCGCCGTCGCCAAGGACGATCCGTTCTCCCGCCCGCCCGCGGGCCGCTGGAACGCCTTCTCGGCCGAGGACCGGGAAGCCTTCGCCGACGCCCGCATCGCGGCGCTCCGGGCGGGGCTGCGCCTCAGCCCCGAGCAGGAGAAATTGTGGCCGCCGGTCGAGGCGGCGATCCGCGACCTCGGGCGCCTGCGCCGCGAGCAGCGCGCCGCCCGGGCGGAGCGGGGCCGCATGGTCGACGACGCGCCGGCCGCGATCCGCGCCATGGCGGACGCCGCGACGGCCCGCGGCGAGGCCCTGCGCAAGCTCGCCGACGCCTCGGCGCCCCTCTACGCCACCCTCGACCCCGACCAGAAGCGCCGGGCCCTCGTGCTCGCCCGGCCGATGCGCGGCGAGGGCCGCGGCGGCTGGCGCCACCACCGGCACGGGCCCGGCGAGGGGCGCTGAGCCGGTCCGGCGACCGCGGCGCTTGATCCGCGGCGGCCGCGGCGGCAAACACCGCGCGAGCCGCCGCGCGGGCGCCGATGATCCCGCGGCGCCAGGAACAGGCCATGGCGCGCCGCCCCCGACTGAAGACCGACACGCTCCCGCTGATCTGGCGGGTCTGGCGCGAGTGGCTCTCGCCCCACCGGGGCACGCTCGCGGTGGTGCTGGTGCTGATCGCCCTCGTGGGCGCCGCCACCGGCCTCTACCCCGTGCTGATCAAGGGGGCCTTCGACGCCTTCGACAGCAAGGACATGGGGGCGCTGGCCTACGGGCCCCTGATCGTCATCGCCGTGACCTCGGTGCGGGGCTTCGCCCTGTTCGGGCAGACGGTGCTGACGAACCGCGTCGTCACCCGGGTCGAGGCCGACATGCAGGCGGCCCTCTACGGCCACCTGATCGACTCGGACCTCGACCAGCTCGCCCGCGAGAGCCCGGCCGCCTTCACGCAGCGCTTCACCACCGACTTCGCCTTCATCAAGGAGGCGCTGACCCGGATCTCGACGGTTCTCCTGCGCGACGTCGCCATGCTCGTCGGGCTCGTCGCCGCGCTGATCTGGATGGACCCGCTCCTGACGCTCGTCGCCGCCGTGACGGTGCCGTTCGTGGCCGGGCCGATCGGCCGGATCGGCAAGAAGCTGCGCCGGGTCTCGACCACGACGCAGGAGCAGATGGGGGCCACCGCGAGCCTGATCAGCGAGAGCCTCGCGGGCGCGCGCGTCGCCAAGACCTACGCGCTGGAAGGCTACCTCAAGGGCCGCGCCGCCGAGGCGCTGGAGCGGGTGCGCCGCCTGAAGATGAAGACCGCCAACGCCCGCGGCCGGCTCGACCCGCTCCTCGAGGTCGGCGGGGGCGTGGCGGTGGCGGCCGTGCTGATACTCGTCGGCCAGCGGGTGATGTCGGGCGAGCGCACGGTGGGCGACTTCACGGGCTACACCGCCGCCCTGCTGCTCGCCGCGCAGCCCGCCCGGGCGCTCGGCACCCTCAACGCGATCCTGCAGGAGGCGGCGGCCGCCCTCCAGCGCTACTTCGCCCTGATGGACGAGGCGCCGCGCATCCGCGAGGCGCCGGGCGCGCCGCCGCTCGCGCCCGGCCCCGGCGAGATCCGGTTCGAGGCCGTGCGCTTCCGCTACCGCGAGGACGTGGCGGCCCTCGAAGGGATCGACCTCGCGGTGCCGGCGGGCCGCACGACGGCGCTCGTCGGGCGCTCGGGCTCGGGCAAGTCCTCGCTCCTCAACCTCGTGCCGCGCCTCTACGACGTGACCGGGGGCCGCGTGACGATCGACGGGCAGGACGTGCGCGCCGTCACCCTCGCCTCGCTGCGCGCGGCCGTCGCCGTGGTCTCGCAGGAGGTGGTGCTGTTCGACGACACGATCGCGGCCAATATCGGCTTCGGTCGGCCGGGCGCGAGCGAGGCCGAGATCGAGGCCGCGGCGCGGGCGGCGGCCGCCCACGACTTCATCGCCCGGCTGCCCGAGGGCTACGGCTTCCGCGTCGGCCCGGCCGGGGGGCGCCTCTCGGGCGGCGAGCGACAGCGCATCTCGCTCGCCCGCGCCTTCCTCAAGGACGCGCCGATCCTCCTCCTCGACGAGGCGACCTCGGCCCTCGATTCCGAGTCCGAGCGCCTCGTGCAGGGGGCGCTGGAGCGGCTGATGCGGGGGCGCACCACCCTCGTCATCGCCCACCGCCTCTCCACCGTGCGCGAGGCCGACCAGATCGTGGTGCTGGAGGCCGGCCGCGTGGTCGAGCGGGGCACCCACGCCGCGCTCCTTGGCGAGGGCGGCGCCTACGCCCGCCTCCACCGCCTGCAGCTCTCGGACGAGGCCCTGCCCGCCCACACCGAGACGTGACCGCGGGGCGGCTGAGCGGCGGCCGGCCGGGGCGCTATATCGCGGCGGCACACCCCTCGGAGGCTCCGGCGATGGCAGGCGAACCCTACGGCCGCACCCGGGACGGCCGCGACGTCACCCGCTACCGGCTCGCCCGCGGGCGCCTGCGGGCCGAGATCATCGATTACGGCGGCATCCTCACCCGGCTCGACGTGCCAGACCGCGGGGGCCGGCCCGCCAACGTGGTGCTGGGATTCTCGAACTTCGCCGATTACGAGGCCCGCAACCCGCATTTCGGGGCGCTGACCGGCCGCTACGCCAACCGCATCGCGGGCGGGCGCTTCAGCCTCGACGGGCAGGACTACCGCCTGCCCGTGAACGACGGCCCGAACACCCTGCACGGCGGCCCGAACGGCTTCGACAAGCGGATCTGGCGGGTGGAGGCGGCAGAGGCCGACCGGCTCGTCCTGCACTACCGGAGCTGCGACGGCGAGGCGGGGTTTCCCGGCAACCTCGACGTGCGCGTGACCTACGCGCTGACCGCCGACGACGCCCTGCGCATCGACTACGCCGCCTGGACGGACCGGCCGACCGTCCTCAACCTCACCAACCACAGCTACTTCAACCTCGCGGGCGAGGGCTCGGGCGACGTGTTCGGCCACGCGGTGGAGATCACTGCTGACGCCTTCACGCCGACCGACGCCACCCAGATCCCCACCGGCGCGATCGCCCCCGTCGCGGGCACGCCCTTCGACTTCCGGCAGGCGACGCCGCTCGGCGCCCGCATCCGCGAGGCGGTGCCGCAGCTCGCGCTCGCCAAGGGCTACGACCACAATTTCGTGCTGCGCGGCGGCCGCACGGCGTTGCGCCCCGTCGCCACCTGCCTCGACCCCGGCAGCGGCCGGCGCATGGAGGTCTCGACCACGGAGCCCGGGCTCCAGCTCTACACGGGCAACAACCTCGACGGCACGCTCGCCGGCCCGAGCCGGCGCCTCTACCGCTCGGGCGACGCGGTCTGCTTCGAGACGCAGGGGTTCCCCGACGCGCCGAACCGCCCGGACTTCCCCTCCGCGGTGCTGCGCCCGGGCTCCTGCTTCGAATCGACGACCCGGTACCGGTTCGACGTGGGCTGAGGGGCGGGATGCGGCCCTCCCTCGTCGAGCAGACCAAGCTCCTCGCCAATGCCCTGGACCGGGCATCGACGGCCTGCATCACCGTCGGCATCGCCACGCCCATCGCGGGCTACGTCTACAACGTGAGCAATTTCCGGGCGCTGGTCACGCTCTCGGAAGTGCTCGGCGCCGTCTTGATCTGGTTCCTGATCGCGGCGACCTTACATCTCTGGGCGCGCCGTGTTCTGAAGGGTCTGGACGGATGAACGGGGCCTTTATCCTCGCCTTCGTGATCACGCCGCTCCTCGTGCTCGCGCTCGGATGGTCCGCGGTCGCGTTCCACGAGCGCGAGGTGCGCCGCCAGAAGCGGGCTCCGGGCGAGTGAGCCCGCGCCAGCCCCCTCTCACATCCCCTGCCCGTCCGTCTCGACCAGGATCTCGCGCTTGCCGGCGTGGTTGGCCGGGCCGACGATGCCCTCGATCTCCATCTTCTCCATGAGCGAGGCGGCGCGGTTGTAGCCGATCTGCAGGCGGCGCTGGATGTAGCTGGTGGAGGCCTTCTTGTCCCGCAGCACGACCTGCACGGCCTGCTCGTAGAGGTCGCCGCCGGCCTCGCCGAAGGTGCCCTGGTCGAACACCGCGCCGTCCATCTCGAGCTCGACGGCGCCGCCCTTGGGCGCCTTCTCGGCCTCTCCCGAT
>NZ_BJZU01000161.1 GCF_007992195.1 Methylobacterium oxalidis | reverse complement strand
CGGGAGAGGTGGTTCCCGGCGCTCCGCCCTACGGCGCCGGCTGCACCCCGTGGTGCGCATCGAGCACGGCGTCCGTCGTCGGGTGGGTCTCGGCGACGCTGTCGGCCCGGGCGAGGTCCGGCGAGGTCGCCTCGCGGCGCAGATCCGCGAGCGCCTCGTCGAGCGGCAGGGTGCGGGTCTGCTGGCTGCCGAGGCGCCGGATCGAGACCGTGCGCTCCTCCGCCTCGCGGCGGCCCAGCGCCAGCAGCACCGGCACCTTGGCGAGCGAGTGCTCGCGGACCTTGTAGTTGATCTTCTCGTTGCGCAGGTCCGCCTCGACGCGCAGGCCCGCCCGCTCCAGCGCCCGCACCACCTCGGCGGCGTAGGGGTCGGCCTCGCCGGTGATGGTGGCGACCACCACCTGCACGGGGGCGAGCCAGAGCGGGAAATGGCCGGCGAAGTGCTCGATCAGGATGCCGGTGAAGCGCTCCATCGAGCCGCAGATGGCGCGGTGGATCATCACCGGCGTCTTCTTCTGGCTGTCGGCGTCGACGAAGAAGGCGCCGAACCGCTCGGGCAGGTTGAAATCGACCTGCGTCGTCCCGCACTGCCAGTCGCGGCCGATGGCGTCGCGCAGCACGTACTCGAACTTCGGCCCGTAGAAGGCGCCCTCGCCCGGGTTGATCGCCGTCCTGATGCGCCCGCCCGACTGCTCCTCGATCTGGGTCAGCACCTGCGTCATCACCCCCTCCGCATGGTCCCAGAGCGCGTCCGAGCCGACGCGCTTCTCGGGCCGCGTCGAGAGCTTCACGACGATCTCGTCGAAGCCGAAATCCGCGTAGGTGGAGAGGATCAGGTCGTTGATCTTCAGGCACTCGGCGGCGAGCTGGTCCTCGGTGCAGAAGATGTGCGCGTCGTCCTGCGTGAAGCCGCGCACGCGCATCAGCCCGTGCATGGCGCCGGAGGGCTCGTAGCGGTGCACCACGCCGAACTCGGCCATGCGCAGGGGCAGGTCGCGGTAGGACTTGAGGCCGTGCTTGAAGATCTGCACGTGGCCCGGGCAGTTCATCGGCTTGAGCGCGAACCAGCGCTTGTCCTCGGCCTCCTCGCCGGCGCTCTGCGCCGCGAACATGTTCTCCCGGTACCAGCCCCAGTGGCCCGAGGTCTCCCAGAGGGACTTGTCGAGGATCTGCGGCGCGTTCACCTCGGCGTAGTCGCCCTTGAGGCGGCGGCGCATGTAGGCGATCAGCTCCTGGAAGATCGTCCAGCCCTTCGGGTGCCAGAAGACGACGCCCGGCCCCTCCTCCTGGAAGTGGAACAGGTCCATCTCGCGGCCCAGGCGCCGGTGGTCGCGCCGCTCCGCCTCCTCCAGCCGGTGCAGGTAGGCGTCGAGATCGGCCTGTGCCGCCCAGGCGGTGCCGTAGATGCGGGTCAGCATCGGGTTGTTGGAATCACCCCGCCAGTAGGCGCCCGCGACCTTCATCAGCCGGAAGGCGGTGCCGACCTTGCCGGTCGAGGTCATGTGCGGGCCCCGGCACAGGTCGAACCACGCGCCCTGCCGGTAGATCTTCAGGTCCTCGCCCGGCGGGATCGCGTCCACGAGCTCGACCTTGAAGGCCTCGCCCTTGTCGGCGAAGAGGGCGCGCACGTCGTCGCGCGTCCAGACCTCCTTGGTGAAGGGCGCGTCGCGCGCGATGATCTCGCGCATCTTGGCCTCGATCTTCGGGAAGTCCTCCGGCGTGAAGGGCTCCGGCCTCGCGAAGTCGTAGTAGAAGCCGTTCTCGATCACGGGACCGATCGTGACCTGCGTCTCCGGCCAGAGCGCCTGCACGGCCTCGGCGAGCACGTGGGCGCAATCGTGCCGGATCAGCTCCAGGGCGCGGGGGTCGGTGCGGTCGAGGAACTCGATGCGGGCATCCGCCTCGATCGGATCGTCGAGGTCGCGCACCGTCCCGTCGAGGGCCATCGCCACGGTGCGCTTGGCGAGCGACTTGGCGATGCCCTCGACGACGCTGCGGCCGGTGACGGCGCCCTCGTAGGCGCGCGTGTTGCCGTCGGGGAAGGTCAGGATGGGCATCGGGTCGCGTCTCCTTGGCTCACTCCTGCGAACGCGGCAGGTAAGCGGGGTGTGTTCCGAACGGGCCGCCGGGCCGAGGCCGGGGGCGGGCCGCGCCGTTTAGACCGAATTCGGGCAGCGGGGAACCGATCTCGGGGCGCCCGCCGCGCATTGCGGGGCCGGGATGCCTCGGACCGGCGGCCCGTGCGATGTCCGGCCCGAAGCCGCATGCCGATCAATCCTGCTTGAGATCGGCCTTCGGCGGCTCCGGGCGCCATTGCCGATGTCCGTCCGGCGCGCAATCCTTGTTTCGGGGCGGGGGCATCGATCGGGGTGCATGGGGCCGACGAGCGCCATCACGATCACGGTCGAGGAGCTGCATCGTGATACGGTTCTCGTTCGGATCGCCACCCCGGGCGGAGACCTGAGGGTCCTGTGCGAAGCTGCCTTCGTCGGGCGGGAGCTTCACGTCAGGAACGCCCATATCGAGGGACTCAGCTCCGGAGCGGTCGGCAGGTCCGGCCTGAACGGGATCGCCCGGAAGGTTCTGGAGACGTACGATGTCGACGTCATCTTCGTTGAGGGAGCGTCTCGGACGACCGGCTCGAACGTCGGACGACCGCCCCGACCGTTCCGGTACCCCCGTCTTCGTTGAACTGCGTGCCGACCGTCCGCTCGCGCGTCCGGTCAGTCTGGCGCAGGCGCTCGAGGGCTTCGGTCTCGACCTGGAGCAGGCCCATCGCGCGCTCGACACGATCAAGGCGCGCCGGCACGCGCGCCTGGAACTCTACGTCTCCGAGCGGAGCGGTCCGCTCGAGGCCCTGGAGGCGTTCGGGCTGGCTGTCCGCCGGGTCGGGAGCGCCCCGTAGAGTCCGGGCCTGCCCGCGGACGACGGATGGCGACGGTGCAGATCGAAGGTCTCGCCGGCGCCTGACCCCGCCTCACCCCTCCTCCACCGCCTCGCAGGCGAAGGGCGAGGGCGGGGCGTTGACGCCGCGCCAGCGGCCGTAGGCCCAGGGGGTCCAGGCATGGGCGCCCCGCGGCAGCGCCTCGGGCACAAGGTCGATGCCGTGCGTGCCGAAGGGGCCGCAGCGGCAGATCCGGGCGAGGCCCATCCAGCCGCCGGCCCAGACGCCGTGACGCTGGATCGCCTCGTCCGTGTAGGCCGAGCAGGAGGGCCAGTGCCGGCAGTGGCGGCCGACGAGGCCCGACAGGGTGAGCTGGTAGCCCCGGATCGCGATGTGGGCGCCGCGGCGCAGCACCGGCCCTACTCCGCGGCCTGGCGCGAGGCCGACCCCGAAGCCGGCCCGGAAGCCGCCTCCCTGGCGGCGATCTGGTCGAGGGCGTCGACCACCGCGTCGAAGGTCAGCAGCGTCGAGGCGTGCCGCGCCTTGAAGTCGCGCACCGGCTCCAGCACGGCGAGGTCCGCCCAGGCCCCGGAGGGCGCCGGGCCGTTCTCCTTGAGCATGGCGCGCATCGTCCCGCGCACCGCCCGCAGCTCGTCCGGGCGCGCCCCGATCACGTGGCGGGCCATCAGCGAGGAGGAGGCCTGCCCCAGGGCGCAGGCCCGCACCTCGTGGGCGAAGTCGCCGACCGTGCCGTCGGGCGCCAGCGCGAGGTCGACGGTCACGGTCGAGCCGCAGAGCTTCGAGTGGGCGCTCGCGCTCGCGTCCGGCGCGGCGAGGCGGCCGAGACGGGGGATGTCGGCGGCGAGTTCGAGGATGCGGCGGTTGTAGATGTCGTCGAGCATCGAAGCGTGATCCTGCCGGGCTGCGCAGGGGCCCTGGCGAGAACGTGCGGCGCGGCCGCCCGCCTCGGTGGTCAGATGCGCGGCCCGTGCATTGCGCGATCGGGCGAGAACGACGATATAGGCGGGATCGTGCCGTTTCGCGAGGAGGCGGCCCCGTCGACCCGGGTCGCGCCCACGGCTACGGAACCCGTTCTCCTTCAGGGCGCTGGTCTGGGCGGATGATCCCGGGCCCGGGACGGTTCGACGCGATGTACGCAAAGCCGGACAGCACACCGATGACGGCCCGTGTGGCGCGGGCGGGAGATGCCATGGATGCCGCTCTCAAATCCCTCTCGTACCCGACCGCCGACGGGAGCCTGCCCGTGACCGTTCGGGACCTGAACGGGATGCGCAACGACAACGCTCCCGCGCTGACGCCGGTGCGCCCGGTCGAGGTGGCGCCCCAGCCGCCCTCCGCCCAGCGCGTGCCGAACGAGATCGCCCTCGGCCGGCCGAGCCGCGAGGAGGCCGAGGCCGCCGTGCGCACGCTGCTGCGCTGGGCGGGCGACGACCCGACCCGCGAGGGCCTCGTGGACACGCCCGCCCGCGTCGTGAAGGCCTACGACCAGCTCTTCGGCGGCTACCGGCAGGATGCCGACGCGCTCCTGGAGCGCGTCTTCGAGGAGGTCGAGGGCTACTCGGACGTCGTGCTGGTGCGCGACATCCCCTTCTACTCCCACTGCGAGCACCACATGGTGCCGTTCATGGGCCTCGCCCACATCGCCTACTACCCGACGAAGGGCGTGGTGGGGCTCTCCAAGCTCGCCCGCGTGGTGGACACCTTCGCCCGCCGCCTGCAGACGCAGGAGACCATGACGGCCCAGATCGCCGACGTGATCGAGAGCATCCTCAAGCCCCGCGGCGTCGCCGTGATGGTGGAGGCCGAGCACCTCTGCATGGCCATGCGCGGCGTGCAGAAGGCCGGCGTCTCGACGATCACCACCCAGTTCAAGGGCGTCTTCAAGACGGACCCGAACGAGCAGGTCCGCTTCCTCACCCTCGTGCGCAACAAGGGCTGAGCGCGAGGCGCGCGCGCAGCGGACCAACGAGGCGACACCCAGAGGCGACACCCATGAGCACCCCGCCCTTCCCGGCGCCGGGCTCCCGCGCCGAGGTGGAGGAAGGCACCGCCTTCACCCCCCGCTTCGACGGAAACGGGCTCGTCTCCTGCATCGCCGTCGACGCGCGGGACGGGCAGGTGCTGATGCTCGCCCACATGAACGCCGAGTCGCTCCGGCTGACGCTCGAGACTGGCGAGGCCTGGTACTGGTCGCGCTCCCGCGGCGAGCTCTGGCACAAGGGCGCCACCTCCGGCCAGGTCCAGCGCGTCGTCGAGATGCGGGTCGATTGCGACCAGGACGCGGTGCTGATCCGCGTCGAGGTCGGCGGGGACGGCGGCTGCTGCCACACGGGCCGGCGCGCCTGCTTCTACCGGACCGTCACCCTCGACCCGGCCGACGGGCGCCCGGCGCTCCGGACCGCCGGCGCGTGATCCGCGCCGGAGGCCGCGCGTGACCTGGGAGGCCGCCCTCAACGCCGCGTTCCCCCGCCCGCCGGACCACGTCTGGCAGGAGATCCGCCCGCCCGGCACCGTCGAGCCGGTGCGGCCGGTGGCGCCGCGCGGCCCCCGGATCGGCCTCGCCCTCGGCGGCGGCTCGGCGCGCGGCTGGGCGCATATCGGCGTGATCCGGGCCCTGGAGGAGGCGGGCATCCACCCGGACGTGGTGGCGGGCTGCTCGATCGGCGCGGTGGTGGGCGGCTGCTACGCGGCGGCCAAGCTCGACGCGCTGGCCGAGTTCGCGCTCTCCCTGACGAAGCGGCGGGTGGTCGGCCTCCTCGACGTGCGGCTGTCCGGCTCGGGGCTCATCGGCGGCGACCGCCTGCGCCGGCGCCTGGAGACCGACCTCGCGGACCGGCGCATCGAGGGCCTGCCCGTGCGCTTCGCCAGCGTCGCCACCGAGCTCGGCACCGGCCACGAGGTCTGGCTGACGCGCGGGGGCCTCGTCGAGGCCGTGCGGGCCTCCTACGCCCTGCCCGGCATCTTCCCGCCCGTGCCCCTCGACGGGCGGCTCCTGATGGACGGGACCCTCGTCAACCCGGTCCCGGTGACGCTTGCCCGGGCCATGGGCGCCGACCTCGTGATCTGCGTGAACCTCAACTGCGATCCGCGGGTGCGGGGCGGCACCGTGGTCGCCCCGGAGGCGCCGGACCCGGTCGAGGCGGCGGTGGCGGGCGCCGCCGAGGTCCGCCGCCGCTGGAGCCTGCTGCACACGGTGCGGGGGGCGGGCCGCCGCATCGCCGGCCGCCGGCCGGACGGGCGGCGCGACGAGGGGATGCGCGCGGACCATCCCGGCACCCCCGGCATCGCCCGGGTGATGTTCGACGCCTTCAACATCACGCAGGACCGGATCTCGCGGGCCCGGCTCGAGCGCGACCCGCCCGACGTCTCGATCGGCCCGACGCTCGCCGGGATGGGGTTGTTCGAGTTCCACCGGGCCGCGGAGGCGATCGCTCTCGGCCACCAGGCGGCGCGGGCCGCGCTGCCCCGGATCCGGGCGGCGCTGGAGGGCGCGAGCGCCCGGACCTGACGGGCGCGCCGCGCTCCCTCTCCCGTGCGGGAGAGGGCCGGGGTGAGGGGTGCGACTTCTCCGGAAAGACCTGAACCCCTCACCCGGTCCGCGTGCCGCGGACTCGACCTCTCCCGGACGGGAGAGGTGGGCGCAGGCGCCCTCGTATGGCTCGACCCGAAAGGCGTTGGCGCGGGCTCCCTCTCCCGTTCGGGAGAGGGTTGGGGTGAGGGGTGTGACCTCTCCGAAAATCGGGCATCCCACACCCGGTGCGCCGGCGCGCACGCGACCTCTCCCGGACGGGAGAGGTGGGGCGCGCGGCGTCAGGCCATCGTGATGTAGTCGCGCATGGCCTGGTGCTCGGCCTCGACGGTGGCGATCCGGCGCTTGACCACGTCGCCGATCGAGACGAGGCCGACGAGCTTGCCGTCCTCGCAGACGGGGACGTGGCGGAAGCGGCCCTCGGTCATCAGGTGCATCACCTCCTCGATCGTGGTGGAGCGCTTGCAGCTCGTGACCGTGCCGGTCATGTGGACGGAGACGGGCGCGTCGAAGGCCGCGCCGGCCTGACGGGCGAGCGCCCGCATGATGTCGCGCTCCGAGATGATGCCGACGACGTGGCCCTCCGGGTCGCAGACGACGAGGGCGCCGATGCTCTTGTCGGCGAGCAGGTGGATCGCATCGTCGAGGGTACGCTCGGGCTGCACCGTGACGACGGAGCTGCCCTTCTCGGCAAGGATGCGTGCGACGGTCATGTATGTCCCTCCCTGGACGAACATGCGCGCCGTCAGCCCGCGGCGCGTCGAAGGTGGCGGCCGGCCGGGTTCGATCCCGGCACTCGTGCGGATCGCCGCGAGTGTGTGGCGGGCTCGCCCGCAAGGCAAGCGCGGGCGGCCGCTCGGGGGGCGAAAAAACCGGACTTTTCCTGCCGGAGCCGGGGAATGCGGGCTCAGCGGGGCGCGCGGTCCGGCCCGTCGATGAAGGGAAACAGGAAGAATCCCACCGCGAAGCCGCCGAGATGCGCGTCCCAGGCCACCGCCGCGCTCTCGGCGCCGAGCGGCAGGGTGATCGCCCCGAACAGCAGGTTCGTCACCAGCCAGATGGCGAGGAACACCACCGCCGAGCGGTTGCGCAGGAGCTGCGGGATGGTCTCCAGCGGGCGCCGCGGCGGCACCTGCCAGGGCTGGATCCCGTAGCCCGGCGGCGGCGGCTGGAAGACGAAGCGGGCGGCGGCCGCCATCAGGGCCGAGATGCCGGCGGAGGCGCCGACGAGCGGGGCGAGGCTCAGGGGATCGAGGAAGACGTGGAGCGCCCCGCCCGCCACCGTGCCGGCGAGCGCGAGCAGGCCGAAGCGCCAGGGCCCGCAGCGGCGGGCCACCGGCGAGCCGAAGGCCGCCAGCCAGACGCAGTTGAAGATCACGTGCATCCACGAGCCGTGCAGGAGCGCGTAGGTCGCGAAGGTCCAGGGCGCGGCGTCGGGCTCGGCCACGAGGTAGCGGGCGAAGGCCTCGCGGGCGGCGCTGATCCCCGCATCGGTCGAGGCCGCGGCCTTCAGCACCTCCTCGCCCTGGGCGGGGTCGAGGGCGATCGACCAGCGGGCCGGCACCAGGGCGAGGTCGAGGACGAGGCGGATGTCCCAGGCGTCGGGCAGCACGAAGTCGCGCAGGGCCTGGATCGCGAGCATCACCCCGATCGCGGCCGTGACCACGCGCGGCATGTTGAAGACGGGCACGCGGCTCTGGCGCGGGAAGTCGGGCGAGGCATCCATCGCCCCACCATGTCGGCGCGGGCCCCGGGGCGGCAACCCCCCTTGTGGTCTCATCGCGCGTTCATCGGCGGCGCGGGCCCGGGGCGGCGGGCAAGTGCGGCGGGCAAGTGCGGCGGGATTGATGCGGCGGGATTCATCAACAGGCGATTAACCTTGACGAAAGGTTGCGCGAGCGCGGGGCAGCCCCGCGCCCTACTGTTCGGGATCAGCGGACGAATCGGGCCGGCCCCCAAGGGGCCGCGCCGGCGCGCCCGGCCCGGACGTCTCTCCCCGCGCTCCTTCCCGCGACCCTCAGGTCACCATGAAGCATCCGACGAGCCGCCTGCTGCACAGCTACTGGGACCGGTTGCGGGGCGAGCGCGCCGCGCCCGAGCGCGCCGAGATCGAACCCGGCGAGATCCGCAACCTGCTCGCCGACAGCCTGATCCTGGAGATCGACATGGCCGCCCGCTCGGCCGGGCTGCGGCTCGCCGGCACCCGGGTCTGCGCCCTGTTCGGGCGGGAGCTCAAGGGCGAGAGCTTCGCCGAACTCTGGGGCGGCGAGCCCGCGGCCGACCCCTGGCGCCTCATCGAGATCGTGGCGGGCGACACGGTCGGCGTGGTGGCCGGCCTGCGCGGCGCCACCGAACGAGGCGACGCGGTCGATCTCGAATTGCTGCTGCTGCCGCTGCGCCACCGCGGCCGCACCCAGTCGCGGGTGCTGGGCGCGCTGAGCCCGATCGCGATTCCCTCCTGGCTCGGCCTTCACCCCGTCGCGAGCCTCTCGGCGACGACCCTGCGGGTGCTCTCCCACGGGGCCGGGCGTGCTGCGGAGGGCCCCCTCCCCGCCGCCCGCGAGGCCACCCTCGAGGCCGCCCTGGGCGGTCTGCCGCAGCCGGCCAACGACAGCGCGCCGTTCCGGCGCGGGCATCTCCTCGTGCACCGGGGCGGGCGGGCCTGAAAATGCACGCCGCCGCGGCGGCCGGGCAAAGCCTTTCGTAACCCTGCGGCGCCTACAACGGGGTCCGGAATTCCTTAACCCAACCCTGAACCCGCACCCTGGGAAGGCATGACCCAGCCCGCCGCACTCTCCGGGACGCTCCGCCGCCTGAAGACGCTTCAGGGCGCGGAGCAGCGCCGCCACCAGCGCGTGAAGATCGCGCTGCTCGGCCGCTACATGCTCGCCGACCGCCGGGAGTACCCCTGCCAGACCGTGGACATGTCGCCGGGCGGCGTGCGCCTGACCTGTGCCGTGGTCGGCGCCCTCGGCGAGCGGGTGGTGCTCTACCTGGAGCATATCGGCCGGATCGAGGGCGCGATCGTGCGCCACCCGCCGGGCGGCTTCGCCGTGCAGCTCAACGCGACGCCGCGCAAGCGCGACAAGATCGCCTCGCAGCTCACCTGGCTCGCCAACCGCGAGACCCTCGGCCTGCCGGACGGGCGCTCGCACGAGCGCCTGACGCCGACGCAGCCCAGCGTGACCCTGCGGCTCGAGAGCGGCCTCGAATTCTCCGCCCGCCTCATCGACATCTCGATGTCGGGCGCGGCCATCGCGGCGAGCGAGCGGCTGCCGATGGGCACCACGGTCACGGTCGGGCGCACCCCGGGCCGCCTCGTCCGCCACTTCGAGGGCGGTTTCGGCGTGCAATTCCTGCTGCCGATCTCGCCCGACCGCTTCCACGACGGCATGACGCTCTGAGGGGACCGGTGCGGCGCCGAAGCTCCGCGGCTTGCCGAAGCGCCGCGGCTTGCCGAAGCGCCGCGGCTTGCCGAAGCGCCGCGGCCATCACGAATCCGGGCGCGCGCCCGTGATGGTCGGACGACATCCCGCGCCCGGCCTGCCAGGGTTACGGCCTCCTGAATCCGACCCCACCATTCTTCACGATTGCGGCAGCCGCCGGTTCGCCCCGTTGCGAAGGCGGCTCTTGCGGGCGCCGAATCACTCAAATTGTCCGGATCCGCTTCAGCGCGGACGAGGCGCCCGGCCCTCATCCTGCCTCGCATGGATGGGGTGCTCGCCATGCGCAGCAAGACGACAATCGCTCTCGGTCTCCTGGTTCTCGCCGCCCTCGGCACGGGCGGCCCTGCGCGGGCCCAGACGCTCGCCGCCCTGCCCGCCCCGTCCGCCTCGGCGACGCCCGCAGGCGAGGCGCGGCCGATCATCGCCTGGGCGGCCTTCTGCCAGGGCTACGCGGCCGAGTGCGCCGTCGACCCCGCCGAGCCCGCGTCGATCGCCCTGACGCCCGCCACCTGGAACACGATCCTCACGGTCAACCGCCGGGTGAACAAGGCCGTGCGCCCGATGACCGACCTGGAGCACTGGGGCGTGGCCGACCGCTGGGACATGGCCGAGGACGGGATCGGCGACTGCGAGGACTTCCAGCTCCTCAAGCGGCGCCTGCTCGTCGAGGCGGGCCTGCCGCGCCGCGCCATGCGCATGACGGTGGTGATCGACGAGAAGGGCGAGGGCCACGCCGTGCTGACGCTCATCACCGACCGGGGCGACTTCGTCCTCGACAACAAGACCAGCGCCGTGCTCGCCTGGCACCAGACCGGCTACACCTTCATCAAGCGCGAGAGCCAGGACCGGGTGGCCTGGGTTTCGCTTGGTGGGGTCACCTCCCCGGTCACCACCGCCAACCGGTGAGGCGGGCCGGGTTGCAACCGTGCATCACCGTCCCGGAATGGAACCAAGGCGCCACGGCCGGGTTAACTCGGGTTTAACTTTGCCATTGAGCCCCGAGCGTGGCCGTGTCAGCTTTGCCGCCTGAGGATCGGACGGTGGGGCGTCGGGGATGCGGCACGCAGGTCTCGGACAGGGCGGCATGGATGCCGCCCCTTGGATCGGCGCGGCCGCCGCCCTGGAGCCGGCGGCGATCGGGCGCGCCCTGCGGCGGCGCCTGAACCGGGGCGCCGGCCTCGCTCTCGTCGGCGCCATCCTGATGCTCGGCGGCGCCACCACGCAGGCGCGCACGGGCCCGAGCCTGCCCGAGGAGGGCACGCCCGTCGAGACCGGCTCCACGGTCAAGCCGGTGGCGGCCTGGAACGCCTTCTGCGAGCGGATGCCGGCCGAGTGCACGGTGAACACCGCCGAGCCGGCCTTCATCCATCTCGACGCGGCGATCTGGCGGACGCTGACCAGCGTCAACCGCCGGGTGAATGCCCGCATCAAGCCGATCACCGACCAGGCGCACTGGGGCGTGATCGACCGCTGGGACTACCCGGACGACGGCTTCGGCGACTGCGAGGACTACCAGCTCCTGAAGCGGCGCATGCTGACGGAGCGCGGCCTGCCCCGCCGGGCGCTGCGCATGACCGTCGTCATCGACGACATCGGCGAGGGCCACGCGGTGCTGATGGTCCGCACCGACCGGGGCGACTTCATCCTCGACAACAAGACCAACACGGTGCTGCCCTGGGCCCGCACCGGCTACGCCTACGTCAAGCGCGAGGGCCAGGACGGCTCGCGCTGGGTCTCGCTCAACGGCGGCGCCTCGCCGGTGACGACCGCCAACCGCTGAGGCGCTCAGGCGCCGACGAGGAGGGCGGCGAGGTCGAGGGCGATGCGGCCCGAGATCAGGCTCCAGCCGCAGGCGATCATGGTGGCGAGCATCACGAAGGGGATCGGCCGCCCCTCGATGCGGCGCCCGCGCACGGTGTTGCGCAGGATGATGAAGGGGGCCGAGAAGGCCAGCACCGGCAGCGCCGCGACGGCCGCGACGCCGCCGCGCTCGAGCAGCGAGAAGCTCGCCCGCTGCTCGGTGAACAGCTCGTAGGCGCTGGCGAGGAGACCCGAGAGGGCGAGCCCGATGCAGAGGGTCGCCATCGCTTCCCAGGCCGAGGGGTCGAGAGCCATACGCGACGCGCTCCACCGTTAACGAAAGGTGAAGCCACTCTGCCCCAAGGTTGACGAGACGTTAAGCGCCGGACGGGATCAGGGTTAACCCCGTGCACAGGCGATCGGCCCGCGGGGCTCAGTCCTCGAGGTCGATGTCGAGGATCGCCATCCGGAACACGAAGGAATCGTCGCCGTCCTCCTTGTCGTCGGAGATGACGCCGATCGATTCCTCGCCGATGAACACCTCGGCGGAATCGGCCGACTTCATCGCGACGACGCGGATGTTGGCGTTCGCGAACGTGCGGCGCAGGTAGCCCTGCAGCTTCGCGATCTCGGGCTTGGTCACGCTGTCTGGTCTCCCTCGTGGCGTGGCGGGTTGCTGCCCGTGGCCTTGCCACGCCCCGCCGCGGGCGGCAAGCGCGGCCGCCGCGCGCGGGCGGCCCGTCCGGGGCCGGGCGGCGCCGAGCGCCGGCCCGGCCCGCGGGCTCAGATGCCCTCGGCCATGTGGATGAACTGGTCCATGCTGACGAGCTGGTCCATGGCCCGCGCCGGCTCCGCGCAGCCCGCCGTGCCCACGACCCGGGCCGGCACGCCGACCACGGTGGTGTTCGGCGGCACCGGGCGCAGCACCACGGAGCCGGCCGCGACCCGGGCGCAGGCGCCCACCTCGATGTTGCCGAGGATCTTGGCGCCCGCCCCGATCATCACGCCGCGGCGGATCTTGGGGTGGCGGTCGCTGCCCTGCTTGCCGGTGCCGCCGAGGGTGACGGCGTGCAGGATCGAGACGTCGTCCTCGACAACCGCCGTCGAGCCGACCACGAGGCCGGTGGCGTGGTCGAGGAAGATCCCGCGCCCGATCCGGGCGGCGGGATGGATGTCGCACTGGAACACCTCGGAGGAGCGGCTCTGCAGGTAGAGGGCGAGGTCGCGCCGGCCGTGGCCCCAGTACCAGTGCGCGAGGCGGTGCGCCTGGATGGCGTGGAAGCCCTTGAAGTAGAGCACCGGCTCGATCGCCCGCGAGGTGGCGGGGTCGCGGTCCATCACCGCGACGATGTCGGCCCGGAACGCCTCGCCGATGCGGGGATCGTCCTGCAGGGCCTCGTGGAAGCCGTGGGCCACGAGCTCGGCGGGCAGCGAGGCGTGGCCGAGCCGGGCCGCCACGCGGTGGGCGACCGCGCCCTCGAGGGTCGGGTGGTTCAGGATCGTCGCGACGATGAAGGAGGCGAGCTGCGGCTCCTCGCGGAGCACGGCCTCGGCCTCGCCGCGCAGGCGCGACCAGACCGGATCGCACACGCCGGCGATCGCGTCCTGCCCCTTCTCCTGCCCCTTGGCGGGGCTGACCGACGGGCTGGCGGACATGGGCTTCTCCTCGGGTCCGTGCGGCCGGCGGAGCCTCGCCCCCCGCGAGGCTCGGGGGACCGGCGGCCGGCCGGGAAGGATTCTAGCGCGGATTCGCTGCGGGCGGAAAAACCGGCCTGCGCGGCGCCGGGCGGACGCGACGTCCGTCCTCGCTGCGGCGCACCGTGCCCCTAGCGTGGGGTGCCGGGCCCGGCCGATCAAGGCCCGGAACCCGCTGGGGCGGCTTCAAACGCGCGCGCCTGTAGCGGGGTGGCAAAGCCGACGCCCCACCTCTCCCG
>NZ_BJZU01000160.1 GCF_007992195.1 Methylobacterium oxalidis | reverse complement strand
AGGGGCTTCCTGATGCATCGCCATACGCACGCTTCGGTTGCGTACGCAATTACACGCAGCAGCATCGACGTTCAGCCGCCGTCCTCAAGGGCACTCACCGGGAAGTGTAGCCATGAAAGCGGTTCATCTGTCCCGCCGAAGCGCGAACTGAGCCGCAACCCAGCGCACCCATCGTAGGTTAATGCTGCGAGCTTCACTCGTACTGCTACGGTGCTCTCATGGAGACGGATGCTGACTTCATCGCTCGCTTAAAGACTCAACCCCGGCCTCCCACCTGGAATGAGGTCCAAAGGCTGCGCGACCTGGTGCTGCGGGTGGGGTGGGATCAACTCTCAGACTGGGCAAAGGCAAGCGGCAGTTCGCGGCTTCACTAAGTTGACAACCAGATAGGTGCTGCCCTTGGCCGACCGGAGCTATGAGCTTCTATGGTTCTGTCTAGCTGCCCGATGCAAACTGAGCGGCGGTTCGGTCACCATACGGAGAAAGTCTTCCGGATAGAGCCTTTGTCATCTCGGATGACTAACTTCCAACTATCGTCTAAGTCATCAATTTCTGTACTGGCTCTGATTTCACGTAGAGCCTCTAGGGCCTCAATCACAGCCTCGTTGATGTCCGCAGCTACGACGCCCTCGGTATCGAGATAGGTAGTGTGCCCGTCCGTGAGGTCGAAGTAGAAGCGCCTCGCCATCTGATCATCTTACTGCGGCTCACGATGCGAATTGATCGGTGATCCGTGACAGTATGGACTGGTACGAAGCGCGGCCAAAACAACTTTAATCCACATCAATTGGCGATTTGGTATGAGTGGCTTGTCCGATGCGACTTTTTGGAATTAGGTGGAGTTACGCATTCGCTGTATAGTTCCACGCGGCATTGGGCAGGCTATGGCCATTCGTCCGGTTATCCACCCGGCGTGCCTTGGTGCTTGAGTCATCGGCCCTGAGGTGTTCGTGCTATGGCGTACGCAACTGTACCCGCAAGCGAAGTAAGACCAGAAGATGATTCGCGCAGGAAGGCTGAGCTTCGGGTCCATGTGCGGTACGTCGTCAGAAAGCTTGTCACGCACTTGGTAAGCCGACGGCTCAGCCCAAAAGCATCATCCGATCAGCGGGAGGGTGGTGAACAAAACCAGCCGCAGCAGGGCCAGCAGTAAGCGGAGGCGTTAGGTCTGGCCGAGGCTTACCCGGGCCAGCTTCTCGGCAAGCGCCTCCGGCCTCAGGTGGGTGTAGCGCATCAGCATCCGGGTATCCCGGTGCCCGCTCATGAGTGCCACCTCGGGTATGCTCAGGCCAGCCTCAAAGAACCTGCTGACAGCCTCGTGTCTGAGATCGTGGAACCGTAGGCCCGGCACTCCTGCTCGCTTCCTGAGCCGTTCCCAGGCAAGACGAACAGCGTTGCCGCTAACGGGGAAGACCCGAGCATCACCCCTGGGCAGCGCCTTCAGCACCTCGATGGCCTTGGGAGTGAGCGCCACCGTCCGAGCATGGCCGTTCTTGGTGATGGGCAGGTGAGCCGTCCGTTTCTCCAGACTGACATGGTGCCACTGGAGGGACAGCAACTCACCCCGCCTCATCCCTGTCTCGACGGCCAGCTCCATCAGGGGCCTGAGATACCAAGCGTGGGCTGAGCCGATAGCCGCGTGGAGCTTCTGTCCTGCCTCTGCCTCAAGCCGCTGATCCCGGGCTCTGGAGGGCTCAGGAAGGGTGATGCTCTGGACAGGGTTGGTAGAGAGCGGAACATCCCACTCGCGCATCGCCACCGTCAGGCAGTGCCGAAGGATCGTCAGCTCCCTCCTGACTGAATCGCCGCTCACAACCTCAAGCCGGTCGTCTCTGTAGCGAGCCACCAAAGCAGGCGAGAGCTTAGCCAGTGGGGCTCGGGCAAGCTGGTGAGAAAGCAGGGTCTTGATGCGTGACCGCTCGAAACGTGCCCCTCGCTTGGCCGGTGTGATGACTTCCTCGTAGCGCCTGAGGAGATCACCAACCGTGATGCTAGTGGCCTGCCTTACGCCTACGGGGAGTTCGGCCCGCTCGATGGCTCGCTCTTTTTCCCTGGCCCACGAGAGAGCATCAGCCTTGGTGCTGAATGATTTTGAGATCTGGGGGTAGCCGTCACGCCTTACCTGAGCCTGCCAGGACGTGCCCCGCTTGCGGATCGTAGCCATTCCTCGTCGTTCCCGTCATCCGGTGTGACACCAGCGTGACAGAGCGACCTACGCAGGGATTCCAGAGCGGCTGTGATCAGCGAAACCTCAAGCCTTACAGTGGCTTAAGTTGGCGCACCCGACACGATTCGAACGTGTGACCTTTGCCTTCGGAGGGCAACGCTCTATCCAGCTGAGCTACGGGTGCTGACCGTGGCGGATTCAGTAGCCGATGCGCGCCAGGGGCGCAACGGGGCGTGAACGGGTTTGCGCTCAAAGGGATCCTTGCGTGGCCCTCCTCGGGCAAACGCCACACGTTCGAATCGTGTCGGGTGCGCTGGAGAGCCTCTCAGAGACACGGAGGAGCCGCGCCTGCGCCGGCAATGTGGCCGCCATTGTGCCCACTCAGACGTTCCAAGGTCGAGAGTGCGTCACCCGTAGCCGCGAACTCCGCCGTGTTGTCGAAAATGCACCAGTTCGACACTCCGCTCCTCGTTGCCGCTGCGAGCTGCACCGCTATCGCATCGAGCGCGTCTGGCCTGTAGGCCGAATAGTAGATCCGCGGAGATCCGTGCAGGCGATAGTAGGTCAGACCGCACCATCCGCCTGGCTCGCTCGCCTGAGGCACGGGTGCCGGATCTGCCGCGACCCGGGCGATGCGCAAGTCGTTCAGGACCGCTTCGACGTCAGGTGCAAACCAACTCGCGTGCCGAGGCTCGCAGACGATGCTGCCTGGGACGGCACGCCTGAGACGCTGCAAGAACGCGCTGGCGGCATCTGTATGGAAGCGCAGGCTCGGCGGTAATTGCAGCAGGAGCGGGCCAAGCTTATGTCCTAGCCCGGCGACCTCACCGAGGAACTGCGCGAGCGGCTCGTCGGCATTCTCGAGGCGCCGCTCGTGCGTGATCGTGCGCGGGATCTTCACGGCAAAGCGGAAATGGTCGGGCACGGCCGCTGCCCACCGCGCGTAGGTTGAGACGCGGTGCGGTCGGTAGAAGGACGTGTTGATCTCTACGGCGTCAAAGCGCTGCGCATAGCGCTCGAGATGACTCCCAGACGCCGGGAATCGATCAGCGTAGGCCTTCGGCACGTTCCAGCCAGCTGTTCCTACAACAACGACACTTCTCAATCGCACGCCTCGCCAGTCGATTGCACCGTCTCGACGTCCACTCTGACGCCAATCCGCATCCAATGTGCGCCGCTCCGTGCCTGCTAGGCGTGAATGCGGCAGCCTAAATGTCGCGGATCTTCTTCTCAATACGCTTTGCCTCGGCCTCATCCACATAAACTGGGCGGCCGCTGTCATCTGGAATACCCTCTCCCGTCTGTGCGATGGTGGCATCGCGCGGACGCGCGTTCGTTCCTGTGGAGTCCGGCTTCGGCGTAGGCGTGGGATCGCCGCCGGACGGAGGTTCAGATGTCATTGGGATCTCCTAGCGAGTGGAGGGAGCCGCTGCCTTCCTCGATAGAAACTTAGCTGCCGCGGGGCGAGGCCATGCGCCAGCCTTCGCGGGGTGCCTCGCGGTCACTCATCGCGATGACGGCAAGTTCGCTCAGGCCGATGGCTGCGAGAAGCAGACGGTCCCGCAAAGGTTCGTCCTGCAGGAGAGCGGCAGCTCCCACGAAGGTGAAGGCACCAGCCGCATCGCAGGCAAGATGGGTCCGCATGCTGATGGCGGGTGCGAGCCCCCCTCGTAACGGGTGAGCAGGGTGTAGCTGTAGTGCCAGACGGGTCCGGCTTGCATGATCCGCCGGGTTGCCCGGCCCCGGTGCGGCGAGAGAGATTGGGCGACAATGACGGCGGGAAGGAGGTAGTCGGCGAGTGCGTGCAGTCGCGTAGGGACCATCTCGTTGACCTCTCGCCTGAGCCTATTCAGGAAGCCTTTTTGTCAGGAGGAGTTCTCGGGGACGTGCTCGCATCGCTCAGGTGCCGCAGTGTCTCAGGCGGCGTTTCGGCCTCGGTGGCTTCTACAGAGGCGATGCTGCCCCCACCCACAGAATCGAGGCGCGAATAGTCCGACGCCACGCGAGCTGTTTCTGCCTGCCAGCTTGGATCGGATTCCATCGCATGCTGGAGATCGGCTGGGCGGCCGACATCGCGAGCCTCGTCCTGGCCAAAATCCTGACCGTTCCGGTCCGTATAGGCGTCGAACTCGCGAAGGTTTCGGCGCGGCGTGCGCGGCGGGTCGTTTCGACTCTGGCCCATGGTCACTCTCCTGAGTGTTGGTTTGTGGCTCTGCGAATGTCAGATGACCGGCTTACCGCCTGTTACCGCGATGGTGGCGCCCGAGACGTAGCTCGACTCCGGACCTGCCAGCATCACGTAGACAGGCGCGAGCTCGCAGGGCTGGCCTGGACGTTTCATCGGCACCTGCATGCCGAACTCACGCGCCTTCTCCAGCGGCATGGTGGCAGGGATCAGCGGCGTCCAAATCGGCCCCGGCGCGACGCAGTTCACGCGGATGTCGCGCTCTGCGAGCATTTGGGCCAGGCCGCCGGTGAAGTTTTGGATTGCCCCCTTCGTGGCTGCATAGGCGAGGAGCTGTGGGCTAGGCGAGTCCGCCTGAACAGAGGTCGTGTTGATGATGGCACTGCCCGGCTTCATGTGCGTCAACGCGGCCTTCACCAGGTAGAACATCGCGTGGATGTTCGTCGCGAAGGTGACCTCCCACTCTTCGTCGCTGATTTCTTCCGGGTTTTCAAAAGTCTTCTGGTGAGCGGCGTTGTTGACTAAGATATCAACCTGTCCAAACTCTGAGGCCGCTTTGTCTACGATGGCGCGGCAGTGCTTGGCGTCCTTGATGTCGCCCGGCATCGGCACCGCTTTACGGCCCGCTGTCTCCACCAGCCGGCAGGTCTCGCGGGCATCGTCATGCTCGTCGTAGTAGCTGACGAGCACGTCAGCCCCCTCACGGGCGAAGGCTAGGGCTACAGCGCGGCCGATGCCACTGTCACCTCCGGTGACAATCGCCTTGCGGCCGGCGAGCCGTCCCGAGCCCTTGTAGTGCGCCTCCCCGTAATCGGGCCGAGGGTCCATGTCCGCATCGCGGCCGGGTGGGGTGAGGGCGCGCTGCTTGTCGAAGGGCGGTTTCGGAAATTCTGTCACGAAAAAAAGGTCCTTGCTCGACAAGAATTGTGTTGGAGGACGCGCAGCACACTGGGGCTGAGTCCACAGACTTTGCTGTAAGAAGATTTGATCCTCAGCAGGCAGCAAGGCTGAGGAGGGCGCGCAACGTTACGCTTTAGGCAAAGTAGTGGCCGGCAGGCATCGCCCCGCGATTGTGAGGATATCGATCCTGCTCGGACAACCCGCCTCGCCACACATTGTTTCGAGCCAGCGTCGGACTGGCGGAGCGAGGCTTTCGGACGGAAGGCGATCGCATAGTTCCCTCACCAACGAGCAAGGGCCTCACCTTTTGCTGCGAGAGCGGTCGAGGCCTACTTGCGCACCGGCGACGTGGCTGCCGGTTCAGCTCACGGCTGGCTAGTATGGGGCCACTGCTTCAGGTGCAGGAGCGGGCTGGATCGGCCGCTGTTGGTCTGAACGCGTGGCGTTCGGGACGGCGCGCGGAGCGCTGACAGCCTTTGCTCCTGGAGGGCCTGCCGGTCCCCGAGGGCCAGGCGGACCAGGCGGCCCTGCTGGTCCCCGCAGACCTGCTTTTCCGGGCGGGCCTGGCGGGCCGATTGGACCGGCCTCACCGGGAGGGCCCGGTGGCCCAGCGGGTCCAGCCTCACCCTGCAATCCTTGCGGCCCTTGCGGACCAGGCGCACCTGGCTCGCCTTTCGGTCCAAGTGGTCCCTGCAGTCCGACAGGCCCGGGAGCGCCGTCTGCTCCAGCTGGACCGACTGACCCTGCCTCGCCAGCAACGCCTTTCTCGCCAGGCTGCCCCGCCGGTCCGGCCGGGCCTGCCGGGCCTGCCGGTCCGATCTGACCGGGAAAGCCCTGCGGGCCAGAGGATCCTATAGTTCCAGCTGGACCTGCAGATCCGGACGGGCCTGCGGCTCCAGGCGGTCCCGGAGGGCCGGGTGGTCCTTGTGGACCAGCAACCTCGGTCTGAGGCGCTGCTGCTGTGTCGCCCTTGTCGCCCTTTGCTCCCTGCTGACCGCACTCGCCGACGACGGCGCTGCGCTCCTGTCGAGCGGTTCGCAGCGTCACGATGCAGCTGGCAGGATGGTAGACGACGCGAAACTCGAAGTTGCCCTTGCTGTCTGTGCGCCTCGGAAACTGACCGTCGAGCGTGATCTCAGTATCCGGCTCATCGACTGAGCCGAGCATCCAAAGCTCTCCGGCTGTGATCTTGGCCGCGAGGATCTGCACGTCTGCCAAAGCTGGCGCTGGAGCAAGGCAGATGAGTATTACGGCGAAATCCAGTAGGCGCACGTGCACTTAGAGCTCCGACGACTAGCGCCATATCCGGCCTTTTCAACAGCTTGTCAGTTTTCTCAAGGCTGTGGAAGCGAGTTGAAGACAGAGTGTGCGGATGTGAACGCATATTGTATCTGCCGCGCTATTGAGGTGCCGACCTCCGACTTGAAGCGGGACACACTCGCTGCATCGGCCCAGTCGGCATGCATCGAGACGCTGAGTGCCAGCCTTATCGCTTACGCTCACCGCGCACTCAGGTCCAACCCGCATTCAGACGAGCTCAAGGGCAGCTTCAGCGCTCGTCGAAAGCACAGCCCATCGCCTAATGACCCGCTCTTTACCTGCGAGGCGAGGTGACTCACTCGTCACGATGCAGGCCTGAAGGCCGGTATCTGGGGCAGCATCCATAACGCGGATTACCCATTCCGCTGGTCTTCCGTTCCTCGCTGGCGCGGATCGGGCCGACCTGCATGCACCAGATCACTTGTCGAGATTGTAGCGTTCGCTCCCCCAGCCGGCTGCTCACGTCATGTTGTAACGTCTCCGACGCGATAACGAGCACAGAACCACGTCAGGTTGTGGTCGCACAGGTATGCCCTAGCGGACGATCTGTTCGCTGTTCTGCTGGCAGATGCGAGTCGTCACAGATCGAGCTCCTAGTTCCTCACGGCGGCGTGCTTGCGTGGATGCTACCAGCCAATCTCGTGAACTTGGGCCCCACCCAAGGATGCTGCGCTTCCTCGTTCGAACAGACCGCCTTGAGGTGCGCAACAGCCGCCGCACCTCGTGCCCTGAGATCAATCCAGGCCATCGCCCAATGAGATGGAGATGCCCATTCGGGATCCGCATCCTCTCTAGGTAAGAACTCATAGCCAAGAGCCTGCATAAGGTGCGTTCGCGCGCCGCCCATGACCACGTAGCCATAAAGGCGCTGATAGCCGCTGTTCATCGAAGCCTCGACGAACCGCAGCCGCATCAGTGAGTTGAGCCCGCCACCGGCGCGCGACCGCACCGTGGCTCCTCGGGTCAAGATCGGCGAAGGCCAGACGTCACGATCCGCAGGCACAGGCATGCCGTCGAATTGCACCAGCGCGTGAGCGTGATCCGCGATGACATCGCAGCGCATGGTGGCCACAAGCATGCCCTCGCTCCAGATGCCGAGAACATCGGCCCTCTCGTCCTCCCTGCTCCACGCGAGCTTATCGAGCAGGTCGGTGTTGCAGAGCGTGAAGTCCGGCGAGCTTTTATAGGCCGCCTGCCGCAATTGAGAGACCGCTCGCGCGTCCTCGTATGTTGCGCGCCGCATGAAGTGCTGCATCGGGCAGGGAGCAATCCAAGCTTCTGGAGTGGAGAGTATCTGGCAGGAGTGCGGCTGAGCCCATCAACGAGATCTCAACTCGCTTACTGCTACGCTTAGGCAGCGACGGAGGCGCATGTCATGCTGATGAAGGCCGGGCTCACATGTGTCGGTCTAGCCCTCCTTGGCACGGCCACCTTCCAGAACCCGCAGGTGCTTGTTGGCCATGCCGTGGCCGAGCACAACTGCCTGTTGCGAGGCCAGGAGGTCAACGACAAGCCGTTCGTCTCCTACGGCTGCTTCGACACCGATCTGGAGGCGAAGGCCGTGTGGAAGCAGAACATCCGCTTCCTCACGGAGGTATTCCACGCCGTCGACCGGCTGCAGTGCGAGCCCTTGATGCGCTCGGCCGAGGACTACCGCGACAGCGGGTCGGCCGAAAACCGGCAGGCGCTGGTGCAGGATCTGCGCACCTTGTCCGAGCTTCTGCGCCTCGCCGCCGAGACGGGCCGCCTGACTGGCACCTACCTGCCCGAGACCGCTGCAGCGTCACGCGATCTGGAGCGGAACTATCTCTGGGCTGCCACCATCCTAGACGGTCCCCTGAGCTGGACCCTGCCGTCTGAGAAGGCCGGCATGAAGAACTGGACGCCCGCCCTGCGGACCCTGATCCACGCCATCCGTCCGACTTTTGAGGAACACTATCGGCTCACCCAGGCGGTGCTTGACGAGTGTGACTGGGTCGAGGAGGACACATTTCGGGTGGCCACCCGATAAGGCTCTGCCAGTTCGCACCGCCTCGAAGAGCAGGAGCTACGTGGATCTGGAACAGCGAAAGCCCCGCCCTCACATCCACGTGTCGTGTGCTCGTCGTCAACTCGCGGAGTTGGCGACCAGCGCCACGGTCGCGGCAGGCTGCCCCATCATCGTCCCGCAGTGCACGATGGTCGCGGAGGCCTGCGTCACGCTGGCAAGAAGGACGTCTGTGATGGATGGCCTCTCAGATGCGCGAGGTTGGTCGCTGGCGGGCATCTTGGCTGTTTCCGCTCAAGGGGGAGCCTGAGAAGCTGCTGGCGCTGTGCGACTCCGTGAGACGATTTTTGTAGAGCCCTGGTCTGCAGCGCTTCAGAGGAGCCGGAGCAACAGTCTCAGCCGCGGGGTTCAGGCTCGCCGGAGCGCGTAGCGCGACCGGAGCCTCATTGTATGTGTAGGTCCCACAATTGAGCCGGCGTCCGGCAGGCGAGCGGGCGCAGCCCGCGAGCGGTGGGCCGGAGAGTGGGGGAGGATGTAACGCGTTCCATATATATCTATAGATCTTCTTATAAGAGAAGATAATAAGAGAGATATGGAAAGCGTTACACGGTAGGTCTCTCCAGCTGGATCTGCTCCGGCAAGGGCTGCGACTCTACATCTTCATCATCACTGACCCCGGCTCCCTCTCGGATGCTCCTGCTCCGGGAGAAGCTGCGGCCTTCCGTTCGGCACGGAGACGCGCGACACGGGCACGGACTTGCGCGCGCTTCTCGTCGTCTCGCGGACGTTCGCTCCCATACCGCTCGACCACCTTGGCCCGGACTTGCGTCTCGACCTTTCCGCACCCGTCACGAACATGGCAGACGGCGCAGATCGGCGAGGCATCGTCATGAGCGTGCGGGAGGCCGAAGCAGGAGGGCCAAAAGTCGCTGGGCTTCAGGGACGCGATCGGAGTTGCCGTCATGCCGGCACTCTCGTAGCGGACCTGCTCCATCTGATGTGCGCTGAACTCCGCCTCGGCGCGCTCGAGCGGCAGCACGCGCTGCTCGAAGCAAGCCTGCGCGATGGCATAGGGGCGGCCCAGGCGAGCCTTGAGGTTGTCCACGACCCAGGTCTGATGCGCGATCTGTGCAGGCAGCCCCTGGAAGGCCTCGACCCGGTATTGCGGGAGCTTGGAGAACAGCGGCAGAGATCGGCTCTGCTCATGCCAGCGGGCGTGGATTTCGGACATACCGAGGACGTTGTAGAGCTGGTTGGGGCGAGGAGGTCGCTTCGCCCCGCGGCGCATCGCGGCCTCGATCGCTTCGCGGATGAAGAACTCGTAGGGCAGCCCCAGCCCATCAGCGATCTGGCGTGCGCGCCAAACGCTGTTGAACTCACGCCCATTAGACCAAAGACCGGCAGCAGGACCGCCGCGCTTCAGCTCTGTGTCAGGGGCGTGAAAGTTCTTGCGCCACGCCTCGCGGAAAAGGCGCCGGTAAGCCTCGTAGAACGCGGCTGTCGCCTCAATCGGTGACATGAAGCGGTATTCGAACCACTTTGTTGAGCTGACATCGCGTTCATCCTTCAAGCGCACAACTTCCAGAAATTGCGCGGCGTGAACAATGGTTTTAAACCTGTGCGGAACGTTTCTGATCGATCCATGTCGGTGCGCAGGCACAGAGGGACCATCCGATGATGAATGCATCTCCGGGCTCCAATAGGTAATCAAGGAAAGTAAGACTTCGTGTAAGCGGCTTGCGCTGCGTGCGCCGGAGTTGTCACGCTGTCGCGGCAACAGCCATGTCAGGATTCTAAAGGTTTGGCCGACACCCAGTCGGCCGAGGAGGAGAAGCGAGCCGGGGCTGCAATAATGCGGGGTATTCAGTTAAAATTGTTAGGATATTCAAGCTCTGAAATTTTCATATTTATGTCATTTAGATCCTGAGACATTTCGGTTATTTTCTCTTCTAGGTAGAATGCAAGAATTCGCAAGGCTCCCGCCGCGTCCAGGTTTTGCAACATATTTTCAGCTGAGCCATTGTCTTTGTAGGCAATGCTCCGATCGTAGTCGCAGTGATCGTATGTTGAATATTTTGAGTTCGCGTGTAGTTTTTCTTTATATTCCTGAAGGCTGATCACCGACATGCTTTCGCTCCTGAGCTGGACGGCCACAGAAACGTGAGCCGTTGTGTCTGTTATAGCGACAGGCAGGCGGGTATGCGTTCGATTGCGTGATTTTTTGCGCGTCCTCAGCCGAGCCGGCCGGCAAGATCGGCGGCTCGCAGATGCGTGTAGCGCGCGAGCATCCTCAATTCGCGGTGCCCGGAGATCGATGCGACCTCGGCCACGTTCAAACCCTTCTCGAACAGCCGCGAGACCGCCTCGTGCCGTAGATCGTGCAGATGCAGATCCTGAAGGCCGACGCGGCGTGTCAGGCGCTCCCAGGCGAGCCGCACCGCGTTCGGGGCGGCAGTGAACACGGTCGCGCTCTCGCCGGTCTGAAGCCCTCTGAGCGTCTCTACGGCACGCGTTGAGAGCGGCACATCGCGAGGGACACCGTTCTTCGTCATCGGCAGGTGCGCGACGCGCTTCTCGAGGTCGATGTGCTCCCAGAGCAGCGACAGCAGCTCGCCGCGCCGCATGCCGGTCTCGATGGCGAGGACGATCAGCGGTCGCAGATAGCGCACGCGGCCTTTGTCTGCGGCCGCGAGCAGAAGCTGCTCCTCACCGCCCTCAAGGCGGCGTGTGCGGCCGCGGGGAGGGGAGGGGCGCCGGACGAGTCTGCAGGGGTTCTGGGCCAAGTGGATGCCCCACTCGCGCCGGGCGGTGTCGATGGCGTGCGAGATTGTGCTCAACTCCCTGATCACCGTCGCTGGTGCAACCGCCTTGAGCCGCTCATCGCGATAGGCGGCGAGATCAGCGGTGGAGAGGAGCGCCAACGTTCGATGGCAGATCGGCCGGCGCAGGATGGCGTTGATGCGCGAGATCTCCGATACGTGGCTGCGCTTGTTCGGCGAGACCTCATCGCGGTAGCGCACGAGGATCTGCGCGAGCGTGGTGTTCTCGGCCGGGCGCGTATCCGGCAAGGCGCCGTTTCGATCGAGCTCGGCCTCAAGGCTGCGCGCCCAGCGCTCGGCGTCGGCCCTGGTGTCGAAGCTCTTGGAGCGCGGCTGCGCGCCTTTGCGGCGCACAGCGGCCTGCCAGCGTCCCCGCAGCTTCCGGATAGTTGCCATCGCGTTCTGGTGTCCTGTGATCCTGTTGAAGCTGGACCATCAGAGGACACCGGTGCGGGGTCGCAAAGGGCTTTCCCTGCCGGAATGAGCATCAATCCCAGGGTATGATCCGGATAGTGGTGGGCCCTACACGCAAGGCCTCGGAGTAGCTCGCAAGGGTCTGGGACTTCCTCTCCGGGTCAGGCTGCTTGCGCCTTCGCTTGGATGTCCGCGAAGGCCAATGTCAGAACCCGGCGGCCCCTGCCGTCGTGCACGTCGACCATCCAGCCTGACCAATCGAACCGACCGCCGCGGCTGGCCACGGCATCGAGTGCGACGCCTACAACGCGTTCCCACTCCTGTGCCTCGTTTCAACACTGCACTCCTCAAGACAAGCTTGAGCTGAGTCTGATTGCGCACGTAGGACGAAGCTTTAGCTCGCATCAAGCCGAAACGCTTTACCTTGATTCTATGTGGGGTAGAGTGAGGTGGGTAAGCCCACTCCACATTGGCGGCAGGCATGTTGAACACTTCCAGCTCTCGCGAGCTCCGGGACGAGCTGGCAGAAATCCTGGCCGGCATGGATGAGAACATCCGCTTCGAGACGGCGCTTCGGGCTCGGCTCACTGCCGTCGTCGCTCTGCTTGAGACCGGCGGGTCGCAGGCAGAAGCTCACAGCGTCCCCTTTTTGTCTGCCGATGCCGAGAGCGCCGTGCGGGGAGCTGAACGCCAGGAGCGCGACCCATTCAGCGCGATCAGCGCCCCGACCGAACGCGCCGCATTGAGAATCATCGCAGCCGAGCCGTTTATGCCGCTTGATCAAGTTGCTGAGCGAGTCCGCGAGCTTATTCCAGGGGCAAGGACCACCGGACGGAGTATCAGCAGCTATCTTCGTGATGCTCGTCGCGACTTCATAAAGCGACGATTGCTCCCGAAAAACCGGCTGACTGGGCGCAATTGATACTCCGCATCTAAGTAATCGGTTATTGATAGTGGGCTCAGGAGCAGAAAATGACCTGGGATTGTGATCATCGGGGCGAGCGGTTCGTCTACGAAGAAGGCGAAGTTTTTCCTCGCAGTCTGGTCCATGAACGTTTTGGCACGCATCCAGGAAAAGGCATCTGGGTCAATAACTCAACCAAAACGATTGTGGCCTACGATACGGTAACTAGGCTCGAGTGTGGCTACGAAAATCGTCGAGATGGGGATATATTTTTGTATTATGGGATGGGCCCAAAGGGGAATATGGATATAAATTCCCGTGAAAATCAGGCAGTAATTAAAAGCCGAGAGTCAGGATACGAGCTTGTCATGTTTAGCGAGACCAATCGCGGCGAAATGATGTTTGTTGGGCAATTTGTGTGTATGTTCTACAGAGATGGAGTGAAAGCTTTAGATATCGTTGCGAATGAGCGTGATGCAATAGTTTTTGAATTTACTCCACAATTTGATGTAGAAAGATTTCGAGAACTCTGTCCACCCCGGAGCTGCTCTGATCCTGCAAAGCGCGGCGGGTGGAAACGCATTGCGACACCTCTGTAATTTCAGGCCGCTTTCAGAAATATCGGGCGGACCTTCTAGTATAAAGATGGCGAGCTGATGCCCTGGGGCCCCTTTCACGAGCAGCAGGTCTACAACCGCCGCCGAGATATTCACGCCGTCTATGGTGGCCAGCAGCAAGGCGGCATCTGCACGCCCAGCCAACACCCCGTCATTATCGTCTTCACCGGCTCGAGCGGTGAGCAGCATGGCTATGCCGATGGCTGGTCGCCTGAAGGGGTGTTCCGCTACTTCGGCGAGGGCCAGGTCGGCGACATGGTGTTCAAGCGCGGCAATCGCGCGATCCGGGACCATCTCGTCGACGGCAAGGACCTGCTGGTTTTTCAAACCCGCGGCCGGGAAGGGGTGCGCTTCCTCGGT